>CALMGJ010000014.1 GCA_937863565.1 uncultured bacterium | reverse complement strand
GGAATGCGGCGCTTTTCTGGAGGGCCATTTTCAATTGGCCTCGGGAAAGCATTCGGGAAATTATGTTCAGTGCGCCCGGGTGTTCGAACATCCCTCTGCGGCGGAAGCACTCGCAAAAGAACTTATCGCACGGCACGGTCTAGGGGACGCGGACATAGTCATTGGCCCTGCCATGGGGGCCGTCATATTCGCGTATGAACTGGCGCGGCTCCTTGGAAAAAGAGCTATGTTCGCGGAAAGAAAAACGGGAAAGCTCGCTATCGGAAGGAGTTTCGAGATCGGGCCCGAACATAAACTGCTTCTGTGTGAAGATGTGATAACCACGGGAAGCTCCCTTCTGGAACTGCACGAGATAATAAAGGGCATAGGTTGCGAAGTGATAGCCGTGACTTCACTGATCGACCGTTCAAAGGGCTTTGAACTGCCGGGGATCCCTTTCTATCCTCTTCTGAAGCTCGACCTTCCCGCCTGGGAGCCTGATGAATGCCCTTTATGTAAGAAAGGTGTTCCGCTTCATACGCCGGGGACGAAGAAAGCCGTTCAGTGAAACGGTTGGGAACGTGAAGAGAAGCTGTTTGCCGGAAATCCCTTGAAATTAAATTTTTAAATTATATAATACATCGGTTCTTTGAGGAGTTTCTATGATGCTCGAACGGACTTTGATAATGATCAAGCCCCGCACATTCGAGGAGAATGTAGCGGGAAATATCCTTTCTATGATTCAGGCCAAAGGATTCAAGATCGTTGCCTGCAAAGTAGTGAAGCTTTCCAAAAAACAGGCCGAGGAATTCTACTATGTCCATAAAGGCAAAGTCTTCTATGAAGGCCTGACCAAATTCATGAGCGCCGGGGAGATCATGGTGGCCGTCCTTGAAGGGGAGAATATCATCGCGCGGATGCGCGAACTAATGGGGAAGACCAATCCGGAGGACGCCGCGGAGGGAACGATACGCAAACTCTACGGGCATAATCTCAGAGAGAATGCCATACACGGGTCGGATTCAGTCAAATCCGCCGAATACGAGATAGGGTTCTTCTTTTCAAAACAGGAACTGATAAGAGAATGAAGGGCGAAACGCAATGAAAAATGAAGAATGAAGAATGATAAATACGAAATGAACCCGTTAACTCGCGGGTAAACTTTTTGCCAACTCGTTATCTGAATAACTGTCTAATTGTATTTCTATTATTCACTGTTCACTCTTCATTATTCACTGCAGTGCCCCACTGCTTTTCAACCCGTTAACTCTAAGACAAGCCACTTGTCAACCCGCAATAAAATAACACTTCTCAAGCGGCTTTGCCGCTCTCATTCCTTGTCTTTTAATTCGATGAGATTTTCGACGGGGTCCTTTATAAAATGGACGATACGGTCCTTCCTGTGCCCCACAATTATATCTACGCCGGCTCTTTTCAGAACGCCAAGGAAATCGTAGAGATCTTCAACGTTCAGGCAGAAATGATTGAAAGGATGCGGCCGGATATCTATATCCGTGATGAGGAATACTTCAAGGACCATCTCCTCTTTTTTGAAGACGGTCACTTTAAATTCCTTGTCGTATCCGAACAGTTCTTCGGCGAGGGGAGCAGGGACCATGAACTCGCCATCCACTGCAAAACCCAGGATATCCCTGTAAAAATGGAGCATCTTCTCCTCATTTTTATTTATTACTGCGCAATGATTAAAGGCCATATCCTCCTCCTTGCTTCCCTTTATCATACCATGAACGGCGTGTTTTTTCAAATTCTGCACTTCGTGGAGATACGGAACAACAAACGCTCTTGCGTTATATCGTATGAAAAAGTATAATATCATATGAAAGTGAGATCGGACAAGAAAGACCTGCGTGATCTGATGCACTACGCTCTTCTGTCAAGGGGTGATGTTTTCCTGAATCTCGGGAAATATGAGGAAGCCGGTGCAGATTATAATAGCGTATATGAAAATATGTCCTTGCCCCGCCTTCAAAGAGCTATCGCCCTGCGTAAATACGCGGATATCCATAAACTCAGAGGACATAACCGGCTCGCTCTCGAATGCGTAGAGAAGGCGGAAGCGATGATAAAAGAGAACTCCCAAACCGCAGTATTCGAAAAATGTGCCATCGGCGCAACTAAAACATGGGTACTCTATGCTATGGGCAATATGGACAATGCACTTAAGCAGGGTATGGCCGCTATCGAGTTCTCAAGATCATTGAGAGGCAGAAACAGATACACTATCCGGGGACAGATATGCAATTGTCTTGGAAGCATCTATATGAATCTGGGGGAATATCAGAGAGCCCTCGAATATTACGGGCAATTCCTGAAGATAAGCCGGCGGGCGGGCAATAAGATCCACTCTGCTGTCGCACTCGGGAATATCGGCATCATCTATAACCGTCTCAGGGATTACGACCGCTCCCTCTATTATTCCGAGGAGCAGCTCCGGCTTTCCGATTCTATAGGGTATGTTTACGGCAAAGCCCTTTCATATCTGAATTGTGCGATCCTTTACAAGAACAGGAAGAAGTACAATAAGGCAAAGGGACTTTTCAACCGGGCTTCTGAGATGTTCACAAAACTGGCCGATGATCACGGGAGCGCGCTCGTCTGCGTCAATCTTGCCCTTCTTTATTATGAATACAGGAAATACGAAAAAGCAGCGCCTCTTTTTTCCGAATATGAGAAGATATGCCGGAGAACCGGCGATCCGAAGGGTATCGGATTCTCAAATCTCTATTTTGGTAAGATCAGGATCCGCTTAAAGGAATATCCTGAGGCGATACCGTTTTTAGAGAAGGCCATTGAAGCATTCGGCAATATGAAATATAAAATGGGAGTATGCCAGGCCTTCAGGTACAAGGGAGAGGCGGAACTACTTCTGGGCAAGAAGCCGGATGCCGCGGCTTCATTGGAAAAGGCCTCAGAACTGGCCGAGCAACTGAAAGACGATGTCCTCAAGAAGGAGTCCCGCAGGCTTCTGGGCGAAGCGCGGAAATGATCCCAATTTTTGAAAAAAATCCCGGAATTTTATATAATTAAAAATGAATACAAAAGCTCCTCTTCCCGAAAGGCTAAGGCCGCAGAACTTCGAGGACCTCATAGGGCAGGAACACTTAACCAGGCCCGATTCTCCCTTCAGGAAAATGATAGATGCGGGGGATATATCCTCCTTCGTTCTTTGGGGCCCTCCGGGATGCGGAAAGACCACGATCGCCCGTATCATCTCCAAGATGACCAATGTGATGTTCTACCATTTCTCCGCTGTTTCCTCGGGCATTCCCGACCTCAAGAAGATCGTGGAGGAGACAAGGGGGCTTTTTAATAAGAATAAGAAAAGCATCGTTTTTGTCGATGAGATACACCATTTCAATAAAACCCAGCAGGATTTCCTCCTCCCTTATGTAGAGGACGCCACGCTCACATTGATCGCAGCTACAACGGAGAATCCTTCCTTCCATATCAATTCCGCGCTCCTCTCCCGCTTAAATGTCTTCGTTCTTTATCCTCTTGAAAGGCCTCATCTGGAAGAGATATTGAAAAAAGCGATAGGAAGGATGGGGGAATGGAGCGGAAAGAATATCGAGGTCTCTTTGGATGCCGTTGAAACGATCATTTCTGCGGCAGGGATGGATGCCAGGATCGCTTTGAACATCCTTGAACATTCGGTGATCACTTCTTCTTCAGGTAATCTCGGGAAAGAGGATATAGAGGAACTGATCAAGGTCACTACGTTCAGGTACGATAAAAGAGGAGAAGAACACTACAATCAGATCTCAGCGCTTCATAAATCGCTCCGTGGTTCTGATCCTGATGCCGCGCTCTACTGGGCGGAAAGGATGCTCCAGTCAGGCGAGGATCCGAGATTTCTTGTAAGGCGACTGATCAGGTTCGCCTGCGAGGATGTGGGGCTTGCCGATCCCAATGCCTTGAACCTCGCCGTATCAGTGAAGAGTACTTATGATTTCCTGGGCACCCCGGAAGGAGAACTTGCTATTCTGGAGCTCGTCGTCTATCTTGCTCTTGCGCCGAAGAGCAATACTGTTTACAAAGCGGAGATGAAACTGAAAAAAGCGATATCGGAGACCGGGTACCTCGAAGTACCGTTCGTGATCAGAAATGCTCCCACGGAACTGATGAAAGACCTCGGTTACGGAAAGGATTACGAATATTCACACGAGTTCCCGTTCGCCGTGAATGCACAGGATTATCTGCCGGAAGCGCTCAAAGATACGGTGTTCTATTTTCCGAATGAAAGAGGTTACGAGGAAAAGCTCAAAAAGCGCCTCGAATTCATTAAAAAAGTTAAAAAGGATATACGAAATGAGAAGGGTAATTAGCGTTCTTTGCACTTTGTTTGCTCTTGCGGCAGCGACTGCGGAAAACGCGAAGGTCCTGCATGTATTCTACTCTTATGACTGTGAGCATTGCTCGAGGATCCTGAACGATACGGCCTGGCGGCAGAGGATCTCAGATACCGGATTCACTCCGGAATACTACGAGATCTCCGTATCGGAGAATTTTGATGCGCTTCTTCTATGCGAAAAATCCATTGGCAGAAAAGGAGAGGATTTTCCGGAATTCATCGCCGGAAACAGGTTATTCTGGGGCGAAGAAGGCAATACAGAGGAGTTCTTTGCATTCCTTGCAGGAACAACGGAGAAAGACAATGAGGCCATTTCCGGAATAATCGCCCGTGCGACCGTTTTTAATGAACCCGTCTGGGATAAATCGAAGATAGATGATAAAGTTAAGGCTTTAAAAGATCTTAAACGCGTTCATGCTGCATATTTCTATTCAGAGGGATGCAAGGAATGCAGCAAAGCGCACAAGATGATCGCGATCTTGAAGAAAAGATACGGGTTCACGCTTGACGAATACCGGCTTCCCGATCACGCGGGACTTCTCGAAATGCTCGAGGAGAGATTCAATGTTCCCGAAGAAAAAAGGGCATCCTTTCCGAAACTTGTCATAGGGGATAATATTCTCATGCCGGATGAGATGGATAAAGAGAGGATCGAAGAACTTCTCGGGAAATACAAAAGCGCACCTCCTTTTTGGCGCGAACTCGATAATTCGGAGGAAGGGAAGCAGAAGATCATTGAGCGCTTCAGGCACTTCAATGTTTTTGCCATTGTTGCCGCAGGTCTTATTGACGGCATCAATCCCTGCGCTTTCACTACGATCCTTTTTTTCATTTCTTTTTTAACGCTCATCAAAAGGACTAAAAGAGAGATCCTGATGACCGGGATCGCTTTCTGTGCGGCGATCTTCATAGCATATTTTGCTATCGGTGTCGGGCTCGTCTTCGTTTTCAACAAACTCGGCGTGTTCACGCTCATCTCGAAGATCATCTATATCGCGATGGCTGCCGTCGTATTTATCTTTGCCGGCCTGTCCTTTTTCGATTATATAAAATTCAAACAGGGGAGATCGAGAGAGGCCGTGCTGCAGTTGCCTGACTATCTCAAGAAAATGGCTCACTCGATCATCCGTCGCGGGCGTGAAGCGAAAAATATCTGGGTCTCTGCTTTCATAACGGGCATTTTGATATCGTTCGTGGAATTTGCATGCACGGGACAGGTCTACCTCCCCACTATAACATTCGTCATGAAAGTGCCTGAATTCCGCTTAAAGGCGATGATGTATCTCCTGCTTTACAATCTTTTTTTCATCATACCCCTCATCATCGTTTTCATTCTTGCTTATTTCGGCCTTTCCTCGGAAAAACTCAATGCCTTCTATCAGAAGGCCGGCGCGGGCGTTAAACTTGCAACCGCGATCTTTTTCCTTCTTCTCGGCATTCTTCTTGTTGTCTTGACCTTATGACGGATCTGACCGGCAAAAGCGTTATTATCATAAGTGATGTTCATTACGGGATGAAGAACCGCAGTGGCAGCAGGAAATTCCTGGAATTCCTCCGTGAAAGAAGCGGAGTATACGACTGCGCGATCCTTCTCGGAGACATTTTCGACCTTCTCTATACACCTCTCGAGAAGCGATACGGGATCAATAAAGAACTGTTGTCCGCATTGGGCGGATTCGCTCCGGAAAAGCATTTCATTCCGGGCAATCATGATTTCTGGGGCAGGAAGATACTGATTGACGAGGGCTATATCTATCATGAAAGAGGAATGGGTGCGATGTATCACGGGAAGAAGTATTTTTTCCATCACGGGGACGGCTTCAATCCGGTGGATATCGGCTATATCGCTCTTAAAGCCCTTACACAAAGAAGTTTCATGTACGGCCTGTCCCTCATCGTCCCGCCGGTTTTTTTTCTAAGATATGTTCAAAGGATCTCGAGAACGGATAGATTCACGGTTCACAGCAAGGAGGAGGTGGCCTTTCTTGAAAAGAACTCGTTCCGGCTCGCCCGGCATTACGGATATGACGGCGTGATACTCGGACATTCTCATTTTCCGGTGTTCACCGAAAAGGACGGGATGACCTATATGAACTCCGGCGATTGGATCGTCAACTTCTCATATATAGAAATGAAGAACGGCGCATTACGGCTTGCGCGGGATAATGAACTGCCTGACACGCTTCTGGACGGCGGCATTTGAAAGAGTAAATGCGTATTTCTCCGCTCCCGCGGGTCTATTTTTCCCATATATTATTGACTTTTTCCGAAGATTGTCCTAAAATATAATTAATGGAGGTTTTGGAATGAAAAGAAAACTTGTCTCTCTTATTGCCGTTCTGGCTATAGTGATATTCGGCGGCTGCTATTCGATGTCGACCTATCAGACGGCCGATACGGTCCCGGAGGGGAAATTCAGCGGCGGCGTGGGTTTTTCAACGCTTCAGATGGATACTTCTTCGGATACCGACTCGACCGCTGAAGATGTCGCCAACAGTTTCCTCGGCGGATTCCAGATGCTTGAGCTGTTCTTCAGATACGGCATCGCTGACAATATGGACATCGGTTTCAAACTCTATTCCTCCAACCTTGCCTTAGATTTCAAGTGGAGAATGCTTCCCAGAGAATCGATGTTCAGGGCCGCGATAAATGCCGGCGCCGTGTATACGAGTTTGATATTCACGAGCGGATGGGGAGTTTATGTGAACGCTATCCTTGATTTCACCCCCGCAAAATGGATCACGATATACTTCGGTCCGAAATACATGTACACGCATTATAATATCGATTTCGATGAAAGCAGTGATTCCGACGGGATATTCCCCGAACACTACTACGGCGGTTTCATCGGCATCAGCCTGAATTTCGGAAAATTGTCATTAAGGCCGGAAGTGAGCTTCTACAAGATCGCTTTCAATCTAAATGATATCAATACTTCAACGGATGAAGGGTACCTTTTCCAACCGGGTATTGCGCTCAATTTCGGGTATTAATAGTTTAGCGGACTATTAAAAAGAATCCCTTTTTTGCATTACTTCTGACATTCTTATCTATTCAGACCTGTATATCCGCTTATGCCGTTATAGCAGGCCGCCCGGTATGGGCCGCGGACGCAGTGTTCTTTTCCGCAGTGATAACGGCGCTCTATTATCTGAGAAGGATCTTCAACCTCACTCCCTTTATCTTCGCGATGATCTGTTTCCTTCCGCTTCTTCATTCATTAGGCGCCTTCGGTTTCTTCAAAATGTCTTTTCTCGGGCTTGAATACGATACATATGTCCATTTCACATCCGCCCTTGTCATCGGCATAGCCGCCTTCAATTACACCGGTAAATTCCCCTCCCGTATATTGGAGCGGATTTTCATCGCCTTGCTGATAACGCTCGGATTCGGACTTTTAAATGAACTCATCGAATATGCGGGATATGCCATGTTCGGGACGGGAGAAGGCTTCTTCCGGCTCGGACCCGGCGATATCGGGGCTACGAACGCATATGAGAATCTTATGACCGATTTTTTCAATGATTTCCGCGGTAATATGGCAGGAATAGCGGCAGGAGCAGTGTATGCTCTCATCTGGAAGAGGCAGAAATAAATGAAGATCCTTGTGTGGAATGTCAACGGTATAAGGGCAATACATAAAAAAGGCGTTCTGGAACCACTTTTCAAGAGCGCATACGATATCCTCTGTTTCCAGGAAGTAAAGGCTTCTTATGGATCATTCCCTGCCGAACTGAAGGAAACGGATTACGCCCTCTATGTTGCCGAACCCGAAAAGAAGGGTTACAGCGGCGTCTGCTCCTTCGTGAGATGTCCGCACAAGGCGGTCCATTATGCTTTGGGAAAAGACGGCCTTGACAAAGAGGGGAGGCTGATCTCCGTCGAATTGAACGGAGGCATTATCCTCTATAATATCTATTTTCCGAACGGCTCAAGAGATGGTGAAAGGTTGAAGTTTAAGATGGATTATTATGAAACCTTCCTAAAGAAGTGCCGGGCCGATCTAAGGAACGGAAGGTCCGTCATCGTCTGCGGGGACCTGAACACCGCTCATAAGAAGATCGATCTTTCACACCCGAAGGAGAATGAGAACGTCTCCGGATTCCTGAAGATCGAAAGGGAATGGATCGACAGGTTCATCGATGCGGGATTTTCAGATGTTTTCAGGCTGTTCGACGACAGGCCGGAGCAATATACCTGGTGGGATTATAAAACAAGGGCACGGGAAAGGAATATAGGCTGGCGTTTAGATTATTTTTTTGTTTCGAACGATCTTAAAGATAAGGTGATCTCCTGCAGAATACTGAGCGAAATATTGGGCTCGGATCACTGCCCGGTGACGATGGAGATCAATATTTAATACAATATCTAACCCGTTAACACGTTAACCCTTTAACTGCATAATGATCGAATATGCCATTTATCGCTGCGCTTCGCTTTATTATTCAGTTAGCGAGTTGCATATGAAAGTATTATCTATTACGCGGTTAACGAGTTGGCGGAGGACCGCCCGCGAGTTAACGAGTTGATCCGTTATCTTTTTTGACTTGAATTATCCATTATCAACTTTTAACTGTTAACTATCAACTCTTAACTTCTTCACATTTTTCACTGTTCACTTTTCACTATTCGTTGTTCACTGCGTCTCGCTTTATTTGACCTTCTTCAGGACTTCCGGGTCGGCGATAACGATAAGAGTGTCGCCTTCCTCGAGCAGGATATCGTCGGAAAAATGATACAGATAATCGCCTTTAGCGCGTTTCAGGGCTACTGTGGTCATGTATGCCTTATTATTCTTATTGAATTCGTCAACAGGCTTTCCGATGAAAGGGGAGTCTTTCAATACAGGGATCTCATTGACCCGCACATTGCTTTTATCCCTTAGCATGATATCGAGGAAATCCGTTACATTCGGCCTCAGCATTTCCGAAGCCATCCGCATACCGCCGATCAGATTGGTGGATATGACATTGTCGGCACCGGCCTTGAAGAATTTACTCACGGAACTGCCCTCGATGCATTCCGTTACGATCCTTATATCTTTATTGAGATTTCTTGCGGCCAGAACGATAAAGAGATTATCCTTATCATTATGAAGAGCACAGAAAATGCCTGCAGCTTTGTCAATGCCGGATTCCTCGAGAATGATATCCTCTGCCGGATCACCCTGGATGTAGAACTCGATGCGGTCCTTGTATTTGATCACATTCGTTCCTTCAGGATCGATCACGACGAACTGTCTTTTAGTTTTAATAAGTTCCTCGATGACATGAATGCCGATGTCGCCGGCGCCGCATACGATGTAATGCCCGTTGAGGGCTTTTATCCTGTTCTCCATCTTTCTTCTCCTGATTAGTTTAAGTATCTCGCCTTCCGCGATGATCGCGCCTAAAGTGGCAAGGCTGTATGAAAATAAACCTATTCCGCCCATAATGAGGAATATGGTGAAGACCCGTCCCGTTTCGGAAAGGGGATGCGTTTCCCCGTAGCCGACCGTGGCCAGTGTTATCACCGTCATGAAAAAGGCATCTGTAAAATTCCATTTTTCGATGATCCTGTATCCTGTAACGCCTATGGCGAATATAAAGAACAATATCAATACGATGAAAAAAACGCGCTTCCGTATTTCCATACTACTTCACGGTCCCGGTCGAATAGAAAATATCATACGCCCTTCCGCCGATAAAATGGGTCATCGATTCTAACTGTTCCGATGTGATCTCCCAGAAGATCTCTGCGTCCGGGGGGCATACTGCTTTAGGAGCCGAGACAAGGATTCTCCGTATTACGCCCGTTTGATCTGCATAATAACTGCTCTGTTTGAATATCAGATTAAGAGGGAATACCGGGAAAGGGTTCTGCGGTATCATCGTTACTTTGAAATCCTTGAATCCCTCACTGTAAACTATCTCGGTGCTGTCCCTCCTTAGAAACAGGCCGCTGTCCGGCGGGATCAACGCTTTCTCCGCCAGTTCATCAGCATTCTTTTTGTTTATATCCATGAACCTGCCATCGATATTGTCGGGATATTTGGAATAGGCTATTTGGAATTCGACGAACCCCTTGAGAGATCTCAATCGGGCATGGCTGCGGAAAGGGTCCCAGCGGGCCAGTGCGAGAGAACCGAGAATAAAGATCACGCCAAGATAAGTAAGAAGTGCGCCGGCGATGACGAGCCTTATCCCCGAGGCCTTTTCAAGGTGCTCCGGTCTCTTTTTTGAGAAAGCCGCTATTATTCCCCATGTCAGCATTCTGATCGCATTATAAAGCGCCATTACCGAGAAGATGATCACAACAAGAAGAGCGAGGCCGTTATGCGCAGCGGAAAAGAAGATCATCAGAATAACGGCCAACCCGCCAAGAAGGTTCATTCTCTTCTTCTTCTGTTTTACAAGATAGGTGCCGCCTATAAGCATGAAAAGACCTATAACAGGGATCACCATGATCTCCAGGACCGCCAATTGAGGAGACGGGCCGTTATTGGCAAAAGTAAGTGCCGGAATAGTAATGAATCCAAACAGAAAAATCCTCCGAAGGTTTTTTGGCATATTGCTTACTCCCATGAGATCATTATATCATTTTCGGGCATGAAATTAAAGTATGTGCTTTTAAATCTGTTCTCGCCGGCTGGCAGGAGGCCGTAGTTGATATGGGCGGGAGCTGTCCCTTCGAAGAACTCCGCTTCAAATACGGCCTTTTCAAGCGGTCTTCCCCATTTTCTTGTGGTTTTCAGGATATAAGTGCATGTTCTGTTCAGCGAGCGCTGGCGGTAGTAAAGGCGGACGGTCACTTCTCCTTTTGCCGGCAAGCGGATATTGAAGTAAAGCTTCCCCGATAATTCCAGGGGAGCGATATCATGCTCATCTCCGCTCTCATCTGCAGCCGTAAGATCGATATTGTATGGAAAAGGATGTGATCCGTCAACGGGAAAAGGGGTGTAGAGATGCTGTGTGACAGGGAAAGGGAGAGGGTTCTTGTATAAATACTTTCCCTCTACGGCAATGTATTCCGCGAAAACTCCGATCTTGATATGCTCTCTGCAGAAAACGGCCGTCGGGATATACCCGCCGAAGAAAAGGAACATGATAGAAAGAAGCACGGCGAAAACGGTATAAATTAAAAAAGGCTTTCTAACGGTCAAACACATCTCCGGGGTTCAGAAGTGCATGTGGATCGAAGAAATGTTTGATCGCGCGCATCCTTGCAATGATCTCAGAGCCGTAAAAAGACGCCAGGTATTCTTTTTTGATCTTACCGATCCCGTGTTCGCCGCTGATCGTTCCGCCCATTTCTTTTGCGGTCTGCATGATCTTTCTCAGCGTATCCTTAGCAGTTTCAAGTTCTTTTATGTTCCGCGGGAGCATATTGATGTGCAGATGGGCATCCCCGATATGGCCGAATATGCAATGCTCCAGTCCGCTTTCGGAAAGGGCTTTATCATATTCATTGAGGGCCGGAACGAGCAGATTCACGGGAACAGCCGTATCGGAAGCTACTTTATGAACAGCGGGTTCATCCGTTTTTATGGCAGCGATCCTTCTATTGACAGCTTCAGGAACGATATGTCTGAAAATGCGGAACCGCGTGCTTTCTGTCTCATTTCCCGGTGTCCAGGTATCGTCAATACTGCCTCCGGAAGCGCTTAAGCTCTTCTCGAGCATTTCATAAATATTCTCGATCTCGGTCTCTTTTTCATAGAGAAAAACGGTCATGATCGCATGCGCGCCTTCGAACGGATATGCGGGAAGTTTATCAAGGTCCTCCCTTGCCAGACTAAGGGAATTCTCGTCGAAATATTCTATCTCGGAAGGCATACGGGGAGAACGGCGAAGTGTCTCGAGAAAATTCAGAGCATCATGTCTATTATGGAAGAAAGCCATGAGGATAAGCTCATGCCGGGGCCTTCTCACGCATAGGAGATCCGCTTCAAGAAGTGTTCCGAAGATGCCCTCCGATCCTATGAAAAGGTCAATAAGGTCCATATCCGTTTTATAGTAAGGGCCGGCGTTGTTCTTGATGTCCGGGAAGTCCCAGGATTCAAAAGCATGGGATCGCCTGCTCCCGATCCTTATTACGCCTTTTTTGATATTCATCTCGCTTCTTCTTATGCTTAATTCTCCGAAAGCGGGAATATAGACTTTCAAGCCCCGGATATATTTCCTGATCGGGCCATAACTGAAGGAACGCGAGCCGGAAGCATTCGTGGCTATCATCCCTCCGATAGATGCCGTATCCTCAGTCGGATTGACGGGTAAGAAATAATCGGCTCCATTCTTTTTCAGATAGGCGGTCATTTCTGCTAAAGAAGCGCCCGGACCGATCTTAAGGAGCAGACCGCTTTCAGTTTTTGCATTTATTTCTATCGAGCGCAGCTTTTCCATATTCACAACGGTTCCGCCGAAAGGCACACATCCGCCGGCGACACCGGTTCTCGAGCCCTGCATCGTCGCAGTCTTATCTGTTAAGAATAACTCGCATAATATTGCGGACAACTCTTCGGGATGCTCCGGGAAGTACAGCATCTCGGCATCACCGGAAAGCTTAGATTCATCGCTCAGATAGGGCAGATAACTTCCCCGGATCTCATTATGGGAAACGGCTATCATCGGCTTGAAGCTTCTGAAGATCCTTCTTCGGGGTCGGTATGTCCCTTTGGAAGAAGAGGAGCAAGTCCGTATTTTCTGACCAGGATGAACGCATAACCGGCAAGCAGAACGGTCAAGAGCGCGGAGCCCTCTATTCCGAAACCTCCGCCGCTAAAGACGCGCGGGACCTCTTCCCCGAGCTCATAGGCAATAAGTTTATCCGTCGACAATCCGCTGACATATCCGGGCATGAAAAGGGCATTGAGGATATTCCAGAAAAAATGGAACATGATGGGATAACCAAGATCGCCGTGCACGATATAGATATAATTGAAAAGCGCGCCGAAGAGGAAGATGTTCAGAAACCCGAAAATGTTGATATCGGGATTCCCGGCATGGCTTAGCGAGAAAATGAGGGACGATACGATCAGTCCTGTCAGGATCCTCCCGTTCTCCCTGAAGATCCCGTATATGATATATCTATAGGCAAGCTCCTCGAAAAGGGCAGCATAGAATATCGTGATGATGAGGGAAAAAAGGGCGGTATAGTGAACTGCGGCGAGATGGGAGGATTTTATAAATGGGATAAATGGCATAAATAGAACTGCAAGGAAAGCAAATACATGAAAAAGGGATGCAATGACATCCGCTTTGCGCAGGTTCATTTTAATAGCTTCACGTCCGCATACAAGTATTATAATGAATGCAAGAAGACAATAGGAAAGCATAACGGAAGCGTTTACAGATTCAAGCGAAAGCCTGAACAGGAAATGGATGAAGGAGAACAGAAAGAAGACCAAAAGGATAAATATAAACTTAAGTATAAAACCGAACTTCATTTCTAAAAAAGCGCACCCGAGGGGATTCGAACCCCTGCTCTTCGGCTCCGGAGGCCAACGCTTTATCCGCTAAACTACGGGTGCGGTTTATTTTACTATATTTTTCATTATTTTAAAAATTTCACATCCCGGACAGGTTCCGTTTTTCGTTCGAATTGAAATAATTGCCAATATTCTTTATAATTAACTGCTATGGGAACCGTAAAAAAACAAATTAATGAAGAACTCTTTATCAAGGCATCCTCCTCTCTGGCAACGCTCTACAATACGGTAGGGAAACCGCAGAGGTCTCTTGAGATACTGGATGACGCGATGAAGGTTATTGAGCATTTAAATAATGAAAAGGAAAGAATAACATGTCTTCTTCATATTTCCGAATGCTATTCCATTATGAACGATGTCTCCAAAGTGGAAGAGTACTCTTTAAAGGGGCTTGAAGCGGCAGAACGGCTCAAAGATAAGGAGATGCTTTCCTATGCCTTGAACAATATGGGATTTGTGTGTTACTTCCGGAAGGATTACGATAAATCGTTGAGCTATTACGGAGAATCGCTCGCCATCAAGGAGAAACTCGGCATCATAGGGGACAGCCCAACCGTCTATCTCAATCTCGGGGTCGTCTACGAAGGCCTCGGAGACACGGAAAAGGAAAGGGAATGCTATGAAAAATGCCTTGCGATCTCACTTAAGAAGAAGGACCTGAACATTGCTTCCATCACGTATAACTGGCTTGCCTCCTGGTATATGAAAGCAGGGGAGACCGAGAAACAATTCGAATGCCTTGAGGAGGGTCTGAGGCTCAGGAAGAAGCTCGGTTATAAGAAGGGCGAGATGATAACCAGCAACAATATCGCCGTAGCCTATATGAGACGATGCAAATATGAAAAAGCAAAGAAATATTTTGAGCATGCGCTCCGTATAGCTCAAGATATCAATGATCCCGTTTTCCAATCCACGATACTCTTTAATGCCTCAAAGATACTTTATATCGAATTCGATCTTGAAAAAGCAATGAACGCGATCGAAAGATCAGGGCAGATCAGCGAAAAGATCAAGGATTATACTAATTTGGGTTATTGCCATTATTTATGCGGGTATATTCATTTGGCGCGCGGAAACGTTCGGAAAGCACGGAAGGAGTACGGAGAACTGGAGGTTCTCTTACCGAAGATAGGTGAAAAAAGGCTCGAGATCATATGTTCTCTCATGAAAGCGGAACTCGCGCTTCATTCACCGGTAAAGGAAAAGGGTTTTCCACTCGAGTTTGCAGAAACGGCGCTGGAAAAGGCGGGAGAATATAAGGACAGCGAACTCATCGCCAATGCCGTGTTTCTGAGGGCAACGGCAGAAACGGTCGTGAATAAACTTGATAAGAACCGTATAAAGGCCCTGATGTCTGAATTCGAAAAAGCGATCGGGATATTGAAGCAATTGGGGCACCCGTTTGAGGAAGCGTTGGCGCTCGGTCATTATTGCCGTTTTCTGGAGGTTTTCATTCCCAAAATGGCTTCAGAAAGGAAAAAGGAACTTTCCCGATTACTGAAAGGTATAAATGCTTCGCCGTGGCTGTCAGTTCTTTTACGCGGAAATTAATTATTCCTTTACATTTATTCGAAAAGTGCTATAATTCATAAGGCGCAGAACCGGATCAAGGAGGCTTCATGGGTGGAAAAAGGGGACCGGGGCAGATCTTGAAGCTGGCCGGAGCAGGCGTGCTCTGGGTAATCGGCATTCTTGCCTGCCTTCTTACTCTTGCCGTTATTATTGGTTGTTTCGCCGATGTCATCGGAAAAAAATCATTAAAGAAATATCACGAGATAGCATTGGCGCAGAAGAACTACTTCAATGTGATCCAGTACGAGAACAGCCGCGACCAGTACGAAAATGAGACAGACGGCAATGCTTGGGACCACTATCTTCTTGCTGTAAGGGACTTCAGGATAAAGGACAGCAGTCTCATTTCGGATTATGATTTCAAATCCCGGGTCGAGGGTGCCCTTCTTGATGAATTAATTGAGAATAGAGATATCGAAAGATTGATCATCGATGGAGCGCATTGCAAATACTGCAGCATTTCACTTGCCGAAGAGCACAAGGACCTTGACGGGTTCACGGATATGGCAAAATTGAAGAAAGTGCTTCTGTTCATTGCCGTTTCCGCTGTTCACTATCTTCAAAGCGGTAAAGTCGAAAAGGGGATAGAGCTTCTTATCGCGGGACATTATGCAGCCCAGGATATTTCCAGGGGCGATATGGAGCTTCTGGGGAAGCTCGTTTCCATTCCCTCCCGTTACTATATGCTCGAAGGCATGAAATATGCCGTGGAGAATATAAAATTGAAGGATGCCCAGATCACGGGATTGCGGGAATGCCTTAAGGATTCTGCCGATCTGGACCTCAATTACGCCGCGGACCTGTACATCGACATTTTCCTGGTTCTTGAGAGGAACCGTACAGTTCTTGACTATGCCTATGCTTTCTACGGCATCCATCCGGAGCATAAATTGAACCTTCCGGAGAAATTAAGGTATTATTTTAAATGCAGAACGGATTCTTACAGAGGGTTCTTCTCGCCTTTCCTCGATTATGCAAAAGAGATCAGATCTCTAGTGAACATGGACGGAGAAGTGAAGACCCGACGGCCGTGGAACGCCTTCAATGCAGAATTTAAAGGGGTTTTTATTAAGAAGAATGAAAGATACGGATTTGCCGACCGGTTAAGATTTACCGCTTTCAAATATATGCTGAGCCGGTCGCAAGGAAAGCTCCTTGAAACGGCTCTCGCATTGAAAACCTACAGGTTGAAGAAAGGGAAATACCCGGAAGCCCTCGAACCTTCTGAGCTCGATCTGAAAGAAGCCGCATTAAAGGATTCAATGAGCGGCAGCTCTTTCTCATACATGACGAATGGCGGAAAGGATGCATTTCTGGGCCTCAATGCTCAACTCATTAATACACCCGAAGATGACGGGAGATATTTTGGTTCCTTAAAAGCGGGGGAGTCACTCCTTTCGGTATATTTAAAATAATACTGGAGAAATATGGAAAATGACGGGAAATAGATCCGTAAATATTTTAATATACGGGTTTTTCTTTTTATTGTTTTCCTGCATAGAAAGGACATGTATTATACTGGAAGTGCCGCAGGAGAAGTACGGAAAAAATGAATACCGGCTGCTGAACGAGGATCAGAAAAGGGATTATCTCCTTAATATAAAGAATTACGATGATGATACGGTAGAGAATATAATAAAACATCATATTACGGATAATTTGACAAGGGAGCAGATGTATTTTACCATAGATCCTAAAAGGATCATCGAATTGCCTGAAGGGAAAGGAAAAGATCAATGGATCACTTTCAGTGAAATAATCAGGACCGAAGGCGGTTCGGAATATACTTTTTATTTATTCGACGGTTTTCCGGGTAGACCGGGAGATCTCAGGATCATCAAAAAGGGGAATGAGGAAGAATGGATTTCAATAATTACTGACTACAATATCCATATCTTTTATTTTCAAAACGGCCAATTGAAGGAGAAAAAAGAGGTCATCTGGTAATATTATGAACACTCCCGCCGATCTCCCAATATGAAAGCATTAAAACGGATATTCGCTTTTACGGACATCAGATCTCATATTTATTACTTCCGATAATATATAGTACGTAAAACCTGTTATATACGGCTTATTCTCAAATAATCAATAACCCCGCACAAATTCTACAATAAATTCAAAATAAAGTAAGTAGAATTCAAAACAATCTCTGGGATTTTCAAAACTTCAGCAAAAAAAGAATCAGGAGGGAGCGAGAGGCTTGATCCTCTCCTCGGTTGGAGCGAGATATGAAACAGAGATCAGAACACTCACTTTATGCAGAACAAAGCGATATCAGAGCATATCGAGCGTTTTGCCGGGAGCATGGCCTCGATGCCGATGACGAAAACTCGGCGCGGGCATGGAAAAGAGAAATGATGGAGAGAGGATACTCCTGCAGAACGGTGAACAGAAGAATTTCAACATTGAGGACAGCAAAAACGGAAACAGGGGAAATAATATTCGGATTCAAAAACATCCCGTTTGAAAAAATTGACAAAAGCATCCCTGTTGTATTGACAGATATAGAGATCGATCGGATCAGATCGGTGATCCGGTTAGGAAGCAGAAAAAAGTACGGCGGGCACAGTGGTTTCAATTTCAGAGACGCAATGATATTTGAGCTCTTTCTACATACGGGCATACGATCCGAAGAGCTGACTTTTCTCCGCGTGCGCGACGTTGACTTTATTTCAAGGATGCTGCATGTGACGGGCAAGGGTCAGAAAAACCGCAGAGTGCCGATACCTAACGACCTTTACAGGCAACTTGAGGACTGGATAGACTACTGCGGGACAGCCAGAATGCTCGATGCGCCGCTATTTCAATCAATACATACAACGCGCGGGCTTAGAAAGATGATCGATTATTACGCAAAGATCTCGGGGGTCCAGTTTACACTTCACGATCTCCGGAGGACATATGCGACTCGTTTGCTCGAGAGCGGTTGTAATGTGAGATATATTCAAATACTTCTCGGACACGAGAGTATCGAAACTACCCAGCTATATCTGGGCGTGAATCAGAAAATATTGGCCGATCAAGTAGAAAAAAGCTCAAGTGACATCAATGCCGGCTGGAAGGCAGATCTCAAGAAGCATCTCGAGGGTCTGTCGCCAAAACTCAGGGAAAAAATAGTGGATGTGATTAAAAATTTCGAAGAATGACACGTGAGGATATCTTAAAGAAAATGCTTACAGAGGGCTGGAATTTACGCGAAATGCGGCTCGGGATAGCAATTTATATTTCAGAGGAACAGGACTATGATAATCAGGCCTGGCGCCGGCGGATAATGAAGCTAACGGGATGCTCCAGATCAGTGCTTTCTAAAAGTATTTCAAAAATACGGAATAAGCTCGGAAACAGCCCCGGGGAAATTAGTGTGAAAAGCCTTGACATTGAGGGGCAAAAAGTTGATGTTGTTGCCAAATTGGAAACAAATTGTTGCCAAATTGGAAACAACCCCGGGGAAAATGTTGCCAAATTGGAAACAAAAGGACCTGTCGAAATAAAAAGTATCAAAAATATATATAATAAAGATACTAAAGTATCTTTTAATATAGTTCAAAAAGATGTTGCCAAATTGGAAACGCCTCCCATAGGAAGTATAGAGAGCTTCAAAATCGGGGATAATCATGAAAAAAACAAGTGTCTCGCTGCTCAAGTTGTATTCGGTAACGATGAGCACAAAGAGATCCTATCTGATTATTTGAATATCTGGAAAGGAGCAAGAATGGATACATGGGAAGGCATTGCTCCTAATAAACTGAAAGATATTCTCAGAGAATTAAGGGATATATTCCAGGAAAAGACTTCCTACTCAGGATATAACGCCGAAAAGATAAAAATAAAAGGATTAAGCCGAAAAGAGATGATCATGGCTATGGATTTGGCAATCCGGAAGAATAAACAAAGGGCAAAGAGTCACAATTGGTTCAAGTGGTTGCTGTGCGATAAAATAGTTCACAAAATCGGGCCGAAAGAAGCAGATAAAGCCACAAAATTAACGAGCTGGACATGAAAAAGATAAATAGCGGTTTCCTAACATATAGTAAGAAAATATTAAAAAAGACGCAAATACAGGAATATACGGTTGCAATGTTTTTGGGTGCGCGATATATGAGAAAAAACCCAAAAATAAACGCAAAAACGAACTCAAAACGAGCCGAACACATAAGGACTTACAAAGGGCATTTTACGGGATTTTCGAGTTATGAAACAAAGGCGGGAAAGGAAGATATTATCGGAACTGTAGGAAATAAAAGGACATCAAAAAACGGGCATTCATTAGGCCGAAATTCATCAAAAAACGGGTTTCCCGGTTTTGCCGATAAATTCCGGACCGATAATGCATTATTATCGGAACCGATTTTCACTATAGCGGGGCGGACCCCGGATAAGACCTTGAGAAAAAACATTTCCCAAAATGGCCCGATCCGGAAAAATACAATAACGGGGCGCGGCGATATATGCCATCTCAGAAAATATATCGCAGCGATAAGCGGCCCGCAGAGTTCACTGAACGGTTCAGGAACCTTAAAAAGGTCTCCGGCAGTGCATTTTACCCGTAAAAATGAAAAACGGGTTTCCCGGGCCTCTACAGGTTTTAAAAACGGGTCGGGCCGAAACGCATCGACAGGGGGGTGCCAAGGCGATGCACGGTCCGCGCGGGCCATCGGTATATATATTAATACCCGGCAAACTCCGCGGATATACATAAAAAAATCGAAAAGAAAGATACAAGCCCGCACCGGGCAAAGGGAGGTTATATGAAAAACGAGATCGTTGATGCTTTGGGACGTGTCGTGGGCCGGCTGAGCCGCGCCAAGCACCTGAAGAAGGGCGAATTGATCTTCGAATGCGGGGAAACCTCGCAGATCGTATGCGCGGTACTGAAAAAATTGGGTTTGGATCCCGAACAGCGTGCCTTCGTATCTTTCGAACACGAACAGGAAAACGCTATTCCCAACTATCCAGTAAGAAAGGCCTCGAAAAAATCGGCCGCGGCCGGCCGGGCCGGATACGAAGATGCCTCGCGGAAAAAAGGGAAGAAATGAGCGAAGATAAGAAATTGCTGAAAGACCTGCTCGCCGCTGCCGACGTTCAGGAAGGAGACAAGGTTTGGCTGATCGTCTCAAGAGCTATGCCCGGCGGGAAAATAAAAATGACCCGCGCCAATTACGGGTTCAATCTCTGGGAGCTAATCGGCCTAACAGACTCGTTGAAGCAGGATATGATGAGGTATTTTGAATCGGATCCGGCCAAAAGCCCGCCAATGATCATAATGAATCGTATATTGTTGCGCGACGAGGAAGAAGGGAAAGCCGTTCCGTCTCCGGGTCCTGTTGCCGAGCCGCCGGTGTTCCTGACGAAAAACCGTGTTCATGATCATCCTGTATCTGTACGAAGAGACGGGGCGAAGGAGAGCAGGGGAGGGGACGAGATTTGATGAAACACCTCGACCTTTTCAGCGGTATCGGAGGTTTTGCGCTTGCCGCTTCATGGGTTTGGGGAAAAGAATATGAATGTGTCGGGTTTTGTGATATCGATCAATACTGTCAACGATTATTGGGATTAAGATTCCCGGGAGCCAAAATATATGGGGACGTTAGAGAACTTAAACAAGAATTTTTCAGCGGGGAAATCATCAACCTTATCACGGCAGGCTATCCATGCCAGCCTTTTAGCTACGCCGGGCAGCGACGCAGCACGGCAGACGAACGCCATCTCTGGCCGGAACTGCTGCGAGTTATACGAGAAATTCGTCCACGCTGGGTCGTGGCGGAGAATGTTCGCGGAATTATTAATATTGGGGGGGGGGCTGGTATTCGAGCAAATGTGTATTGATCTGGAAGATATTGCTTACGCAGTCCAGCCGTTTATTATTCCTGCTGCGAGCGTCAACGCTCCGCACAAAAGGGAAAGGGTTTGGATTATTGCTCGCGTCGATTCCTTTAATTCCGACACCGACACGAAGGGATTTTCGCAGTATGTACGGTCAGAACTCGAAAGCGTTCCAATCACGGTTGAGACACGGCCGCGGAGTCAATATGGTAGAGCATATACAACGGTGGGCTGGCGGAGAGCATGGCATGAGATTGCAACCGAACTTTGTGGAGTGGATGATGGGCTACCCGCGGCACTGGACGGACTTAAATTGTCAAAATCCAGACATAGGACAGAACGATTGAAAGCGCTTGGGAACTCCATCGTTCCGCAAGTGGCAATGGAAATTTTTAAGGTCATTAAAAGAATTGATGAAAGGGGAGGGGATAAATGAGCAAAACTAAAATCGAATGGGCGGACCAGGTCTGGAACCCGATCGTCGGCTGTGATGGGCCGTTTTCGCCGGGCTGTGATCACTGCTATGCCCGGCGGATGGCCGCACGCTTGCAAGGGATGGGCGCATATCAACAGCCCTTTGATCAGATTGTGCATCAGATACATAAAACCTATTACCCAAGAAAAATCAAGCGCCCTACGACATTTTTTGTGAACTCTATGGGGGAGATGATCCCAAAAGAGCCCGCACCGCTCACTTTGAAATATCACCATACAATGCGGGGTATTTGGGACATATTCTCGGTAATGCAGGAGTGTGAACGACATAAATTTATGATCTTGACAAAATGTCCCGTCCGCTGGGCTGACTGGGATAAAATAACCAATCCTACCTGGCCGGAAAACGTCTGGTTTGGCATATCGGCCGAGGACCCCTACCGTCTGGCCTCACGAGTCCACACACTAAAGGAGCTGCCTGCGAGACACAAATTTATTTCATTCGAACCGTTGCTGGGCCGTATATCCCCAAAAACACTGGAGCGTATGCTACGGGGTCACGCAACTGCAGAAGGATGGCGCGGCATAGAGTGGGTGATCGTCGGGGGTGAGACAGGGCCCGGTGCGCGGCCGATGCACCCCGACTGGGTCCGGGAGATCAGAGATACCTGTGTGCAGAACAATGTGCCGTTCTTTTTCAAGGGCTGGGGAGAATGGGGGCCGTATACCGCCCCTGAATTGAGCGAATCCCGTGACCTTTTTAATTCCTGGACTCATTCGTTTGTCACAATGTTCCGTGTTGGGAAAAAGCGCGCCGGGCGTGAGCTTGACGGAAAGGAATGGAATGAATATCCGTGGGAGGGGATAGAATGAAAATACATCTAGAAATATCAGAAGACAATGAGATCACCCGTGCTCCGTGGTGGATAATTATCGACCCGCGACAGAATTTTAAATTGGATGATTTCGGGCTGTTTAATATTGCGACGATGCTCACAGGCCCGTTCTGCTCAAGGGCTGAAGGAGAAAATCATTTGCGTCGAAATCGGCATAATTATTCCAAGAACGCGAGAGTTTGGTGCCACTCCGCCGCAATGTACTCCCAATATGCCGAAGCATGTCTAAAGAGCAAAAATAACGGGGAGGAAATAAATGAACAAGAAAAAGACTAAGAGGGATGATATGCAAAATATCCGGTTTGAATCCTGTCCTTTTTATGATTCTATCCGTCGTTGTCCCCCTATATACAGCACCGTTTTTATCAAGGTCCGCGGGATTCATTTTGATGGGACGCGGTGGGTTTATGGATTTTACTTTGTTGATTCAACGGGTACCCCAAAAATAGAAGAGGGTATAGAGCGCATAGATGGAATGCCGGGGAAAATAATTTGTCAACCGGTGATTGTCCAGACGGTAGGGTTATATACCGGATTGATAGATAAAAACGGTAAAGAAATTTACGCCGGCGATATTATGAAAGTACGATCCTTATACACACCCGAAATAATAAGCCATATTCAATGGAATACTGACGCCGCAGGATTTCAAATCATGGGATATCCGTGCAATCTTTTCGTCCCCCACGGGCTTGAAGTTATCGGGAATATCTTTGAAAACCCGGAGCTGTTAAATACGGAGGAAAGAATATGAAAGAATTCATGCGGAAGGTCAAAGCCTTCCTGATGTGCGACTTTGTGCGGAATATCATCTACGGACTCGCCCTGATGGTGTTCCTGGCCACGATCTTCGTCACCGTCTTTCGGGCACCCTGGACGGCCGGCATAATACCCGCGCTGTTCATCGCCATCCTGATCGAGGTCCTGGACCTCCTCACGGTGCGGAAATTCAGCATAGCCGATGTGGCCGCCCGCGCGATCGGATATGTGATCGCCGATATCTGCCTTCTTCTGATCCACAATAACGGCTGGATCATGGGCGCGACCAATGCCCTGGGGAAGATATTCAGCGAGGGCTGGGTGCAGACCTTTATCGAGGCGTTGAAATAATGACAATCAAGGTGGGGAGTACGGCTCCTGAACTATCTCTCGCCCCGTCTCCCCACCTTCCCAAAAAACCAGGAGAACAATATGAACACCGAACAAACAATCAAGAACGGTTTGCCGGTCGAGGCGATAAAAAAAGACATCATCCGCGGGCTGACCGGTACGCTCGATCGCGAAACAATGAAGTGGCTGATCCGGAACCTGACGGATATACTGAACAGACATAATATCACGCCTGTAGACCGGCAATACATCTCAACACAGCTTCGCGACCGCGTGAAAAAGAACCGCGAAATGCTGAAAAAGGAATATATGATCGATGTGCTCGATGAAAACAACCGCGATCTATTAGACCTGGCAGAGTTCGTAGAACATCCCGTCTGGTACAAGCAAGAATGAAAATACAATTAAAACCCCCTTTTTGTGTGGGGCGCACCCAAAAACAGGCGAGGGCTTGCCATATCTTCCCCTGGCCTGGGCGGAGCGGCCGCTCCGTTTTTAAAACGGCTAACAGCGGGCTGAATAGGCAAGGGCCTGCGGCTTTAGCGGGGGGCTTCCGCCCCCCGCACCACACTTAAAGATTATATGGCGGAATAATGAACATAGAACCTGAAACCGTTTCGAAATTCGAGGAGTATCTGATATCATTGAACTACTCCCCGAATACCGTGAACGCCTATAAGCTCGCTATCCGTCAATACGGAGAATCCCCGAACGCGTACGAATTCCTGAACGGAGAGAGGAACCGGGGGAACAGCGTGAATACGCGAGTATCCAAGTATTATTATCTCGTGACATGGTTCAAATTCCTGGACCGCCTCGGGATCCCTCACGAGATTCTGAACTTCAAAGCGCCGCGCCGCGAGAAAAAAGAGGCCAAAGCCATGACCAAAGAAGAGATCGGCGAACTGCTGGCAATTCTGGAGGACCATCCCGAGCGCGAAGCGCGGACATTGGCGCTCGTGTCACTCCTGATCGCAACCGGCTGCCGGCTCTCCGAGGCGCTCTCAATACGCCTCGACGGCACACAGAAACATACCTATATAGAGGAAAAACGCTCGCGGAGATTCGGACAGACACACAAAGACTATTATGTCCATTTCCGGCAAACGAAGACGAACACCGAGCGTAAAAACCTCATAGACAGCGCCGTGATGTCGATCATTGAGAACTACGCGACACAAAAAACCATAATATCGCCGTATCTGTTCTCGCAATTGCGCAGCCCTAAAAAATGGAGCCGCCAAGAAGCCTATATGGCGATCAGAAAGGCGCTCACCGCGGCCGGGTACCAGGAAAACCATCCGCACGTATTCCGCGCCAGTTTCGTGACGCACCTCATCAATGCGCATGTGCCGGAGGGCCAGATCTGCGCCGTGGCCGGAATGACCAGAGAAACGCTCCAGAAATACTATGCAATGTCGGAAGCGGTGCTCCGCGCAGTACAGAAAAAAGCGATCATCGATTTTAATTCATTTTTGAAAAATAAAAAAGCACATAAAAAGGAGGATCTATGAGAAAAGGGAATTTCCTTTCCCGGCACGGCGGGACCGTGTTCGGAAAGCAAACCATGAAAGTCGTCCTGCGGGATATCGTTGAAGTGGAGGCTGTGAGCGTTTTCAGGAACGGCTTCCGGGCCGAACAGGTGAGGATCGATACGCCGCATATCCTGGACAACGTGACGCTTGAAAAAGTGCAGCGGAGACTGACGGAATTCTATGAACTGCCGCTCGAAATGATGAGAGTATTGCCCGCCGAAATAGAAGACCCCCAAAGATTCTATATACAGATGTGCGAAAAAATATGAAGAGTGCGGTATGTGAAGTGTGGAGTGAAATGAAAAAAGAACGGGACATCAAAAAGCAGGCCTCCGAACTTTTAACGATCATGCGAGCGCCGAACGGATATGACATAAAGAAGATATACGAGGCGCTATCAGAAATATTCGACCTCTCGGACGCGATCAAAGCACAGACCGCCTGGCATAAAGTCACTCCGCTGATCGAATATACTATACGGAAAAGTCCCGAAAAGGAATGGGACGCGCTCAGAGAGGAATACCGCATGAGAGAGATCGTACGCAGCGCAGCGAACGACCTCGAGTACCGGATCGAGAAGATGAACGGATTCTCGAAAACACTCCCCAATTTTCTAAGGGGGCCGCTCAAAACGACCAAGGAATACGGAATATACCGCGAAAAACTCATAAAAGAGGGGCGGAACCTGTTCATTCCCGGCCGGATACAGGCGGGAAAGACAAAATACGCCGTGGAACTCGCCAGGGAATATATCCTATACACGGGCCGGTCTGCGGTATTCGTCCCATTGAACGGGGCCGTGGCCTGGGACCTGCCAAAATTCTCGGAAATGATGGCCTCGCTCACTGCAGAAAAACTATTCATCATCGACGATATAATTGAAGACGTGTACCGGCTCGAAGAATGGACGAGGACCAAACCGCGAGCGCTCCTGAAAGAGCTGTTCTCACGGCCCGTGCGACTGATAATAACAAGCAATAATAAAATGGAGGATATTAAAGACATCTGGGATGAGCCGCACGCTCCGGCGGGGAAAATATCCGAACGCATTAAAAGAAATTGTTATATACGGTATATCGAGGAAAGCGACGAGAACGCGCAAAAACACGGCCATAAGTATGCGGAATGGCTGCGGGAACACGGAACGATCAGACCGATAGACGGATATGAAAGAGAGAGGTGAATATGAGATACAAAGGACAGAAACTGAGTATGGAGACCATTGAGGTCAGAGAAACGCTCCGGCATCTGAGGGCGAACGCCGAGGAAGTAGTGAAAAACAGATACATGCAAAGGGCGATAGCGCGGTTCATTTCCGAAAAATGTGGGAAAACACGCTTTTTCGGAAAGAAGAACACCCAAGAAATAAAAAGCATAACAGCGGAAGCGCTGAAATTCATCCAAAACCTGAACCCAATAAAATCCGAACAGATCTGGAGGACCGAGGGATACCGGATACGATGCTGCGTATTTGCTACCGCCGCAACATTCAGCTTTGAACGGATACCTGCGGGAATAATTACACTGATCCGAGGCCACGCCCCAAACGGGGATACAAACTGGCGCGCGGAATAGGAGATAGAACATGAAATGGAAAGACATACAGAAAATATACGATGCACGGATCCGCGACCTGGTCAAAGAGCGAGCCGCGAAAAGAAAACAGTATTTCACTGCGGCATATGCCGAGGCTATCACGATGAACCCCGAAGCGAAGAGCCTTGAAATATACGGCATCATCGCCGACCAGGAAGGATATTCCATAGAACATATAAGATATATCATAGCTCATAAACGGGAAAAAAGAAGAGAACAATGAAGATCAGAAAGGAGAGAACAATGAAAATCAGAAAGGTAAAAAAAATACTGAGACAGCAATATCAGCAAATCATCGGAAATTTCTGGGAAAATGTGAAATCAATGCGGACGGGGGCGCGCATCCTCCTCGCCCTCAGGATAATCTTTAAAAAAATACCGGAGGAATGGGAAAAGGAGGCGCCGAAATGATCGCACTCATCATACAGAGGTTCTTCAGGAGACACGGGCTCGTGTTCGCGCAAAAAAAGAACACGGACCGCTACCGCGTGGGAATCATATTCAAAGGCGGGCAGGCCTACTCATTTCCGTTCTTTGTACCGAAGACCGTCGGGAAATTCGCGGAGAACCTGGAAAAGAAGGAAGCAGAGATCCAGAAGATCCGGGAACAGATAGGGGAAACGGAAGATATATGAAAAAGGGGGAGAAAACATGAAATACGGCCAATATAGCAGCGAACTGCACGACGGGACAATCTACACTGCCCGCTGGTTTGCACCGGAAACGGACCCGGAATTGATGTGCCGATGCGGCTGCAGGAAATTCGCGATAATAGGGGATATGCTGATGTTCCTCGACGAGCTCAGAGACGCCGCAGAGTGCCCCATCTGGACGACCTCCGGGACCAGATGCCGCGCGCACCAGGAACACCTGCTGCAAAACAATCCAAATGCCGTAGGGAACACCCCGCACGAGATCCAGACCGACGGGCTGTCGTACGCGATCGATAGCCTCGTCCCTGAAAAATTCAGGAATTACAGCAAGCAGCCGGAGGAACTGTACCGGGATTTTATACGCAAACATCATCCGACCGTACGGATCGGGTGGCGGAAATATATGCTGTACCGCCTCAAGCTCCTGGACAGCCCAACACACCGCACGTTCGCGCCGCAACCGTTTGTCCACATCGATATGGCGTATTTGCTGGAGGGGAGGCACATGAACCCGATCAAGGCGGCGGCGTGGCGGCCCGGGGTGGAGTGGTGAACGAGATAATATGCGGAGATGCGCTGACCGTCATGCGGGCGATGCCGGCGGAAATCGCGGACTGTATCGTAACATCACCCCCGTATTGGAGAATGCGCGATTACGGGCACCCAAAACAAATCGGGACCGAGGCGACCATGGAGGAATATATCGGGAATATCTGTGAAATATTTCGGGAGGCCAAGCGAGTGCTGAAAAGCGACGGCACACTCTGGTTGAACCTTGGGGACGGATATGTCGGCAAGGGCGGCCACAGCCACCCCAATGGATTCGAACGGATACACAGAAACCGCCAAATCCCCCGCGGCTGTTCCAGATGGGGCGGAGGGAACGCAACGGTTCCCGGGCTGGCTTATAAATGTCTAATCGGTATGCCGTGGAGAATAGCCCTGAAAATGATCGATACCGGCTGGATTTTGAGACGCGATATCATCTGGCACAAAACAAACCCTCTGCCGGAGAGCGTCACGGACCGCCCCGTGACGGCCCATGAGTATCTGTTCATGTTCTCGAAGGCGCCGCGCTATTACTACGACGCAGACGCGGTGCGCAGCCCGTATTCCGCCGCCAGCCAGGAGAGGCTCCGATACCCAATAGTGAACACATGCGATACATACGGGCGGCATAAACCCGAATATAAAAAGACCGGGATCAGCCTCCGAACTATACCGCTAAATCCCCTGGGAAAACTGCTCGGCAGCGTCTGGAAAATTCCGACCCGCCCATTCAAAGGACCGCACTTCTCCACGTATCCGGAGGAGTTGATCAGGCCGTGTATACTGGCGGGAAGCCCCGAAGGCGGGATTGTTTTAGACCCTTTCATGGGCTCAGGAACGACGGCTGTCTGCGCCCTGAAACACGGGCGGAACTATATCGGGATCGAACTCGTCCCTAAAAATATAGAGATCTCGCAACGCAGAATAGACGCAGTGAAAAAGAATATCCAACCCAAATTACAGATAATATGGAAATAGCACTTGTAGTGCATTGAATTTTGTGCCGGGGGCGGGCGACCGGGAAGACTCGCGTTAGCCCGTCCCTGTGCAAAAAAAAGCAAGAGACAGATTGGACGAAATAAAACAGAACGATATAGAGGAATTGTACTCATTGCCACTAGACGGGAAAAAGAGAATATGGGGAGTAATGCTACCATGCGGAACACTGCAAATATTATGGTATGATCCGGACTACTCGGTATTTTTAGTTTTTAAAAAGAATACTTAAAAACTCGGCGAATATTTAATGCGTAAAAAGCAGAATCAAACGCAATAAAAGCCCCGCTCGCCAGTATAATCTTTTTTATCACGATCTTCATTACGGCAGACGCTTTCCGGCAGAAAACCAACTTCCGGGACAAGATAAGAAAAGGCTTTCCTTGTATAATTGAATAAAAATTCTAAAATAAGAAACCCAATGAACCACAAAAGAATGAAAGACATCATATAAAATGATGAAAAATAAAATTTATCCGTGCATATCCAGTATTTACGATCGAACCACGGGAAGAACAATATAACATAGGAACAAAAAACAAGCAAAATTATCAAAGACGCAATAAATATTGGGATAAACTTTTTTATATGTTCCTTTGTAGCAATTAAATGGACCTTTGTTAAAAAGGGGTAATGCCTTCTCTTGCGTCCGAAACGTGTATGCTCACGATCGTGAACAAAAATAAGAATAAATATAATGATGGAATGGACGGCATATATGGCATAATCACTTGCCAAAGAACGATTGACATCGAATTCATCAACCAATAAATTATAAATGCTATGAAATGAAAAACGGTAGATGATACCAGGTAATCTTGTGAAAAATTCAAATACAGCGATAAACAGCATTATTGTGAATATCCATTCTTCATATGTCCGAGGTTTTCGCCTCTCTTTCGCAAAAAGCCACTTATTTCTTATCTCATCAAAGGATTTTATCATATATGTCCCATGCAATTATAACAAATTAGTACAGAAAGTCAAGCCGGCCAATAATCAAATAAAAATAAGCCCAATAAGACAGTAATAAAAAATGGGTATCGCCACACCGTTGACAAAACCGGACAAAATATGTATAATGCGGTAGTTCGGGAGCAATGTTCATGCGGTGGGAGAAGGAGAAATGCCTTCGAATGGACGGCCCGAAAGAAAATCAATCACAAAACGGGAATATCATATACTGCCCATCGTGTAAATGGTGGAAAGCCGGCGATCCGGGCGGATCAGAGTGCCCGAACTGCGGACGCGAGCTCGAAGAAGCCCCCGTCTGGTTCAGAAACCTGACCCGCGCCTGGGCAACCGGTTCGACGGGGCCGAAAACCCCCGCGGGGAAATACCGCTCCAGCATGAACCCCGTTAAGAACCTGCTTTTCTCTAAAATCCACAAATACTTTCCCGCACGGCCCGGAAAATATCCCGAATGCGAAAACTGCCCGCATGCGAAAAAATGCGAGGCCGCCGCGGTCTGTTATCTCAAGAACGAGATGTACAACGATTTCCAAATGGCCTTCGATTCAAAGGATCCGAGACATATCCAGAAATACTTTGCCGAAAACCAGGCGAAATACGCGATGCTGAGAACGCTCATATTCAGGGAGATATTCCAGAAAGGCGCCCTGATACCGATATACGCCCGGAATAAAGAGGGCGAGATCGTGAACGACGCCGCCGGCAACCCCGTGATCAGCTCGTACCAACAGAACCCCGTGCTGCCGACCCTTGAGAAAATGATGGGCCCGGCTTCGCTTTCGGAATTCCTGGTATCGCCGAAGTCGCAAAAGGATAAAAAAGAGGAAGAAGAGGCCAAAACCGAAGTAATGGGCATGGCGGCGTATCAGGCAATGGCCGAAGCGATCATTAAAAACATAAAAAAGAACGAGGAACAGGGGAATGGATAAAATAGCGTATCAAATGGAGGCGCTCCGGCGCCAGGAATCGGATATATCCGAACTGATGGCCCGCGTCTCACCGGCTTTTATAGCCAAACATGCGCTCCTGCATCCCCTGTTCTTCGCAAAATACGTTGTGGGCTTCTCTGAAGTGGACGAAAAAGTCCATTCCTCTATCGAGGCGCATCTCATGAGCGGAAAACGCTATACGCTCTTTCTGCTGCCCCGCGATACGTTCAAGACCTCGATCATCACTATTTCCGAATCGGTGCGCCTGATCTGCGAGAACCCGAACCGCAGGATACTCATCGACTCGGAGAACTTTACCAATGCCGCGAACATGATTGGGACGATCAAGAACATCATCGAGAAAAATCCGCTCATATTATCCCTGTACGGCATCGAGCCCGGCAAGAAATGGAACGAGGAGGAGGCCGAAGTGAAACGGAGCAAGTTCGTGAAAGAACCAACCTTCACCGCATCCGGCATCGGGAACGAGAAAACATCCGCCCATTACGATTACATCAAATCGGACGACCCCGTGACGCCGCGCAATGTGAACACCGCCGAGCAAAGGAAGAAGGTCCGCGAACATTTCCGGTACAATCTTTCGCTTTTGAACACCGAGCCCGGATCGGCATATCACGTGATCGGGACGAGATATTCCGATCTCGACCTGTACGGCTGGATCGTAGCGGAACTCGCCGGCGAAGGCCCGGACGATTTCGCCGTCCTGCTTGAGCGCGCGGTCCGTCTCGTTCACTGGGACTGGGAAGAGCTGGAGCGCCAGGTATCCGGAGATCCCGGAATACTGTATTTCCCCGCCCGCCTCAATGTGAAACGCCTCCGGGATATACGGCACAAGCAGGGGATATATATCTTCTCATGCCAGTACCAGAACGAGCCGGTGGCCCAAGAAGGGCAGGAATTCGAGTGGACGCAATGGAAGATAGAACCGGAGATACCCGAACATATAAGACGCGGCACGATAGCCGTCCTCGACCCCGCCGCCGAGGACGAGAAGGGCCTGGAGAAGACCGATTTTTCCGCTCTGGTGATCATGGCCGCGGACGAATACGGGGAACCCTGGATACTCGATATAGAACTGTCGCGCGGGAATGAGACGGTGATCTCCGATATGGCCATCGCCGCCGCCAAAAAATGGAAGATAGGGAAACTGATCATCGAAAAGAACGGTTTCCAGAAAACATATAAGAACATAATCGATTTCAAGAAAAGAGGCGAGGACCTCTCATTCAAGACCGTTCCTGTATTGTCATCGGCCTGGGCGTCAAAAGCTCAGAAGATCCGCTCTTTAGTGCCTTTCTCGGAAACGGGGGGGATCCACATCTATGCCGGAATACTCGAAAAATCCGAGATATGGGAGGAATTGAAGGACGAGGCCTCACGATTCCCCAAGGGAAGACACGACGACATACTCGACGCGATGCAGATGGGCCTGTCCGAAATAGAACCGACCGTGCCGAAAAAACAGAAGCCGAAAACATTCGCGGAAATGATCTATGAGAAAGCGCATATAAAACCGGCGGCCGACAAACCCAAAAGGGTGAAACGCTGGGTGAAGAACGGGAGAGGACAATGACGAACGAAGATATGCCGGTAACGGCGAAGGTCTGCAAAGAAGCCCAGAAGGGCATAGCGGTAAAGTTCTCGGCCATGACATGGATCATAGGCGCGCTTGCCGTGCCCATCATCCTCGCCATCCTCTTCACGGCAACGGACAGGGGAAAACTCGAAAAATACGCCGAGAAGACAGACCGGCTCGAGCACGTGTATGAGAAGATCGAGAACATAGAACGGAGCCAGACGGCCATGGACAAGCGCCTGTACAGGATCGAGATCCTGTTAGAGGAAATGAACCGAGACGGCAAATGAAGAAAAAAAAGGAAATAAACATCATTCTGGCATCAATAAAAGAGGCGGAATCGACGCAAACGGAATACAAGACTCGATCCGAACGGATGCAGGGATACTACAATAATGACCGGGACGAAGATCATAAGAAGTATTCGGGGGCAAACGATGTCTATGATCCCCGCGCGTTCCAGGAGATAGAGAACCTGCTGGCCAGAACGGAGGATACGCTCCTTTCAAATCCGAGGCCGGCGACGGTGATCGCACGCGAAAAGGGACTCTCGGAAAAGGCGCGGAAAATACAGAATATCGCGGACTCGATCTTCAAGCGGAGCCGTTTCCGCGCGCGCCTGGAGATGTTCTTGTCCGCATTGTTCATAAAAGGGAATATGGCCGCCACCGTCTCCCCGGACGGGACATTCGGATATGAAGAGTTCGAGAACCTCATCATAGACCCCGACGCGACGGAGCCGGACAATATAGGCTGGATATGCCGTAAGATCCAGGTCTCATACCGCGATATCGCCGATAATCCCGTATACGAGCCGGGGGCGGATTTTGAAAGATACGCAAAAGAGAAGATCTCCAGCGCAATAGACGAACATAAAAAACAGTTCACGATGTACGAGTACTGGGACAAGGGGACGGTCCTGTCCGTGATCGACTCCGCATATGTGGTGCGCAACGCGAAAAACGAGTTCGGACGGATACCGGTGTTCGTCCAGAACCTCTACAGGACCGGGAACGATACCGTCTACGGCAAGGGGATACTCGAGATCGCGGAAGACATAATAAATCTCAATATAGACAACCTGAACCTCATGCTGGACAATAAGGACATGGTGTCCCGTCCGGTCGGGTTCACCTCAGACCGCAGCCTCCCCGATCAGTTCGAGATCGTGGCCGGAAAGATCTTTCAGGTATCCAGCAAAGACGATATACCGGAATTCATGAAAGTGCCGGATATGAGCAATGCGGCGGTTTTCACCAATAACCTCGTGAACCAGAAACTGAAAGAGGTAACCGGGAATTTCGATATAGCCGTGGGCGGATCGCTGCAGAGACAGGAATACGCAACCGTTGTGAACATAATGACGCAGAACGCGAATTTGCGGATCAACCGGGTGTTGATGAAGATCGGCGACTTTTTCATGTCCGTGGCAGACCTGTGCCTGCAAATGGCCGACGCCGATATGACCGGGCTGGATCTTTTATGGAACGGCGGAGGCGTGGGCGAGATCACCCGCAAGATGCGCATAGACGATTTCACGAAGATCGCGATGACGCTCATGAACCTCGACCCGGAACGCAAATACATAGACATAAGATCGATCATAGAATATATAGCGAAGGAATCGGGACATGATCCCGATCTTTTCCTTCTGTCAACCAGAGAAAAGAAACAGCTCGAAGTGGCCGCGCAGGCCGCAGCGCAGCAGAATCCCTCCGCCGGCGCGGAATCGATGCCCGGGAACCCGATGGCCGCCCTGATCGGCGCCATGGGAGCGCAGAAAAGCAGAGCCGCTACCGATCTCGCGAGCCAGGCGGAAGCCGGAGCCGCAGCGCACGGAGGCGAACAATGAAAATATGGGTGCAACAGGATTTCCCGGACAAGAGAATGTACCGGCTGGCGAAAGGCCTCGAAAATATCGGCGACGATCTCGAAACGGTGCTTGAGGCGCTGGTGTTCTCATATGCCACCTCCGCGCAGAAGGATACCCCCGAATACGCACGGGGCTACGCCGACGGCATGAAGAACGTGATCGGGGAGCTGAAGAAATACAGACGATACGCAAAAATATTAGCGGAAAAATCAAAGGAGAGAACATGAAAAGCAAAGTGGAGATCTCCGGGATAGAATTCCCGGATATGAACGCCGTCGAGCCGGGCGCAAAAATACGCCTTATAATCGACGGCACCGTGGAAGGCGTTGCCGGAGCGGTCAAGTCGCTCAAGATAGAAAGCGTTCTTTTGGAAGAAACCGCCGCCACCGAGAAAACAGAGCCCGCAGAAATGGATTCCGCGGCGCTTGCGGACGCCCTGGAAGCGGGACCCGAAGAGGCCTAACATGGGACTGGAAGACGAAGGGAAGTTGCCGGAGCGGACTCCGGGGAAGTTGCCGGATAAGACCGGAGAAAATGCCCCGGATACGGCCGCGGAAAATGAGCCGGACGGCATAGGGGATTGGTTCGGGATAGCGGGAAACGCGCCCGAAACAGAGGCGATTCCGGAGAAGACACCCGAAGAGCCGAAATATCTCGGGCGTTTTGCCGATGAGAAAGAGGCCTCGGAGTATCTGAAGACCATGGAAAAAACAGTGAAGGACGCGGTCCAGGCGCGGAAACGCTGGGCGGCAAGGATGAAGAAGTACGCCGTGGAAAAAGAAGAGGACCTCGACTCCGATCTGTACGAGTTCAGAAAAAAGGAGCCGAAGAAGGAAGAGGGCAAAGATACCGCGGGCAATGACAAGAACCTTTTTCTCACCCGCGACGAATATGAAAAATTCGAGGCGGAAAAGAAGAAGGCCTTTGCCGAGGAGCTCAAAAAGATACAGTCCGAACACGACGCCGAAATGCAGAAGCAGGAGGCGCTGAGCGTGGAATTGGCCGCAGCCGTGCGCGCCGAGCGGGAAGCAGTACAGGCTGACGGCGCCGAGCCGCCCGACGACCGCGAGATCGCGCGGATCATCCGCGAACATCACATAGACGGCCGGCCGAAAGAGGCTATCGCCAAAGCGTTCCGGATCTGGCGGACCGAATCATTCGAGAAAGCAAAGGGGACATTTATGCAGGGCGGAAGGGAAAAACCGATAAAAAACACCCCGCCGGAAATGGACAATTATTTCGGCGAGGCATAAAAGGAGGATGCCATGGTAACATCTGGCACAAGAGTATTCAGTGATGTCCTAACGGGTCGCAGAGCATATTTCCTGAGGGACAAGATCCAGCACCTCATCGGAGACGTGGGTTTATTCGCCATGATCCTGATGGGAGAGAAATTTCCGAAAGCAAAGCGCATCATGCACTATGACCCCGATATTTCATGGGCCGAGCAGGATGCTCTCAAGAGCTCGTTCGTGGCCGGTACGGTATCCGCATGGCCCGTGGTCCCGCTATCCGTCGCAGGAGACTATAAGTATTTCAAAGTCGGCGATACTGTTGAAGAGGAAAATGACCGCCACACCTACCGCGTAAGCGCTGTAGATACGGTAAATAACACAATCACCCTTGTGGCTACCGACGGGGCTTCGACGGTATCGACAGGCGACTATTTGAAGATACTGGGACCCGGCAATACCGCAATCGCCACGGCCGGAGACGGGAAGAACGAAGCGGAGAATGAGCGAAAGCAGGCCATGCAGATATTCGATCATGTCATAGAAGCCGATTACTTCACCGCGAATGCAGTACTCCAGGGCGTTGATAAAAATACCAGGGACAGCATGAGGCGGAATGCGCTGATCGAGCTCGCGCGAAAGATCGAGCGCTCATGGCTATACGGAGAATACAAAAGCGACGCGGCCAATTCACTGTGGTTATGCGAGGGCATTTACAAGCAGATATATAGCCGCGGCGGAACGGTCGTCGACCACACATCCGGCGGCGCAAATACAGCCCTGACAAAAGGGAAATTATGGGAGTTTTTGACCGCGCTCTATCAGTACGGCACCACCTCGGGAAAACCGAAGGTGGTAATGGCTTCCAATGAATGGATCGGGAGCGTTATGGGGCTGGGATTGACCAATCTACAGATGGCACCGAACATAGAAGTGTTCGGGGTTAATTTTAAGAAGGTCGACCTTATGGGCAAGACCATATATCTGTATGAATCCAGAGAGATGGACGACAGCCTCGGCGCTACGGTGCCGGGATATAAGAATATGGCGATCGGTTTCGATATAGACGATCTCGAGATATATTCGTTCCCGATCGAGGCCGCCGTGGAAACCGGGAAATATCAGAATACGGACTTGGTCCTTCTCCAGAACATTCAGGGGAATGATTCGCTGGTAAGAAAGGACCAGCTGCTCTACATAGGCACGCCCGTGCTCAGAAATGTCAAAAGGCACGCCGTACACTGGGGCATAAAGAACGACCTTGCATAATACCGGAGAGGACTCCGGGGAAAATGCCGGAAACACTATCGGGGCCCTGCCGGGGCGGGGCCCCTTTTCGAACATGCCCGCCCCGCCTCTTAGCAATGCGCCTTAGGGCGGGCAGTTCTTTTTTTTATTTCAGGATAAAAGGAGGAAAGATATGAAAATACTACACACAAAAGCGCCCGCAGTATTGCGGAAATACGGCTATGTCTTCATAAGGAACCGCCCAACCGAAGTGGATAACTTGCGGGTGGCGAAAATATTAATCGATACGGAGGGATACGACGCCAAAACATACGGTTTCATAAACGAAGATGTGAAGAGAAAGATCGAGGCTGCGGAGAAGGCGGCGCGCGCCAAGGCCGAGGCCGAGGCGAAAAAGGAGCTCGATGAGCAGATCCGCACCCATGAGGCCGAAGAGGCAAAACGCCTCGCCGAAGAGGAGAAGCTCTCACAGGAGAGGAATCTCGCAAATGTCCAGAGGGAGATCAAATACCTCAAAGGCCAGGAACTGTACGATTATGCCACGAAGATCGGCGTATTGAAAGCCGATATCGACGGCAAGAACGAGAAGGAAATAAAACAGGCGATAATCGCTTTTTTCTCATAACCCCCTTTCGTCCCGGGCGGGCGGGCGGACGGACTTGACTTGTCTCGTTGCGGTTCGCTCAGCCCGTACCGGGATAAGAGAGGTTAGGGGCCGGAGGTTAGTGGTTGGGGGGAATTGAGAATTAAGAAGAGGAGACGGATATGACGCTTTCGGAAATGATCACGGCGACAAGGGCGCTGGTACTGGACGGGAACGGGGAGCGGTTCACCGACGCTGAGCTGACCGTGTTCCTGAACCGGGGAATGCAGGAATTCGCCGCTCAAACGCGCTGTTATGCGGATACAATATCCTTCGCCTATACGCCGGATACGGAAAATACCTTCTACACCGATAACTCCGTTCTGAGAAACGGGGTGATCTCCGTGGAGGACAGCGACGGCAATATCTATGCCGAGATCAAGGAAAACGAGATCCCGGACATTGAAAGGCACGATCTCGGATACAATACGTGCCGGTGGTATAAGAGCGGGCAGGGACTGTATATCTGGCCCGAGCTCGACGCGGCGGATACGCTTTCCGTGCGCGCATATGTGCTGCCCGAAAATCTCTCCGATGAGGACGACGAGCCCGCCGTGGAAGCCGAATACCACATGGCTCCGGTCTGGTATACCGCGTATATGTGCCAAAGCGCCGAGGGGAATATAAACAGCGCAATGATAGCCAAAAGGGAATTCGACGGCCTTTGCGGAAAATACGGCGCAGGGCGGACCGCCAGGATAAAATTCGGAAGCCCGAGGGTAAGATAGTGAAGAATGAAAAATGAAAGATGATAAATGAAGAATGAAAAATGGGAAAAGAAGGATGAGGAATGAGAAGATAAGAGTGAAGAAAGATGGACAGCGGGAAATGTTGCCAAATTGGAAACATTTAAGGGCCTGCGCCCGGCGGAGGGGGATATTCGGATATACCCCGGGGCAAGAAAACGCGGCTAAATCAAAATATGAAAGGATTTTAATTTTAATGCGTATATGTAAATATTTACACATATTGAGGCGCGGAGGGCCGCGATGAGGCTCCGAATTGACAAGTTCCCCGGGCTTAATGAAGCCGATAATATGTCGGTACCGCTCGGAACCGAGCAGAAACTTGTCTTTTCGATCGACGAAGCCGGGAACCTGAGGCCGGGATATGAGGCCGGGAACGCGACCGAGATCAAGCAGCAGTTATCGGCGACCAATCCCGTACTCGAAAATTACGATATCTATACCTGGGCGCATTTCGAAAATTCAAACGGGGTGAATTACTATCTCGCCCAATACTGGGACGGGGCTGCAGGCAAATACCGCTTCGCGAAATCATATGAGCATGACCGCTGGGGAATAGTAATGAACGGGGGCAGTGCTCTGGAGTTCGCCGAAATAGTCGAAAGCCAAGCGTTCGTAATGCTCAATGACCGGATATATTTCAGCACAAAAAGCGACGGGCTCTGGGAAATAGACACGACCAGCTCAGACACCCTCACGCAGCGCCAGACGAACGGGTCAAAATATCTGTGCATTCATCAGGGGCTACTTGTCGGAGCAAATTTCACAGGATATAAGAACACGGTTAAATGGGGCTCCACCGGCACGCCGTACGACTGGGCTGCCGGGTCCCTCGCGGTATCCGCCAAGGAGGGCCAGATCGTCGGGATCGGCACTTTCCTCGGAATGAAGGACGGGACCGTGGAACCGACGGCGTATGTTTTCAGAAGCACAGATGTTCATATACTGCAGAATTTCCCGGCCAGCGGATACACAAATAAAAGGATCTCCTCGATCGGATGCGTGCCGCGCTCAATCGCCGAGGTCGGGAAGGCGTTCGTATTCATGGGAGAAGACAATCAGGTATATATCGTATACCCCGGAAGGGCGCCATATAAAATATCGGGCAAGATAGAGAATTATTTGACACAGAACACGCCCGAAAATCTGATGAGCGCGATAAACGATTCATTCAGCGACCCCTTGAACATGCGCGCGGGATTGCCGGCGGATTATACATACAATGCGCCCGACAAATTATATGTTAAGCAAACGGCGGGATCTGATACGATATCCGGAACATATACGGTGGGCGGAGAGGCAGTGAAAAAGGAATATGTGAACTGCATGCCGATATTGGACAACCGCTGGGTGGCATACGCTATGGTCTGGCAGGCGAGCAAAGGGTCTACTTATATCACCGGCATCGACACGGTGGTGATCAACCGGGGGGGGATATTCAAGGAATATAATAAAGTCATAATCGGGGACAGATACCATATCCAGATACGCGTATTCGGCTCGAACTGGGTTATATTCGCCAATTCATATGTTTCCGGAAATTATTCCAAGATAATAAAAATGAGCATGAGCTATCTGCTTCCCGTAGCGAGCCCGTATTATGAGATCACCGCTACAACGCTTTCAACCGCGGCGACAAATACCCTGAAATATTTCCCCGCCGACGTTGCTAACAGCCGCTTGTACTGGTCCGCGGTGGAATACTCGGGCGGGTCGGAGGCTACGGGGATCAAGTATTACGATACATCGTTCAACCTCGGAACCCCCGCTTCCATAAGCGGCGAAAAAGTGCGGATATGGAGCGTACGGTATAAGGACGCCGCATACTGGTTCCTGGCTTCGAAAATACTCACGGACACATATTATAGCGGATATACATACGATACCGGCGGGACGGAAAAACTGTATATATTCGAAACATCCGCACACACGAATAAAACATACATATCCCCGGCAACGAACGTGATCGCCAGAGCGGCGTTTGTCAGCGACGATATAGTTGTTTATTTCGCCCGTACATTCGGCGACGGAACAATATCCGTGTTCCTCGCGCGCGGAGAATGGGAGAAAATGTCCGTACAGAGCGAGAGTATAGGCAGTATAAGATACGATTATCCATGGCAATGGAACGATCTTGCCGCATACGATACCGGAGACGAAAAAGCCCTGTATATCAGAAAAGTACTGGGGAGCCCCACAAACCAATTTTTTCTGAAATTCAAAAGTTACGCCTTATCGGAGGCCGCCTGGGGAATATTCGATACCGAAATACCCGTTTTCAAAAACGACACGAACAACAGGGTATCGCAATCGGTACCCGGGACAACGCAGCTTAATATTAAATACGCTTATAAAAGCCATGCCAGCAATTACGAATATATAACGGACGAAGTGTACCTGTCGGATCTCACCAGCATGGTGTCATTCGAGGTCATCAGGGAGCAGGCGATCGCAGACGGGGCATACGGATTATACGGCGGCGATATAGAGACCACAGTATATTATTCAAATTCCACGACACCGGGATGGACGCCGTCCTGGACCGAGTTCGACTGGAAGAAAATCTATACTTCAGACAGCGAAACGAAAAAATACTGGAGATTCAAGATCGTAACGAACAAGGGACTGCTCCCGGACCGGATAACGGGATTCAATATCATATACAAAACAGTGACGGGATATAAGGGGCTGAAGATCACGGCAACGAATATCGACGGGAAATACGCGCTCATATACCATTCCGGCGGGTACACGCTGCTGTGGGATCCCGCGACGCGCGAATGGATGCCGGCGGACATAATATCCGACGATACCATCATGGAAATAGAGGCTGTATGGGAGGATACCATCCTGTACAGATACACGGGCGACCAGCATTATCTGATACGTATAGGAAAAGGAGACGACATCAGGTATAAGATGCTGTCCAAAAGCACAAAATACACCATATATGACGAAATAGTCGTGGACGCGGAAAAGATGAACCTTGAGGCCTCCGGAACGCTCACCGTTAAGAACCACAGCCGGAGCCTCGGGAAACAGAGGGGCAGGGTCCCCCATACCGTCCAGGGGAGAAATATCGACATCATGATCGATGCGACGAAGTACCTCGCCGTGCGCAGTATAGAAATGGAGGGAAAGGTCGTGAGGGGAAGATGAAAAAAGAAGAATGAAAAATGAAGAATGTCAAAAAAGGAGAGATATATGAGCGAATATGACAGCATCAAGGCGGCGCTCGCCGAAAATATGAGAAGCTCAAAAAAAGAGATCTCCGAGGCCATCGCAACGGAAATGGCAAAACGGGGAACACTCGATTCGAGCGCATACTCCGATGCAATGGCCAAAAGCCTTACCGATCTTTTCGCCAAATACAATATAGATGTGGCCGAGATCGGGCTCCAGGAACGACGGATGAAAGAGGCCAAGGACCTCGCCGAAAAACAGGAGGCGCAAAAAAAGCGCGATTCCATCATCAATGCCATACTCGGCGCGGCGGGCAATCTCGGGTATATATTCGGCGGCCTGCCCGGCGCCGCCATAAAGGGCGCTGCCGGCGCCGCATCAAATGCCGTGACGGCCGATGAACTGCAGACCCCGGCCGAGAACCCGAGATTCGACCTCTCCATGATGACGCCCGCAGAGATCGCCAAGATCAGGCGCGAACATCCCGAATACTGGCCGTATAAATATTAAATGAAGAATGAAAAATGATAAAAGCAAGATGATGATAAAAACCGATAAGTGGCGGAATATTCCGCCCGGAGGCAGATATGGGCATTAAAGGCGACGATTTCACTGCAGGGCTTCTGGCCCTCACAACCGCCGTTAAAGAGGCCGTGAAGAGAAGGGAATACATCAAGATGCTGGAAGAGGATAAACAGGCCAAGGAAAAAATGAGGGAATTCCAGGAAAGACAACTGGAATACCAGCAAAAGAACCGTATCTTCGATCAGGCCATCAAAGAAGGACATCAGGACATACAGTGGGAGAAGATCGCGGCCGCCAAAGAAAAAGCGGAAAGAGAATACGGGCTCCGTGCCGCTGCGGCAGAGGAAAAAGAGACAGAGAAACAGAAAAAGGAGAGGCTCGATATACTCAGGGCGGAGACGTCTTCGCTGACAAGCGAGCTGAACAGTATAAACACTTTTATCAAAGGACTGACCGCCGAAATGAGCCGGACATGGGATACCTCCAGAAAAGCCGTCCTGGCGGACATGATACGGGAGGAGGAAGAGCGCCAGTCAATGCTCCGCATCGAACTCGATAAAAGACGCACCGGGAACACCGGCGGCGGGGCGACAGGACCCGGAGACGGAGCGGCGCCCGGCGACAATACAATGAAACCGCAATATGCCGTCGTGCCGGATTTCGGGATACGCTCGAGTACCTCCCTGAAAGCGGCCCGCGATGCCCTCGATGCCGGAAACTATGAACTGTTCCTCAGGATCGTGGCGAACTCGAGCGGCAAAAACTCGGAAGGATATAAACTCGCGGAGAAATATATTGGACGATAAGGATAAGTATAAATTCCTGGACTTCGATTTCATAGCCGAAAGCGAGCTCGGGACCGATATCGCGGACCCCAAGGACCGCGAGGGGCTTCTGGCCGTGATCAGACAGTATATGAACTCGCTCACCCCCGAAGACGTGAGCAAGCTCGACCCGTCTTTCACCGCTTTCAAACTGCTGAAACCCGGCGCCCTGGAAGAATATATCGGCGAGATCGACCGGGTGGGAGCATTATTGACCGAGGAAAGGGCAAAAGAGGAAGCGAAGAAGTCCGGACGGAAATTCGCATATGACGAGATAGCATCCATCTGGAACTATACATCCGATACGGACAAGGCCAATGCGCGAAAACGGGCGGAATTCAAGGACTGGGTAAAGGAATATGTGAAAAAAAATGCCGGCACGGCCATAGAAGGCACCACCGCCGCCAGGCTGCAGGACCCCGCAGAGATGGAAAAATATTTCCTGGAACTCGACGCCGAGGGCCGCAAGGCGCGCCAGAGGGCGGCCGGAGAACTCAAGGGATACCGCGACAGCATAGAACGGACCAGAAAATTCGAGAGGGCGCTGATCGAGAAAGAAGAGAAAGAAACGCTCGAGAAACAGGCCTATGAGGAGAAAGAGGCACAGGACGAGCTATTAAGGCTGACCGCCTCCGGATTAGAAACGCCGGACGGCAACATGCCTTTTGCGCAGGGCTATCATGTGCCCGGCGAGGCTGAAAAAAAGCTGCAGAAGATCGAGGAGAAGAAAAGAACGGCCAAAACCCTGGAGCGGAATATCGAATCGGAGGAAGCATTCCTATCCGGCAAGTATACGGCAAGGGTCAAAGACCCCGACGCGGAAAACGACGCATACGGGGCCGTATCGGCCGAAGAGACGGCCGAACACAATAAAAGATACACGCCGGGCGCGGCGACCCTGACAAAAGAAGCCCCCGCGCTCGCATCGGACGCGGAAGCCGACGCGATACGGGAACTTATAAAATTCAATGAGAACTACCGCAAATACTATAAGCCCTCGCAGGTTGAACTTGTAAGCGATACCTTCAACTTCGTGTTCAATGCCGCAATGCAGGCGATGCCCGGGAATGTGTGGGACCTCGTATCCCCGAGGATGCAAAAGGAACTGAAAGAGGCGTTCGGAACAACGGCGCCGACATTCGCAGGCCGGTTCCTCTCCGGAGTGAAGGCCGCGGCGTCCGGGACCGGCCCGGCCACCGGCACGGCGATCCCTAATATACAGGCATCGGAGGCCCGGAAAAGCGGTATGCTCGAATACGCGCGGAGGATGTTCGCCGCGGAAAAGGCGCGCTCCGTGATCGAGGCGGTATTCAAAGAGCCCGTGCCCGACGAATATGTAGAACAATACCTGCCCGGCGGGAAAATGAAAACAAAACTGACGGCGGAAGACCTGTTCTTCGCCGCGCCCTGGTGGAGGTTCACGCCCGAAATGATCAAGGGCGCGGACAAGAACACACAGTCGCGGACATCCAAAGAGGAAAAGCTCTTCTGGGACTATCATCCCGAAACGGCGGCGATGCTCTTCCGGGCCCGGGTCTATGCCGGACAATACCCGTATGACCCCGACGGGACGGCGGAATACAATGAGCGGTGGGCGAAAAACCAGAAAGAGCTCAAACGCCTGGAACACGAAAAAGAGGCCGCAATGGCGGGGCTCCGCGATAAATACCGGAACTGGCTCGACAAGAAGGAGGAGACCCTGTACTTCTCCGATAATATGCCGGAATATATGCGGCGGCCCGATATACTCCGGGATATGCTCGTGGGACTTCTCGGCGAACTCCTCGGGCCGGAGAACCTGATATGGACGGCGGCGGGAGAACTCGCGCTCGCCGGGTTCAGGTCGATACCGCTCCTTGTCAAGGGGGCAAAGGAATCGAAGATATTAAAGGAGATCGCAGCCGCGGGCGGCGCGGCAAAGACCATAACCGTGAAGGACCCGATGCGGCTTCTCAAGATGATGCAGGCGGGGAATCTCGGGGCCGACGGGCTTTTGACATATACCGCCCTTCTGGACACATACGGAAGCGGAAAGGAGGCCGTGAAGGCGCTTACCAAACTTGCCGACATACAAAGACGGATGATAGAGATCACCGGCGACGCCAATATATTCAAGCGCGTGCTCGAAGGGGATAAGAGCGTGAGCAATATCCTCAATGCCCTGAAGGTGGGCGTGAAGAACCCGCTCTTCGGAGATCTCTTCGAGCCCGCACATCTGCAGAACCTTTCCAAAATGGCACGGATCAAGGCCGGCACGGCCGGAATGACGGGGAAGACCGTGAAGATGATGGAAGACCTCGCTTCCGGGATCGCCGATACCGTGCCGCGGGATGTGCAGAAAGAACTTCAGCTCGCAGACGCGCTCGAAGAGGCGAATAAATACCGGCCCGGACAGACGGACGAGATACAGGATGCCATACTCAGGCAGAAGTGGGAGGAAGAGCCGATAGAGAAAACCGCCGGCCTGCTCGAGGATTTCACGGGAAAGAAGATCGCCCCGGGAACAGGCGCCCCCGGCGGCCAGTCCGTGGGCAAAGGGCCGAAACCGAGGCATCTGAGCAGGAACTATACGGGAGATATCGCCGACCCCGAAACGCTGGACATTATCGACGAGGCGCTGACATCGGATAAAACCGTGCACGCGCTCTCAAGGGGCGGAATGAAGATCGCCGGCGACATAATGGGCGACAGCGGGGAATTCTATCAGTTCGGGGTCAAGGACCTCAAACAAATGAACGACGCCCTGGGACATCTCGAGGCCGATGCCGTGAACGATATCATATACGAGGCCGTGGACAGGGCCGCCCGGATGCACGGCGGCAGAGCGGCCATATACGAAAGCGGGAATATCGGGATCATGATAGACGCGAAGGCCGAGGCCGCAAGGTACGGGGTGACCGTTGAGGACATAAAAGAACTGAAAGAGAAGTTCAGGTCATTATACAATACAATTAAAGACGGGATACTCGATGACGCGGTGAAATATGCCGACGAGGCGCTCGACGCAAAGAAAACTAAGTGGATATTCAAGAAGAAAGACATTGCAGATAAATACGGTCTTTATATGGACGGGCTCACAAAGGCCGCAAAAAAGAAAACGAAAATGGCCGTACAGGAATTCATAAAGACCGGCGAGGGATACAGCGATGAGACGAAGGCAGTGATAAAGGCGGTGTTCGGGGAGGAGATATCCGACCCCGAGGCGGCCTGGAAATACCTGCGGGACGAAAGCTTCTCAACCGGGATAGTGGAGAAATGGCAGAGGCCTGTCGCGGATATCGATTTCAATGTGTACGGCGCCGCGGACCCTGTGAGCGGGGGCGCAGACGAGGAGGCGCTAAATAAGGCCGCGAGGGCGATAGAGGCCGCGGACCTCGATCCCAAGCAGAAGAAGAACCTCATAGACCTCATCTGGGGAAGGGTGAGGGACCCCGCATACCGGAAGGCCTATAACGATATGTACGGGACGGGATTATTGGAAGAAGCGCTCGGAGCCCTGAAGAAAGGGGAGAAGGGGAAAAGGATACTGTATTCGGATGTCTCGAACCTCGCCGGAGGGAACCTTTTCAAGAACGATAAGGAGATGAACGCCTTCATGAGCAATTTCTTCGAGAGGGTGCATCATAAATTCGGCGGACGGGTAAAAGTCGTCCGGAAGGGGGGCGATGAAATATTCTACATAGCGGACTGGGATATCGGGGACGAGGCGGGCGTGAAGAGGACGATAGACGCCCTGTTCGATAAAACGCTGGATGACGCCGGAATTTTGGGAAAACCGCTCATACATCCCAAGAAGGGCTACGCGTATCCCGCCGGGCTGTACACGGTCGGGGCCGAGGACATACCCGAAGAGGCGTTCAAGAAGATCGACACCTGGGAGGAACTCGGCAATTCCCTCGATGAACTCGCCGAACTCGGGAAAACAAAGGCGGCGATGCCGTATGCCAATATACCCTTGCTCGGGAATGTGAGGAGTTTGCCCGCCCGCGAATTCCATGAGGCCATCGTGAAGATGAAACAGATCGACCTCGATGCGATGCCGCAACTCGGAGAGCGGGTGCTCTCGAAAGAGACACTTGACTTTTTGGAACAATATCATTATACTCTTATGATAGAAGAGGTTGAAGGTTCTATCCGAAGCGGCAGGCTAAGGGGATATATGTATATCATCCCCGACAAGGAGATGCCGGCCTTCATCGAAAAGATGAAGAGACTGGGCAGGATCGGCGCAGATATAAGCGCCGACGCACAGGGAGGCGTGTATGTACAAAACATCAGGATGGAAAAACTCACTGGCAAACGCATTCTCGGCAAAGGGGTGCCCGAAGGGGTACAAGGACTATATGGGAAACTTCCAAATGCCGGAACCGGTGATGGTAGCGGGGCTCGCGTGCCTGCGCGCGTATATTCGTGGCAAATACGGGGTGACCCTGAAAGTGGCGGCGTATCGGCTGTGGCTGGAAATAGCGGATGGAAAACACCACGAAGCGCTGGTGTGGCGAGCGGCTACATTGACCGAAGCTTTCGAAAAGTGGGTCGTGATACCTACGGCCGAAGAAGAGGAAGAAGCGGAAATGCTCTTAAAACAGGAGAATACGAAGAACGGATCGAAGGTATCCTGGGAGAACTTGAAGGAATACGTCTTAGAACAGATACTGTACTGGAACAAAAAGGGAATAGACGATGGGGTGCCGATGTTCTTCCTGTAGAGGAACCGTTCTTTGATGACCTCGGAGAGATACGATATCAGCTTACGGCGTCGACCGAGCTTGACGACCTCAAAAGGGACGCCGAGCTTTTAAAGAAGATATTCCCGACTTCGGACCAGCCGAAGATCTCGGGCGTTTTCGCGGACCCGCGATATACCAAAACGATCAAGGCGCTCATAGAGAAGGGCGGGAACCCTGATGCCAATCTCGAGGCCTACTGGGAAGCCGTGACGCCGCTTAAACCGGCCCTGAACGACGAGGCGATGTTCGCTATTGCCGCGGATAAACGCTCTAATGCCTATTTTATGGTCCGGAAAATGCTGGAGCGGACCAGGAACGACGCATTCGTGGATTCGTGGTATCGCGATCACGGGTTCATGGACGATTACCGTATGATCATTGCCGCCCGCGCGCGCGCAAATATGGGAATAGACGACGCCATGGCAACGCTGAGGCACTTCTTCCGCGGAACGACCGCAGAACGCAGAAAATTCCTCTTCGGGATATACGAGAAGGCGACCAGAACGCCCGCGATCGCCGACGACCTCGTGCGGATGGGGGCGATATCCCCCGAAGAGCGGGACATCATCCTGAAACTCAAGCGGTGGTATGATCTGATGGGGGAAAGGCTCACCGCAATGGGCGCCACCACCAAGGCCAAGATATTCCCCGACCACATCATAGCCGGCTCCAGGAAAAGAATACTGGAGCTGACCGACGAGCTCCGGCATACTAAAAACGGACAGAAGGCAGCAGAGATACAAGACGAGATCCGGAACTTGAACCGGAAAATATTCGTGTACGAGAATATACAGTACGGACACCACCACATGCTGGAAAAAGAGGGCGGGGATGTGATCGTAGGCGCCGGCGGAAAAGGAACGCCGAAATTCGGATATGCCGGCCGTTCCGAGCCGACCATATACGATACGATGCGCGCCGTGGGAGAAGAGGGCGTTGAAGTCGATCTGGCAGTGGCAAGCGGGTATTATGCCGTGGAGAACGTGAGAAGCACCGAATATGCGCGGCTCTTCGAGAACCTCAAGCGGACATCGAAACTCGTGATGGAGGCAGGCGATAAAGCGCCGAAAGACTGGAAGCCCGTGAAGGGCTTCGAAGGCTATGTCGTGCACCCGCGCCTGGCCGCCGACCTCGCGGAGCTCACCGATCCCGTGACGGCGCATTGGCCGGAATTTTTGAAGATATACGGGCAGATAAATCACCGGATGAAGGCCTGGTCTTTCTATATGCAGACGATCATCTGGACCAATGATATGTATCAGGCGGCGCGGCTGAGATTCGGGCCGGAGTATTTCTCTTTTGTGGAAGAAGCCTTGACCGACGGGATGAGCGAGGTGATGAACAACGGGCCGATCTACCGCAGGGCCAAAGAACTCGGGCTGACCGGGGAGACAATGAAACTGCTGCATAATCACGTGAGCGTGATGAAGAAATGGCTGTCGGCAAATCAGAACTCCGGCCTGTTCAAAAAAATGAAGGAACTCGGCGGGGACCCGATAAAGATGGTGGATTCCGGATACGAGTACCTCTCCAGCATCGGCTGGCAGGGGGACGATACGATCAGGATGGGCGCCATCATAAACGAGATGAAGATCAGAAAGGTGACAGATCTGACATCCGACGCCTTCCGGAAAATAGTGAAGGACTGCGCTACCGAGTTCGGCGATTACGGCAGGGTACGGGACAGATACAGGACATTCATGAACCTTGAGTTCTATACGCCGACATTCTCAACCTGCATGATCAATAACCAGATAGACGATGCCCTAAAAGTTGCCCTGCTCGGAGGCGACGATCTCTCGAAAAGCCTGCGGGGAGATGCGCTGCAGAAAATGGGGGCCACGATAGGGGCCCGGTTCATCGCAAAAAGCGTGCTTGCCGCCCAGAATTATAAAATGACGACGCTGTATAAGGCGTCTAAAAAGACATATTACCGGCACCCCGATACGGGGGAGATCATCTGGGGAGAGAATATCGTGGCGCTCCCGGGCCCGCTCTTTCTCTTAGACAGAATCGTGGAGCGGAACTTTGAGCTCGCAACAGAACTGATGGCCGGCAAACTCGTGATGATGATGCGGCAACTCTCAAAGAACCGCAGCTGGAAGGGACGGGAAATATTCAATAAAGGCGACCCGCCATACAGGCAGGCGCTTGATAAGCTATGGCATATCGCTAAATTCATATTCCCGCCGATGGAGTTCGTGGAAACACAGATAGAGAATAACGATATAGCACAAACGGCGCTTTCAATACTGGCCGTGCCGACATACAAGAGCCGGGCGTATGAGGAATATATAATCAGGAACATCAATGAGGCGCAGTCCGAATTTGGGAAAATAGCCCGGGATCCATCAGCATCCGAAAAAGAGAAGGAGGAGTCCGCTAAATATACAGAAGAGAAGATCAACTTCTGGGCCAAGTATCTGAACGATTATACGAAGCTCAGAAGCCGAAGCGACGTGATGTCGTATCTCGAAGCCTATCCGTTCGCAGTAAAGCAGTTCGGCGCCAGACTGATGCGCTTGATCCCGTACGACTGGGAACCGCTGCAGAACGACCTGGACGAAGGGGATACCGAGATTACGGATGATATGTCTATAGATATGGAAAACAATGAATAACAAATACGGAGGTATTTTATGAAATACTATGTAGCAGACGTGAACGCGAACAATGTGCCGGGCGTGGTATTCAATACAGGATTTAAGACCAGATTCGCTTTAATAGCCAGCCCGAACAATTACATCGAATACGATAAAACGGAGAACTCCCGGTTCTATCGTTTTGTTTTCGACCTGGCCGATCTGGCCAGTATTACGGCGCTTACCTGGGCAGACGGCGTTGCCGCTGACTTTGATACGGCCGAGTATGATGCCATATCGCTTTTGGCCGTGATCTCGGCCCGGGACGGGAATAAGCAGATAACACTCGCACCGTACGCGAGCAACCGGGACCGGTCGCAATTAGAGGGCGTCACCGATCTGAAAGTATTGAACGCGATGGCAACTGCAGGCACTGGGATCAAGCCCGCCGTCGGTGAACTGTACAATAAGGGCGCGGTGATAAAATCGCTGAGCAGGCTGGTGATGTTCTGGGCGAATCAGGGCGGCGACACTGCGGACACATACGGCACCGTGACCCTGGAAGTTCATCTGAAAAAAATCCATTAATGAACGGGCTGTTCACTCTGCGGGATAAGCGAAAGTTCTTTATTGCGCTTCTCATTACAAGTGCGCTGATCATTTATCTATACGTGAATCCGTCCATAACTCCGGAAAAATTCGAGGTGCTGATGAGAACATTGAAAGATGTGCTGCTATTTTACGGGATCTCCAATGTAGGGGAGCACGCCGCCAAAAGATTGAAGCCGTTAAATGAGAAAAAAGAAGACAATTGAGATTATCACGGCCTTAATGATCGCGCTGCTGGGGGCTGCGGTATATATTCAGAATATCCGCCTTGCGGCGTTGCGACACGCGGCGGCCGGCAAGGATGCGGAAATACTCCGGATAGCAGACAATCTTGTAATGGTGACCGGAAAAGCGGCCAATATAATTAAAGAAAAGGATGAGCGTATAAAAGCACTTTTGAGTGTTGTTGGAAATCCGCGAATAGAGACACGGGTGGAAACGCGAGTGCAATATGATACGGTAGTGTTGAAGATCCCCGAAGGGGACGCGTCCGGAAACGAAAAATGGGGTGATTGGAAATATTCGGACAGAAGACTCGAGTTGACCTTCAGGCCATTAGAACTGAAGGCAATTGAGACGGCGCGGGGCTGGATATTTTCCGGACCGGAGTGGATACAAATCGAGGGGAGCGTACAGACCTTACGCCGGCGAACTTGGGCGATATGGGGCGGAATATCGGGAAATGCAGATACCGGAGTAATTGATCCATATATAAATATAGGTATTATATTCAGAAAATTCGGGGTATTTTCAGGGCGATCAGTTAAAGGTATACATTACCGTGTATTTATAGTTTTTAAAATATTTTGAAAAAACCACTTGACTTTAATGGGAAAATATCTTATACTATCATGAGATAGAAGAGATGCTCTTTACAAAATGCTGAAGTTGGCGAGTATGCCGAAGGGTTCGGGATAAAGATTCGAGGTTCCCGGACTTTTTTTTAATAGGTGTTACTTCCGATAATATATATTATGTAAAGCAATATACCTGAAATGCCTGTGGAAAAGTGGAAAACCCGTCATTTTTGTGGAAAACTCTCTTTATACCCTCTTGATCGTTAAATATTGAGAATTCTCTTCTTTTCTGAGATATTTTATTGAATTTAATGAAAAATAACTGTTTGTTCATGTGGATAGATGTAAGTATATGCCCTATGTTCGGAAAACGCGTCAGAATCAAAATATGGAAAGAATTTATCTATATTCCCAACAAACAAATATTTATGATGTTCTTGACTTTGAGATCACTCCCACTCGATCGTGGAAGGAGGTTTCGCTGTTATATCGTATACTACCCTGTTCACCTTTGGAACATTATTAACGATCCTGGATGAGATCTTCTCGAGAACGTTGTGAGGGATCTTCGCCCAGTCAGCCGTCATTCCGTCAACGCTCGTTACCGCCCGTACAGCAATAGTATAGAAATATGTGCGTTCATCGCCCATAACGCCTACACTTCTTAGATTGGTCAAAACGGCAAAATACTGCCAGATGGAGTTTTCGAGCCGGGCCTTTCTGATCTCATCTCTTAATATGAAATCCGCTTCCTGAAGGATCCGGACCTTCTCTTCCGTAATTTCGCCGATGATTCTTACTGCAAGGCCCGGGCCGGGGAATGGCTGTCTTCGTACAAGCGCTTCAGGCATACCGATGGACCGCCCGAGTCTTCTCACTTCATCCTTAAAAAGATCCCTTAGAGGTTCAATGATATGCATAAACAGCATGTCCTTCGGAAGACCGCCTACATTATGATGGCTTTTTATCTTTGCTGCGCTTTCCGTTCCGCTTTCAATGACGTCCGGATATATCGTACCTTGGATAAGATAGTCCAATGCGTCTATACTTTTTGCATATTCCTCAAAGACGCGGATAAACTCAGTTCCGATGATCTTCCTCTTCTTTTCAGGATCCGCAATCCCCTTCAATTTCTTTAGAAAACGTTCTGAAGCGTCTATCTTTACGATATTGAACCCCAATGTGTTCTTGAAAAGATCATAAACTTCGTCAGCTTCGTTCTTCCTCATGAGCCCGTGATCCACAAGAACAGCATGAAGCGCGTTTCCGACAGCCTTCTTTACAAGATATGCGCTTACTGCGGAGTCGACTCCGCCGGAAAGGGCGCAAATCGCTTTTCCCCCTTTAAGACTGGATTTAAGGACTTTAATCTGTTCCTTTGCATAATCCCCCATCCGCCAATCGCCCTTGAACCCGCATATAAGATAAAGGAAATTCTTAAGTATCTTCGGACCCTGCTCCGTATGCATGACTTCAGGATGGAATTGAACTCCGTAGATCTTGTTCGTTCTGTCTTCGAAAGCTGCCGCAGGGCAGGTGCGGGTCCTTGCTGAAACAGTGAAGCCCCGGGGAAGTCCCGACACGAAATATGTATGGCTCATCCAGCATACTATGCTTTTCTTTACTCCCTTGAATAAAAGACTATTACCGTCAATCCTCAAAGTAGTTTTGCCATATTCCCTGTCGTTCCCCTTCCGGACTTTACCTCCGAGAAGATGTGCCGTCAACTGCTGACCGTAGCATATCCCCAGAATCGGGATACCCAGTTTGAAGATCCCGGGATCGATCGAAGGCGCATCTTTTGCCGTGACAACGCTCGGGCCGCCTGAAAAAACTATACCTTTTATATCCTTCAGAGCTAAAATTTTCGTAAGGGGCGTATTATAGGGGATTATTTCGGAATAAACCCCCAATTCCCTGATCCTTCTTGCTATAAGTTTGCTGTACTGGCCTCCAAAATCGAGAATAAGAAGGCTCTCTGTGAAGAATTTACTTTTCAACTGAATAATTCGGAGCCTCTTTGGTGATCTGTACGCTGTGCGGATGACTTTCCTTTAGTCCTGCGCCCGTTATTTTGATGAATCTGGCCTTCTTTCTAAGGCCGGCAAGGGTCTTTGCCCCGCAGTACCCCATTCCCGCCTTAAGGCCTCCGAGAAGCTGGAAAACGGTATCTTCTGCCGAACCCTTGTACGCCACTCTTCCTTCAACGCCCTCGGGAACGAACTTTACCGCATTCTCCTGAAAATAACGGTCCGAACTCCCCTGGTTCATCGCCCCCAGCGAACCCATGCCTCTGTAGACCTTGTATTTCCTTCCCTGATAGATCTCGGTATCGCCTGGACTTTCGTCGCAGCCTGCCAGAAGATTCCCCAGCATACAGGCATTGCTGCCGGCGGCAAGCGCCTTTACGATATCCCCGGAGAATTTAATGCCTCCGTCCGCAATTATATGTTTGCCGACTTTCTTAGCGACCTTATATGCGTTCATGATAGCTGTTATCTGCGGCACGCCCACGCCGGCAACGACCCTTGTCGTACAGATGGACCCGGGACCGATGCCGACCTTTACGCAGTCGGCTCCCGCCTCGAACAGAGCTTGCGCCCCTTCTTCCGTTGCAATATTACCCGCAATGAGTTCTATGTTCTTGTAATTTTTCCTTACCGTTTTCACGAGTTTAATGATCGAGGCAGTATGCCCGTGCGCCGAATCGGCTACGATGATATCCGCCTTTTTATCTAAAAGAGCCTCTATCCTCTCTATTGCATCCTTTGCAACGCCTATCGCGGCCCCGCAGTACAAACGTCCCTGTGCGTCTTTAGCCGAAAAGGGATATTTGATGTTCTTTTCTATATCCTTGATCGTGATCAGCCCTTTTAAAGTGCCGCTTCTGTTTATGAGGGGGAGCTTCTCGATCTTATATTTCTTCATTATTTCCATGGCATCATCAAGAGAGGTCCCTACGGGTGCAGTGATAAGGTTCTTATGCGTCATCGAATCCTTTATCTTCTTCTTGTAATTCGTTTCGAAGCGGATATCCCTGTTCGTGATTATCCCCACCAGACGGCCTTTCACGGTCACAGGCACGCCCGATATCTTATACTTGGCCATAAGCTCGGTCGCCTCGTAAATGAAATTATCGGGTCCGAGCGTGAACGGTTCGGAAATAACTCCGGATTCGGACCGTTTTACCTTATCCACTTCATCCGCCTGCCTCTCTATACTAAGATTCTTGTGAATGATACCCAGACCGCCGTGCCTGGCCATTGCAATAGCCATTTTCGACTCTGTAACGGTATCCATGGCAGCGCTGATAAAAGGTATGTTCAGCGATATCTTCTCCGTTATTGATGTCTTTGTATCGGTCTCGGAAGGAAGCACTTCCGAATACAGAGGGGTAAGCAGGACATCATCAAAAGTTAATCCTTCCTTGATATTTTCCATTCTTCTCTCCGGTTCAATCCAGTTTATAGAATTCCCTGAAACTCTTATCGAAAAGAGGCGGGATATTTATCGTGATCCTTTCCACCGCATCCGCCATTTTCCCCTTGATCTCCTCCATTTTTGCATGATCTGAAAGGTTTTTAGCGTATTTATAATACTGTTTCAATAAAGCCGGGAGTTCTTCTACATTGCCTTCCTTAGAATACTCTTCGTATATTTTTCCGAAAAGATCGACAGCGCGGGCATTATTCCCTCTTTCCCCTTCCATCATCGCTTCATATAGGAGGAATTCACTTTCGGAAGATCTCTCTTTCTTTAATACGCTCATATCCCTTTCAGCCTCGTCAAATCTCCCGAGCATGATCAATGCTGCAAGTTTCCTTTTAAGGGCGGTCCTTTTAAACTGTTTACTGCCGAGTTTGCCGAACATTTCAGCAGATCTCCCGTAATAATCGAGAGCTTCCTTGAAATCGCCTTTATTGAAATATACCGTGCCGATTCCCATATTTCCGTACCCGAAACCGAGCTCATTATTGATCCTTTTATTGATCTCCATGTATTTCTCAAGATGGTCCAGCGCTTCATCGAAACGGGCTAATGAACTGTAGGTCTCCCCCAGATTATACAAGGTGATAGCTTGGGAGAGGCGATCGCCTGTCTTTTCGGCGATGTTCAGGCTTTTATTGTAATAGTCGAGGCACTCCTTGTAATCCCCCATCATGGAATAATGACCGGCGATATTGTTGTAGACGACACCCAGCGATTCGATCTTCTCGTTCTTTTCGTTCAATTCTATCGCCTTTTTATAGTATTCCAGTGATCTTGCGCTGTCACCTATATGGTTATAATAGATGGCAAGCATATTGTACATCTGTTCAAAAAGTTTTTCGCGTATAACCTGATCCGGCATGGCAGACACTTTTTTTTCTAGGCCGTCGAGCATTTCTCCCGTTCTTGCAATATCCCCCTGCAGATAATAGATCCAGATCATCGCCATCGATATAGAATGCCTCTCTTCGAAATTTTCCTCGGGGATCTCGCGGAGAAGTTCCATATGCGAAGCGAGCGCCTCATCGTATCTTGACATCCTCTGAAGCACTTCTCCCATGCTCTTTTTAATTTTCCTTCTGAATTTCTCGTCATATGTGATCTTGAAGGTCTCCTCATAGATATCAAGAGCCAGCCCGTTCTCCCCTGTTCGCGTGTATACATCCCCGAGTGTCTGGTAAGCTCTGGCGGAATATGGAGAACTGACTCCCGGAAGTACCGTCTTATCATAAGCGCTTCTCAACAGCAGAACCGCTTCTGTATTCGCATAATTATTCGCCGCCTTCTCACCGGCCAGGAAGAAATATTTTATGGCGTTCTCATTATCCTCTCCCTTATCGTAATGGTACGCGAGAAGATCATAATAGTATTCCAGCGATTCCTTGAAATGTTCTTCGATCCATCCTGCGATCTTAAGATGAAGCTCTTTCTTGATCTTTTTCAGAATGCTGCTGTACAGCACCTCTTGGATGAGGATATGCTTGAATTTATACTGCTCCATGTAAACATCGCTCGAGGAGATGTCCCTCTCGATGAGGTTCTTATCCAAAAGCGCGTCGAACTGGTGTTCCTTGATCTCGGGGAAGATATCCGAAACAAGCTTCTTCCAGAATACTTTTCCGATGACAGCGGCATTCTGCAAAAGCAGTTTATCGTCGCCGGAGAGCGTATCGATCCTGGTCTGGATAACGGCTTGAACGGTCTTCGGTATCTCCACTTCAGACAGCTCACAAGTGGCCACCCAGTGATCGCCTTTCTTCACAAGAACATTCCGGTCGATCAGGGATTTTATGATCTCTTCGGTATAGAAAGGATTGCCTTCGCTGTGTTTTATGATAAGTTCTTTCAGTTCGAGGGGGAGCTTCTCTATCTCGAGTATCAGTTCCACCATCACTCGCGTTTCCTCCCTCGTCAGGTTCTTAAGTTCAATGAACTTGCTCTCCTCGCCCCTGAGATCCAATGTTTTAATGAAATTGAGTCCTACGGTGCTTTCCCTGAATTCGGGTCTGGTAATGAAGAGAAAGAAAAGTTCTGACGAGTACAGCCTCGACATCAATTCGCCCATTATCGAAGCCGAAGAGAAATCCATCCAGTGAAGGTCTTCTATTATTATTACGGTCTTTTTTGTATCCGCATATTTTTTCAGGATCGCTTCCAAAACGGCAATGAGCTGGTTTTTAAAGGCTTCGGGGGAAAGATGAGAGCCCGTATCCATGCCGAGGAGCTTTAGAACAATATCTTCTACTTCGATGAAACCTATTTGCGGGGTCTTGAAGAGTTCAAACATGAAATTGTTGACCTTCTCACGTACGAGCTCAGATTGATCGCCGTCTTTAATATCCATTACAGTTTTAAACATCTCTATAATGGGCCAGTTGGCGAATTGTTTCCCGTATGGAAGGCATCTTCCTTTGATGATGACGAGATCATTCGGATATTGTATCCTAAGAGTATTTAAAAATTCCATGGTGAGACGGGATTTCCCTATGCCTGCCTGCCCTAGAAGAACGGAGACGTAAGGTTTGTGTCTGGCGAATACCATATCGAAGCGATCGAGGAGTTCTTCGAGTTCGGTATCCCTTCCGATGAGCGGGATATGAATGCCTTCAACGCCTCTGAACCGGCCTCTTTCCTTCTTCTTCGAGATGAACTTGAATATCTCCAGTTCTTCTTCCTTGCCTTTGACCTTTACTTTACCGAGGGTTTTGTAATTGAAAAACGTCTTGGTCAGTTCCTTTACGGAAGAGGATACGCAGATGGAATCGGGATCGGCGCTTCTCTGAAGGCGTTCCGCGGTATTCACCGCGTCTCCCAGGACCGTGTCATCTCCTGCCATAGAGGGATTCGTTTCTCCCGCATATACTCGACCGAAATTAATACCCACTCTGAATTGTCGGTCAAGTTTATTCAAAATATTTATGCACTCAATTGATTCGAGGAATTCATAAGCTATCAGAACGGCCCTCTCTGCATCATTCTCATGAGCTCGCGGATATCCCGCAAGGATGAGAGCGGCATCGCCGATGAATTTATTGATCTGACAATCGTATTTATCAACGATCTCGGAGAGGAGTTTCCAGTATTTATTCAAAACTTCTCTTACTTCCTCGGGATCTTTGTTCTCGGAAAAAGGAGTGAAGCCGACCATGTCGACGAAGATGATCCCGATATCCCTGAGTTCGGATGTGAGCCTTTTGTCCACAAGCTGTGTTCCGCACTCCCCGCAGAACTTCATGAAGTCAGGGTTTTCGAAGCCGCACTTCGGACAGGTCTTTTTCATTTTTTAATTAAATTTATTATATCAGATTTTTACCTTTTTTAAAAGTTTTTTGTGCCTTTAGAATGAAAAAACCGGTTGCGGCGCGTCAGTGACGCTATGCTTTAATATTCAGGTTGCAAGTCGGCGGATGACGGCCTGCGAGCGGACATTTGAATGCCTTGGAACTATGTGTTGATCTTGTATTATTTTACTCACTCGGAATTACCAATTCTCCATGGTCGATTCTTCTCATTATTCATTGTTCATTTATCGCTGTTAACTGCGCTTCTCCGCCCCTTACCAGAATACCTGTTCTCCGTCCGGGCTGATCGTGAAAGGCCTTTCCTCCTTATCTCCGTCCGGATCTACAAGCCAGTATAGGCCGTTTTTAGGGATTTTCTCGAATACAAGCGGTTCATCCTTGACAGCCGTTCTCTTTCCGAAGCTCTGCCACTCCCCTTCGCTCCAGCAGAAAAGTTCATACTCCCCTTCCGCGAAATTCGAGAGCATGATCCCGTCCGTTGATTCGAGGAGTTTCCTTTTTGTCGTAGAATAGAGCCTCAGCGTGACATTCTTCTCTTTTTCGGTAATGATGGTCTCCATGCTGCCGTTCTTTCTCAGGATGAACGGTTCTCCGCACGGCTTCACCTTATTCTTTATGTAAAATGCCGGGAGATACAGAATATCGTTATTCCCCATATCCGTGAAAACGGTGTTCCCCCGTTCGATCTTTCCCCAGTGCATGACCGCCCATTCTCCGGAATTGAAAACGCAGATATAGGCAAATCCCTCGCGGGGGGTCTTCCCGACGAAACTGTACGGGATATCGCTCACGGTCACATAATCCTTCGTTACATCCGTATAATTCCTTCCCCCAAGCCAGGGAGGGATATTCTTTTTCTTCTTTACTTTGAAATATATTGCCTCCTTCACTTTACGGAACATCTTCCTGTATGCCTTTGCAAGATCATTAGACAGTTTGTATTCCCCGGGATTCGCTTCTGCTCCCATGAAGGGCACAGCTTCCCCGTTATGGAGGACTATTGCGTTCCAGGCGTGATTATTGCCCGTTTTCGCCCAGTGCGGTGTATAATCGCTTGTAACAGCTATCCCGATCGCCCTGAGGGCGTAAATGGTAAGATTCGTCATATCCTCGCATCGCCCGAGTTTCGTTCTCAGCATCTCCGAATATCCCTGATCAGTGGGATGATAATAGAACCGCGGATCGAATTTGAACCAGCTCCTCACATCATCGTTCACGATCCGGATCGCTTCCATAAGGTCCGAGGGATCTTTCATACGGGATGCGATATCCTTGTATTTCTCGTACAGAGGCTTTCTCCAATTATCAAGGGGTTCATTGCTTCCCCTGTACGGAAGTATATGATCGAGAAAGACCTCAAAGGGATACCCTTTCGCCCACGGAAGCTCCTTCCAGGCCAGGAAAGCGTAATCGATATTCTCGATGAGAAATTCCGCCTTTATCGTTTTCAGATCGGAGACGAGCTTATCCACTGAGTAGCGAAGTCCGCCGTTCTCTTTCTCGCATTTCTTGAAAGCTTCGGTCATCGCGTTGAAATCCGGATACGCGAGCATATCGAACTCGACGGTTTTTTTCTTTTTATTCTCAAGTGTGAACGGTGCGTAGCACTGGCCGTCCATGTTCGCAATGAGATAATAAGCGGCCTGAAGTTTCTCCCCGTCATCCTTATAATGCTCAATGACGGCAAGAAGTTCGCTTTTGTTCCTTCCTGCTTTTTTCAGGTTTTTTTTAACCTCTTCGGGGAGATCGTTCTTTGCGGCGGCCAGTGTAAAACAGATGAGCAGAAAAATAACGGCATTCCGGGCTTTGCTCATATTCATCCTCCGTATTTCACAATTTTACAGTATTCCGGAATTAATGTAAAGGTACCTGGTCTTTATATTTTACGGACTAACTGATCAATTCCTTGTATATTGGTGAATCAATAGCTGTGACCGGATCCGGGCTATGTTTTTCTATATTATCCCGTAGGATTCAATCCCGAATAACGGGGTCTGCTGCCGCGCCGTGAATTCCCCGTGCTCTTGACCGGTCTTCTGTCTTTCTTCCCGGCATTGGGATTGAAGTGTTTGCCTGCAGAGGCATTAGTCCCCGTATTTTCAGGTTTTGAGGCATTATAGTCGAAATTCTCGAGATATCTGCGTTCGATTTTCGTCATCATGATCTTCTCGAGTCTTTTCACTATCTGGTCATCCTCTGATGTCATAAGCGTGAAAGCATCCCCCGTTCTTTCCGCTCTCCCCGTTCTTCCTATTCGGTGGATATAATCGTCCGGCGTGGCCGGCATGTCATAATTGATCACATGGGATATATCGTCAATATCTAGCCCTCTTGCGGCTATGTCGGTAGCGACCATGATCTGGTATGCGCCGCTTTTAAACCCTTTCAAGGAAGCTTGTCTCTGAGCCTGTGAACGATTGCTGTGCAGGCTCGTCACCTTGTAACCTGCATGCTTGATCTTCTTCATGACCGAATCGGCGCGGAATTTGGTTCTCGTGAAAACAAGCACGGAATCGGTATCCGTTGTTTTGAGGATCTCGAGAAGAAGCTTCCACTTGAGATGCTGTTCCACCGGAAAGAGTGCGTGGGCAACAGTGTTCGCCGGTTTGCTGAGGCCTATGGCGACCCTTTTAGGATCTCTGAGCGATCTTCTTGCCAAAGCCTCGATCTCAGGCGGGAATGTGGCCGAGAAAAGCATGGATTGCCTGTTCTCGGGAAGGAATTGCAGTATTCTCTTGATATCGGGAAGGAATCCCATATCAAGCATCCTGTCCGCTTCATCGAGTACGAGTATTCCAACATTGTCCGTATTGACATAACCTTTATAAACAAGGTCTATGAACCTTCCCGGACATGCCACTACGATATCCACCCCCTGTTCCAGGGCGGTTATCTGAGGCAGATCGCTCACCCCACCGTAAAGGGTTACGCTTCGAATGCCCGTTCCTCTGCCGAGCGTTCTTATATTGTCATCGATCTGAGCCGCAAGCTCCCTTGTGGGAGTGACTATTAACGCTCTTATCAAATGTTTTTCTTCTTTAATAAGGCGATTCAATATCGGCAGAACGAAAGCTGCCGTCTTGCCCGTTCCTGTCTGCGCCGTGCCTATCAGATCGGCACCTTTCATTGCAAGAGGAATGACCTCTTTCTGAACCGGCGTAGGCGTATCGTAACGCGCGTGCATGATCCCTTTCATAATAACGGGATCCAAACCGAACACATCGAATCCTTCGATGTCATTTTGATAATTCTGTGCTTTTTGCATAAGATTGGGGCCTCCTGAACCCCGACCGGCCTTCATTTTGCTCTATAAGCCGATCCAGCCCCGGATCTTCAAGATATTTCGATATTTCTTTGATGTAATATGAACTATATGACTACCCGGAACTCAGGGTGATTATCGTACCCTGAACTATATACTTATTCATTATTTCTGACATGCAGATGTTCTCATGCGAAAAATGTATCCGTACGAAAAGAGCAGAGATCTTTATAAGACCGTTAGATTATACCACTTTAAAATTCTGTGTCAAGTTTTTTTTTTGAATGACCCGGAATTCCGAAAAATAAGTCCTCCGGAACATTTGTATAAACGGAAATGCCGATGCCTGATATCTTTTCGTAAAATGTAAAGACCAGGTACCTTTTTTAAGAAGCGGTCCTCTCCAGGAATTTCTCGAAACGCCTCATCAGTTTCCTGTTCCCGAAATACCTGAACTCAGGGATGTCTCCGCGGCCGATGCTCTCGGATCTTATCTTCTCGTAATATTTCTGAGTATCGGACAGTATCTTTGGAAAGTCAAAACCGTCGGCAGGCTTCAGGTAGTTAATGAAAATATTCGAATAAATGCTCGGTTCATACGAGGCATATTCGAACAAGAGTTCATCCGGTCCCCTGACCTTCATCGCCTTGAAATCGTAAACGGAGTTGAGATCATTCACCGTGATCCCGTCGCAAAGCCGTATAAAAACGATTGAGGAGCCGATATTCCCCTTCCATGAAGCCCCCGTTTCAAGGATATACGAGAATGCCATGCCCTTTATATTGGAATATCCTTTCGTGATCGACGCATAGTTCGTGTTCACGACGTAGAATAGCTCTATTTTAGTATATGAGGCGGCCGGGAAATCCTGCTCCCATACATACCAGACATCCATCCGGGGAGAACTTTCCTCGAAATGTTCTTCTGCAATGCCTTTCACCTGCTCCCCGTTGGAATACACTGTGAAATTCTCAGATTCCCCCATCTCGAGATGATAATAGATCTGTCCGCGGAGGCTTCCCGATTTCGGAAAGCCGATACGGGCCTTCTTGATGTCGCCCTTCATCCCGTTCTTCATCAGGAAAACGGCGCGTACTACCGCGAAACCCCTGTACAGATGGACATAGATCTCTTCGCTTTCCATTGAAACATGTTCCAACGCCTCGCCTTCGGGTGAAGTAATATCGAAACCCGTGCCGATACTCCAGTATCCGGGCATGGCGATATTTGCGAACGGAAGCACGGATAATCCGATCAACAATACGAAGAATATCCTTCTCATCCGAAAAGTGCCATTACCTCTTCTTCGGTCATCTCGGTCTTTTCAAAGGTCTTTCTTTTCAGCACTTCGTATTTCCCCGTTTCCAGGAATCTGTTCCCGAGAACGATCCTGAAAGGCGTTCCGAGAAGGTCGCTTTCGGCGAACTTGATGCCGGCATTGATATTGCGTTCATCGATGACCGGATCGAGCCCCGCGGCCTTCATCTTCTCATACAGGGCCTGTCCGGCCTTTACCGCATCCTCGTTCTTGCAGTTCATCACAAGTATCTCCGCATCGAACGGCGCGATGCAGGAGGGCCAGTACATGCCTTTATCCTGAGAATATTTCTGCTCGATCACGGATGCCATCGTCCGCCCTACGCCGATACCGTAGCACCCCATATGGTAGATCTGTTCTTTTCCGTTCTCATCCAGGAATCTGGCGCTCATGGATTTCGAATATTTCGTTCCGAGAACGAAGATATGTCCCACTTCGATGCCGCTGAAAGACCTGAGCTCGCCTCCGCATTTGACGCAGGCATCGCCCTCTTTCGCGAAAGCGATATCGGCATACTCTTCCACCCTGAAATCCCGCTCCGCGTTCACGTTCAGAAAGTGCATATCCTTCTTGTTCGCGCCAGCTGCGGCATTTCTCAGGCCTTGAAGCGAAACATCTGCGATCACGGGTATATCTTCCAAACCAACCGGACCTGAAAAACCCTGAGGCGCTTTTGTTATTTTTTCTATCTCCGCTTCAGTGGCGAAAACGATCTCGAGAAGTCCGAGCGCAGCTTTCGCCTTCTCCGTATTAAGTTCCCTGTCTCCTCTTAAAAGGAGAGCGCGGAATCCCTTTTCCGTCTTAGCGATTATGGTCTTTATGATCTTTTCGGGTTTCATGTTCATAAAGGCGGCCACATCCTCTACGCTTTTCTTATCACGGGTCTCCGCCTCGGCAAGCTCCTTCAGCGGTTCATCCGGATTATCGTATTTCGCGCCGGCCTTTTCGATGTTCGCCGCATAACCGCAGCGTGCGCAGGAGAGAATCTTATCCTCTCCGGAACTGGCGTGCACCATGAACTCCTTCGAAGTTGATCCTCCGATGGGGCCGGATTGAGCCTCTACTTCGGAATACTCCAGTTCAAGTTCGGAAAAAATATCGTTATATGCCTTTTCCATCTTAAGATACGATTCAACGGCCTTTTCCGGAGAAGCGTCGAAACTGTAAGCGTCCTTCATCGTGAATTCCCTTCCCCTCATGATCCCGAAGCGGGGGCGCACCTCGTCGCGGAACTTGGTCTGTATCTGATAAAGGCACACGGGGAGTTCCTTGTAGCTTTTAATGTTCTTCCTTACGATATCCGTCACGATCTCCTCATGCGTGGGCCCTAGTACGAAATCCCTGTCATGGCGGTCCTTGATCCGCATCAATTCCTTCCCGTATATCTGATAGCGTCCCGTTTCCATCCAGAGTTCTGCGGGAGAAAGGACGGGCATATAGATCTCATATGCCCCGGCCGCGTTCATGTGTTTCCGGATGATGTTCTCGATCTTCTTTTGGATCTTGAGAGCAATGGGAAGAAGCGTATAGATGCCTGCGGCAGTCTTTCTTATATACCCTCCCTTGATCATTATCTGATGGGAAACTATCTCCGCATCCTGAGGGACTTCCTTTTGTGTGGGTATGAAAAAATGCGAGCGTTTCATTTATTTTCCTCCGATCATGAAAATGGGCGGTACCGGACTCGAACCAGTGACCTCATGCGTGTGAAGCATGCGTTCTAACCAACTGAACTAACCGCCCGAGCGTATTAAAAATCGATGCTGAACAAAAACGCCGGCGTTAATGTTTCAACAGGTTCGTAAATTCCGAACTCGTCATTATACCTGTAAATCCGTTTGTAGTCAAGAGAGATATTGAAAAACTTCGTGAGCGCATAAGAGATGTTCCCGATGAAAATGCTCCTCTCGTCAAAAGTAAAAAGATCGTCCGGATGATCGATCATCGTCTTGGAATATGTAAGGTATGCCTTTATCTTATCCACGACGCGTGTGAGGTCGAGATTCAGCCTCAGCACTCCGTTCGCGGGGCCTTCCATATCCTCATAACTACCGGAAAGGAGTATCTTCCCGAAGATATTCCCGGAAATCCCGCCGAATATCCCCGAACAGCTATCTTCAAATATCCCGCTTAAAAGGTAATCGTATTTCGAAAGATAGCTTCCTCTGTAATTCCATTTATCAACTTCATAGTTCTCATCGAATACGTTCCAGTCGCCTGCACCGTTCATGCTCCTGTATTCAAGATTGACCTTGATGTCGAAAACGGTATGGGCATATGCTCCGGCATTGATCCTTGTCCCTTCATTGGGGATCTTCGAATATCCCGCGTAAACTCCCGTTGTAAGGATATTGAATTTGGTGATGGGGGCGAAAACATCAAGCGACCATCCGTGCAGCACCTTATAATCGCAGAGGAATTCCCCCTCGTCATCCTTGAGAACCGCCGTTACCGTTTCTCCCGCATCTTCATTCCAGACTTCGCCGTACTGCACATTCGCCGGCGCCCTGAGATCGCCGGCCATGGAGAAACCTACCTGCGCCGTGGAAAGAAGGGGCACTTTAAGGCTTTTAAGCGGCCGGACGAAGATCCTGAAGGCGAGCATGGTAGGCGAGGAGATATCATTGACCATCGATTCGAATCCGGCATAACCGAAATCGAGGTCCAGTTCGAGACCTCTTTTCTCAAGGTCCATAAGCGTCATATTGTTGTAGTTCGAAATAAGGACCCCCGGAGTTATGAAACCGCCCTTTATCTCCCCGTAGCGGAAGTAGTATTTGGAGAATTTCCGGCCTACCTTCATGAAACGCACTTTCCTCAGAACGCCCGCCACGGTATTCCAGTCCTCCGAATAAAACCTTCCTTCAGAGATATTGTACTGAAATCTTAGATCCAGGCCGATGCTGAAAAGTCCCAGTTTGAATTCGGGGCTTAGCGATCCGAAGAAAGCGTATTCCTTGTTCGAAGGATCATCCGGATCGGTAATGATCTTCGGGCCGAGGAAGAAGTCCAGTCCGCTTCCTGCGATCTCCTCGTCATTGAAAAACGATGCGCCGGATATTGAAGCAAGGACACAGAGTGCCAGTAAAAGTACGGCCTTGAATTTCATTTATTTCTCCTTTGAGGAAAAGTACTGCTCCTTTTTAAGAAGGGTATCCCACTTGCGGTCAATATTCTCCTGTATGTATTTCACATCTTCTTCTGTGAGATGTTTGAACCTGCCCTGCATGGAAAGGTATTCCTTCACTTCTTTTCTTTTTGAAGGTTTTATATTGATCCTGTAATTTCCGTTCTCGACCTCATAAATAGGGAAGACGTTCGTTTCTACTGCAAGCTTCGCCACTTTGACCGTCATTGCGGGATCGGATTTCCATCCAGTCGGGCACGGCGCATATACATGAAGGAACTTCGTGCCTCGGATCTTCGCCGCTTTCTGGTATTTTTTTATTAGGTCCTCGGGATGGGAAATGGAAGCTGTGGCCATGTACGGTATCCCGTGAGCCACCATGATCGAATCGAGGTCCTTCTTCTCCCCTTTCTTGAAATGTTTGACCGGCGTGGTCGTCGTCCAGGCGCCGTGAGGGGTGGCTGAAGATCTCTGTATACCTGTGTTCATATACGCTTCATTGTCGTAAACGGTGTATATGATGTCGTCATTTCTCTCGGCCGCGCCGGAAAGAGCCTGAATGCCGATATCGAAGGTGCCGCCGTCGCCGGCCCAGGCCATGATGGTGGCTCCGCTTTTCCCTACCGATCTCAGTCCGTTGCTTATACCGGATGCAACGGCCGCCGCGGTTTCAAAAGCCGTATGATAGATCGGAACGCCCGTTGCGGAATAAGGAAAAGGACCGTCTATTACGGCCCAGCAGCAGGCGGGAATATCGAGTATCACATTCCTCCCCAGGGCTTTCAAGGCGTATCTCATGGCGAGCGAAGCGCCGCATCCCTGACAGGCGAGATGGCCGGGCTGCATGATCTCTTCTTTCGGTATGGAGAGCGTAAGGTCTTTTTTCTTCTCGTTCATAATTTCACTCCTATGAAATAGGGATTCTTCGGATCTTCGCCTTCGGCTTTTGCAACTATCTCCTTGAGCGTGCCCGTTGAGACATCGCGGCCGCCTATACCGGCCATCATGCCGTAAAGAGGTTTCATAACGCCCTTGTTGTAGAGCGCGGATTTCACTTCAGTGAAGAAGGCGCCCTCGAATCCGTAAGAATAATCCCTGTCCACGACAATGACCTTCTTCGCGTTCTTCAGGGCCTCGCAGACTTCTTCCTGCGGGAAAGGCCTGAACACTCTGATCTTGAGATTCCCGACCTTTTTACCTTCTTTCCTCAGAAGATCTACCGTTTCCTTCGCGGTCCCTGCTATCGTGCCGAAAGTGACCAGCACGGTATCGGCATCCTCGATCCTGTAGGACTCCGTAAGGCCGTATCTCCTTCCGAACATCTTCTCGAACTCGACGCCTACTTCCGTGATCCTCTTTTTCGCCTTTTCCATGGCAAGATGCATCTTGTATGTCAGTTCGAAATAGTGGTCCGGCGATGTCAACGCATTGAAAGCGTGTGGTTCTGACGGGTTGAGTTTGAATTTCGGTTCATAAGGAGGAAGGAATTTTTCGATGTCCTTTTTATCGATGAGATCTACTACTTCAGAAGTATGTGACAGGAAAAAAGCGTCCAGATTGATCATCATGGGAAGCAGCACATCCGGGCTTTCCGCGATCTTGTACGCCATTATTATCGAATCGTATACTTCCTGATTATCCTCGGCATAGACCTGCATCCAGCCGGTATCCCGCTGCGAGATCGAATCCTGCGCATCCGCCCAGATCGACCAGCCGGGAGCCACGGCCCTGTTCACATTGGCCAGAACAATGGGCAATCGTCCTCTAGCCGCCCAATGCAGCACTTCGCACATGAGAAGAAGACCCTGCGACGAGGTCGCCGTAAAAGTTCTTATTCCCGCGGCTTCTGCGCCTATACAGGCGGCCATTGCCGAATGTTCGGATTCCACTTTTGAAAAAACAGCGTCCATTTCTCCGTCCGCGACCAGTTCCGAGAGTTTCTCTACGACCAGTGTTTGCGGCGTGATGGGATATGCGGCGACATATTTCACCAGAGCGCTCATAGCTCCGTATGAGGCGGCGAAATCTCCGTTCATTACCTGTTTCATTCTGCTCTCCTACCTTGTTTCGTCGACTTTCGAGATCGCTTTGGTCGGGCATTCGGAGATGCAGATGCCGCAACCCTTGCAGAAATCGTAGTCCACGGTGGGCGGATTGGTCGGGAAGATCGCCGGTTCCGGGCAGAACTTCCAGCATATGCCGCATCCTATGCATTTGGTCCCGTCAATGACCGGTTTGAAGTTCCTCCAGGACGATGTTTTATTCCAGAGCATCGAACCGAGGGAAACGGGCATTTCGGGATAATCGGAAACCTTGTTCAATTCGACTTTTTTATCATCCGTCATTTCATCACCTATTTGACATTTTTAAAAGTATCTTCCGCGGCGACCGCGTTGGCTTCTTTATTGCGGGGGATCGTATCAAAAATGGCCTTTTTTACGGAATCGATAGTAACAAGGCCGGTGACCTTCGCGATAGCGCCCACGATGGCCGTATTCACAATGGGCGCACTTTCACTCCCAAGCTTATTCTTTACAGCAATGGCAGTGGCATCTACCGTATAAACGGTCACACCGTTCTTACCGTGGAAGTCGAACGCCGAAGGTTCTTTCGTGCTGTTCACGATGACCTTCCCTCCAGATCTAAGGCCTTCCAGGATATTCACGCCTTCAGCTCCTATCAGGGTCGGATCAAGAACCACAAGCACATCCGGCTCGTAAATGTACGAATGAATCCGTATCTTCTCATCACTGATCCTCGTGAACGCCTGAACGGGCGCACCCCTTCTCTCAACGCCGAAGAATGGGAATGATTGGACGACCTTGCCGTCATAGAACGCCGCTTTCGCAAGTATTTCGGCGGCTTTGACCGCGCCTTGACCGCCGCGGCCGTGTAGTCTGATCTCGATCATATGTCCTCCCGTAAATTAAATAACGATAATTTATATTAACAAATTAAATTTTTTTTTCAAGTTGATTTTTCCGCCTGAAGAACATTATCCGTGTTAATCTTGTATTATTGGAGTGATACGCGAAAATGATATAAAGCGATATGAATAATATTCCACTTTCCCGTCTTTATTCCGTGATAGTTCCACTATAATTCCATTTTTCATGTTATATCGAATATATCGTGAGAAGAATATTCAACGTGACCCGGTTCCGGTCTCGCTTCAAGATATAGTACCCGATCGTTCCTCTCTCCTCTATCTTGCGGATTATGGAAATTTTTTCAAAAATTAGTTGACAAATAAATATTTTTTTGTTATATGATTACATGAATATTACGGATATTCTGTACATAGTTCCTGAAGAAGTGCAATACCAGGAGCTCTTTCTCTACCTTGTCCGTAACGGTATCAATCCCTTTTGGATACCTGAGAAGAATTCCTTTCTCTCTTTCATCACCAATTACAAGAACATTAGAACGATCCTTATAGACGAAGGCGCGATCGAAGAGGATTTTACTATCATTCAGAAGATAAAATTCTCTCCCAAGACCGCTAACTGCGGAGTGATCTTCATCGCGGCAAATGAGGAGGCGGCGCATAAAGCAAAATTCCTCGGCGCAGATTATGTACTGATGAAGCCGTTCTCTTCCGATAAAGTCTTCTTCTCGATAAAGGAAGTGCTTTCGGCGCATAATTTCTTTGCATTCGAGAACGATGAAGGCATTCAGATGATCTCGAAAGTAAGTCCGTCCTTCCTTATGAATTTCAATAAAATATCAACGCTTTCAAAGATTTATCAGAACCTCAGGGTCTACATTTTCGAAGTCCAGAACCCCGTCAAATCTGAGAAGAACGAGCTCATGCTCGATATCATCGGAGAGATCGAAAAGTTCATGGGGAATCAGATGCCTCTTCAGAACCGCTACCTCATCTTCCCCTTTACAGAGAATGATTTCGTCCTTCTTATTTTCTACCCCGAATCTTTCAGCAAGAATATTTTCCTGGAACTCACCAAGGACATCGAGGATATCATCATTCCCAAGCTCGGTTCAAATAACCAGAATTATACCTATGGTTTCTCTGATACTTCCTTCGAGGTCGCCCACGAGAATATCGAGCTCAGTATATACTCGATGATAAAAAAAGCTTACGAGGTTATCTGGGATACGAAGAAAAACCGCTTCTCCAAATATATCGGGGAGTTCTCCCGCATCATCAAGAACCAGGACGTATGGACAGAATTCCAGCCGATCGTGGACCTCGATAACAGATACGAGATCATAGCATACGAAGCCCTTTCAAGAGGCCCCGCCAATACGATGTGGCAAGCGCCTGAATTTCTTTTCGAAATGGGTTTCAAATTTGATAAGATCGAAGATCTTGAACTTCTCTGCATTAAGAAGAGCATGGAGAAATTCAAATATATCAAGAATAACCGGATGCTTTTTGTCAATATTCATCCTCACGCTTTTGAATCCGTAGTGAGCACATTGACTTCGTTGAAAAAATCAAGGCCCGATTTCGATATTGTCCTTGAGATCACGGAGAAAAAATTTATTCAGGATTTTCATAAATTCGTTCAGCTTTTTAAAAAGATCAAAAGCGAGGGTATTAAAATAGCGCTCGACGATGTCGGAAGCGGATATTCGTCTCTTCAGTACCTTGTGGAGCTCGAGGTCGATTTCGTGAAGATAGACAGAAGCCTGATAGCTGATATACATAAGAATTTCATAAAGGATTCGGTCGTAAAGGCATTGATAAGCATCTGCCGTAACATCGACGCCAAGATCATAGCTGAAGGCATCGAAAAGAAGGAAGAACTGGAAGTCGTTAAAAAACTCGGCATCCAATACGGTCAGGGTTATCTCTTTGCACGACCGTCCATCAATCTGGAAACGCTGGTTCAGTATCGTGATGATTAGACCTTCCCTCGAGGTCTCCCCTTTTCTTGACAAATACGGAAAATTTAAAATAGGCATACTGACAAACCAGAGCGGGCTTACCGCGTCAGGCGTTCAGAATATCGATTTTCTCCTCTCAAAAGGCTTTAATATCGAAAAGATCTTCATTCCCGAACACGGTCTGAGGGGCGATAAGGGCGGCGGAGAAAGGATGAATGATCATACAGATCCTTTTTACGGAGTCCCGGTCATCTCTCTCTACGATGAAAAGATGATGATCGATCCGGAAAAACTATCCGGTATCGACTGCTTCGTTTACGATATTCAGGATGTCGGAGCAAGATTTTACACATATATATCGACTTTGCGTTCCGTGATGCTCACGATCTCGGGGAACGGGCTTTCCTTACCCGTTGTCGTCCTCGACCGGCCGGCCTTTTTAGGATCGGCGCATCAGGGCACGCTCCCCGGTCAGCTCAATTTCCTCGCTCCCGAACATATACCGGTAAGATACGGGATGACGCCCGGAGAATTCGCCCTTTTCGTGAAAGAGAAGAATGTCATGGACATAGACCTTCGGGTCATAAAGATGGAAGGATACAGAAAAGGCATGGATTATACGGAGTCCGGGCTTCCGTTCATTCCGCCCTCATCCGCGATAAAGAATTTCGATACCGGGTTTTATTATACGGGCACCTGCCTTCTCGAGGGCACATCCCTTTCTGAGGGCAGAGGCACGGCTACTCCCTTTTTAATATTCGGCTGTCCCGGAATGCCGCCTCTCCCCTTCTCCTTCGAAGGCATCGACTGGGAATTCACTGAATTCACTCCCGCTCAAAGCAAACATAAAAATACCCTGTGCAAGGGCATCAGGATAAAGGAAATCGACCGCATGAAAGCTCATCCTTTCAGGGATACAGTGCGTTTTCTCATTTCTTTATACAGGGAACAGCCTTACGATTTCCTTCTGCCTCATTTCGATAATCTTGCCGGCGGATCTTTTCTGAGGGAAATGATAATGTCCGGGAATAAAGAGGCCTTTCTCACCCGCCTCGAAAAGGACGAAAATTCTTTTACATTCACTTCAATTTATTGAAATAAGTAACTTGATCCCCTATAGTAATATAAATTTGACAATATCTCCTCTTTTTTACAACTCTTGCAACAACCGTCCTTCTGCTCCCGATTATATCCCGCCCTATCTATTAATTTCAATAAAGTTCCTTAATTTTAGACTTTTTAATAATAATAATATTAGATTTATACTTTCCCGCCTCGACAATTAAGCTGTTTACAATGATATAATTATCATTAGCTATTGAGTTAAGTACTATCTCAGTTGTAGATGTCTTTATCTCTTTATTATTACTTTTTTCTTGCCCCCTATTATTTGAATTTACATTGTATTCTTTCACGATCCGATATTCCCCATTATTCCCACTAATTATACTCCAGCCTAGTTCATCTTGAATAAAAATGTTTTCATTGATTTTAAATATTTCAAATGGTAAACAATAAAATGCTAAATAATGGTTTGTAGCATAATCCACATTCACAAGATAATCATATAAGTATATTTTCCCATTGTCTTTCAAATAAATAATAATGTTATCTTCACATCTTATTATTTCCCCTAAATCTTTCTTAATCAGATAACTATCATATCTTCTTTTAAAAATGTCATAATGGAACACTCGATAACCTTCATTTCCCTTTTTAATGTAATTCAGCAGCTTATTATTGAGATACATATATACGATATTACCTTGAATATCTTCATATTCTTTTTCTCCGGTCTTCGCATCGTACAATACTATTTTATTATCCCATTTTAAGGCAATATATTTATCGTTTCCGGATAGAATGTATGTTTCATAATCTCTTATATCTATACTCACTTTCCATACTATGTCTAATTCTTTCTTCTTTGCAGTGACGACAAAATTCACACATAATAATTCTCCTTTTTCCAGAAAGTATAAGCGGTCTGCATTTACATAATACTTCTTGTTTGAAGGATATAACGATATCCAAGTATTTTTAGTATCTTTAATACTTTTTTCAAAGAATACTCCCTCTGAATTGTGGAAGGAGAATTTCAATCCGGGATGAGTCCCCGCCCCATGCCATGGATATATCATGTGAACATCTAGATAAAAACCATCATATTCATATCGTGAAGTAGGTAAATGCCTGGTAGAGTTCCAATCGAGGAATGCTTCACTCTCTTTATAGCATTTGACACTTCTTTTTCTCATAATTCCTCTTAAATCGATATATCTATTACAGTATTCATTGTTATTCTTTAATAAAGTGTAAAATAGACAATTATTTTTAATATATAGGCCTCCAACTTTTCCTTTTTCTGAAATCTCAATGATAGGCCTTTTACATGAAATTATAATTGAAATCGCTATTAATAATACTATGATCTTCATATGTTTCATATTATCACCCTCATCTATGTAGTATAATTTTCTCATATATTTCCATATATGAATGGTTTATTACGTAATCATACCATATACCGATCATGGATTCTTTATAGACATTACTCCAGGCAACACTATTTATTATAGAAGTCTCCACCGTATTCCTTCCCAATAAGAAAGAATATTCGCTTACTGCTTTTATTGCATAGAAATGCCCCGTGTCTATTCCTTTAACAACTTCTGTACTGTTACCAAGAATTTCATAATATCCTACTTCATATATTTCATGTATTAGACCCGCAATTACCTCTTTCAAGAAAGATGGATTGATTGTCAGGCCAATTATTTTTGTTTCGTTATTGGCCCAATTATCTCCATAATCCTGCAGAACATATTGCCACCCGTTTTCCTCTAATAAATTTGTCATTATATTAAATCTGACATCTTCACTAAATATTTCAAATATTTTTTCCAATAACATATCTTTATCTATACTATTACCCACTGCCATTTCACTATTTATCCATCCTTCTAATTCTTGTAATTTATCAACCATTTCTTTTTCTGTTTCTGCGGACATTTTAGAACGGTCAATAATTTTATCTTGATTTATTTGTTTATCCCATTTTACACCGCTGCTTCCACCCATCATGATACTTCCCATGAAAGATGCTATTAAATGTGCGGCTTTTCCTGTCGGATCAACATATTTCAATGGATTATTCGCACAATACTGGTACTTATTGATATTCACGGGTTCCTCTATCTTTATCGCTATCGGATCACAACTTATAAACCTTCCCATATCCGCATTATACCACCTCGCTCCGAAATACGCAAGGCCGAGCTCCTCTTTTACCATCCTCGTTCCGTCTTCGGTGTATTCATAATGCTTAGTCAGGATCCGCTCCCCGTTCCCGTACACATACGATTCCTTTATCTTCCCGTTCTTCCCGTCAACCTTCAGTATCACCTGCCCCGGCATGTAGAAATACAGCTCGATACTATGGATACTGTTTTATTGTTTTCTTTCTTATGTTTTTTATAAATATTATGGTTAAAATAATAAGTAACGCATTAGAGGTATTACTAGTACTAGAAAGCAATATTACAGCATATATTTTATTCTTGTATTTATATGTTTGAAATTTGCCATATTGTTTAAAGAAAGAACCAGTATACGAATCAAAGAGATATAATTTCATTGGGATTAATATATGATATATTCCTGTATGTGGATTAATAATAAAAAATGTATAATACTCTGGTGAAGGTGATTTTATTAGTATATTATTTCCTATTTCTTGTACAATAAAATCTTTTTTTGAGAAAAAACTACAATACTTTTTATTCATGGTTCCTTTCACTTTTTTTACTTGTAAATAGTGCTCTTTCATAAGGAAATGTTCAGTGTACGCTGATTGTAAATTCAGATATAAAATAATGTAAGATTTCAATTTGATTAATCCACTCGACATAAGAAATACTAGTATCAGAATCAATACAGGTATTTTTATTCTTTTAAAATGCAAATATAATTTAATAAATATTCCAATTAGAAATATTATACTAATAGTTAATAATATTTGTTCGATAAAACATTGATTCTTTTCCCGGGTAAGTCCTTCAGAAAAATACTTCACATATATATATTCATCATTATCACTGATATAGTTGAAATTTCCATAGATCTCAATACCGTTATTAATATTTTTAACTTTAATATTTTGCATTATATTTTCTGGCATTTCAATATAATCCGATATAACAGCAATACTGTCAGGATATTTGCCATTAAGGGAATGATATCTATGATAGAATTCATATATATATTTAATAACCTCTTCTTCATTAGCATATTCCGGTTTCTCCAACATACCCGGATATTTATAGAGAATAACAGCTACAGTATTAAATAACCATAATAAAGACATTAACAGAACTGTTAATATCACAGATTTTATTTTACTAGGAACCATTTTTTAATCCTCATTGGATTGTAATTTATCGAATTCACTCTCCGTTTCCGCAATATAAATTTCATCATTGCCTTGAGATGGTTTTATATTAAGGCGCTCGGATCACAGCTTATATACCTTCCCATATCCGCATTATACCACCTCGCCCCGAAATATGCAAGGCCGATCTCCTGTTCACGCTCTTTACCCGTATCACCGTATATGTCATGCCTCCATTTCCGCCTACCACCTCCATCATCCCTCATATCGCATTCCCCCGGGGATCGTATTTCATGCGCCCGTCATCTCTCCCGAAATAGCATCGTATGCCGCAATAACATCCCCCTGTATTTCCGTGCTGCCGGGGTCCTCCCTGAGTGTCTTTTTTTACTACTTGCACCTTTTTATCTTCACGAATTTCCCGTTCACTACCTTACCCCGGATCGTTTCGAAGCCCTCCCAAAAAGAGTAGTCTCCTTTTCTATAATCCTTATAGTCATCAAATGTAGAAACAAAAGGCATCACTATATTATGCTCTAATAATGATTCCTCTTTGATATTATAAGTAATGATTGATACATTTATTGGATAATAAAGAAGTGCCTTTTTTATTTTAGAGCATTCGCTCTCATATTTTGGGGCCAATTCATTATATTCGACTTCTGTTATAAAACTGAAACATGTTCTATCCGGAGCGAAGATTATATTTGTACTGAATAATGAACCAAGGAAATACTTTTCATAAGTAAGATCAGTTTTAGCTAATAGATATCCAACAAAAACAAATGATTCATCATTATTTGACTCTTCAGGTATTAATCTTCCCTGGACTATTATGCTTCCATTATTATTTACTACATTATATTTATTTTGTATTTTATTATTATAAAAAATAATGTCATTGTATTTAATAATTGGTTCATTAATAGCAATAAATCTGTTCTCCACCTCTTCAAAGGAAAACAATTGATTATCGTAGTGAGAATATTTAAATATATTATGTTCATCAAATTGGAATAATTCCCAAGGTTTAAATTTATCTAAATGCTGGTCTATCATAGGGACTTCATAGAGATATTCCTTTTCCCCATCTTTTGTTATAGAAATAAAATAATTCTTATAATCTACTTTATTTGTTGCTTCTGTGTAATATTTAGTCCCGTGCTTAATGAATCCTACATTTTCACGACCATAATTTTTAATAGTAGATATGCTATTATTTTTATCAATCACATAAAGTTCTATATTCCCGCCATAATCATCAGAATATCCTTTACGGGTTCCGTATTTTGTGACTGTGTATTTGCCTCTGTATCTCATCATGGATAACATTACTGTACTTGTATCCGTATAAATACGCACATCTGTATAGTTATCATGATATTTCATTTTACTATTGAGATATCTCCGATCTGCTGGGATAAAAGAAATATTTTTATACTCCTTCTTTTCAGGATGATAGAAATAAAACCTTCCCTGCAAAGTATAGTGAAGCAGAATATATCCGTCTTTAAACAATTTCGGAAAATTGAAATATTTTATCTGCTCTTCGATCGGATTTATTTCAATATAGATATGGTTTCTCAAAAGATATAACGGGGTAATGATCACTGCAAGGATCATAAAACTGATTATTACTTTTATAGCCGCCTTTTTATTCATAATCTTATCCGTTCTCCAGTGTGATTATATCTTTTTCATTCCTATAATTCAACTGAAACACTTCATTTCAGGGGACTGCCGGGAACGGCAATCTATAGATGAAGAAAGCGCCGTTCACCGTCTTCACCGGTTTAATCGTTTTATATTCCTTCCAGATATCCTTGTCATAATACTTTGCTGTGAGATTCGTTGCGGATATGCAGAGATACTTCTCGCCTTTCTCAGGAACCCCGGGCGCGGGCTTGAACATTTTCGGGCCGAAGGAAACGGACATCGTATGAAGGAACGGATGGTAATAGGACGGGTCGTCGGTCCCGAAATACGATATATAATGAATGCCGGGGAATTTTTTAAGGGCTCTTGATAATAATGCCAGATTTTGTCCCCAGTCGAGATCGCTGTCCGAAGAAACAAGATGCCTTTTGTTCACGGGAACGAGTTCGTTGAAATGCGAAAGATAATTCGGATGATCGCGGAGAACGAAAGCGGCCATTAAAAGAAGAATAAGAGCCCCGGAGGTCCGGTTCATGCGGCGTAATGCGCAAACGGCCCAGAAGAAAAGGAACGGATAAGCGGGAATAAAATACCGCATGCCAAGCTGTTTCTTCGAGACGGCCACAACGGCAATATTAAGAAGTGCCAGCAATATAAAAGGCAGATGCTTTTTTGAAAAAGCCTCGCGGGCGCCGATGATCCAGAACAAGATATAAGCGGCGGACATTTTTAAAATGATGATGAAAATGAAAAGCGGTGTTCCTGAGGGATACTGTCTGCCGAGAAAGAAAACGGCGGCGCCGGCCTTCATCTGGGTAAGCTGCAGGAAAACCGAAGACAGGAATTTTGAAAAAGAGAATCTGTACAGAATTGCGGTTATTGCAAACGCCGCAATCCCGGCGGGGATCAGGGACCGGAGGGAGGGTTTCTCCTTGAAGAAAGAATATATCGCCGGAATAAAAAGAAGGAGTCCCGAGAATTTCGACATGGCCCCGAGAAATGCGAAGAAGAATAGCAGTATGAACCTTTTTTCCGAAGAGATGTTCTTCATTATATGGATATAGAGAAGAAGGAATGAGGAGAAAAGAAGGAGATAATCCGTATTTGCAAGAGAGAATACGGTTAAAAAAACCGGCGTGAACGTATAAAGCAATAGGCCGAGAATGATCCGTTCCGGATCTTCAAACATCTCGCGGAGAATTAAAAATACCGTAAAAAAAGAAAGAATGCCGAAAATGAACGAGGGTATCCTCCCGAGAAGGAGTATCTTCCGCGGAGGTATCCGGCTTGAATGATAATATTCGTCCGCAAAGAACCAGTCCGAGATTCCGAGAGCGGAATAGTCCAGCCGGTGGCCCTTCAAGAATACAAGGAATGAGGACGAAATGTATTTGGAAAGGGGCGGATGGCCTTCATTGATCTCAAGCTTCCCGTCCTTCCAGTACGATACTCCTGCGGCAAGCTGCATCGGTTCGTCGAATGTTGCGCTGTAGCTCAATATCTGCGAAATAATGAAAAAACAATAGGCCGTAAAAACGGCAATAATTGCGGCGGCGTATCTTCTCTTCATTGTTTTTCCAGGCTGTCCCTAAGTTCCCCGGCCTCCCGGCTCTCGTCGTCGCGTATCAGTTCAAATGCGGTAGACGCTGAACCCATGCGGGCGAATATATATGCAATCCGGACCCGGTCGGAAGGTTCAAGTTCATTGAACACATCATAGAAGGCCGTGATGTCCGCGCGGAAAAGGTTGACCATCTCTTCATAGAAATTCTGCCTGTGGGAGAACCTGCCCTGCCTTACTTCAGGGATCAGTCCCTTCATCGCAAAAACATAAAGCGCAGTATCGCCTTCCTCTCTCGCCATCAAGGCGCGAAAAAGCTCCACTGAGATATTGCCCGGCTCGCGGCCGAAAGTCCCCGCCTTCTCAAGAAGTTCTTTAGCGGACGCTTTCGCACCTCTATTGTACATGATCTCGGCGAGCTGTACGGAGCTTCCCCTGAAAGCGTATCCGTAACTGAACGGTTTAGGGATGAAGTGAAGGGCCAGAAAGAGGATCCCCGCGATAAGCATATTTCTCCCCCTCGGGACGGCCAGGACAAGGGCAGGGATAAGAAGCAGCATCAGTTTATAACGAAGCGAAAGAAAAAAGGGAAGGATGGATATGATGAGGAATATCTCCATCCAGAAGAGTTCCGCATCCTTTTTAAGAACCGCGCCCGCATTCGCGAAGAAGAACGCAAAGAAGAACGCGAAACCGGGCAGAAGAAAGAGAAGGGGCATCGTGTTTTTAATAAAATAGTAGTTGAGATTGAGGGGCGGGCAGTATTCACTGAAACAGAGAAAGACCTTTTTCATGTAAAGGGACGCGGCGCGGACGGGATGCTTGAGAATGAACCCGAACGAATCGAGAATATAACGGTTCCCTTTCATGCCTTTCATGCCCTCGAGATCAGAAGTCCCTCCCGCGTCTACGAAGCCGCCAGTGGCATTCTCATTATTTCCGATATAAAGATTCACGGCTCCCTGAGAACCGACAGGAGTGGGCATCCCGTGCAGAGAGGCATTCTTAATGAAGAAGGGCAGAAGCACTGCCGCAAAACCGAGCGCGAAGAGCAGGGCTTTTTTCCGGCGGATCAAAAGATAACCGAGATAAAGAATACCGAAGATGATCAGATTGCCGCGGCCCAGCACGGAGAGTCCCGCAAATATGCCCGCGGCGACAGGCTTTGACCTGTTGGAGAGAAATAGAAGGATCATTGTGTTCGTCAGTGTCTCCGCCATGGGGTAATTTGAGAATATGATGACAGGCGCTGAAACAACATAAAGAAGGCCGGGCAAGAAAGCCGGACGGCCCCGATAGACGCTCGCGAGTCTGAAAATAAGAACGGCGTTCATCGAATCGGCAAGGATGCAGATGATCTTCGATACCACTGCGGCATGGCCGAAGATCCCGCTTATGAAAACAAGAATGACACCGAGAGGGTTAGCGTGGAGCGGGAACGCTGCCGAAAGATCGAAATGCCTCAAAGCCTCGGCGTACACGAAGTAATACTTCAGATCGAGGGAAGAGGAAAAATCCCAAAAATTGTACAATTTCCCGCTGAAGGCCCAGAACGCGACACGCACCAGAAAGGCGGTCGCGAAGACGATCACCTGAACCTTGGATTGCGGTAGAGCGTGTATCCTTTCAATGAAATTTCCTTTACCCAATTCTCATACTCCATTCTTTCCTTTATCGCATAGAGAACGCTCGCGTGAGACGGTTCCCTCAGCATGAAATCGGCGATGAGGATGAACTTGATCCTCGTTATCTTTTCCGAATTCTTTTCCGATGCCATGAAATCCGCAAGGTCGATGCATTCTCCCTTGATAAGACCCGCAGCCATAGTATCAACGAGAGCTTTTTCCTTCGAAAGACGGTCATTGATGTAGTCTGCGAACGTATTCAGGAAAAAAAGCCCGTTCTCGTAAATGTATATGCGGCCCGAATTGTTTATCCGGTTGAACTTATCGAATAGCCTGAAGCGCGAAGGGTCTTCATTGAGCATCTTCAGCAGGAAATCGTCAAAAATAAGATATTTGACCGTATTGATATTGATGCTCCCGGCGAGCATCTCCGGAAAGGAAATATAGTTCTTTTTCAGAAAAGACAGTTCAGGGGAAGAGACTGCCCTTTCACGGATATCCGGCAGATCCCCGATATCCGCATACCTTGCCTGGGGTTCGTTCATGGTGATATATTGCCCGTGCGTATAATCGAATGTGTAATTAAAATGAGGAAAACCAACAAAGCCGGAAAGGAAGAAAAGCACTGAAACCGCTGATAGTGTTATTGCGGGGGCACCTTTCAGATCGGCCTTGAGCGATGCGAACAGGAATAAATACAAGGGCATGGCGCAGGCCGGCGGAAGTTCATGATAAGCCGGGGAAATGGCGGCAAGTCCGAAAAGCATATAAGGCAGTACTCCCCTGTTCCTGAAAAATATGGTCAATATCAGAACGGCCGCAGCAGGGCTTGCGGCAAAAAGTACCTGCCAACCGGAAGCGGTCGCAGGAGATATACCTGCATTGCCGAGGACCGCAGATGCGCCGGCAGATACCGCGCATGCGCAATAGATAACAGCATTGCGGTCCTTCATCATAAGGAGAAAAGGCATATACGGGGAAACGAGCACAGACAATCCGGCTATGATCTTCCTTGCTGTATTTCCGCGGACGGCATCATAAATGAGATAATACAGAAAGGAAAGGTGTATGAACGAGAATATCCTTACATGAACATTGAGCTGCGGTGCGGACATCAGGGCCGCAAGTACCACCAGTGTACTGCGTTCTTTTTTGCGAAGAACAGATAAAACGACTATGGACATGAGAAGACCGAGGGATAATATCCTGAGCCCGTAGACCGGAGAGACCGCCGAGGCTGCAAGACGGAAAGGCAGTAAAAGAACGCTTCGTTTGAAAAGTTCGGCAGCACTCATTGAAAGAAGGATGCCCTCGTGCGAAACGATGCCCGGAGAAGAGAACCAGTGCAGCATATGGAATATCAGAACGGCAGTGGATACGAAGAAGAGCGCTTCGTCCGCATATTTCAGGATCTTGTTCTTTTCCATATCTGATACCTTGTTCTGTGGCCTAAATATTCCCAGCCCCCCGATCTGAAATACGCATAAAGCTCCCGGCCGCCGGGATAAAGCGGGAACGGTTTCATGATCACGATATCTATGCTGTACTTATCCATAAAATCCGGAATGCCCTTTCCCATCGCAAGCGTTCTGTATTCGGCGAATTCCTTTTCATTTAGATTGTTCCCGTAGATGAAGACCTCTTTCCCGAGTATGAATGACACGAAGCCGCCTATGTCGTAATCGGAGAGTATCCGCCCGTCGAGCCTCAGTTCGGAAAAAAGCGTCCGGATCTTCATATCGTAGAACGTGGATATGCCGATGCCGCGCTCGAGAGGCATTCTGAGCGTTGGCTTGATCAAAAGGGCCGTGAAAAGAATAAAAAGGACCGCAGTGAGCGCTTTTTTCCTAACGGCATGTGGTGTTAATAGTCCCTCGAGGAAGACGGCAAGGGAGAGGCCCCAAAAACCCGTAAAACGCCGCGAGAACAGTGTCAGCACACCGAGAAAGAACGGCATCGGCCAGAAGGGGCCTTCCGTTCTTCTTTTTAAGATAAGATCCGATATGCACAGAACTGCCGTGAAAATGAATGCCAGTTTATATAAAAGGGAAACGGGGTTTTCAGGGGAAAAGAACGGCTGCCATTCGCCTATCGATGCCGCAGGATTGTTCCTGATAAGGATATTCGCGTATTCCTTCAGGTTCAGGACCGATGTGGGATTGATAAGAAATGCCGCGGCGATCACCGCTGATTCCGCAAGCCGCGCAGGGAATTCCGGTCTTTTCCCGACAAGGCCCGAAATAAATGCGCAGAAAGGGAATAAGAGGAGGATCGCGACACTCGGATGGATCTGATTCCATAAAAGAGCGCAGAGGAAAAGCGCGATGAGCCGGCGCTTTAGGTCTTTAATGGCGAATATCGGAAAGGCCAAAGAGAAGAGAATGAAGGCGAAAAGTTCGGGCCGGGCGAAAAGGCGCATCGACAGGAACAGCAGGATGATGCCGAACGATGCTATGCCGATGCCGGCATATTTTTTAAGGATGAGGAAAACACCGGTGCAAACGGCGATCTTTAGAAGGAAAAGTCCCCATGCGCCGGCAAGCGAGTAGATAAGGTATAAAAGGATCTGGGCAAGGTAGAAATGCATGAAGGGCCGGCCGGCATGCGTCAACGTGAACGGGTCCTGTCCGGGAAATCCGGAGTGCAGGATATACCGTCCGTAATTCATATGCCACCAGAGATCGGGATCTACGATAAGCGTTGCCGATACGCATACGGAGAAGAAGATCGCCAATGTAAGTACGGCGGCGCGCTTATCCGGCTTAAACATGGTTCCGGGCATATGCCCTTTCACCGATTATTCTGAAGACATTGACAGGCTTGTCCTTCCCTCTAACTTCGAGTTTCTCATAGTATTTCACCATCCCGTATCTTCTGATGATGAGGTCCAGATTATCTTTGAAATCGATATCGGGAATGAACGGGATGATCATCTCGCCGTCATGCGCTATCTTCTGAAGACGGGAGGCCACGTTCACCGGATCTCCGATCACGGAAATATCCCTCGTCTTCTCTTCATGCGAGGAAAAGCCCATGAACACCTCTCCGCTCCAGACTCCGGATGAGATATTGAGCTTCATTCCCATGTTCTCGCCCAGTGTCTGAATGAAGGTCAGGATGTCAAGGCAGGACTCTACCGCGCGCAGCAGATATTCGCGCGGCGTAAGGTCATAGTTATTAGAGAACATGCTCCCATACAGCGCCATGATCCCGTCGCCGAGGAATTTATCTATGATGCCGTTGTTCTTGTAAATGATGGATGAAGAGTATTTGTAGAATTCATTGAGTATGCGGATGATCTTTTTTTCGCTCTTTACCTGCACAGCGAGATCGATCATCTTCGTGAAGTTCGAAAGGTCGATGAACGCGATGACTATATCGTCGCCGCGTATCAGATCAATGATCTCGAAATTCTTCCGGTTCACTTCAGAAACGACAGGATAAGCCCGGTGAAATACAGCTGGTTCAGTTCGTCCTTATTAAGCTCGCCCTGTGCGAATCTGCCGAGACACCAGATATAATGGTCTTCAGCCCTCTTGAAAGGATACATGACGAGGTATTCTTTGAGTTGTATCGATTCTACGGATCGTTTCATCGTGATGATATTATCCGTTTTCATAAGAGTGATCATGTTCTCGTCTATTTGCGGTATCTTGTCGTAATACGATGTAAGCACTTCGAGTTTCTTTATTGAATTATCGCGGTCTATCTTAAGAAGAAGGAAGTTCTCGATATTGAACCTGTATATCACGTTCTTCAGGTCGGCCCAGAACTTCACGCGGTCAGCGGTCTGGAGATACGGAGAAATGATCTTATAGAATATCTGCAGGTAATTCTCGTGAAATTCCGCTTCCTTGAGAAGCGAATCCTTGATCGCATCCTTGTTGTCATGGGAAACGATCTCGTACTCTCTCTGGAAAAGGTCATCGGAGCCTTCGTAATATATGAAGAAATTCTTCCCGATCTTGATCCTGTCGCCTTGATTGAGCCTTTTCAGTTTGAATTTGATATTGTTTATATAAAGGCCGTTATGCGAATCATTGTCGATCAGATATATGTCGCCGGAATGATCGTACAGGAAAGCATGTTCCTTCGAAACGAAAGAATCCTTGATGACGATATCGTTGGACGGTACCCTGCCGATCTTAAGATCGTTCTTGATGGGAAAAGCGCTTCCTTCGAGTTCCCCGCCCGTGCAGTACAGAATGCTCATTTAAGCTCCTCCAAATATTTTTTCAGGTCCTTGTCTATCGGTACGCCCATCTTCACATCGTTGAGAATATAGCGGGGTACCATTTCGCTATTTTCATATTTCATGCCGATCTGCCAGAAGAACTGTCCCGAAGAGTTGAGCGTGAATACCTGCGCGCCCGACACAGAAACATACGGTTCTTCGACCGTGAAATCCTTGTCCAGATGATAGATATATCTAACGTTCTTAATGCCGGCCTCTTTGATCCAAAGGTCCATTTCGGGAAAATCCGTAATAAGAAAGATCCAGTCGAACTCGCCGGCGCGGATCTTGATCCCCTCGATCGCCTCGCCCGGAGAGACCAGTTTAATATCATTGTAGTATCCCGGCACATTCGTATGCCCCGTGACAGATACGAACATCGCCTTCTCACGTCCGAAAGACCTTTCAATGAAAGGCTTCAAAAGCGGACGGCCTTCATTATCCGCGATGACGGCGGAAGAGAATTCGATGGACGACCCTTTTATCTCATCATTGAAGAAAAGCTGAAGGTCTTTGTACTCGTATGCGGTCACGAAGTACGCGGAATACCCCATGTATTCCATGACCTTGAGAAGCTTTACACGCCCGAGCTGGATCGAAGTGATCGAGTTGCCGCCGTCAAAAAAGAAGGTCTCTTTGGAACCGGCGGCGATTTTTTTCAGAAGATGCGACCGCTCAAGTATCCGTCCCCTTTTGATCTTGCAGCCGCAATGTTCGATAAGCCCCTTCGTATTCCCTGTGAAGGCGATCGAATGATCATAGAGAACGGGAGGCGTTTTCAGACATCCGGCATATGCGGAACAGACGAGAACTAAAAGTAAAATATACTTGTAATTTTTCAACATACTTGCTACAATATTATATATATGTTTGCGAAAAAATTCAAGTTATTGCTCGCGGTTTTAGCCGTATTTTTTCTTCTAAAGGGAACCCTCATCGAAGATGAACCGTCTCCGGACCAGTGCCTGCCTCCATTCTTCGGGGAAAAACTGGTGCTTTTGCGTGATGACCCTTTTCTGAGGTCCAGAAAGTCCTTCCTTCCCAAACCGGCCTTTATTCTGAAATCCAGCAAAACGAGCATACTGCCGGAACTTCAGTTCGGGACGATAGGGAATATCTCTCTCAACATTCTCGAGAATGTTTCACTTTCCTTCAATAACAAAGTATATCCTAACGACCCTCTAAAGGATCCCGTATCCAATTTCGACCTCAAGCAGAACATGAAGCTAAATCTCAACGGAGTCGTAGGCGAGAGGCTGAATATACTGATCAAATATGATGATACTTCGCAGGACGCATTTTCCATAGACAAGAACATTTCCCTTAAATACATGGGCAAGGAAGGCGAGTTCCTGAAAACCATAGAAGCGGGAAATATCAATCTTGCCGTTCCCAATACCCAATTCGTTTCATACAGCAAGAACTTCTTCGGCATTAAGGGGCATCTCCTTTTCGAGGGCATTCCGCTTATCCCGGGCAAACTCCAGATGTATCCCATTGTGGGATATTCTGACAGTCAATCGCTGGCAAAGACATGGACCAAGAATGCTTCCACTACAAGAAAGGAAATATCGGATTCGGGATACGCGAAAAACTCCATTTTCGCTCTTTATCGGGGTGCAGCGCCTTCGCAATCGGCATGGGACGACCTGATTTTTAATTTTTTCGGTAAATACAGGATCGTTGCCAATTCGGAAGCGTTGTTCTACGATGACAGGATCACAACGAACAATACGATCTCCACAAACAATTGCGGACCTCTTCAGAACGGGATCCAGATATGGAATTTCGATCAATTGCTGAGAGGAGAGGATTATTATGTCGATGTTCTGAACGGCATCCTTTATCTCAATAGGACAGTTGCTGAAACAGGCCTTCTTGCGGGGGCCTTCGAGGTCGAGGAGATTGTCACGGGCACAAAAACGAAGATAGGGGATCCGTTCGCACCGTTCAAGGATATCGATATGGACGGGATGATAAGCGAAGACCCGGGAGCGGGAACGGACGATGACGGTGACGGACTCGTTGACGAGGACCCGATCGACGGTCTTGACGACGATGGGGACGGCCAGATAGATGAGGATCCCGGCGATTTCTGGTATGAAGGGGCATCGACGGACGACTTGGATACGGACGGGAACACCGAATCCTATTTCGGCAATGCCAGATTTCTCAAGCATGAACAGAACAGATACACCGGCAACGCGCTCATGAACTTCTATAAAACGGGCATCACTGGAATACCGTTCGATGATGTAAGCGTTTCCATTATGAACCGCAATGATTCCGACGGCGATAATGATCCCGCCGTTTTTACGACTTCCGAAGGTAAAAAAGTCTCATATCTCACCATCTTCGGACTCGATCTCAATCCCATCGATGGAACGATAGACAGGGGTTATCTCGATACGGATATCGGCATTTTATATTTTCCCGACGCTACGCCCTTCGACCTGAGCGATAACGATACGGTATCCGGATATCTCAAAACGGTCGCTGACGAGCTCGGCCTCAGCGGGGCGGAGTTGACCGAGATCGTATCCAAATGCTCTAACCGGCCCATTTACGCCAAGAACGATTCCCTGGCGGATCCTTTCACTACCTCGCGGTCGATATTCTACATAGCGCTCGATTACGTTTCCGTTGCCAAGATCTACAGCCTGGACGCAATGAACATAAAGGAGAATTCTGAAGTTGTTAAAGTTGACGGGAATATCCTGAAAAAAGGCCGCGATTACACTATAGATTATAATGCCGGCATCATCACCTTCATCAACGAGAACCTTATCATCGGCGATGCCAAGATCGAGGTCAACTACGAATATACGCCGCTCATCTCATCCCAGCAAAAATACGTGTTCGGCAACCGCATGGAATGGAATATCAGCAAGAACTTCTTCATAGGTTCCACTGTCATCGATGAAGAGTTCATGGAAAGGGACGAGATACCTGACCCGGGAGAGGAATCGCAGAGTAAATTCGTTCTCGATTTTGACACTTCGCTCAAGATCACTTCGGAATTCCTTCAAAAAACGCTGTTCGCCCTACCGGGGCTCAACTTCTTGAAGCCGAAAGACATAAGCCTCTCGGCCGAATATGCTTATTCATACAATAATCCCAATAAATTCGGAAAAGCGGCGCTGGACGCCATGGAAGGAACTAAGCAGAGCGAGGGTCCTTCACTCTATCCCTACAAGAGCTGGTACCTCTGTTCAAAGCCGGGCATTATTACCGATCAGTCCACAAGAGCGGCCACGATCTCCGTGGAGGAAAGCGATAGTGAATTCCATTCCCCGGGGAATGAATTCTCGTTTTATTCTTTCCAGGACGGCGACAGCCATCCGTATACGCCGGACGAGACTGAGATATATCAGACCTTCACCGCTTATTCAATGCTCTTCGATCTGAAAAAAGCAGGGACATGGGGCGGGATCACGGCACGGTCCAATATCAGCGATATCTCCCAGAAATCATCGCTCGATTTCTGGGTAAAGAACCTCGGCGATGCCGCAGACGCTACGATACATATCGATCTCGGCCTCATTTCCGAGGATGCCGACGGCGACGGCACGCTGGATACCGAAGATGCTGATTTGAACGGCAGGCTCAATACGGACGAGGACACAGGCATCATCTTCAATAACGGTTATTTTACCGCAGTGCTGGGGCCGGGCGACAATTATCTTCAAACGGAAGATTTCGATTTTGACGGCATACTGGACACGATAGACAGGTATTATTCGTATAAAAGCGAGATACTGAAAACGAAATCGGACGACGACGGCTGGCAGTTCATTTCAATACCGCTCAATATCGACGCCGGCACAGCGGATAAGTACGGCAATCCCACTCCGAACAATGTAAAATACATCCGCGTATGGATCGAGGGTTCCGATGCGAACATATCCTTCAAGATGCAGGAGCTGAAGATCTCCGGGAACCGATGGGATAAAGGCATTGTCGAGAACGGTACGGCGGGCGAGTATTTTGCCGTTTCTTCCGTTTCCGTTGACGATCCGAGCTTCTCCGGATTCTTCGTGTCCGGCGAACAGACGGATAAGGAGGCCCTGATGACGGATTTCTATCTGATCGGGACCTCATCGGATATCAGGACCGGATATACGAAAAGCGTGAAATCTCAAGCGCTGAACATATCCAATTACGGTTATCTCGAACTATCCGTTCTCGGGTACGATATGCCCGATACCGATGCTTACAGCGTCTATCTCAAGATGGGCATCGACGAGAACAATTACTGGAAGATCCCGCTTTCCGTGAAGAAGGGCTACGACTCTTCCGATTGGGTGGTGAACAGCATACCGGTAGCCGGTCTGAGTTCCTATGAAACGGTGGGAAACCCGTCAACGCTGAACGTTAAATATATGGCGCTCTGCATTGAGGCGGAGGCGGTAGTCAGCGGGAAATTCCTCTTCAACAATATACTGCTCTCAGAACCGAAGATACTGAAAGGCACTGCATACAGGGCCAATGTCAGCACCGATCTCGGTTTCTTCGGGCCCGTTGCGGTGAACTATTCAAGTGTTGGCAGCGATTTCTCCCCGCTTGGCAATAACAGGACGGGGACCGATCAGGAAGCGCTCAGCGCGACTATGAATTTCTCTAAACTGCAATGGCTGCCGGTCAATATTTCCTATTCACGGAACACATCGGAACTCAAGGACATTCTTGACCTTTCGGGCACTTCATCCACTACGCGGTCTCTGAGCGAGAGCATCCGTTTCAACACGACATTGAACCTGGGCACGATACTGTGGAAATTCCTTCCCGCGATCAATTACTCCTATTCACAGAGCTGGTCTAAAAGCTACGGCCTTTATGAAGGCGACGAACTGCTCAAGGGAAAAACGCTTAGTGAGATACACACAATGACGATGCGCATGAAATCAATTCTCTTCCTTATAGAGAACATGAACCTTGCCCTGGGACGGAACATCACTTTGTCTGAGAACAATCCTCTTTTCAATACATCCGCTTCTAATCCGAGAACGTTCCGCAATAACGGCACGCTTTCATTCACGATCAAATACCTGAATCTCCAGAACACTCTTGATTATAATGAATCATATCAGAGCGGGTTCAAACAGAACGATAACGCTTCATACAGCATTACGGCGAATGTGAACCTTCTGAGGAACATTCTACAGCCTACCGTCACACTGCGCGGAACACTGGCCCGCGTCTATTACGGAGATGCCGTTTCAAGTGAAGCGGCCTATTCCTCTGCTAAATTCACTCTCAATATGTCTTTTAAGAACAGGCTCATGCTCGGCATGCTGTTAAGACGCGTAAAAATCCTCGGCCTCAGTACGATCAATCTCAATATTTCCTATGACCGGTCTAATGCGACCGATATACCGGAGTTCGACGGCGTGTTCGGTATAATCGATTCTCTTGATATCGTCTCGGGCAACCTTGCACCTGAACTCTATGCGAACCAGTCGGACCAGGAGCGCTGGAATATTGCTTTAAGTTACAATCCGTTCAAGTTCCTCAGCCTGTCAGGCTCCTATTCCTACAGACAGTCGGATACTTCCAAGTTAGGCACTACGACAACGGAATTCAATCATTCCGTCAACTCGAGCGCCATGATCACTCAGCTCGATAAGCTCTTCAAGTTCCTTAAGCGAACTTCCATAACGCTCGGCATGAACTATTCCCTCACCGAGAAGGCCGATGCCCTGTACCGGAATGAAACGTTCACGCCTTCACTGAGTTTCCCGATAAGCTATTCAGATGTTCTGACGCAGTCCATCCGCGTTTCCTATAACCAGAACACGGATACGCGGTTCGGCTATGACAGGACATTTTCCGGCACGCTTTCCCTGGCCACTTCTCTCAGTTACCGTCTCCAGCTGAAGTACGGGATCAAATTGCCTTTTTTGAAAAAGAAGCTCAATATACAGAACGCCATCAATACCAAACTTGATTTCAATATGTCGATGCTCCGTTCAGACAAGATCGGGGCTACCGAATCGAATACATATACGGTCAACGGCGGGTTCGATTACAGGTTCTCTAAGAACTTCGTGTTCAATTCGAACATATCGTATACGATCTACCGCAATCTGGATGAGATCCGTTATGACTACAGGGAATTCAAGATAACGTTCGGCGGTAATATCGTTTTTTAAAAGGGTCGCATGCTATTTGCGAAATGTTCATCATAATGATATAATTCCATAAAAGGGATACAACGGAGGAAAAGATGGCCGAAGGAAATCTGGAAAAGAACACCGCGCTTTTGGAAGAGAGCCTCAATAAACTCAAGATACCTTATCAGAAACCCGAGAACGCCCAGGGCCTCTGGTTTTTGAACATCAAGGTCGCAAAGAACGGCCCTGTGGTGAATCTCAGACTTCAGATACTTGACCGCAGGAACGGGGAATTTTCCGAACTTACAGCCGACATGGGAGAGGTCCCGCACAATCCGAAGGAACAATGGGCCATGTTCATGCGCCTTCTTCAGCTGAACTACTACGATACGTCCCACGGAAGGTTCGCCATTGACGAAAAAAGGAATGAGATCATTTTCACCATAATGCGCGAGACCAAAATACTCGCCGCGGAGCTCTCGTATTTTATAGATATTGTTGCGTATATCTACAATGAAGTCAGGCCCCGGGCCCTCGGGTTCGTAAATTAGGACGGTATATGGAACTCACATACAGCCTCAGCAACTTCATCACCGAATTGACCGGACATTATCATATAGAAGAGAAGGCGGTGAATATTTTTAAAGTGCTTCAGTACTTCACAGAACACGGGAAAAAATACCTTGCTTCTTCGGCGAAATTCGTTGTGGATATTTTCGAGAGGTATAACGACATCTATTCCAAACGCCTGGAAGAGTTCACTTACAAAAATGAGTTCGATCTGATCATGACCCGGGCTTATACGATAGCGGGCAATATCCTCTCGCCCCGCGTCGATCTCAATCACTTCGTCCTTTCCGCCCTCACGCTGGGCGTTCAGCAGAAACTCTTTCCCGAGGAGCTTTTCAATGAGACATCTGCGGCGCTGAACGAACGCGGGGCGATCAATCAGATCCTCGATCAGAAGGAGCTTGACGTATTCGACAAAGCGGCAAAATCAAGAAAGACCTATAAGCATTCCAATCCTTTCGATCTGGAACATGAACTTCTCGACAAGGTTTATCTCAACAAGGATTTTACGAAGGAGATCTCTAATTTTCTCATCCTTAAATCGCTCAATCTTGACCTGAAACCGTACCTTCCCAACGGCATATTCCTGTTCATAGGGAACAAAAGCACCGGCAAATCGGAAATGGCGTATTCTATCGCGGAAACATATTACGGTTCCAGAGAGGCCATATCCGAGATGGAACTTTCCATGATGGCGGATACCGAGATGTTCGACAGGGAATCAAAAAGCGAAGAAGGAAGGCCGCCGCTCGATCCCCAAGTGGATATATTTTTCCAGATGACCGGCAAAGATAAAAGGAAGGTTTTTCTGATCAAACACATGGAGTTCATCAGCAAACCCCTGTTCTTCCTTCTTACAAGTATTTTCTCCCGGGGTTACGTGTTCTTCGAGGGAAAGAAGATAGGTTATGAGAACTCGATATTCATCCTCACTATCGACAAGAGCATCCTCTCAACGCTGACAAAGAAGATCGGATTCCAGAATCCGGACGAGGACAATAATGACCTCGCCATAAAGGAGCTCATCGCAAAGGAATACGGCGAGGAGTTCATTTCTCTTTTTAACGGTATTTATGTCTTTTCCGATATTTCGATCGAAGATTATAAGGCCATATTCAAAACAAAACTCTCTTATCTCAAGGAGATCGTGAAGAGCAAAGGATACAATCTTACCTGCTCACAGGAAGTGATCGAACATCTTGCCCAGGAATATTACAAACAAACGAAGAAGATCCCCAATCAAATATCTTCGTTCATAGAACGCGAGATCATGGTGCCCTTCGTCAACCGTCTTAAAGAGGCCCCTAAAAAAAGGACTTTCAAAGTCGTGATGAAAGAAGGTTTGCTTGTCATCGAGTAATATACTTTTCCGCCGTTTTTAGGAAATCCGCTTTGAATCCTTTCATATCCGAGAAACCGGATTCCCTTTCGATGATCTCTCCCTTGTCATTGAGGAATATGAAAGCCGGCAACGCTCTCACGTCGAAGAGCTCTTTCGCCAGGTCCTTGTTCTTATCGTAATCCAATCTGATCAAAACGAATCGCGAAAGAGCCGAGGCCAATTCGCTGTCTTTTTCGGCGGCATGTTCGAACTCCCTGCACATAACGCACCATGTTGCCGTAAAATCCAGGAATATGAACTTGCCGGTCCTTTCGGCTTCTGCCAGACCCGATTCCAGATCTTTATGCCATTTTAACGCCCGTTCGGACACGGCCGGGCGGGTGCCGTTATGGATTATGCCTTTGAGGAATAATCCCGAACCGCAGATGAACGCAAGCAGCATTATAAAACTGGCGATGCTTTTTTTACGCCCCTGCGGAGTCGCTTCAGGCTGGAATCTCTTCAGATCGTAGAAATCAAGGAAGAAAAGGGAAGTAAATATGAAAAATGCCCAGGCGAAATATGCCGACTTGATGCCGATAAGCCCTTTGAGCGCCGTATTGAGGAAGTAGGCTGAAGCGGCCGCCATAAGAACGGAAAAAACCGTCTTGACCTTCTCCATCCATGTTCCAGCGCGCGGGATCTTCTCGATGAGTCCCGAGAAAGTCCCCAATATCACAAATATGACGCCAAGCCCCAGAGAGAAGAAGAACATGAGCATGGTGCCGTACAGGATGCTGCCTTTCGAAACGATGAGTGTCAGCAGGAAAAGCACAACAGGGCCCACGCAGGGCGATGCCACAAGGCCCGTGATAAGTCCGAGAAGGAACGCGCTCAGATCGGTCCTTTTTGCCGCTATCTTCGAATGAGAGGAGGAAAAAGCGGAAAATCCCGGAAGCGCAATATAATCGCTCATCATAAGAGCCATGATGAAGAACAGTGCCGTAAAAACGAAGAGGACATAAGGGTTCTGCGTCAGACTGCCGAATGCTGTTCCCGTGATGCCCGCGATTAAGCCCATGAAAGTATACGTGATCGAAAGTCCGAGGACATAGAAAAGGCTTTTAACGAAATTCTTCTTCATCCCTTCGGCAGTTCCTCCGAAATAGGAGATCGTGATCGGGATCATCGGGTAAACGCACGGTGTGAGGCTGGTCAAAAACCCTGCGATAAAAACGAAAAGCACGGCCAGAAGCGGCCTGTCGATATTGCGTTCGATAATGCCTTTGAGCTTTTTATCCGTTCTCTGGACCGGTTTTTGCTCCGGTTTCGGTTTTGCCGTTCTTGCAACGAGTTTCCCCGGCACAAGGGAAACTATGGTCTCTTCCGGTATATAACAAACGCCCTTTTCCGCGGAACACCCCTGCCAGCGCACGGAAAGTCCGGCTCCTTCCGGGTCCCCCTTGAAGATGATCACTATCGTCCCGTCCCCCTCGATATACTCCTTGGCCCCGTGTAATTTTTTATGCGGAAAATCGGCGCGCATGATCTCGCGCCCTTCGGAAAATTTCAGCTCTAGCGGGAGCTCGAGATCGCTTTTCAGGTAAACCCTCGCACCGGGTTCGATCGAATAAGAAACGGTGAGGATATAGGATGAATCCTCGTTCTTCACCAGCGAAGCCGTAACGAAGCGCGCAACGGCGTTCTCGTCGCCCATGAAAGAGAATATCTTCGCAGCGATAAGCAGGAAAATAAGGATCGTCCTTCTTTTCATCTTTGCCCCCTTTGGCATTATTATAGCATAAAAGGACGGATATGTAAATCCTTATTGGGGGACGTTGGTTGAAAAAGGTGAATTTTCGTTCCGGGGAACAAGCCGCGCATTATTGAACCATTGTTTCCGGGATGACCTTTTGCGGTCACCGGCAGAGGATAGCATATTTTTTTGGGAACGGCACAAGCAAGATCCCCCGTTACAATTCCTGAAGGGAATGGCAGATATCTTGACTTTTTCCCTTTTTCATTATAGAATCCCAATACAGAGAGGATAATATGAAAGTAAGAGGGGCGGCAATAATGCACACCATCGAATTTATAAGAAAAAAATATGGTGACAGGATGCTGAACGAGATCTTCGTCACAATTCCAACGATCTTAAAAGATGAGCTGGAGGAAGGCCATAAAGCATTGCCGCAGTCATGGTACTCCTTCGATCTTTATGAAAAGATCAACCGCATGATCGCTGATAAACTGGGTAAAGGCGATGCTTCCATAATCTTTCAGAGCGCCATGGAGGGAGGACGGGAGGATATTGAACGCTTGTTCAACAAATTCATCAAGGACATTACCGCCGATAATATGATGAACTTTCTTCCAAAGATCTATGAATATTATTATGACTTCGGAAAAGCTTCATGCAAGAAAGAAGCGGACGGCATGTATACAGTTATTATCTCCGATGTGGATAATTATCCGATCTTCTTCGAGAGATGCTGCACATATTTTTTAGGGATCATAAGGAATACGGGGGCCCCCGGAGCCGAAGTCAAGTTCGATTATATCGAACCTTTGCGGAAGGTTGTTTATACCGTGCTTTTTTAAGGAGAATTCAAGAAAGGCTCTCGTTTCAGACCGGATTTAACACCTTTCCTATTGACTTAAGAATCTGAAAGTATTATCATTAGCAAAAAAGGAGGATCGTATGCTTTTAAATGTTCTCTATATCGTGCTCGGCGCCGCGGTTGGAGTGCTCGGCGGTGTCATAGGCATCGGCGGCGGAGTGCTCCTCGTTCCCGCACTGATCTTCCTTTTCGGATATTCCCAGAAAGATGCTCAAGGCACATCGCTCGCCATGATGATACCGCCTATCGGGATCCTGGCCGCCATCACTTATTTCAAGGCCGGCCATGTACGCCTGCTTCCCGCGCTGCTGCTTGCCGCCGGGTTCGTAGGCGGGGGGCTGATCGGCGCAAAGATCGCTGTTTTTCTGCCGGGAACAGTTCTGAGAAAGGTCTTTGCCGTCTTCCTTATGCTCGTCGCAATGAAACTCTTCTTTTCGAAGTGACCGGCCGACGATTTGAATTTTCCTGCTATTTTGATATAATCCTTCAGATAAGGCAGGGGTGCGTAAGCTGAGAAGGTTTTTGCCTACCCTTTGAACCTGATCCGGACAATACCGGCGAAGGAAGCTTTTGTACTCCTCCTGATGATCCTATGGAGGCCTATATGGAAAAAGGATTACCGCTGGGGAAGATCACCCCCGATCTCTTTAAAGAGATCATCTATCCCGCATTGGGATGCAAAAGCAATGATGTTCTGGTCGGTCCGCGCAACGGAGTGGATATCGCCATTACTAAAATAGGCGGAAAGGTCATTGCAACGACCACTGATCCTGTTTTTGTCGTGAAAGAGTACGGTTTCGAGAAAGCCGGGTGGTTCGCCATACACATCCTCGTATCGGATGCCGTTACGAGCGGCCTTCTGCCGAAATTCCTTTCCATCGATCTCAATCTCCCTCTGGAGATCAATAAGGAAGAACTGAAGCTCCTGTGGAATACGATACACCGCGAGTGCGCTTCAATGGGGATCGCTGTCATTTCCGGTCACACTGCAAGGTATACGGGATGCAATTATCCGATGGTGGGAGGGGCTACGGTGATAGCAGTCGGTGAAGAGAATGAATATATCACGCCCTGTGATGCGAAGCCGGGTGATGATATCGTCGTCACCAAAGGAGCCGCAATAGAAGCGGCCGGTCTTTTCGCCGCTACGTTTCCCGAAAAGGTGAGGAGTGCCATCGGGGAGGAATTGTTCAAAGAAGCGGATAAGCTGTTTTTTGAAATGAGCGTTGTGAAGGACGCCCTGCTCGCTCGCGAGATAGGTTTGAGAGAAGAAGGCGTTACATCTATGCACGATGCTACGGAAGGAGGTGTGCTCGGAGGGCTTTACGAAGTTGCTAAAGCGTCCGGCGTCGGCATGAAGATAAACATAGATGATATCATCCTTAGGCCCGAAGTTAAGGCCATATGCGAGAAGTTCGGGATGGACCCGTATATTTCTATCAGCGAAGGCAGTCTCATAATCACAGTGAGACCCCGCAAAACGGAAGCGCTCGTGAAGCATCTCAGATCCAACGGTATAGATGTTTCAGTTTGCGGAAAGATCACTTCCGGCAGTGAGATCGCAGTAGAAGGGCCGGGCGGCACGATGATGCTCGAACATCCCAGTACCGATCCGTTCTGGGGAGCATTCGCGGCGGCATTTGAATGATATATTTTAATACATTCAATAATATTTTGAATTTTTGCGTTTTTAATATATAATCAGGCAAGGAGAACGTATGGAAGTCAAGGGAACTTTATTAAAGAACACGGAAGAGTGGGTGGTGGAGAAATACGGCATGGAAAAATGGCGCGAACTCGTCGCGGCTATGAAGGACGATATCAAAAACGATATCGCGGACGGGACGATCTTCTCTGGGAACTGGTATCCTATTGACGGATTCATTGAAGTGAACGAAAAGATCGTTCAGATGTTCGGAGGCGGTAATTTCAAGATACTGTACGATATGACGAAAGAAGGCGCCAAAAAGAACATGAAATCGATATACAGGATCTTCATTAAGGTGGCCACTCCCGAATATGTTGTAAAGAAGGCGGCGGCCATTTACAGCCAGCTATATAATTTCGGTGAAATGAAAGTCGTCAAACAGAATAAGGGGGATTTTATACTCGAGATTCAGAACATCAATAACTTCCCCATACTGTTCGAACGCATGTCCGGTTATATAATGGGTATAGTGGAAATGACCAGCGCTCGGAATCCCCGCATCGCATACACTTACGACCGCAATTCCAGAAAAGCGGTCTATGAGGTACTTTTCTCCTGATCAGTTGCTTTTGAGCAGCTTGTCAAGATTTTCCAGGTCCCTCAGGTAAATGATATCAGAAAATGATTTTTCAAGGATCTTCATCATCGCAGCATTGAGCGTTTTTCTGTTTATCCCGAAAAAAGCCCACTTACCCTGACGGACCTTCGTCAGCACCTGGGAAGCCGTGAGTATCTTGAGATGCCGGGATACGCGGGGCTGCGACATCTTAAGAAGGTACTGAATATCGTGGACGCACAGATTGTTATGGACCAAAAGATTGATGATCCGCAACCTTGATTGGTCTCCCAAGGCCTTGAAGAGGTTCAGGGTATTACTCATCCTTTCCGCTCTGCGGTGTGCAGTATAATCGGGAAACGTCAAAGCCCTTTTCCGCCGCGCGCGCAACGATTTCCGAATAAAGCATCTCATCCATAACGGGCGTTCTTGACAGTATCCAGAAATATTTTCTGTCGGGCTCGCCGACAACAGCGTATGAATATTCTTCCGTATCAAGTTCGATGATCCAGTAGTCAGCCGAGAACGGCCCGAAAAAAGATACTTTCAATTTAGCGGATTCGGAAGGGTCGGGGACCCATGCCCGGCCGATAGCGACCTTCCTTCTGCCGCCTATGACCTTCACATCGCCGCTGTTCTTCACCATGATCTTGCCATCCTTTCTCAGGGAATATTCAGCAGTCACTGCCACAAGGTTCTTCTCAAAATACATGGGGAGACGGGCTATCTCGTACCAGAGTCCGAGATACCTGTTCAGGTCCACATCTTTTACAACCTCGAGCGTGCTGAAAGCAGGGGCAGCAGTACGGCTTCCGCACAGAAGAAAGAGAGCTCCCGATAGGACAATTAGCATGGGAATGGCCTTGATCTTCATATTCAATTCCTCCTTTTCATGAATAGATGCTGATGATCTCACCTATATACATGCGGTGATAATCTTTCAGGGAATAATTGTCTGCGATCGCACTGTCCAGAAAATGTCCGGGGTCAATATCCTGGAAGTAGATCTTCCGGTTGGTCATGATGAGCGATGCCTCATTGAAAGACGGTGTATTATCGGGATAGGCGGCAGTGAACCCGCATGCCTTCAATTTATCGATATCCCTTCCTGATCTCGTTCCCGCGATATTCAATGCTTTTCTATGCCGCTCTTGGAAAAACGAGAGGCTGTAGCGGTCATGCTTTTCCAAAAAACCGTATGTATGACGAGTCGGCCGCACGAATATATACGTGACCGGACGATTCCAGAGTACTCCGAAACCGCCCCAAGCGGCCGTCATAAAATTGAACTCCCCCCTACTGCCTGCCGCGATGAGCATCCATTGCTTTTCCAGTGAGGCAAATGGTTTAACCGTAAAATCCCAGACATCCTTCTTTCGTAGTTCCATTTTCTGATGCTTTTTTCAGTGCCTGCCGCAGCAGCGGCAGCAGTGGCCGGCCAGATATTTTTCCGGGTCCTTGTCAAATGCCTTCTTGCATTCCTCCGTGCAGAAATAGTATGTGCTGCCTTTATAACGGCTTGTGAATTTCGCTTCTTTTACGTTAACTTCCTTTTTGCAGACGGGATCCTTGGCCATAAACACCTCCATAATGCTATTTTAAATATTTTCCCGAAATAAATCAATGGATTTCCAACAGGCTCCCGGCTTCATGCCTTGAGTTTTACGCCGTATATATTGAAATACTCGGTCTCTGATAAAAGCACGGGGTGCGGCAGCAATTCTTCGGGCCGGCGATACATCAGAAGAACAGCTTCATGCTGACTATTCGCTCCCTGCCTCCTTGTTATGAAACAGTACGTTGCATCCTCCTCCGGAATGCATTCCCTCATATACAGATATCCATTCCCGTTCTTTACGCATCTCCCCTCGAACGCGGCGCTCAAATAGCTTTTCTTCATGAAGGGGATGAAGAGCTCATTGCCTCCCGCAAGAAGGATGCGGAATGCTTTTTTCAGTTCGTGTATTTCGGGACCGTTCACCAGAAAAGGAGCTGTCATTATGCGTTCCCCTTTCAGGGCCAATATATTCCGCAGATCAACTGTCGGCCGTTCTTTCAACCGGAGTCCGTCGAACAGAATTACCGTTTTTTCTATCCCGCAGCGTTCGAACAGCAATTCCGTATGCTCCGATACAATTTCCCTGTCCGTGAGGGAGAATGGAAAGGCGGAATACTTTTCGTCCTCGTTTTTTATATGTTCTTTCTTGGCCGTGGCACGCAGCACCCAAATTCCATTGCCCGTATAAGAACGTTTCAAAGTGAAGGACATTTGTGCAAGAATGCTTCTCAGTTCCTCGATCACAGGGCCCCCGGTTGAACGGGCGTAACTTCTCTGCATGGCGCCGCAGAATATCAGATGCCCCTCCGGTTTGAGGGCGGCGGCAAAGGAGGCGGCATGAACCGGGGTCAGCCCGTCGGTAAAAAGGATGATCCTGTCGTATTTCTCGCCTTTTCGGTATTCGGAATAATTGAAAGGAAGACCGGCATTGAGTATGAAGGGTATGAGGCAGATCTTCTTTTTTCCGGAAGAGGAGGACAGTTTTGAGAATTTCAGAATATCTTTACCGGATATTATCTCTATCAGGTGTTGTTGTGGACGCATCTCATCAGGATATTCGGAGGATAGAACGATTCCTTCCTCTTGAATTCGTCATATTCCGTCTCCAGCATCTCTATGAAGCTGTCATAGAAAGGGGTGCGGGTGATCTGATATTTCCTGAATTCGTCGTGCAACCTCTTTTTATCTGCTTCCGAAATGGGTTCGGATGGCAGCATTTCTTCTGATTCGATCTTCATCTTCACTGTCCGTATCGCGAATCTCAGATCATCAAGGAAAAAATGCGCCTTGAAGAGCTTATGATTCTCCGTGAACAGGTTCGAGATCATATTTTTCCTGCTCCTGTACCAGTTATAGAAAAGGAACTCGCCTCTGTTATTGCCGAAAGTGGATATCTTTTCTTTTATGATGAGCGTTCCCTCCGGTTTAAGCACCCTTTTAGATTCGGCAATGCCCTGAAGGGCTTTTAAAGGCCTTTCGTTCAGGGCGGCCAAAGTTGATACGAGCACGATGAGGTCGCAGGAGCTGTCCTTCATAAAGGCCAAGTCGCACAGGTCCGCGGATTGAAGTGAGATATGTGTATCCAGGTCCTCGAACTCCTTCTTTTTCTTAAGGATCAGATCCCCGTTGATGTCGATCAAAGTAGCGCTGAAGACCGCTTCTTTTCTTTCTATTTTGGCTTTGAGTATTTCCGGAAGATTTGTTTTTGAAAGGCCGGCGACAAGAATGTTCCTGCCGTTCAGCATTACATCTTTTAAAATATAATCATCCTTCATGGATAATTATTCTTCTTTCTTGTCCTTTTCCCTTTCTTCGGCTTTTTTCTTCAGCTCTTCGAGAAGACCGGGCGAGAAGTTATCGCCGAGTGTTACGGATTCTTCCTTTTCCTCTACATATTCGGTCTGGGGAATTTCGCGGCGCCGTTTCGTATCCGTATCGATCTTTTCATCGAGCATCGATATCTGGATCTTTCTGTCGCGCGTATTGACATAGATCACCGTTGCTTCGATCTCGGAATCGAGCGCTACTTTCTCTTTCCAATCCCCACCCTCGGAAACCGGGATCTTGGAGAGATGGAGGAATGCGTCCACATAGTCGTCGAGCATAATGAAAGCACCAGCTTCTATCACTTTTACAACAGTTCCTTTGACCTTGGCCCCTTCCGGGTATCTGGATGATATCGTGTCCCACGGATCGGGCTCGATCTGTTTCAGGCCGAAATCGACCTGTCTTTTCTCATTATCTATCGAAAGGATCTTGACGGTGATCTCCATATCCGGTTCAAGAAGTGAGGCGGCATCCTGCTTTTTATTGCTCCAGGAAATATCCTCCACTTTAAGAAGACCGGTAAAACCTTTTTCTATTTCGATGAAGGCTCCGTATTTTTCGACCTTGACGACACGACCTTTCACCGTATCGCCGATATTGTATTTTTTCAGGATCTCATCCCGGATGGAAACAAGAATCTTCCTGTTCTCCTTATCGATATTCTTGATGACGCCTGAAAGGTGATCGCCTTTCTTGATCGTCGTAGCGGGATTCTTGTTAAGCCTTGTGAACGTCAATTCCTGATTCGGGATCAGGGCCCTGAAATTCTCGTTCAGTTCGATGACTACGCCGAAATCGAATATTCTGTAAACAGCGCCTCCCACGGGATCGCCCGGTTTGAAGTATTCATCCACCCTCTCCCACGGATCGTCCGAAAGGTCCTTGATGGAAAGCCATATCTCTTTGCTCTCTTTGTCAAAATCAATAACAACGACCTTTAACACATTCCCTATCTTGATCAACTCAAGGGGGTTCTGATATCTGTCCCAGGAAACATTTTCGAACTTGAGCTTGCCGTTAAGCCCTTCAAGGTCGACAATGAAGAATTTGTCCTTCTGGCTGATCCTCACCACCTTGCCTTCCAGCACTACACCTATATCCAGATGCGTCAGAAGTTCATTCATCTTCTTGGCGCGTTCACCGTGGATATAGAGTCTTTCGGATGCGATGATGAGTTTCTTGCGCTCCCTCAGGCCGATGATCTTGACGGGTATCTGAAGTCCTTTCACATCTTTCTTGCCGGTATGTTCCCTGGAGATCTCCCGCTCGGGGATGAAGACATCGAAATCTATGTATCTTCCGAGATAACCTTCCTCGGTCACTGTTTTGCCGGTCTTGAACTCCTCAATATCACATTTCCCGAACTCTGAGAGTTCGACGATAACGGACAATTTATTCCTGTAGGCATCCCTGGCTAAAGTCCAGTTCTCTATCTTTTCGGCTTCCTTCTTGGAAAAAAGCACCATGCTTCCCGAACCGCGGCCGTAGACCATCGCTTTGAGAGTCGTTCCAACTTTAAGGGCTTTAAGTTCTTTGTCGTTGAATTCCGAAACAGCGATCTGTCCGTCAAATTTCGATACCTCGTTCGTCACGAAAATGTACTCTTCCGCTATGCGGACGACCGTGACCTCCAGGATCCTGCCTCTTTTGAGATTTGGATTGCTTCTCTCACCTACCATACTAAACCTCCAAGCTTAATTTATTAACCTCATCAAATAAGATGTCAGCTATCTCTTCATGCCGGTTGCCCGTGCCGATACGAGCATTGATCTCTTCGTAGCTCAACATGCGCCCTATCACGATCCGCGAAGGATACCTGAGCCGTTTCCTTCCGTATTTCGGGAAAACCTTGAAAAAACCGCCCATGTAAACCGGCTGAACGGCGCATTTCGTTTTCTCAACTAAATATCCTACCCCTTTTTTAAATGGGTGAATTGAACCGTCCAGAGTTCTTGTACCTTCGGGGAACATGACCAGCACGCCGCGATTATTGAGCGTATCTATGGCTTTTCTGATACTTTCAATGTCCGATTCCCCTCTTTTGACGGGAAAGGCGTTTAGTAGACTTATGATTGTTCTTAGAACGGGGACCTTGAAAAGTTCGGCCTTGGCGAAGTATGAAGCATAAAGCTCATAAAGATACGCCCCTATAAGAGGGGGATCAAGCAGCGACTGATGGTTTGCCACTACAAGTATGCCGGTGTGCTTCAGAAGCCGCTTGTGCTTTGTTATTACCCGAAAGTTCAAAAAAATTCTTACAAAGAGCCTGATTACAATACCTGTAAACTGGTAAAAATAATACTTAAATCTTTTCATTATAACATCTTTACAAAAAAAAATCAATTTTTTAATACGATGGATGCCAGTTTTTCAACCACTTCTTCGATCGTCATACCCGTTGTATCTATTTCCAGAGCATCTGAAGCCTTTTTCAGAGGGCCGAAATCACGGTTCTCGTCATTTTTATCCCTGGCAACGATCTCCCGGGCAAGATCGTCCGGCGATACGTGGCAATTCTTGATCTCCAGCTCTTTTTGCCGCCGCCGCGTTCTTTCCTCAACGGATGCCGTCAAGAAAAATTTAAAATCCGCGTCGGGGAATACGAGCGTCTGTATGTCGCGTCCTTCGAGAACGGCGCCCCCCTTAAGACCCTCTTTCCGGAGTATCTTATTGATCTCGATCCTTATCTCTTTGCTGCCGGCGACAACGGAAGTGGCCCGTGAAACCTCATTATTCCTTATCTTTTCCGTTACGTCCTCGCAGTTCAGGAAGAAGTTCTTTCCGCGCATTTCTATTGTGGAATTCTTCACGAACTCAGCCAGTTCGCTCATCCCGGCAGCCTTGTTCTCGAGATATTTAAGCGTAACACACCGGTAATACGCGCCGGTATCGATATAAGGAACGCCGATACGCGCGGCAAGGAGTCTTGCCACTGTGGATTTTCCGCTGCCTGCAGGTCCGTCGATCGCAACGATCATCTCAGATACTCCGCTATCTCATGTCTTTCAAGGAACCTGTAAAATCCGAGCGGAAGCCCCTTCAGCCCTATCTTCCCTATATTGAGCCGTGAAAGCGTAATGACCGGATGCCCCATCTGCTGGAAAGCCCTTTTTATGATCCTGTTCTCGCCCGAGAAGATGTCGATCACGACGATCATGTCGGATTGAAGTTTCCGGATATGTTTGAAAACGGCCTTGAACTTGACCTTCTTCCCGTCGATATCCACATAAACCGCCTTCTGGAACACGCCTATCTCTCTTTCGTTCAGATGGCGGAATATTTTTACTCTGTAGGTTTTCGGGATGTCCGCCGAGGGATGTATGAGATCCTGAATGAACTCTCCGTCATTGGAGAATATCAAAGCGCCGCTTGTATTGAAATCGAGGCGGCCCGCATAATTTATGTTCATCTTCTTGAACTCGAGATATTTCTTGTAAATGAACTCCTCGTTCTTCCCGCGCCAAAGGTCAGCTGCAGCGATCTTGAAAAGTTTTTTGTCGAAGAGGATATCATAGACCGTCGGCCTTTTCTTCTCATCATTTCTGGCGGTGAGGAAACCCGCCGGTTTATTCATCAGTATATAGAAGAATTCAGGAGTGCCGCGCAGCGTTCTTCCTCCGGCTTTCACGATATCCTTCTCCGGGTCTATCGGAAGAGTCGCATCGAAAACAGCGCTCCCGTTCACGCTGACCTTACCGCTTTTGATAAGTTCCAGCGCTTCCCGGCGAGCGGCTATATTATTCAAAGCCAGGTAACGTATCAGCTTCATGCTCACCGCCTATCTTGAATTCCTTTTTGATCTCATCGGCCTTAGGAAGGTCATTCAGCTCCTTCAGCCCGAAGTATGTGAGGAACTGCTTCGTAGTTCCGTACAGAAAGGGACTGCCGGGGACTTTCTTGCGCCCCGTGATCTTTATAAAACCCTTTTCGAGGAGTGTTCTCACCTGGAAAGTGGAATCCACATTGCCCCTGATCGCATCGACCTCTATCTTCGTGATGGGCTGATTGTACGCGATTATCGCCAACACTTCAAGGTTGAGGTCCGTCAACGAATATTTCTGGACAATATTGTAGAAAGCCCGGATCGGGTCGTCATATTCGGGACGAGTAGCGAAGATATATCCTTCTGCCACCTCTTCAATGAAGAAGCTGCGGTCAGAGTTCAAATACTCCTCGTTGAGTTTCAGCACGCATTCGGCCACCGCATCGGGCGGGATATCAAGGATCTTGGATATCCTTCCGGCAGCGACGGGCTTGTTCGCCACGAAGATGATGGCCTCCACTTTCTTTTTATTGATACCCATGAGGTCTTCATTATTCATCTATTGTCATTCCTTCCAGTTTTTTTCATCGATATTGGCCTTTATATAGATCGGCCCGAAATTCTCCTTCTGCATGAGGTTCAGAAGCTCTCTTTTCGCCATTATGAGAAGCGCAAAGAAAACAGTTACGGCTTCGCCGCGCTCCTTACCTTCCGCCAGAACGGAATATTCGCTGTACGGGGTGTTCTTGAAAATTTCAGCGAGTTCCTTGATCTTGTCGTCAAGATTGAAGCGGTCCCTGGCTATATTGACTATCTCCTCGCGGCGCCTGTTGCGGTCTATGATCTCGAGGAGTTTCTCCGTCAGCACAAATGAATCGAGTTCGTCGAACGGTATCTCATCCGATTGTTTTCCGGAGAGGTCGGGCTCATTGCGGAAATGCATCTTGCTCTGGAGCGAAGCATATGTTTTCATTTCCTGGGCAGCTTCCTTGAGCATTTCATATTTTTTTATCGTATCGAAAAGCTCATTGATCTCGGAGATCGTCTCCTTTTCCTGTTCCTCTGTCTTGGGCAGGAGCAGTTTGGATTTCAGAAGCAGAAGATACGTGGCCATTGAGAGGAACTCTGTCGTTATGAAAAGATTGATCTTCCTCGCTTCTTCCACATAGGTCACGAAATCGTCGATGATCTTGACGATCCTGATCTTAAGTATATTGATCTCGTGTTTCTTGGTAAGTTCAACGAGAAGCGCCAGCGGACCGTCAAAAACTTCAAGCGTGGTCATAAAAGCCCCGTTCCCATTTTCTTTTTAACATCGTTCAATTTCGCTACGGCGACCGTTTGCGCTTTTTTCCTTCCTTCACCGAGGATATCGGAAATATCTCCGTCTGTCCCGAGCGAAGCTCTTTTCATTCTATGAGCATCAAGGATTTCCGTGAGTTCCGCCGCCAGCCGTTTCTTGCATTCGACACAACCGAGCGTTCCCTTTCTGCATCCTTCCTTTATTTCATCGAGTCCCGAAGAACCGAATATGCCGTGATAATCGTAAACATTGCATATGTCAGGGTTTCCCGGGTCTGCACGCCTTATTTTGGCCGGGTCGGTTATCATCGACATCACTTTCGCCCCGGTCTCAGCGGGCGTATCGCTCAGATATATGCAGTTTCCGTAAGATTTACTCATCTTCCTTCTGTCCGGTCCCAGTATCTTGGGGTATTTGGCAAGAAGGGGCTGCGGTTCCTTCAGGGTGTCCCCAAAGAGATTATTGAAGCGTCGTGCGATCTCTCTTGATATCTCGAGATGCGCCAGCTGATCTTCACCCACAGGGACATAATCGGCATCATAGAGCACGATATCCGAGGTCATGAGTATCGGGTAATTCAGAAGCCCCGTTGAGATGCCGCTTTCATCTTTGATCTCCTCTCCGCTTTCAGAAGCGGCGGCCCTGATATCCGCTATCGCTTCCTTGAATGTCGGGCATCTCTGCACCCAGGAAAGGGGCGTGGTCATCGAGAGGTAGAGCGCGAGTTCCGCGTGTTCCCGAACTTCGGATTGGATGAAAAGGACCGACTTTGAAGGATCTATGCCTGCGGCCAGAAGATCTCTTGCGATATCGAGAACATACTGCTTCTTGTCCGAAGAAAGATTGTTCGTATAAGAATGTATGTCCGCAATGAAATAGTATGTCCTGTAGTCCTTCTGAAGATCGACCCAGTTCTCTACGACCCCCTTCAGATGGCCTATATGAAGCTTGCCCGTAGGTCTTGTTCCGGAAAGTACCGTTTTCATCACACACCTATAATGATCTTGGCAAGGAAATTGATCATGAAGAATATGAACGGAGATATCACTTGAATAAGGAGGATTATCAGTATGAACGAGAAGGGCGCAATGGCATGATATATGTTTTTGGCCCTGTATGACAGGAATTGTTCCAGGATATGAGAACCGTCCAGCGGAGGGATCGGGAGCAGATTGAAAAAACATAGCATGACATTGATCTGGAAAATAAGGAAAATGAAACGCACGAGGGTCTCATCGGGAGCCCGAAGCGTGAACAGATATCTGATAAAAAGCCCGGAAATGATGAAAAGCCCCACATTGGCAAGAGGGCCTGCCGCGGAAACGACGATCTCCCCCTTTTTCCTGTCATGGAAATTACCCGGATTCACGGGGACCGGTTCTGCCCAGGCAAATAAAAACCTGCTTCCGATCAGCGTAAGGACGAGAGGAACTACTATACTTCCGATGATACTTATGTGTTTTATAGGGTTCAGGGTCATCCGGCCCATCATTTTGGCGGTCGGATCGCCCATTTTATCCGCGGCATAAGCGTGAGCGGCTTCATGGAACGAGGCCGACAGTATGACTACGCCTACCGCCGCAAGACGGTACAGGAAATCGTTCATGCATTCTCCGTATAATTTATTATTTTATCATAAAATCGCTGTTATTCCAAATCCGGATCAGCGGGTAAGACCCGGCTGCGGGCATTAGAATTGAAGCGCTAAAGAGAAAAGATGGTGAGAGAATTTACTCGGCTGCCACAGATATGCGTACTTGACCGTGATCTTCCATATCCTGTATACGAGGCCAAGGGAGTTGAATTCCGAGTTCTGGCCGAAACCGAGCATCGTATCTTCGGAGATGCCGTACAGAGCCCCCCATTTGAAATTCGCCGCGGAAATATCTTTCAGGTCCTCAACAGATGAGATATAGAAGTCAAAAAGCGCCGTCATGTAGAGACGGCCGCTCTTGAACATGATGTTCGTGATCATGCCGCTTTTCAGGATCTCCCCGTCGGTTCCGGTGAAATTCAAGAACGGGAACCTCGTTGCCGGGAAAGGCCCCACGTCGTACATGCCTATCAGGCCGGCGCCGGCATTGATGTTCCCAAGATTCACGATCGAGAGTCCGTAAAGATATTCCCCGGTATCCCAGAGGCAACCCACATCAAAACCGTATGTGCTGTCCCCCGTGAGGAAATTGTTCATTGATATACCCGCATAAAAATTCCTTGCCATTCTTGCGTTCAGGTTAAATCTTAAAAGTGCTGCATTGGAGAGGATACCGCCGTATTTCACTGAAACGGAAACGGATGAGGAGAGCTTGAAATTCATGGAAAGATCGCATGCGTATCTCTTATCCGATATGAAATCGCTTGCAGCCGTGAGCGTGAACCCGCTCTCAAATGCGGCGTATGAAGGATTGAAATCGGATCCGCCGTACATATCCATGAACATCGGGGATCCCCCGGTAATAAATGGGGCGATATCCGCATAAAGCATTGCAGCGATAAGAAATACCAAAATACTATACTTTTTCAAGAATATCCTCCATTGTGCGAGAGTAGTAATACTGATCCAGCATATCGTTCACGGGTTCGAATTTCACCTTCATACCCTTGAACCTCTTTTTGAAATCAGCATAAGATCTTCTGATCTTTTCCTTGCCGGGAAATCCGAGTCCGGCGAACGGCGTGTATCTTTTAGGGACGAGAGCATTAACGCTGAAGTGGATCTCCCCGCCGCGCGAATATGATATATCCGCCAGACCGTCCCAGAGTCTTTTCTGCTCTTCCGGGCCGTCTTCTTCGTGTGGAAGACCAAGGATCAGATAGACCTTCAGGATCTTAACGGATGACCGGAGGATCATATCCGCCCGCTCCAGGATGACCCTGTCCGGAACAGTCTTTCCGCAGAAGAAACGTGCTTTTTCCGAAAGGGATTCCACGGCTACCGTAATGCTTTTGTTGCCGTTCCTTTCAAGGAGGTCCACGATCTCGCTTTCGATCTTTTCGAGGAAGAGCGATGATGTCGACATCTCGAGCCCGTGTTCAGCCCCGTAACGCAGTATATCGATGATCCCCGGATGATCAAGAACGCACGGGGAGATAAGCCCTATCCGCTTCGTTTGTTCCGCACCGGTTTCTATGATGGCGTTAAGCTCATCTGAGTCCCTGTGTATGACCTGCGGATATATCCTGCTCGCCGTGCAGAATTTACATCTTTGTGAACAGCCCTTCCCGATCTCGATGAGGAACATATTCCCGAAAAACGTCCTCTCCGAAATGATCCCGCTACGGGGTATCCGGTCCCTTTCATTGTAGCATGTCTCAAGAAGCCCGATATTCTCGTTCGGACCGGGAACCGTCTTTATGCCTTTTATGCCGCTAAGGGCCTCCAGATAAGCATCATCCCTTATCCGCTCCGGTTCGGAAAAGATTCGCTCGAGTTTTTCCTCACCGTCGCCGAAAATGAAGATATCCGCCACATTCCTGAGAGGATGCGGATTTATCGTAAGGGCAGGGCCGCCAATGATGATCAGAGGTTCTTTTTTCCTTTTCCTTTTATCCGGTTCTATGCCCGCGTTTCTCAGAAGGGCCGGGATATTCCCGAAATCGTTCTCATAGGGGACCGAGATGAGCAGTATGGAAAAATCAGAGAGATGCTTGAAATCCTCCATGGCGATCGGGTCACTTTCATGTTCGAAGAAATACCTTCTTGTATCGAGCCCAATGTCCTCGTTCAGCGTTTTCAGGATCTGCTGAAACCCGAGATAGGACATACCGGCGAAATATGTGTTGGGAAATATCAACGCGGCATTTTCGCGAAGGCGGCGGCCTCTTTCAAAAAGGCGCTTTTCAACAGCCGTTCGAGCCTCCAGTTCGCGCCGCCTTTTCCACATCAGTCGATATCCTTGTCCATCCTCGGAGGAAAATCAAGATTACCCATGGGGTTGGCGGAAACGTTCCTGTTCGTCATATTGCTCACTTTCCTCACATCGCCGAAAAGAGTTGTCGGGAACTGCTGGTTCATCGTAGTAAGGTCTGAGAAATAATACTCGTTATCATCCCTTTCAAAATCCCCTGCGATAAGCGTGGCCCGGATGTCCTTGGAACCGGGCTTCAGGTCGATCGAAGGGATGATATTCCCGTTCGGTCGGATATACGGCAGCATTCTCGTCTGGATCTCATCCATTACGCTCACATCCTCCTCCTGGCCCATCTCAACATACAGAATGGCTCTCTGGATGTTCTTTATCGTTTCCGCGTCGATAAGCGGGAAATTCATCAGTTCGTCGACTATCAATTCTCCTTTCGTTTTCCCTTTCTCCCCGATCATCTTTTCGGTGACGGTCGCCATCGATATATATGCGTCCTTGCTGCTTTTGAGCACTGTTTTGATATCCTCGAAGTCGACATTGATATACTGGGTCTCATTGATAAGGTCGGACATCACCTGGATCGCCGTGCCAAGGATCTCGTTGCCCCATTCGAATGCGCGCTGCATCGTTATTCCCGAGCCCTTGATCAGGCGCGTATTGGGCACCACTATAACGGCATCCGCGATCTCCTTCAATTTTGTAAGATACTCCTTCGCGATCTTGATCTTCGCACCGCCTTCGAATTTAAAGGGGACTGTGGCAATCGCCAATGTAAGGGCATCGTTCTTCTTGGCAGCCCTTGCTATTACAGGACTTACACCGCTGCCTGTACCGCCGCCGAGACCACAGCAGATGATGGCCATATCGGCGTTCTTCACGGACGCGTCTATGATCTCCATCTCCTGCTCGGCTATCTTCTCCGCCAGGTCAGGATGAGCACCTGTCCCGCGGCCCTTCGTCACTTTTTCGCCGATGAGGATCTTTTCCTGGGCATTGCTTTTATTGAGGTCCTGATTATCGGTATTGACCGCGATCGTCTTAACCCTGCAGTCGCCGTGTTGCCTAATGAAATTGTTCAGGGCGTTCCCTCCGCAGCCGCCGACACCGAAGATATGTATCTTGGTCGACATTTCTTCGAACATGATGGAAATATCGTTCATATGGTCCTCCTATTCTTTAAGGTCGTTGAACATTTTCTTGAACATGTCAAGAAGGTTCCCGCTTTTTCCGCGAACACCTTTGTGCTCTCTTTTATTTCGTACGTATTCGCGGCCCCATTTTAGAAGTCCGAGCGCGGTCGCGAACTCGTACGGCTGTTCAATGCGTTCGCATCCCGCTATCCCCGTATTATGGTAATTCGCCATCTGCACCATGAGCGGGAAATGCGCACGGGCCGTCTCCATGATATCAAAGGTCTTTGATGCCCCGCCCGTGAGCACGATGCCCGCAGCAAAGTGCTCCTGTTCGAGGTAATACTGAAGTTTATTGTACGTATTGCCGAAGATCTCATTTATCTTTTCCGAGATGTCCTTTCTGACATTGGGAATGCGCGCTTCGATCTCGTAGCCGCCTATCGTACGTATGGGGACGCTGATTTTTCCCGAATTCTGGCATTTTTCGAAATTGACCTTCAGCTTCTCCGCGTCCTCCAGGCTCATGGAAAAATCCTTCGCTATATCGAAACTAATGCTTTTACCTCCGCCAGGGAAAGAGTGAGTGAAGAGGAGGGAACCGTTATTGAATGCCGCGATATCCACGTTCCCGCCGCCTATATCTATCACGATCACACCGATCTCTTTCTGATCATCGTTCACGGACGAGAAGGAGGAAGCGATCGAATTCAAAACGAAGATCGGCCTTTTCACTCCCATTGCATCGGAAAGGATATTGGAGAGATTATTGATCTGGTACTTGTTGGTAGCAATTATATATGTATTTACCGTCAGCTTTTTCCCTTCGAGCCCTTTAGGATTGCGTATGAATGGCGTGCTATCCACGCTGAATCCGCGTGGTATTTTATCAAGTATATAGCTGTCCTCAAGAAGGCCTTCCGCGTGGGAGTTCTGTATGACCCTGTCTATATCGGATTTCCTTATCCTTCTATCGGAATGTTCGATCGAAACGAAATTGTTCTGCGTCCCCTCGTATCCCTTGATATGGGAACCGGTGATATTCACGAAGAAATGTTCGATGTCCTTGGCCTTCACGCCGCTCACGTTCAGCACTTCTTCATAGACGGCCTTCAGTGTCTGCGTTGCCAGTTCGTGATCGACCGGTTTTCCGTCGCTGATCGCGCTTTCGCATTTTTTCGCGCCTGCTCCTAGTATCTCCAGCTCTCCCGAACTGCTGCCGGCGAAGGAAGCTATCAGCAGTTTAAATTGCGAACTGCCCATGTCTATGGCGCATAGATTACTCATTGCCACCTCCCGATATCAATATACCCAGATCCTTGAATCTCAAGTCCAATCCGGTTATCGTTCTTCCCTCTTTCGGGGTTATCTCGTTCCTGATGATATCAAGATGCCCCGTTTTCTCTATCTCCTTCATTCCCTTATCCAGCTTGACAGTGAAACCGTCGTTCAGAACAATGTCGACTTCATTCTCCTCTATTACGCAACGGACGGGATTAAGGCCGCTTTCCGAGATCTTCCTGAGAACATAGGCGGTGTATTCCCGTTTTACTTCCATATTAAAATTGAACTCTATGCCCTCTTTATTGCTGCCTGAGACGATAGAACCGTCCTCGAGGATATTGCAGGCTTTTCCCGAGATCACGGTAAAGCCCGATACATTCTTTTCAACGATCTTGACGTCCAGTGTCGAAGGCAGGACCTTCAGATAGAAGACATCTTTTACATAAGGGTTCTTCTTCACTTTTTCCACAGCGGGGTCCGGATCGCAGGCAAGGATGTTCTTCCCTTTCAGTTCGGTGAAATTCGATGCCACCCAGTTCGGGTCGGAGTTCACGATCCCGTCAAACCGGATGTCCTTCACACGGAAATTATCGTTCCCGCATCCGCAGAATAAAAGAAGAGCGGCAAGGACCGCAAGTTTATTTTTCATATCTCTCATATGCGTTCAAAAGTATCGCTTCCGCCAGGTCGGGGAATCTCATTCCGTCATATGCGGCTACCTGCGGGAGGTCAGACAGTTCCGTCATGCCAGGAACGGTGTTGATGTCGTGCCAGTATATGCCTTCTTTGCCGAGTATGCAGTCAAGGCGCGCGAAATCCCTAAGCCCGAATTTCCGGAACAGCGTTTCCGCCTGCGCTTTTATCTCCTTGGCGGATTTCCCTTCTATCGAGGCCGGAACGACGAAATCTGTCATACCGGAAGTATATTTGGCGTGATAATCGTAGAATTCGTTCTTCGCCCTGATCTCCATCAGCGTGAAAACCTTTACCGAACCGTTCATTTCTATGATCCCGCATGTAATTTCGGTCCCTTCAACGAAACGCTCGACGACAACGGGGGTGTATTCATTTAAAAGTTCCGAGACCGTTTCAACGGCTTTATGTTCATCGGAGCATATTCTGATGCCGACGCTCGAGCCTTCGCGTGAGGGTTTCACAACGGCTTTTCTGAAGCGCGAGAAGAATTGCGGCAATCTCTCTTTTGCTTCCGAATTTGTGAAAAAGGTCTCATGCTCCGGGATCCGCATCCCGAACTCGCCGATCACGGGCTGGCAGAGATGCTTTGCCATAGTGACGGACTGCGCTTCAGGGGACGACCCCACATATCGGATGCCGTTCATTTCAAAAAAAGCCGCAAGACGGCCGTCCTCGCCTTCGCCGCCATGGATAAGGCTGAATGCTATATCGAAATCCCTTTCGAGGAAGCGGGCAGTATTGGTGCCGTCAAAAACGAACCGTTCGGCTTCAAAACCCTTCTTCTTCAATGCTTGATAAATATTCTCGCCGCTTCTTAAAGACACGTCCTTCTCCCTTGATGTGCCTCCCATAACGACCAGCGTTTTCGGTTTCATCGTCTGATTATCTTAACCTCCGGTTCGAGTTCTATGCCGAATTTCTCCTTCACGGTGTTCCGTGCAGTATCAAGAAGTTCGATAAAATCAGTGAAGCGGGCACGGGCCTTGTTAACGAAGAAGTTCGCGTGTTCCCTGCTGATCTCAAGTCCCCCGCTCTTCCGGCCCTTCAGGCCGCACACCTCTATAAGACGGCCCGCATGGTCGCCCGGCGGGTTCTTGAACACACTGCCGCATGTCCTTCCTCCGGGTTGCGTCCGCCGTTTTCTGAGTATGTCCTTTATCATTGTGTCAAGGGAAGACCTGTCGCACTGAACAATACGGAACATTGCCGAATATATGAAGCCTTCTATATTACCGGTGCGGTATCCGGGTGAAAAATGCGTTAATGACCGGACTTTTCCGTCTAGTCCGATCACTTCAGCTTTTGTTAAAATATCAAAGATGGAATCCGAAGATGCCGTGGCATTGCCGTTCAGGGCGCCGCCGAGCGTACCGGGTATTCCGGTTAGCGCCGTGAATCCCCTCAAACCCTTTTTACGGGCGAACGCGTTCAGGGCCTGGGACGGCAGTCCGCATTCCGCTTCTATGAACGCACCGTACCTCAGTTTTTTCAGGAATACCGTGGAAAGAAAAGGCCGCGTATGCGTTCCGTCCTCGAATATGCAGTTGGAACATCCTCCGACTATGTTCAATCCGCGGCCGAATTTCAAAATGAGTTCCGCCGCCTCATCTCTGTTCTCCGGAAAGAATACGGTCTCGGCAGAACCGCCGATCCCGATATATGCCATTCTGTTAAGGGGGACATTCCTTTTAATCTTCATTCACCAGCCTGCGGGCGTTCTCGAAATAGTTCCCCGCCCCGAGGAAAAGAATGATGTCTCCGGCGGCCGGCCGAATCCCCTCAAGTGCGTTTTTAATGTCCGTATTGCCGAGATATATAATGCCGTTTCTTTTCCTCTTGCCTATTTTTTCGGCAAGGACCTTCGAATTTATCCCCGGGATGGGATCTTCCGAAGCGGCATAGATGTCGGCGATGAACAACAGGTCCGTATCATCGAAACAACGGGAGAATTCCTTGAAAAGCATTTTCGTCCTCGTGAACCGGTGCGGTTGGAAAACGGTTATAAGCCTGTTTTTCTTAAGTTTTACGAAAGAGCCGAGCGTGCATTTTATCTCCGTGGGATGGTGCCCGTAATCGTTGTAGACAGCTGCGCCGTTATAAGTTCCCATGTACTCCATCCTCCGGCTCAATCCCGAATAGGAGCTCAAAGAGCGTCTTACGGGTTCCTGGTCCATCGACAGCATATCGGTAAGCGCTATCACGGAAAGGGCATTGGCCACATAATGTTCACCGGGATATGGGATGGAGAAAACGCCAAGGTCGGCGCCGCGTTTCACGGCTCGGAATTCCATCCCTCTTCCCTTGAACGAAATATCCTCCGCTCTATAATCTGCTCCCGGATCCAGACCATAAGTGAGGTACCTTGCCGTAACGGCCGAAAGGATGCTTTTGATATTATCGTCATCCGCATTCACTATATTGAAACCGAAGAAAGGCACTTTGTTCATAAATTCGGCAAAACTTCTTTTCAGATCCGCCAGCGTGCCGTACGTATCGAGATGATCATTGTCGATGGAAGTGACGATATTTATCACGGGGGAAAGGTGCAAAAATGATCTGTCGGATTCGTCGGCTTCAGCGATGAGGAAATCCCCCTTCCCAAGCTGGGCATTACCCTTGATATAATCGAACCTTCCGCCGATTATTACGGTAGGGTCCGCACCTGAATCTATAAAGACCTTTCCGCATATGGCCGTAGTGGTGGATTTGCCGTGCGAGCCGGCGATCGCAATACCGTCCTTTATCCGCATCAGTTCCGCAAGGACCATCGCTCTTTTTATCACCGGAATGTTCATCTTATTCGCTGCGATTATCTCCACATTATCGGACCGGACAGCCGAAGAAAATACGCAGATATCGGTATCGGGAGCCACATTACCCGGGGCATGCCCGATATGTATGTTGATTCCCAGCTGCCTCAGACGGGTAACATGCTCGCTGTCACTACAGTCGGAACCGCATACGGTAAAACCGCTATTATGAAGTATCTCGGCGATGCCGCTCATGCCGACGCCGCCAATGCCGATGAAATGAAGTTTCCTGATACCGAGCATCATAATCCGACCCTCCTCAGCATATCGCCCGCGATATCGACCGCGTGGCGTTTCTCGTACATGGACCGCATCGATTTCGAGATATCTCTCAGAGCGCTCATATCGCCCAACATGCCGCTGACCGCCGTAAAAAGAGTCCCCGGATCGAGGAGGTCTTCCGTAATTACCGTACCCGCGCCGAGTTTACCTGCTTCAACGGCATTGTAATACTGGTGATTCTGTGCGGCATGGCTGAACGGAATATAGACCGCATATCTCGAAGCGGCCATATTTTCTTCCATACTCATCGCGCCGGCGCGGGAGATCACAATAGCGCTTTCTTTGAGTGCGGCAGGCATATCATGAATGAACGGCACCGCTTTAACGAAGCCGAACTCTGCGAATTTCTCTATATAAACTGTTTTATCCATCCCTGTTGCTATATGAAAAGATATTCCTTCCGACTTGAAATAATCCGCACGGGCCTTTATCATACCGAGCACAGCGTCCAGAATGACCGCCGAGCCCTGAGAACCTCCTGTGACAAGCACGTTCTTATTAACCGGGAAAAAGAATTCTTCCGTACGGAACCCGTTCCTGACGGGGCTCCCTGTTTCAACGAACCTTTTCGCGGATGTTCTTTTAGGGCCGTAATTCATGCGTGCGGCAAAAGCCAGGAGCCGGTTCACTTTGCCCGGGTTCACATTGCCGTCATATGTAAAAAGGGGAATACCGGTCAGGATGGATGCCAATCCCAGAGGGAAAGAGGCGTAGCCTCCCGTTATGAAAGTGAAGGCGGGACGCAGCACTGCCATCTTCGCAAGGCATTGCAGCAGGCCTGCCATATTGTAAAAAAAGAATTCTGCTATTTGTTTCAGGTCGGCAGACGGGAATTTTCTGCACAGGATCTTCATGAACCGTTTTCCGTTCTTTATCAGGATCTCCTTTTCGAGAGACACACCCTCCGTGAAGTAAAGCGCCGTGAATCCCTGCGCAGCAAGCGTTTCCTCTATTCTGATGGCCGGGAAAAGATGTCCGCCGGTCTTTCCGGCGCCGATGGCAACTATCCTATTCATTCCGTTCCCTCGCCGCATCGGCCAAAGAAAGGCCGAGCATCGAAGCGATGAAAGACGAACCCCCGGCAGATATGAACGGGAGCGCCATGCCTTTCGGGAAAAAAGCCCCGAGCGCAATGCTTATGTTCAGAAGCGTCTCCGAAACAAGAAGCCATCCCATCATGAAAACATAGAATTTCAGCACTATATCCTTCACTCCGGCATAGATCACGAAGATCCTCAGATAGATCATCACATAAAGAAAAATAAGCAGGCCGGTACCGGGGATCCCCGTTTCTTCGTATATGATCGAAAAGATGAAATCAGACCAGGCCTGCGGTAAATAGAATATCTTCTGCCGGCTCTTTCCCGGGCCGACCCCGAGCAATTTTCCGTTTTGTATGGCGCGTTCGCTCTGAACTATCTGATAGCTTATGCTCTCCCTTTTAGCATCTTTCTGCAAGAGTGCTTTTATCCTCTGGATCCTGTAGGGAGATATAAGCACGAAAACTATGCCGATCACCGCGATGACGGGGATCAGGGAAAGGGAGTATCTGAGTTTGACATTGCTCGCGAAAAGAGCAAGCCAGCAGATCACTATGATCATTGCAGCGCTGCCGAAATCCGGCTCAAGGAATATAAGCCCCGTCCCGAGGCCGATCAGGAGAAGATTGACGATAACGCGCGGATTCCAGGAGCCGTTCGGATTTTTAAGAAGTATCCTCCCGTCCTTTTCGAAGCACGTTGCCGCCAGCATCACCGCTGCGATCTTGAAGAATTCCGAGGGCTGCAGCGTGATCCCGGCTATGTTGAGCCACCTCTTCGCATTGTATATCTCCCTGCCTTTTACGAGGACCAAGACCAAAGAGGCGATGCACAGCAGGGAAAAGGGATAAACGAAATACTTGATGACCTTGACGGGATTCAGCTGCCTGATCATGAGGAAAATAATCCAGCCTATGAGGGCAAAGGCGCCTTGTTTTATGAACATCCCGTACTTGGACGAATATTCGTAATAGGAGAACACCGCCGAAGAAGAGAATACGGCAAGAAGGCCGAAAAGTGTGATCGCGAATAAATAGATGGTAAGATCCTTATCCTTCATTTACCATCCTTCTGAAAAATTCTCCCCTTTCTTCGAAGTTCCTGAACCGGTCAAAGCTCGGGCAGCCCGGTGAAAAGAGGATGATGTCGCCCTCTATAGCACCGGCAAGTGCTTCTGAATAAGCCTGTTCTATCGTCCATACATGAAGGATACCCTTCATTTCAGAGGCGATCCTTTTCCCGGCCTCCCCAAAGGCGTATGTCTTCACACAGCATTCCGCGATATCACCGGCAAGGATAGAGAAATCCGATCTTTTCTCGTCAGAACCTCCAAGAAGGAGGATGATCTTACCCGCAGGAAAGCTTCTGATCGCGGCTCTCGTAGAGTCCGGTGTTGTTGATTTGCTGTCATTGTATACAAAGGCGCCTTCCACCTTTTTAACGAACTCGATCCGGTGTGGAAGCCCTTTAAAAGAAGCGATTGCGCTGAGAATGGCCGAAAAAGGAACCTCCCCGTTCAGTCCGAGGAGCGTGGCGGTCATCACATTGTACAGATTGTGTTCTCCGGGCAGAGTCACGATCCGTGTCTCGGCGGAGTATTCATTCCCTCCGTGCCTTATTATGATCTTGCCTGTCTTTCCCTCGATGAAGGCGCCGTTATCCGTTGCGCGGCTGAGCGAAACCGTCTGATACAAGGCCTTCTTTTTTTCCCTTACGGCATTTATGACGGGATCGTCGATGTTCACGATCACATTCCCGTCGGTCATCCCGAGTATCCGGAATTTTGACGCTGTATAGTTCTCCATATTCCCGTATCGGTTCAAATGATCCTCCGTAATATTCAATACGGCCGACGATCTGAACCTGATCGAGACCGAAACATCCAGCTGGTAGCTTGACACCTCAAGGATCATTTTGGCAAAATCGCCGTTCACCGAATTCACGGGTGATACGCCGATATTGCCCCCCGTGAAACTCTTATGTGCGCCGGAAAAGATCTCCCCGGTCAGAGCGGTTGTTGTTGTTTTTCCGTTCGTTCCGGTTATCGCGTACCACTCGCGTCCCGAAGTATGCTCATAGGCAAAATCAAGATCTGAGATGATCCGAATTCCCCTTTTTTTCAGTTCGACGACTATATCAGAAGACCCGGATACGCCGGGAGATTGAACGATAAGATCGCAGGTATTGAAAAAATCGGCATGATTGCCCCCGAGTTCGATGCGGGCACCCTCCGTCTTCAATCTTTCCAGAACGGGGCCGGGAATCTCGGGAGCGGGTTTTTTCTCGGAAAGGAAAACGGAATACCCGAGATTCAATGCGGCAATTGCCGTATCAAGTCCTGTTTTTCCGAGTCCGAGCACACCTACGGTCTTCATTATCTCACCTTGATCAGGACCAGGGATAGTATGGACAGTATTATCGATACTATGATGAAGCGCACGACCACTTTAGATTCGGGAATATTGGATTTCTCAAAATGGTGGTGGATCGGGGCCATCTTGAACGGCCTCTTTTTGAATAACTGGAAACCTGTTACTTGAATGATCACGGATAGCGCTTCCAAGACGAAGATGCCGCCGATCAGGATGAAAAGGATCTCCTGCTTGATCATAATACACAGCATGCCCAGCGTGAACCCTATATTGAGAGAACCGGAATCCCCCATAAAGACCTGGGCCGGATAGAAATTGTACCAGAGGAACCCGAGACCTGCGCCTACCAGGGCTGAACCGTATACGGCCGTTTCTCCCAGGCCGGGAATGAACGGGACATTAAGATAATTCGCATATATGAAATTGCCTGTCAGATAAGCTATCAGGGAAAGGGTCAAGAACGATATTGTAGAAACGGAGGCCGCCAGGCCGTCAAGACCGTCCGTGATGTTCACGGCATTGGATGACGCAAGGAGAACGAGCATTATGAAAGGCACATATACCGCGCCGAGTGAAACGACGGCCTTCTTGAATACCGGAACGATGAGCGTGGGAGTGAATTCGGGGGAAAGGTATATCAGAACAGCGATGAGGCCGGCTGAGACCAGCAGCATCAGGAATTTCACCGTTGCGGCAAGACCGTGACCCTTTTTCGTGCTTAAGAGTTTTTTCCTGTCGTCAAGATATCCTATCGCGAAGCTCAATGTGCTCCCCAAAAGAAGGATCAGAACATACCTGTTGCCTATATCCCCCCACAGCAGGGCAGAAATGAGCACGACTATATAGATATAGATCCCTCCGAGCGTAGGCGTGCCTTCCTTTTTCGAATGTATGTCGTTCACGTATTCCTTCACGGAATCTGAATAGTTCTTGCTTCTCAGTTTTCTGATCATGAAATTGCCGAAAACGATGAATATCGCGAAAGCGGTAAGAAATGCAAGGCCGGCACGGATCGTTATGTATGAGAAAACGCGCAGAACGCTCAGACTCGGGATCTCGTCATAAAGCAATCGATAGAGAAAATAGAACATGTTCAGTCCCCCTTCAGTAAATGCGCGGCTTTGTAAACCTCAGTGCCGTGCGATCCCTTCAATAGCAGGATATCTATATCCGCAGCCCGTAATGAAATATAGCCGGCTATCTTTCGCGGATCATCCATCTTTATGAAATCTCCGGGAACGGATGCGGCAAAGGGCCCTTTGGCCACGACGAAAACGGGGGACATGTTCCGTATACGTTCGAAGATCTCCGTCTCGTAGCGTTTTTCCGCAGATCCCAATTCGAGCATCCTGCCTATTACCAGAGCCTTTCTTCCCTTCATCCCATCGAGATAATCGAGGGCCAATTTGAACGATGCGGGATTAGCATTATACGAATCATCGATCACCGTGATCTTTCCGAATTTGAATTCGCGCAGCCGCGGGAGCGAAAAGGACGCTATGCTTTCCTGTACGGTTTCCGGCTCGATCCCGAGGACCAGGGCGGCCAGAACGGCGGCAGTGATGTTCTCTCCGAACATGGCAAGTTTGCAGGATACATGTATATTGATCCTTCTCCCTTTGAAGTTCAGGGAGATTTTTTCGAAATCCTTGGAACCGGAGTTCACCAGCACGTTCTCTGCGTTCTTGAATTCTTCGAACATCGAATCATCGGGAATTATCACGGTGCCCCTTTTTTTCAGCACATATGACACAAGTGACGCTTTTTCCCTGTAGACACCTTTCAGGCTCTTGAAGAATTCAAGATGTCCCGGGCCGATATTGAGACAGATCCCGATGTCGGGATCGCACATCTTCGTCTCCTTTTTTATCTCTCCCTTTTTGTTCGTGCCGAGCTCTATTACGAGATATCTTTCCTTCTCTGAAAGAGCGAGCAGTGTTTTTGCAACGCCGAAAAGGTTGTTCTCGTTCTCCTTCGTGTATGCGCAGGAGCCGAAGGCGTCCCGGATGATTTTCCTAAGAAGCTCTTTAACCGTTGTTTTTCCCGTTGAACCCGTTATCGCTATCACTTCCGTTTTTAATGCTCTTCTGTATTTTCCCGCCAGCAGGAAATAGAATTCGTTCGTATCCGCAACACGGTACCCGGAAGGGCCTGCGAACGCTTCGTCATCGTAGACATAGCCCGCCGCTTTCTTTGCAAGAGCTTCTTTAATGAAATCATGGCCGTTGAATCTTCCGCCCTTGAGCGGTATATAGAACTGGCCTTCCGAGATCGTCCTCGAATCGGTGGAAATGCCTGAAAAGGAAGAGCCTTTTCTGCGGATAAGGCGGGCGAGGACCTTATTTAATACGTCCATAGAACCTCTCCACTTCCTCTTTGTCCGAGAAATGCCTTTTTTCCCTGCCGATGATCTGATAATCCTCATGGCCTTTGCCCGCGATCACAACGATGTCGGCGCTTCCCGCCATCTTGAGAGCTTCTCTGATGGCCTCCGAACGCTCCGGTATCACCACGGCATCATCCGGCATTCCTTCCAGGGCATCCCTGATTATCTCATCCGGGTCTTCCGTGCGTGGATTGTCCGAAGTTACAATGGCGATGTCGCTTAAACGCGATACGGTCCTTCCCATCTTCGGGCGTTTCGTTCTGTCACGGTCGCCGCCGCAGCCGAAAACGGTGATCAATTTCCCGTGCGGTATCCTTTTCACGCTATTCAAGAGCTTCTCCAGAGCATCATGTGTATGGGCATAATCCACTATTACCAAAGACCGTTCCTTCTCTACTATCTGAAATCTCCCCGGAACAAGTTCGAGCGAAGACACCGCATCGCCCGCGGCGTCAAGATCTAAACCGAGGCCGTATGCCAGTGCAAGTACGCCGAGAGCGTTGTAAACGGCGAAATCGCCGAACATCCTGAGTTCACAGCGGCGCTTTTTTCCGCCGGCGGTATAGGAGAACGACGAGCCGGTCCGTGTGATCTCCGTTCGAGTAAGTTTTATTGCCCCCTTCCTGCCGAAGTTGATCACATTGCGTTCTTTTAACTCCGCGGACAGTTTGGCAGCTACGGGACAGTCCGCATTCACAGCTGCAGGTGCATCTTTCCCGATGTGATCGAAAATCCTTTTTTTGCTTTCGTAATAATTCTCGAAACTTCCATGATAATCCAGATGATCTCCTGTTATGTTCGTAATGATGATGCCTTTGAAATTCAACCCGTGCACGCGGCCCTCGGACAAGGCATGCGAGGAGACCTCCATAGATACGGCACGGTCTTGCCGTTCGGCGCTCAGTGTGAGCATCGCAAAAAGATCTGCGGAATACGGTGTAGTGTTCTCCGCGGGTTGCGTCTCACCGCCGATGATATTGTTCACCGTCCCTATAAGAGAACAACCTATCCCGGCACGGTCGAGCACCCTTTTCATGAAATAGGCGGAAGAGGTCTTGCCATTCGTTCCCGTGATCCCGTAAAGGTCCAGAACACCGATCGCTTCTTCATGGAAATCATAGCATATCTCGTTCATGAAAGATATGCCGTCACTAATTTTTATAAAAACCGCTCCGTCCCGTCGGCCGTTCTCGACATCGGTGCCGGCAATGAAGGCCGCGCCTTTTTCAAGCGCTTTTCCGATGAACGCGTGGCCGTCAGCGAATTTTCCCTTGAGCGCGATGAAAAGACATCCGGCGGAAGCCTTCCTTGAGTCTATCACTATGGAAGTCGGCATTGCGGGAAGCCCGTATTTCTTCAAGAAGACGTCAGCGTTCATCCGCTTCCTCCGACTTAGTGTAATAGGTCTTCCTGTTGAGGTAGTACGCATTCACTCTTTCGGCGATGCTCCTGAAAACCGGAGCTGCCACTTCCGAGCCGTATATCCTGCTTTTGGGTTCGTCGATAAAAACCCCGATCGTATAGACCGGAGCGGTTGCGGGGAAATACCCGATGAAAGAAGCTATGTACTTCTCCTTCGAATAAGTTTTCAGCTCCGGATCGTATTTTCTTGCAGTACCTGTTTTTCCGGCAAGTTCAAGGCCGGATCCTCCGATCTTTTTAGCCGTGCCGGTCCGCACGACCTCCTTCAATGCTTCGTTCAGAAAATCAAGTGTCCCGGAAGAAAAAAGATCCTTCGTGTAGATCTCCGGTTTTTCATTCTCGAGGAAAAGCGGTCTTAAGAGCTTGCCGCCGGCAGGGATCACATTGAAGGCCGTAACGAAATTAAGCGGCGATGAAGAGACTTCGTAACCCATGCATATTGAGATCATGCTGTAATTCTTTATCCATTTACCGTAATCCAGGATGCTCCCTTTAGTATGGTTAGTGAGAGGCACGTTGAGACTGCGCTGAAGGTTCAGAATGGATATCATGAACCTGTAGAATTCAAGCTTATCCCCGGCGGCCTCGTATTTCTGCATAATCTTGGTCACGCCGATATTCGATGAATGCGCGATGATCTCAAGTACGCTGAGCGTTTTCAGCTTCTCCACATCCTCTATCAGGCGGCCGTTCTCCATACGGTATTTTCCGTTCTCGCAGTAGAATTTATCTCCCTTTCTAAGAACGGGAGCGGAACCTCCTCTGCTCTGTTCGAGAATGAACCCGATGACGAGTGGTTTCATGATCGAGCCCGGCTCATACAGATTCGAAACGCCGATGTTCATATAATCGCTTATTTCATGGTCGAAATAATTATTCGGATCGAAAGAGGGCAGCGAAGCGAATGCGCGTACCTTGCCGGTCGCGGTTTCCATCACTATTGCGCAGGCCCCTTTTGCCCGGTGTGTGGTGACAGCATCCCTGAGCACCCTATACGTGTACTCCTGGATAACGCTGTCCAGCGACAGTCTCACATCGTTCCCGTTCTGCGGCTCCTTCAGCCAGTTCGTCCGGCCCCACCTTCCCTTTTTGATGTAGGGAGATGCGCTTGTTATCATTTCACCGTCTATTCCGGCAAGTTTCCCGTCGAGCGATTCTTCGATGCCGTAGGCGGCATTTCCCTGTTTTGAGATATATCCGGTAAGGGTTCCGTACACGGAAGAGAACGGGTAGTATCTTTTGTACTTATCGGTGAGGTAGACCTTTCCCCTGATGTCCTTTATTGAACTCCCTCCGGCCGAGCCGGCCGAATCAATGATCTGCCGGTAGATCGAGTTGTCTATCAGGTCCTTGATAACGCAGAAAGCGCCTTTGCGCGCGAAGGCTTTCTTGAAATCCCTCCTGAGAAGCACGAGCTCCTGTTTATCCGCGCCGTACGCCGCCAACACTTTTTCTATTTTGGACATTACGAACGCAGCTTCTTTCCTGGATAATCCGGCCGTATAGAAGTAAAGGTCCTGAAGCTTGATCGAGGTGGCGATAAGTTTTCCGTTCCTGTCCAGAATATCGCCGCGGCGGGATGGAATGAGGGTCGTTCTATGCCCCTGCCTTCTGTCTTTAAGATAGTCGAACTTGAGCCCGATGAAGTGAACGAAGAGAGCTGCACAGGCCAGAATAAGGCATATGATAAGCAGTTTATTTCTCGTGCTGTTCATTATTCTTCAGTTCGATATCAGGTTCGCGGCGGCCGTAATTCATGAGCAATGGCTCTTTCATCGCTTCTTTTTCGGCATCCTCGTAGGAGAGCAGTGTATAGTACTCCAGAAGGAGTTTACGGCGCTCGTTCTGGAGCTCTTCCTTGAGCTCTTCACGTTTTGATATTTCATAGTACTTTATCTTTACGTTTATCTGACCGTCGATATAGAGGAACAGGATCGCGCTGAAGGCTGTCATTAAGATCATTACGAACAGCTTTTTCTTCATAATATGTTGAATGCTCTCAATCTTCCGCTGCGCGAGGCCTTGTTGGAGGATACTTCTTTCCAGTGCGGTTTTATCACTTTTTTGTTCACCGCTTCGGCATGCCCGCGTGCAACAAGTTCGCGCACCGCGCTTTTCACAGTCCTGTCCTCAAGCGAATGGTAAGAGATGAACATAAACAGCGAGCCCGAAAATGATGCCGTTCTTTCCAAAAGGAGGGTGCATATTTTTTCAAGTTCATGGAGTTCGCCGTTCGTTTCTATCCTCAATGCCTGAAAAACCGTGGTTAAAGGATGCGTCTTTCCCCTTCGGTGCATGAATGAAAGACATTCCTTGATATCCATTACTTTGAGAAAGACGCGTTTTTTCCTGAACCGCATTATCGCCTCGACGAGCGGCTCCGGATGCATCATCTCCGCATATCGTTCCAGCATCTTACGGAGTTCTTCCGCTCCGTATCCGTTCAGGATATCAGCGGCGGTCATGGGAGTTGACCTGCTGAACCTCATATCGAGATCGTCATCGTCGTCATTAAAACTGAACCCCCTTCCAGGTGTTTTGAAGTGATACATCGAGACGCCTAGATCGAAAAGCAGCGCAGCACTGACGCTTTCGAAATGTTCGAGAATATTGGCATAGGAATCATGGAAGATCTTCGATCTTTCCCCGAATCGCGCGCTCACCGCGGCAAAGATATCATCATCCCTTTCAAATCCGTAGAAGGACCATTCCGGATGCGCATCCATAAGAAAAGCCGTATGGCCGCCTTCTCCCACCGTACAGTCAATGAACGTTCCCGATGATGAACGCTCTTCCGAAATACTGAGTATCTCGTCTTTCATCACGGGTTCATGTATCATAGTCTATATGCCGTATTTCTCGTTTATTTCTTTAAGAAGATCTTCAAGGCGGCCGGAGGCGGGTGCGAGTTCCTCTTTGAGCATGGCGGCATGATCGGCCGGCTCCCATAATTTCATGAAATCGCCTTCACCTGTTATCACCACATCGTTATTGAAGCCCATCATCTTGTGCAACAATGGCGGTATGCGTATTCTACCCTGATTGTCCGGTTCGATCTCGAATGAATTACCGAAGAAAAAAGTGAATATCTTCTGTGCTGTCCCGTCGAAGAATTTGAGGTTCTCGAGTTTTGTTTCGATCTTATCGCAGTAGGCTTTCGGGAGAAGGAAGAGGTATTTGTACTTATCTGAAAAACCCGGAAGGATTATCAGCGATCCGGTGTTCATTTCCTTCATAGCCGCGCGCAGTTCATTGGGGAGCATTATCCTCAATTTGGCATCGACAGAGTAATTGAAGCTGCCTCTGAATTTCATGATTTTTTTCCTCCGCTCTTGACATTGGGAAGATAATAATCTACAATAAGGAAAGATGAGAACATTATCATCAGCATGTACCCTTATATCTGAAAAATTATACCATATACATATGCACCCGTCCAAAAAAAATCCCACAAATTACCACTTTTCACCACAAAACAACTGTATATTTGATTTTTATGGATATCGTAACTATATATATACTAAAAATATACTAAAATAATAATTACGGGAGGGTAATATGTTCCTTGCAGGATTGATCATAGGTTTGTTGGCAACAGTGCTCGTGATGCTGGGTTTCTTCGGCATGTCATTAGGGCAGGTCATCGCAGCGGTGACCTCGAGCTACCTGTTCGCAGGTATTCCAGCTTTTCTGCTTGTGTTTCTTCTCGAGTTCTTTCTTATCATAAATATCTTTAAAATAGACAGGATCAGGAAGGATCTTCCGCCGGCCCTGATAAACCGCAGATTCTTCTCCTCCATTCTGATCCTTTTCGCGGGCGTTCTAGTGATCGTATTCGCCGACAGGATCGCGCAGCTCATCATCATGAAGAAACCCCTCGGAGCGCTTTTCAGCGGGATCTCCCTCAGATGCCTTCTTTTATGCGCTCCGTTCATCATACTTGCCGGCATTGCGTTTTTCACGTTTATATCCTGTTTCATTTTCCACCGGTCTAAATTCTCCGAGTTCATCAAGAACAAAATTCCCGCAATGATCATTGCCGTACTTTTCATCGCCGCGGCATTCGTCCTGCGCTGGGAGCTCGGGTCCAATACGGTGGAATCAATAACGAATTCATTCATCCGGTCAAGATACTTCACTGCCAATTACGAACGCGTCCCGGAAGGTAAGCTCCGTTCTTTGTTCTCGCTCAGAGCCGCTCAGTGTTTATATCTCAACGGGATAGCGGAAAACCAGAAGAGCGAGGCGCAGAAGGCGCTCTTCTTTCTTGACAAGATAAAGAGCGAAAAAATGAAAGGGTCTTTTGAATATACTGCAACGAGACTCAGTACCAATCTGTTCCTCGGGAATGAACCGGAAGCGGTGGACGATTATTTTAAGATATTCGGACTCTATAAAAAGATCCCCGTTAGGATATTCAGGGAGTTCGTCCACAATGCCCTCGCATTTTCCGACCCTCCCTTTACCCGCATTATAACCGCTTTCGATGAACATCCTGATTTTATTTCAAAGGAAGGTGACCTTAAAGGGACCTATGATTTTTTAAAGAGCAATATTGAGAACGATACGGCGGGACTGAAGAAATTCTACAATGCCATGAGCATCGGCGAACTGCCCCGCAGGATCGCCCTTTTCAAGGAGATCATTTCCGATACCCGGCCTTTCCTGATCAAGGATGACGCCCATATCGAATACATCAACTTCCTCATCGAGAAGTATATGAAAAGAGAGGCCTTCAGAGAACTTAAAGAGTTCCTCGTCAAATATCCGGAAAGCGGATATCTTAAAGACATCGCGGAGTATAAAAACAGGATCCGTTTTTCATTCTTGGGGACAGAGAGGGCCGAAAAGACCGAGATGTACAATCTCGTAAAGAACATTGACGGGAAAAGCTATGTGTTCACCAATAGAGCGCTTTACGAATTCGATCCGGAAACGCTTGCACTTACACTTGCCTTTAAATACAATGACGATGACGGATTTCTTGCACGGGTCATTCCTTTTGATAAATATTTCTGGCTGTTCTATAAAGGCGGGCGGGTCGAAGTGCTGAATCTTGTCATCAGGGATAAGAAGATCATACTCCAGCCGTCCGGCAATATGAGCTATGTTTCACCTTACGCGCATTCCGGCAGCAATATGTATCTTGGGACGCAAGGGGGCCTTTTCATCTACACGGCTGACGGAAAGAAGATCAAGATGGTCTCGAAGGCTGAGGGTCTTTCTTCTCAGGATATATCATTCGTTGACCTTTCCGGTGACCTGATCTTTCTCGGTACGGACAAATCCTTTGCCGTTTATAACAGCAAATCCTCTGATGTGGTGATGGAGAAGGGATACCGCGATCTTATAACACAGCAGAATTTCTCATTTTATAAATTCGTTGACAAGTGCCCCGCCGGTATTTATGCCCTTGCAGATCTCGGATTCGTAAGATATAATGAGGCCGCCAAGATATGGGATCCCCCCGTATCCACGGGGCATCTCTCTGCAGTCCACTTCAATGACGAGACATTGGTCTTTATTTTAAGGAAAGACGGCAAAAGCGTCCTTTATATCTTTTCGAGAAAGAACGGTGCGCTGCGCACGCTGGAAGATCTTCCGCTTCCCGCTCCTTTTATTTTCCTGAAGATAATCGGGAATGACGCGTACATGGTCAACATGGAAAAGAAGATCGCCTGTGTTCACCTGAAAGACCAGTCAAGCGAACTTTTAAAAGTAAGCGAGGATGCCGGGGATATACTTGATATCGAGGTTATGAACGGCTATATATTTATTACTCGAACGGGAGGTATCGATCTTATCGACCTTGAAGTAAAATGACGGATAGAAGGGAACGATGGCCTGAATGGCTTAAAATGCTTTACATAGAGAACTCTGCCGGCGACCCGATCCCTATAGAAAGAAAATTATGCTCTGCTGAACTTCATACCGTCTGCCGTGAAGCAGGATGCCCCAATCTGGGCCGCTGTTTCGGCCAGGGCCGCGCCACCTTCCTTATACTGGGAAATATCTGTACCAGGAACTGTGCTTTCTGCGGCATATCCAAAGGCCGGCCGCTACCTCCGGAACAGGATGAGCCGGACAGAGTAGCCGGCGCTGTGAAGGAGCTCGGGGTCAGGTATGCCGTAATAACATCCGTGACCCGGGATGATCTTCCGGACGGAGGAGCGGGCATCTATGCTCTAGCGGGAATGAAGATCAAAACAGCGGTGCCGGGTATTAAAACGGAATTCCTCATACCGGACATGATGGGGAACGAAGAAGCGCTTCGTTCAGTTCTCGAGGGACGGGCAGACGTGCTCAACCATAATATTGAAACAGTCCCGTCGCTGTATTCGAGGATCCGGCCCGAAGCCTCTTTTTCAACATCGCTAGCCGTACTGAAATTTTTCGCAGGAATGGGAGTGAGGACTAAGACCGGAATCATGGTGGGCCTCGGAGAAACGCGGGATGAGCTGAATGATGCAATCGACGAGGCGGCCGATACGGGGATCTCGATGCTGACAGTGGGCCAGTATCTGAGCCCCAGCCGACGGCATTATCCCGTGCAAAGGTACTATGAACTTGAAGAATATGAGCAGATACGCGGATTTGCTATGTCTAAGGGAATAAAATGCGTGGTCGCGGGACCATTTGTCAGGTCCTCGTTCAATGCCGAAGAAACGGCGAAAGAGATAATTGGAGGATAGGATGAACGATTTCGATCATTATAAGATGATGCGCAGGGATAAGCGGTTCGAGACGATGAACCTTGTCAGTATCGAGATCTATGACGGGAAAGGCAACGGTATATACCAGGGTATGTGCAAAACGCTTAACCTGTCGATGAGCGGAATGCTTCTTGAAATGTATGACGATACCCCTCTGCAGCTTAATTACGGCATCAACTGCGAGATCGGGCTTCACGGAAGCGAGGTAATATCCCTGAAAGGGATCATACGCTGGCTTCATTCGATCAATGACAGCATTACGATCGGAGTGCAGTTCCTTCCTCTCACAAAGAACACGAACGATACTCTTCAATTATTTCTGGAGCAATTCAAAGACTGAACGGTTTTACAGTTCTTCGATCCTCTTTTTGAAAACAGGATGGACAGCATCCGGAAAATATTTTTTCAAAGGCTTTAATATGAATTCCCTTCTATGCAGGAACGGGTGCGGTATGATAAGGCCGCAGCTGTTGAGAATGAGTTCTCCGCACAAAAGGATGTCTATGTCTATCTCTCTCGGCCCCCAGCGTTTTGTTTTAACCCGACCTATCAAGGTTTCTGTCCGGAAGATACGGGCCCCGAGTTCGAAAGGCGAAAGAGCGGTGGAATACCCGATCAGCATATTAAAGAAATCCGGCTGGTCCTCTATACCCCACGGTCTGGTCCTTTCCACGGGAGTCCTTTTCTTGATAGCGCCGTAATTTGAAAGAGCTTCGCAAGCAAGGGCAAGGTTCTTTTCCGGATCACCGGTGTTCGCGCCGAGACTCAAGATATAATAGATCAAAATGATCCTGCCAGTTCGGAGAGATCCTTATCGCTTATAGTGAGGGAGAAACGCAGATACCCCTCTCCGGAAGGCCCGAACCCTGTGCCCGGCGAGGCCAGTATACCGTATTTTTTTAATAGTTCTTCTGTCTTAGCTGCGCTAGAGAGGCCGTCGGAGATCTCGGCCCAAACATAGAATGTCGCATCCGAACTCACCGGCCGGAGCCCCATGGCGGGCAGGAAGCTCTCGAACATGGTCCGCCGATGAAAATAAATCTCCATATTGGAACGCATCTTTTGCAGGCTTTCAAATAATCCTGAAGACACGGCATTCTGTATCGCATCGAATATGCCCGAATCCACACTCTTTTTTATCTTCCCGAGCCCCGTCACAAGATGTTCATTTCCGCAGGCGAACCCGACGCGCCACCCGGTCATATTGAACATCTTGGAGAAAGAATGGAATTCGATCGCGCAATCCTCAGAGCCGGGGAATTCGAGTATGGAACGCGGCCGGGAGGTGCCGTTCTTAAAGACCTCGATATACGCCGCATCCGAAGCAAGGATGAATCCGTGCTTTTGCGCCAGTTCCACGGACCTTCTAAAGAATTCGTCCGTGCATTTCACTCCGGTCGGATTGTTCGGATAATTGATCCATACGATCCTGGGTTTATGTTCTTTCAAGTAGTATTCCAGATCGGGAAGGAATCCGTTCTCTTTTAAAAGCGGCATATAAACAGGCCGGCCGCCGGCGAACAGCGTTCCGTCTCGGTAAACGGGATACCCCGGTTCGGGTATCAGCACTTCGTCTCCCGGATCTACGAAAGCAAGTGGAAGATGTGCGATGCCTTCCTTGCTGCCTATCAGGGCAATGATGTTCTTTTCGGGATCAAGAGCCGGGCCGAAACCTTTCATTATGTATTCGGCTGCGGTACGCCTGAAATACATGCTGCCGCTGTATGAAGGATATCTGTGATTTTCGGGTTTACCGACCTCAATCTTGGCCCTTTCCACTATTCCGGCCACGGTGGGGAGATCGGGATCCCCTACACCGAGATCGAAGACCCTTTTTCCTTCCTTCTGCATTTTCTTTTTTATCTCATCGAGCGATGCGAAAAGGTACGGCGGAATACCAGATAAACGCTGCGAGAATTTCTTATCCATTATTTTTTTCTTCCCGTTTTTATGAGGATCGAAAGCAGCACGAAGAGGATCAATACCTGGGCAAGGATCACGAGGGCGCCGAGCCAGTTGACCCTAAGAAGCAGAAATGAACCGATGCCCGTGGAAAGCGTTACGAGATAGATAAAAAGGACCGAATCCTTGTGAGAGAGCCCGAGGTCGAAAAGTCTGTGGGAGAAATGGTTCTTATCCCCGACAAAGATCGGTTTTTTATTCTTGATCCTTATGTAGATCACCGAAAGAGTGTCATAAAGAGGTACAGAGAGCACGATGACGGGGATGAGGACCGGCAGGTGCTTCAAGAGAGAGAACTCCGTGTATACTCCGATCATTGAAAGCGTTGATATTACAAATCCGATGAACAGGCTGCCGGAGTCTCCCATGAAACATTGGGAAGGATAGAAATTATGGGGAAGGAAACCCGCCATTATGAACGCAAGAAGAAGATACAGAAGATATATCTCGTTCCTGAGCTGGAAATTAATAAAAGCGAATATCAAACACACGATCAGCGAAATGCCCCCGGAGAGCCCGTCCATATTGTCCAGAAGATTGAACGAGTTCATAATGCCGATGATCCAGGCAACGCTGATGATCATCTGAAGCCACTTGTATTTTAAAAAAAGCGTCGCCTTGCCGATATAGAGGGTGAATATCACGGCCACGGCGATCTGAACGATCAATTTCACGCCGGCCGGCAGGTTCAGTATATCATCCAGAAATCCGACCAGGAATATCACGAATCCCAAGATCAGCCATAGTTTATAATTGAAATTAAAATCATGCCCGCGAGTAAGATACAGGAATGCCGCGGCATAAACGAGGAAAAAGGAAACTCCCGCTCCCCGGGGTTTGGAATGTTCGTGCATTTTCCTTTCACCCGGATGGTCCACGATCCCTTTTTTCAAGGCGATCTTCGTGTACAGACCGGCCAGAACGAATTCAATGAATGTCACCGCAACATAGAAGATAACCATAATGAATGATTATAATCATTTTTTGTTTTTTGTCAAGTTGGAGGACTGTCCCGATACATTCCGGACTTTTTTGAGAAAGAACATATGCGTCTAAGTAATAATCGACCGGAGTATTTTTCAAGTAAGAGATGTATTTTTTTTCATTTTATACCATTAAAGATAATCCATCAGCAAAGCATTAAAAATCTGTGCTTCACCCATTTCCAAAGAATAACTTATGACAAATTGGCTTTGCAGAACACCATTGAACCGTTCTATATATGCGTTCATTTTCGGTCTTTTCGGATAGTTGAAGAAATGGATCAACTTATTCGCCTCGGCATAGCTTTCGAAATGTTTCAAAAACCCGTTTCCGTTATCCGTTTGCATTCTGCAGTCCGTCTGCATCCCGCAGTCCATCCGTATTTTTCTGACCTTAAAGGGCATGAATTTTCTCACTTTCTGCGGGAGATCCCTCCTGTTTTTTGGCCGCGTAACCTTTGTGATTTTTGCCGCAAAATTCTCCGCGGTCCCCCTCTATCATTTTATTCCCTTTCTCTTCTTTATAAAAGTCCGGCATGTGTTTGAGATTTTGCAGTTGGAAAGACGGAACGGAAGACGGTCACCTTCCCAGCAGTTTGTGAACGCCCGCCATAAAACCGGCGGACGCCGCAAGGGAAAGCAATATCACGGCCCACAGCGGCCAACGGGTCCTCTTTACCAGCCCGAAGATCAGAAGCAGGATACAGGCAAAAAGAGCTGATGCGCAGATGATATTGAGAACCGTCATTGCTTTTAAAAAATGAAGGATGAAAAGGAATGCGAATATGCCTGCCGCATTGAACGCGAGATCGGCGTAAAGTTTGTGCTTCTCCATTCTGCCGGAAAACGCGAATTCGGCCGCGGCACCGGCGAAATAATATCCGGTAAGATGCCCGAGAATGAATACCGTATGCAGGCTGTACTGCCAATGCAGCAGCCTCTGAAGCACCGCATGAATGATGTTGATCAGAAGGAAGAACAGGAAATACAGCATTTGCTTATTCTGCCTCTTGCGGACTATAAGGGTTCCCAGGAAAAAAATAAAGGCGCCGAAATATATCCCGGAACACCGGGCGCAGAGATACATGTGCCTGCAGCCGGAAAAAAACGTATGCGCAGCGTCCTGCGAACAGAACCCGGAGAAGTACCGTTCCAGAAAAGCGTTCATATCATTATTTGAATTTCAATATTTTCGTCAATTCGAAATCCCGTATCCATGTGATGTAGATCGAATCGCCGAATGATCTCGTTTCATAAGGGCTCATATTGAGGTTGACGGAAAGTACGAGTTGCGGATTAACGAAGAACTTGAACTCCATCTGCTGATCATACAGGCTCTCCTGGTATCTTGAATACCCCACATAGAGGTTCGGATAGACATATTTCCCCACGGTGAATTTCCATCGCGAAACAAGTTCATTGGAGATATTTGTGCTTATCCTCTCTATCTTCATCGTATCGAAGAGCATGGAGGTCAGATATCCGAAAGCGGTCTTCCTTGTGAGTTTGAAAAGTTCCTCTGTAAGCTGATTGATGAGAAGATCGAGACCTATCGTGTATATGTCAGTCGATTCATTCTCCAGGGAACGCGACTTAAAGAGAACAAGGGTAAGGATCTCGAAATACGACAGATACGGAAGCGAGGAGAAAGCCACCGCCGGTTCCTTCAGTTTTCCGGTGACGGCTATATTGATCTGATATCCCTTTATGGTCGATTGAAGATCTATCTTCAGCTGCGGGTTCACTCCCGGAGAGCCGCTGAAGCTGACGATCGAAGGAAGGAACTTGAACGTGTTCCCCAGATAGTATACGTTTCCCTCCAAAACATTGAAATCCCCTTTCAGGATCATGTCGGAAAGCGTACCGCTGATCGAAAGTGAATCGAAGTTGACGGAGAAATTCTGATTTTCTCCGGTGAAGAATACAGGAGAACGCGTTGTGAGCGTAAGAGCGAGCTTGATATTCTTCTCATCAAGCAGAGTGATCCTATCCTTTGCCAGATTCTTTCTTTTGCCCCCTTCAACGGCGTTCAAAATGAGGTCGAATACGTTGATCAGGGGAAATTTCAGCATGGAGTTGCCGAGCGCAATATTACCCTTGATGATCTTCTCATCCATATCAAAAACGGTTTTAAGCCCTACGATATCGATACGGTAATCCGTTTCGCTGAACGCGAGTACGCCGTCTTTTAATTCAAGCGTGCCCCTGCCGGCGATATCCCCGTCCTCCAAACGCAGGTTGCCGTTCACTTCAAGCAATCCCTTCTTCCCTTCCCTTTCAAGAGAGAAGCGTATCCCGTCGAACGTAACATTGTTTTCTGTCCCCGCATTGTAATATTTAATGCTCCCCTTAAGACCCGAGATATCAGTTTTGAACGATTTGAGGTTCAGCCTGCCGCCGACATCCGTGAATGTGAGGTACCCGTCAAGGACAGGGTTCTCATATGTACCTTTAAGTGCCATTGACCCTTTGATGCCGCCTTTCTCCGGCAAGAAGTAATCTTGTTTCTTCACTTTTATATTGAGCATATTCGGTACATCATAAAGTACGAAATTAAAAATACTCGCATCGGTATCCTTGATATCGCAAACGAGATCTACTTCCCTGTCGGGGAATCTTATGTACAGCGGAGAAAATGAAAGGGAAATGGGAAGCATCCCTTCGAATTTAATGTAGTAGAATTTATGGAAAAGCCTGAGATAATCGATCTTGAGCCGGCTCTCTTTTAAGTCGATCGCAGTTTCTATCAGCCCTATGTATACGTCCTCTTTGGCAAAATTGTCTATGCGGAAAACCGAGGATACGGCAGGCGAACGCATCGTTCCCGAAATGTCCATCACGCCTGTCAACAGGCCGGAGAATCCGCTCGATTCCTTTCTGTAAAGGTCCCATGCCGCGGAAAGGTCGAAATCTTTGAAATCGAACCTTCCGGTAAGACCGCCATCCCTCTGAGCCGCAATGAATGATAAAGGGCGGCTTCGGCCTTCGATCTCCCAATCTTCTCCTGATGCCCTGATACGAAGGGTGCCGGTATCGAGGAAATTCTCTCCTTCGATCCTTATCCCGTTAGTTGCCATATCAAGACTGAAATCCTCAGCCATATTCATCGATAGACTGAGCGGGATATCATCAACAAATCCGTCGCGTACGACCTTGGACAGGAGCATCGATCCGCCGAGTTCAACGTTCAGGATCTTATCGTAGATAAATGAACCTTTTATATCATTCCCGGGGCCGTTAGAAACGGAGGCGATATCCCCCGAAGCATATCCGTTCCTGTATCTCCCGTTCACCCTGATCCCCTGCGTTCTATAGCGCCTGCTTCTGAAATGAATGAGAAATTCCTCCGCCAGGATGTCCATCGTCCCTGCCCTGTCATTCCTCCCGAACTCGAGCTTCATGTATCCTTTAAGCGGAATGCTCTCCGTGAAAACATCCTTCAGGAATACGGCCTTCACGGGATCTATATCCGCCGTTAGGACATCGTTCTTGAAATTGACGGCGGCGGTAAAAAAAAGGTCCGTATCGGGAAAATCCGGAACATGGAAACGGCCTTCGCCGACATTGAACACATATGTGTCGTTAATAATGCTCCCAGCTCCCGAGAATTCGAAGAACCCGAGTTTGGAAAAGATCCGGAATTTCCCCGATTCCATTTTATCATTCCTTATCCGCGTTACGAACCGTGAGCCATTTCCTTCGAGAGGGAACTCGAGAAGCATGCCGGTAATGCTCTCTCCTTTTATTTCAATGTCCACCATGTCTTTTAAGGCGATGCCGCTTATTGCGACGGCACCGTTCACTCTGGAACCGGTGATATCGGTGTCCAGAAATACTGACAGGTCAAAATTATTGATGTATCCGAAAGCATTAAGATCACCCTTGATCAGATATCTTGCCCGGCCGTGAAGAGTGCCTTTGCAGTATTCCGCGCTTTTCACATCAATGCTGACGCCTCTTTCGGCAAGTGAAAAGAGAAAATCAACATCGGCATTATTGAATTTCAGTTCATACAGCACCAGGGCATCAGATGTGCCGGAACCCTTTACCACAAGATCTTCCTTCGTTCTTAGAACGGAAAATTCTCCGCAGGCAAACCCGGTAATGCTGCGTTTATCGTCCATGAGAATATGATAACTGAACTCTGCCAGGTCTATCTTTTTACTTTTCAATTTCAGATCATAACCCTTCTCTATCTTCCCGCTGAAATCGGCCTCAGAATTTTTCGTCTCGGCGTGACCCGAGATGAAGATGCCTCCTTTATTTTGAGGGCACATCCTGAAATGCGAGCTGACTACCCTCATATCCCTGAATGCCCTTTCTATGTTCACAAGGCACGACATGCTTTTTATATCGCACTCCAGTTTCTGCAGGTCGATGTCTCCCTCAATATTTATATCTTCCAAAATCCCTTCGAAGTACCGGAAAACGCCGTCCGTCACTTTAAGTCCGATCATTTCTGCGTTCAATTTCAAGTTGCCGCGGCCGGCTTTCTTGAAAATGATCTGCGGGCGGTACAGGAGAACATCCCTCAGGGACAATTTACCTATCAGAAGCGAAGGGACCAGGCCGATCTTGAACTTAAGGTACTCCACGGAAATATCCGCCGCCTCGCCTGTCAGCGTTATGCCCGTTATCTCCGAAACGCCGAATATCCTGATCTCCAGTGTCTGGAAATCCACTTTATACCCCGGGATCGTCGTGAGTCTCCACCTGATCAGTGAAGGAAGAAGTATGACACTGAGAAGAGAAACCGCAAGAATGCCCGAGAAAAAGTACAGGAAAAAGCGCTGCCGTTTTCTAATCATGTTTTATGAAGCTTTGCGTGGGCTTCAGCACCTCCGAGATCTTCTTTATAAAATCCTCAATGATGGGGTCCATGCTCAGAAAATATTCCTTTTTAAATTCCTTTATCTTTTGCTCGAGTTTTGTATCGACAAGGTCCTCGCTTTCCATCAGCTTGGAGAAATTCTCAAAAACATTGTCTCCGAGATAGTCGCTAAGCCTTTTAAGAAGGATCAGGGAGCGCAGCGACCTTTTTGAAAGGCCTTCAAATCTTTTGCTCAGATCTCCGTAGGTCTCATCATGCGAAATAAATTTTCCGAGTTTTTCAATGAATCCGTCCATGAGCTTCTCTATCTCTATACTGTCTGCATAGATCCTGTTATCATCCTCTTCAGTCCATACCGCAACTTCCTCCTGCAGTGCAGTGACCCCCTCCGGAGAAAGTTCATAAGCCGATTTGTATTCCGGAATAATACATTCGATGCCCGTTGACTTCCCGATCTCCCCGGCGAGAGATTCCGCGGCTTTGCTTTCACCGTGATTAATGAATATTTTTTTCGGCTTGTCGGTCATGCTGTTCACGAAATCCAGCAATTTCGCTCTGTCCGCATGAGCGGAAAAACTGTTCAGGACATGTATCGATGCGTGCACTTCGAACATCTCGCCGAGTATGGAGACCTGTTTTTCGCCTTCAAGTATCTGCCTTCCGAGAGTGCCTTCGGCCTGATACCCTACAAAGAGCACCGTGGAATTCGGGTTCCAGATATGCCTTTTCAGATGGTGGAGGATACGCCCGGCATTACACATCCCGGCCGATGAGATTATGATGGCCGGACGGTCATACTCATTTATCGTCATCGATTCTTCAACTGTGGATGTCAGGGTCAGTGTCGGAAAATCGAAAGGTGAAACACCTTCTTTCGAGAGGTTCCGGATCGTATCCGAAAAATATTCCGGGTGGTCTTTTATCAAACGCGAATATATCTCCGTTGCTTTTATGGAAAGGGGGCTGTCGAGGAACGTTTTAATGAGATTGAGCTTACCCGACTTATGCAGTTCATTCATGTAGTAGAGCATCAGTTGAGTGCGGCCCACGGCAAAAGAAGGAATGAGGATCTTGCCGCCGCTCATTAAAGAGTCGTTGATTATCTGAGAAAGTTTATTCAGCGAATTCTCTATAGGTTCTTTGTTCCTGTCACCGTAAGTTGATTCCATAATGACATAATCGGCGCTTTTAAAGGGCGAAGGCGTGTTCAGCACGGGAGAAACGCTGCCGCCGATGTCTCCCGAGAGGCCGATCCGCATATTCTCCGATTCGAGCAGGACATGGGCGGACCCCACGATATGCGCCGCATCAGAGAAGATCACGCTTATACCGCGGCCCAGATCGATCTTCTGATCATATTCCTTTGGCGCGAATACGGTCATTGCCCGTTCGGCGTCCTCGACATTGTAAAGCGGATCGCGTTCGGGGAGGCCTTTGCGCTTTCTCCTTTTATTGTCCCATTCATTCTCCTGTATCTGAATATGGGCGGAGTCCTTCAGCATGATATCGCACAGCGAGGCCGTGCCGTGGGTACAGATGATATTCCCGGAGAAACCGTCCTTCACGAGTTTCGGTATCAGGCCGCTGTGATCAATATGTGCGTGGGTCAATATCACATGATCGAGTTTTTTCGGATCGAACGGGAACGGAAGGAAGTTCAGCTCCTTATTCTCCTTTGTTCCCTGGTGCAGTCCGCAATCCACAAGCAATTTTACGCCTTTCGTTTCAATCAGGATCTTCGAGCCCGTTACTTCCCGTGCGGCGCCGTAGAACGTCATCCTCATC
>CALMGJ010000013.1 GCA_937863565.1 uncultured bacterium | reverse complement strand
CTGCTTCCGGCACATTGCCGCCTGCTTCCGGCACATTGCCGCCTGCTTCCGGCACATTGCCGCCTGCTTCCGGCATATTGCCGACTGCTTCCGGCACCGGCACAACAGTTCTTTCCTTAACCCCGTTCCCTTCTTCTCCGAACAATCCTCCGATATCCGGCGAATCGGCAACCGCGAAAAGGTCCGGCTTTTTTTCAGGTCCGGATTCCCCGGTCGCCTCGCTTGCGCTTATTCCTTCTTTTTCATCACGGAGCTTTTCGGCAGGCAGTATTGCCTGTTCTTCAGTTTCCGTTGATTTTTTGCATTCTTCTTTTTCGAGTGCCTTGCTTACGGTTTCGGCAGGCATTTCCTCATTGACCGGTTTTTCAAGTCCTTCAACTGATGATTCCGTTCCACCGTTTATTGCTTCTTCCTTAAGAACAGATGATCCTTCTTCTTCTTTTACGACCCCCGTTCCAACGGTTACAGAGGGGATCTCCGGGAGCGGTCCGGCAGGCGCTTCAGGTCCTTCGTTCTCCGGTTTCACGATGATATCTTCTTTCCCTTCGGTGATCTTCTCTGCGGTTTTCACGGGACCGGCCGAAACCGTTTCAGGGCCCTGTTCTTCCTTTGTTGATCTCCGATCTTCTGCGGTTCTGCCCTTGAACGGTTTTATCATTATCCCGATCCCTTTCTTTCTTAAAAAGAAGAACAAAGCAATACCCGAGGTAGAGATCACAAAGACGATCAAAAGGACAGCAATGTTCCGCTCTGAGCTTACCTTACGAATAAGGTTCGCCGCTCCGGGCAAAGGCCGGCCGGGAAATTTCGCATTATATTCGTTCAAGAACGTCTTTGCCGCCCTTGTTCTTTTAGCGATGACAGCTTTAGAGATGCTGTCCCTCAAAGTAAGCCGCCAGATCTCGTCCTTAGTTCTCTCAACGAGCATTTCCAGGCAAAGCGCTTCATCTCCTTTCCCGATATCCTTCGAATCGCCATCCATCTTCTTCATAAGCTCATCGAGATGGCTTGAACTCTCCTTGAGGTATCCTGACATTGAATTATCACGTGTGCTTGCCCATTCGTTGTCATCCGCCGCTCCGGGAAAACGCCCGATGGCATCCTTGATCCCATAGATGGCGCATATATAATATTGAAGCAGGGCGGACCCCATCCATTTCCCGCGGTCGATCCTGATGCCCTTTTCCTTGACGAAGTCCTCAAGTGCCAGTCTGCTCAGGTCCCGGAGTATCTCGAGCCTTGCCGTTTTCTGCACATCTTTCGAATGTTCTATTCCGTTCTCGGCCATCAGAAGCGCGCCGGAATATTCCCCTTTCTCGTACAGGATCTCCGAGTAAAGAGCTCTATCGATCAGTCTTTGAGCCGCAGGAGAATTATTCCCGTCAAGTATTTCGAGGTATTTTAAAGCTTCATCGCTTTTACTGTTCTCATATAGGCATTTAATAAGATAAGGATAGATGATGAGATTCCTCGGATTCTGACCGACAAGATCGAGGAACAGTTTCTCCGCCTCCGCGAATCTGTCGGCTTTGAAAAGGTCCATTGCCTCCTTTATCCCTGCTGCTGAAAAAGAAGACAGCATCCATATCAGAGCAAGGAGGATCAGTGCAAATTTTCTCACCTTAAACATTATATCTGAAAAGAACTTAAAAATCAATAGATTGAATATCCGGCTTTTTAAATTGACTTTTGATTGATAATTCACTATAATCAAAAAGTAAAGGATCATACATGGAAAACAAAAAAAAGTCTTATTACGAGATCATCAAGAAGATCCCGCACGGTATCCTGATCACGAGAAACGGTATTCCGGTGTTTGTAAATGAGAAATTCGCTGCGCTCTCAGGGTATAGGAACAGAAAGGAGCCGGGCAAAGACCTGTATTCGGTCATTTATAAAGACGACAGACAGCGCTTCGAACGGGCGCAGATAAATGCCGTCAAGAGCACATCGGACTTTTCATGCGAATTCAGGATGAACATGAAGAGCGGGGGAGTGAGATGGTTCGAGGCCCGTACTTTCCTTATCGAGTGGAAGAGTCTTCCCTGTGTTTTCAATCTGCTCGTCGACAGAACGGAAAAGAAAGCTATAGAACAGAAGATATCAATGATATATAAGGCTCTTCAAATAAGTAAAGACAGCGTTATTATTACGGACCTGAAACATAAGATCATCGAATGCAATGAAGCGACCCTCAGGGTTCACGGTATACGATCCCGCAAAGAGATCCTCGGAAGATCGGTCCTTGATTTCATGGCTCCGGGCCTGGAATTGTTCACGAAAGAAAATATCCGGTATCTTATGCGGACCGGGACCATCGGGCCTATGAACGTTGAATTGTTCACGATCGGAAAGGGCAGAAGGGATTTTGAGATCTCCGGCGCCGTTCTGGAAGAGCCGGGAAAAGGCCCTACAGGGATGCTGTACATCTCAAGGGATATTTCCGAAAAGGAAAAACTGCGCCGGCAGCTTGAGGAATTGAACGAACTGACAAGGCTTTTGAACAGGATACTGGGGCATGATATCTCAAATAAACTTAGCGTGATCGAGATGTCTCTCGAAATGTTTCTCAAGAACGGGAATAAAGCCCTTTTAAAGGATGCGGTAAAACAGATTGATCAGAGCAAGGAGATTATCGGTAAGATAGGGAATCTCGAAAGGTATCTTACCAAAAACAGGAGAAGAAAGAGGATAGATCTGAAAAAGGCCATTGCACATACGTTCAAACACTTTGACATACCGTTCAGGATCAAAGGCGATGCGGAGCTTATTGCGGATGAAACGCTCTATTCTCTTTTCGAGAACATCGTAAGCAATGCCGTGATCCACGGAAAATCCGGAATGATGACCGTTGATATTGAGGAGGATCAGAAGGGCATTATCATTGTATTCTGCGATCACGGGATCGGTATGAAACCATCTGCGGCGAACCTGCTGATATCGCAGAGCGCTCCAGGTGGTGAAATAACCGGAAGGGGGATCGGGTTCCTGATAATAAGGAAAACGATGGAAAGACTCGGCGGTACGCTAAAAGTATCTGTCCGGAAAAGATCAGGGACAGTGGTGGAACTTACTTTTCCAAAGGGTGTTCTCCAATCCGGGAAAATATCAGGCAAACCTTCCGTCTAATACGCTCGATCCCATTAAAAACTTGACAATTATTGGAAAAAAGTATAAAATAAATGCTATAGGTGGAATGATGGTCAAATGGAACTACCTTAACTGGGAAGAGATGGTCGAAAGGGCCATTACATTTTTTAAGAAGATCGGACACGGCCAGAAAGTCGTCCTGATGCATCACGGCGATTGCGACGGCGTCGTTTCCGCTTTATATATCGCTGAAACAGTAAAGGAGATACGGGGAAGGTATCCTGATGAGATACTGTGGGTTTCCACGAAATCCTACAAGCTCAAGAACGAAAAGGCTCTGATAGATCATCTTGCGCCGGATGTTCTCCTCGTGACCGACCTTGATCTGGGAAAGGAACCGGAGACGCTTAAACACTGGGCCGATGTGATAGACAATGTCTTCATCTACGATCATCATAATATTGACGGATCCTATAAGGACGCCATTCCCAGATCGATCGAATACTTGAACGCCAGAATGCTGGGAATACCCCGTATCTGGCATCCCGCAGCCTATTTCGGATATTCGCTCTTCAAACATTTCTCTAAGAACGATTACCCCTGGCTGGCCGCCCTCGGATTGCGCGGAGATCATGCCTTCGATGAATATGAAGAGCTGAAGAACGAGATCAGAGATAAGTTTCCCGAACTTCTCAAAGAGATAGAGAACGAGGATTACAAGAACCTTCTTGAGAAACTCGTTTATTTCGTAAATGCCGGTTTTTTCCATAATCCGAACGGGGAAGACAATATTTCATTCAAGGTACTTCAAAAGGCAATGAAAAAGAACGATTACACGTTCGTATATTCGAACGAGGAGGAGGCCGCCTCTCTTTTCTCAAAAAGGCAGGAATTGAAAAGCGATATCGAGAAGATCTACGATGGAGCAAAGGATGAAGCGAAGATATACGAAGATATCCCGCTGCTCGTCTACAGGATCAATACTCCGCATTATATACTCGGCGTTATCGCAAGCCGTCTCAAGGATGACCATCCGGACAAGATCATCTACATCTTCAATCAGTTCGATGATGAGATATCCGGGGAGATAAGGCAGGGCGAGAAGATCGATGTGAACTTGATAAAGCTCCTTCTCGGGATCGGGGAGAATTTCAAATACATTTCTGTAGGAGGCCATCCCCGCGCGGCGGGCTGCCTTTTCCCCGCTTCGAAATATGACGAATATCTGCGGCTGCTGGAAGGCAGAATCCATGAATTTATTTGATATAGGCTGCTGCCTTATTCTGCTCATATCGATTGCCGTATTCTATAAAAAGGGTATATCGGGGGTTGTATTGCCCGTGCTCGCGCTTCTCGGATCGATCTTTTTTGCGATCTATCTTGGGGATGAGGTCAGAGGCATATTCAATTTCAATTTGAACCCCGCCCTGGCCGGCGGTCTTTCATATGCCATAACATTCACTTTTGCTCTGGCGGTTCTAAGTTTGCTCACATTCCTTCTCAAACAGTTCATCGCGAATACACCGCTTAAGATCCTCGATTCGATACTCGGAGGAGGTTTCGGTTTGATCATCGCTTTCCTTATCTTCTCGTTCGCGGTGATGCTCAAGGAGGAGTTCGGATTTATGAAAAGGACGATAGAAGGCTCGCATATCGTGTATCCCTTAGTAAGCGCGCTCATGAAATAGGAGACAGTATGAAGCTGGTACTTGACGGAAAAGAGATCTCGGCTGAAAACGCCGAAGCTCTCAGAAGGATCATCCTCACTGACAGGGATGTCATTGCATTGAAGATCGACGGGAATTTAAAGGATATCTATGCTCAACTCACTGACGGGATGACGGCCGAGACCGTTACTGTGAAAAGTCCCGAGGGACTTGATATACTCTGGCATACTTCCGCACATATCATGGCTCAGGCGCTGATGCACCTCTATCCGGGCGTAAAGCTCACCATCGGGCCTTCCATAGAGAACGGTTTTTACTATGACATAGATATGGAGCACAAGATAACCGAAGAGGAGTTCGGACAGATCGAGGAGGAATTCAGAAATATCGTATCACAGAAGATACAGCTGACTCGGGAGGAGATAAAAAGGACCGAGGCAATAGAGATATACAGGAAAGAAAATAATGAATATAAGGTCGAGATACTTTCAGAGATAGCGGACGATACTGTCACGATCTATCGCCAGGGTGATTTTTTCGATCTCTGCCGCGGTCCGCATCTTCCGGATACTTCTTTCCCGAAAAGCTTCAAGGTCATGTCCGTTGCCGGAGCATACTGGCGGGGCAGCGAGAAGAACAAGATGCTCCAGCGCGTATACGGGATCTCGTTCCCCTCAAAAAAGGAGATGGACGATTATCTCGCGTTCTACAGGGAAGCGTTGGAGAGGGATCACAGGAAGATCGGAAAGGAACTGGACCTTTTCACTATTTCTCCGGAAGTCGGCCCCGGCCTCATCATCTGGAAACCGCGCGCCGCATATACCAAGATGCGTATCGAAGACCTCTGGAAAAAGGAGCATCTCGAGAACGGCTACGAACTCCTTTCAACACCGCATGTGGCCCGTTCTCATCTGTGGACCATTTCGGGGCATTTTGATTTTTACAGGGATAATCTCTATCCGGAGATGGAGTTTCCCGAAGGGGATAAATATCTGGTCAAACCTATGAACTGCCCGTTCCATATCCTTGTTTTCAAGGAAAAATTAAGAAGCTACAGGGAACTTCCCATCCGATATGCCGAACTGGGCACCGTGTACAGGTATGAAAAATCGGGTGTTCTTCACGGCCTTCTCAGGGTAAGGGGTTTCACACAGGACGATGCGCATATCTTCTGCGTACGCGATGACCTTGAGACGGAAGTGAAGAAACTTCTCGATTTCAACCTCTTCTTCCTGAAAAAATTCGGATTCTCCGATTTCAAGGTCTATCTGGCCACAATGCCGGAAAAGGCTGTCGGTACAAAGGAAGAGTGGGACCGCGCGGAAGCGGCTCTGACCGCGGCTGTGAAGAGCTACGGTATGGATTTCACCATAGACCGCGGCGGCGGCGCTTTTTACGGTCCGAAGATAGACGTCAAAATAAAGGATGCCCTGAAAAGGGAATGGCAGACAACCACCATTCAGTTCGATTTCAATGAACCTGAGCGGTTTGACCTTTCATATATCAATGAAAAAGGCGACAAGGAAAGACCGATCATGATACACAGGGCGCTTCTGGGCTCCATCGAACGGTTCTTCGGGGTCCTTCTCGAGCATTACAAAGGGGACCTTCCGTTGTGGCTTTCTTACAAAGAGGCCGTAGTGCTTCCCGTATCCGACAATACCTCCGATTATGCTCAGAAGGTATGCGGAGAACTTCTGAAGAAAGGCATCAGGGCCTATGTGGACGGAAGGAATGAAAGACTCGGCTATAAAGTAAGGGATGCCCGTCTTCAGAAGATCCCGTATTTCATCGTAGTCGGGGAGAACGAGGAAAAGGCGGGTCTCATTAAACCGAACGGAAGAAAAGAAGGCGAGATGGCGGCAATGACAATGGACGCTTTTCTCGATGTGATAAATAGAAGGCGCGCCGGTGAGTGATCCGAATATTATTCGCGAACGCTGCCGGCCCGGCACCATTAGGACGGATGTCCGCCAAGGAGGGAACAATGACCGCTAATGAAGACGGCAATCTTCTCGAATGGGCAAAGAAGAAAAAGGAGGAGAGCTCCAGACTCACCCCGATCGCGATAAAAAACAAGGAATTCACGAAAAAGCTCAAAGGATATGCTCAGGAAGAAGTGAACGATTTCATTATAGAGATATACGAAAGTTATCAGGACCTCTGGAAGGAGAACGCTCTTTTAAAGGAGGTGATCAACAGACTTGAAGGCGATGTGAAAAGATACAAGGACATGGAAACCAAAATGAACAATGCGCTCCTGTCCACTCAAACTATTGCCGAGGAGTTGAAAAGCAAGTACGAGAAAGAACATCAGGCGATAAAGGACAATCTCAGCAAAAAGGAAAATGAACTTACCGCCGAAAAAAACAAGATCATCGAAACCGCGGAGAACGAAGCTGCCGAGATCGTAAAAAGCGCAAAGGAACACAGGAATAAATATCTTTCCGAGATAGAATCGATAAAGAAGAACTATCAGGATGATATCGGTAAACTGAAAAAATACCGCGAAGAACTACTCAATGACCTGAAGAATTTCTTCCAGAAGAAGGCCAATGAACTTCAGCATCTTGTTAATGAGATGAAAGGTGAAAATAAAAGTACGGGTAATAACAAAGGCAAGCAGGAATAGCGTCGAACAGCTCACGGACGGGTCTTTCCGCGTCCGCGTGACCACGGCGCCTGTCGACGGTAAAGCTAATGAAAGCGTGAGAAAACTGCTTGCGGAATTCCTGAAAATACCCCCGAGCTCCCTCGAGCTGACTGCCGGGCACAGGTCCAAAGACAAGATATTCTCTTACTGAGCTCGCGGTTTTCTCTTTCCGAGATCGAAAAAGATCGTTAATACAAGAACCGTTCCCGGTATGAATATCTCTACGGGGAATCTTCCGGGGACATAAGCGGATACGATCTGTCTTCCGAACGCAACGGTAGGATTTGAAAAGAAATCGTGCGCCCTCAGGAAAGCGTAGTAATCTATCGTGAAAGAAAAGTAGATCAGGAATAATCCGCCGAGAAAAAGACCGTAGTTCAGAATGGAGATTTTGCCGGGTCTTTTAAAATGAAAAAGAGCGGAAGCGATGAAGATGACGCTGACACAAACCGGTGCCCAGACCGGACCGGTCCAAGTGATCGGGATGAGAAAGAGCACATCGAACTCAGACATTACAGCCGGCCAATCGAGGAAGATCTTGAGGAAAACATAGTAGAAGATATCCCATATCCCGAATATAAGGAAAAAAGTCAAGAACCTTCGTTTAAGATCCTTCCAGCAGAGCGCAGCAGCGGAAAAAATGATGAGCATTGTGGCTGCTTCCCTTAAGATCTCAACGAAATAGATGTGAAGGTCCAGAAAGGAATTGAGGGGGAAGGAAAAACCTCCGGGATAGTACATGCTGCGAAGATAGATCACAGTTGCGGCTTCTAAGAAACCGAAAGCAACGGAAAGGAGAAAGATAAAAAGGAGTTTTTCTCCCGGTCCTTTATCCGGAATATGATCGGCTTTCATATAAAATTATAACATTATTCTGTAAAAAAAAACAAAAATAGTGTAAAATACGGTAAAGGGGGAAAAATTGGAAGAGAGTATTAAGAAGAACATGGGTAAAAAACTTGCTCAGATCCAGGATGTCATGAAACAATTGGGAGGACATGCCCCCGATGTGATGAACTCTTTCATGGCATTCAACCGCGCCGTTACGAAAGACGGAGCTTTGCCTCATAAAATGAAAACAATAATCGCAGTGGCCCTTGCCGTGCAAACGCGCTGCGACTACTGCCTGGCTATCCATGTGGCCGATGCCCTTCAAGCCGGAGCCTCAAAAGAGGAGATACTTGAAGGCGCTTATGTGGCGGCGGCAATGGGTGGCGGCCCCGCCATTGCAGGATTAAGGGGCGTTTTCGATGCGCTTGAGGCCTTTTCGGCAAAATAGGCTTGACTTAAAAATAAAATTTCATATAATACAACTTCTGCGCCTGAGTAGCTCAACGGTCAGAGCGGATGGCTGTTAACCATTAGGTTCGGGGTTCGAGTCCCTGCTCAGGCGCTTTTCTCCCTCTTTAAATTATAAACGGGCACTGCGATAATCTAAATGGACCTGATAAAAATGTGATTTGTTTTTTTTTACAAAAAATGATAAAATTATATAAAGCATTTCAAAATGCGATGTATTGAGGCCGGATAAACAATATTATGCCCTCGGTATACCGTCATCTTGATTCGGAGTAGGAACAGATGAATTCTAAAAAAATGCCGCCGCTTAGAATCGGCGATCTTGAAACGCGTATCCCCATCATTCAGGGAGGTATGGGTGTCGGCGTCTCTCTTTCCGGTCTTGCTTCCGCTGTTGCAAATGCAGGCGGGATCGGTGTTATAGCGACAGCCGGCATCGGAATGTTCGAGATAGATTTTTTTAAGAACGTGAATGCGGCCAACAGGTCCGCTCTCAGAAAAGAGATCTTGAAGGCGAGGAAAATGACCAAAGGGATCCTCGGGGTGAATATAATGGTCGCGCTCAGCGATTTTGACAATCTTGTGGACGCTTCAGTGGACTGCGGGATAGATATTATATTCATGGGCGCCGGCATTCCCTCCTACAATCCAAAAGTGAAACCTCTGGATCCTTCAAGAAAAGTATTCCCGAAACTCGTGCCCATCGTATCGTCCGGAAGAGTGACCAAGATGATATTCCAGTACTGGGAAAGGCATTTCGAATATATACCGGACGCCGTTGTTCTTGAAGGTCCCATGGCCGGCGGTCATCTCGGATACAAGTGGGAAAATATCGAAGATCCGGCTTTCCGGCTGGAGAATCTTCTGCCTGAGGTCATTGCCGAAGTGGAACCTTTCAGGAAGAAATACGGTAAGGACATTCCCGTGATAGCCGGCGGAGGCATTTATACGGGAAAAGACATATACGAAATCATGAAAAAAGGAGCGGCTGGAGTTCAGATGGCCACAAGGTTCGTGGCAACGGAAGAATGCGATGCCGCTCCGGAATTCAAGGATATGTATATCAAATGCAAAAAAGAGGATATCATGCTCATACACAGTCCGGTCGGTCTTCCCGGCCGTGCTGTGAGGAACGCTTTCCTCAACGATGTCGAGGCCGGACTCAAGAAACCGTTCAAATGCCCCTGGAAATGCCTCAGGACCTGTGAGTACCAGAATGTCCCATACTGTATCGCGCTCGCTCTCACGAACGCAAAGCTGGGTAAACTGGAGAACGGGTTCGCTTTCACCGGAGCTAACGCATACCGTATCGACAGGATAATGAAAGTGCAGGAGCTCGTGGATTCACTCGAGAAGGAGTACTCCGAAGCGGCCGGCTGACGGCAAAGATCCTTGCGGTATTCTGTCTCTATTCTATCTAAAATGTGACTTTTTACGATAATTGAACGTTGTATTGTTGTGTTCGCGGCCGGGGCCACAAGCCGGATGAAAATGAAGAATATGGTCTTTTGTTTTTTAATAAAATTATGGTATAATCCAAAAAGATGACCCGGAGGTTCCGAATGAATGAAAATCTTAAAAAGACAGATCCCGAAATTTTCAGTGCAATGCTCAAAGAAACCCAAAGGCAGGCATTTAATCTCGAACTGATCGCATCGGAGAATTTCGTTTCCGAAGCCGTTCTTGAAGCGCTCGGTTCGGTAATGACGAATAAATACGCAGAAGGGTACCCCGATAAGAGATATTACGGCGGTTGTGAATTCGTCGACGAGGCCGAGAAGCTCGCGATCGCGAGAGCGAAAGAGCTTTTCAAGGCTGAACACGTTAATGTACAGGCACATTCGGGCTCACAGGCGAATATGGCGGCATATTTCACGCTCATTCAGCCGGGTGACACGATCATGGGCCTGGACCTTTCTCACGGAGGACATCTGACACACGGTCATCCCCTCAGCTTTTCCGGAAAATTCTACAAAGTCGTGCCGTACATGGTGAACAAGGACACCGAAATGATAGATTATTCGGAACTACGGGTCAAGGCTCTGGAAGCTAAGCCTAAACTTATCATGGCGGGTGCTTCGGCATATCCGAGAACGCTGGATTTTGCGAAATTCAGGGAGATCGCGGACGAAGTGGGCGCTTATCTCGTGGTAGACATAGCTCATATCGCCGGCCTTGTCGCAACAGGGCTTCACCCGTCCCCGATACCTTATGCCGATATAGTGACCACCACTACGCATAAGACCTTGCGCGGCCCCCGCGGAGGTATGGTAATGTGCAAATCGCAGTATGCGGAGATGCTCGATAAATATGTTTTCCCGGGGATACAGGGCGGCCCGCTCATGCATGTGATCGCGGCAAAGGCGGTCGCTTTCAAAGAAGCGCTGAGCGACGACTTCAAGAAATATCAGCAGGCCGTGCTCGATAATGCAAAAGCCCTTGCTGAGGCTTTCACCGGGCACGGGCTCCGGCTCGTTTCGGACAGCACTGACACCCATCTTATGCTCGTTGATATGAGGCCGAAGAACATTACCGGGAAAAGGGCCGAGAAAGCCCTGGAGAAGGCAGGAATAACGGTCAATAAGAACACGATCCCGTTCGATCCCGAGAAACCTTTCGTTGCTTCCGGCATAAGGGTAGGCACGCCCGCCGTCACGACAAGAGGTATGGGTAAGGAGGATATGAGAACGATAGCCTCATTCATAAACCGAGTGCTTGAAAGCCCCAAGGATGAAGAGAATATCTCCAAAGTTAAAGCGGAAGTGGAAGAACTCTGCAAGAGATTCCCATTGTATCAGAACAGATTATGATCATCAAATTGGGAACGGACATAGTTTCCGTTTCGAGGATAAAGGAAGTGTTCTCGGAGAGAAAAAAACTTGAGAGACTTTTCTCCGCGAAGGAGATCGAATATATGGATTCCCATGAAAGCCCGTGGGAGACGGTAGCAGGCCGTTTCGCGGCGAAGGAAGCGCTATACAAGGCCTTATCGCCTTTCAAGATATCCTTCGATTTCAGCGATGTGACGGTCATCACCGGCCCTAACGGGCCTTTTGCGGAATTCGAAAGCGCCGAGATGAGAGAACTTGTCAAAGACATCAGGTTGGAGCTTTCTATCTCGCATGAACAGGATTATGCGGTGGCTTTCGCAGCGGCGTACAAGGAATGAGAAGGATATTCACTCTTGCAGCACTTATTATTGTTCTCTTTCAAGGATGCGGAATGAATACCGTGCGTCTCGAGAACAATTACGGGATCAAGGCGATGCAGATGAATCTCAACAGGGAAGCTGAGTTCAGGTTCAGAAAACTCATCGAAAAGGATCCTTCAGATTGGGCCGCCCGGAATAATCTGGGCGTCTGTCTCGAAAAACAGGGGAGATACGAGGAAGCGCTGGCCCAATACGAAGCGGCCCTCGAAATAATCAAGACGAATAGAGGCGTTGAAGTGAATAAAAGAAGGGTGACCGAGATACTTGAAAAGAACGATTAGGATGCTCCTCATTTCCGCGGTCCTTCTCTCATCCGGCTGCATGCATTATGTCAAACATTCCTGGGAGATGGCCTTGAAACCAAAGATGTCCGCATCGGGGATCTCAGGGATCATGTTAACACGCCCCGATGTGAAGATCTCTTCCGCGGCGGAAGAACCCCTGGACGCATTAAGGAACGATTTCCCGGGTTTCGCCAGAGACACTCTTTCCGAACTCAATGTGGAGAGCACGGTGTCCAATACATTCTCCTTCACCGTTGACAGGAAGGACCCGAAGAACATATCGTTCTCGGATATACGTTTTCCGGCACGTGCATCCGCTGACCGTATACTTTTCACTTCCGTCGATCTTGACATTACTCACTCCGAGGGATATGTTTACAGGAGGGTTTTCGATCCCGTGTACAATTCATATTATTACAAGGAGACATTCGAGAAGAAGGTGATCATGAACATTGCGGTAGTGTTCTTTCTCTACGACGCACGCAAGGACGAACTGATATTCGAAAAAAGGTTTTCCGGAAGCGATGAATATTCCGACAGCGTCCCGGAGACCGAGGAATATATGATGGCAAGCATGGAGAAATATCTGAAGAACGCTTTCTCCGATTATATGCCGAGAAAACAGAGAATGGAGAGGTATCTCATTGTCCGTTAAGAAATATATCCTTATCGCGGCCCTCATCCTCATATGCGGTTCCGCTTCCGCTTTCGGGAAGAACAAGATACAGTATCAGGATTTCAAATGGTTCATCAAAGAGTCGGAACACTTCAATGTCTATTACTATTTCGGCGAGGAGGAAAGGCTTCTTGAGATCATCGATATGCTGGAAAGCGCATACAGGCATCATTCTGATTTCTTCCAGTTCAAGATAAAAGAAAAAACCCCCGTTATTCTATACCGTACGCACCGTGATTTCGAGCAGACCAATATCATCTCCGGTTTCATCCCTCCGCAGGTAGGCGGTTTCGCTGAAATGCTGATGAACAGGCTGGTGGTCCCTATAGATTCTCCTTACGAGGAATTAAAGGCGCTTGTCTGGCATGAGCTTACGCATATCTTCCAGTATCATATCTTCAGGAGTTCTCTGTTCTCGCGGGCACCCCCGGACTGGTTCATGGAAGGAACAGCGGAGCATCTTTCGCAATTCTGGGATATGAAGGGCATCATGGTCCTCAGGGATGCCGTGATGAACAATGACCTCTACACCCTGCAGGAGATGGAGAATTTCTCTTATACTCCCGATGCTTACAAATGCTATAAACTCAGCCAGAGCTTCACGGACTGGTTCATGGAAACATTCGGACTGGAAACCTTCCGTAAATTCGTGCGTTACCTGAAACGCTCCTCGCAGCATTCGCTGAACGATATTTTCAAGAAAGTCCTCAATATGAGCTATAAGCAAGTGAACGATAAATGGTTCACTTATCTCAAGAAGAAGTACTGGCCCGAGGTCGCTGTCCTTGAAGATCCTGATTCCGAATACGGCACCCCATTCTTTTTCGAGAACGCTCCGGACGATATATGGGTGCAACCCGTATTCTTCCCTTCGGGAGAAACACTTGCCCTTATCACGACGAAAAACGCCAATCTGGACATATACGTGACAGATGATTCGGGAATGAAGACGCTGAAGCGCCTCACGCCTTTCTATACAGGGCTTTACGAGTATATCATCGTTGAGGAGAACTCGATGAGCATATCCCCGGACGGGAACAAACTGGCCGTATTCGCCCGGGACGGACGCGCAGATGTTCTTCTTGTGATAAATATCCTCTCGGGTACGGTCGATAAATACCGCATGGGGGATCTTTTAAAACCGCGATATCCGGATTGGAAAGATAATTACAGCATCTTTTTTACCGCGGAGAACAGTCTCGGGAGAAGCATTTACATCTTTGATACAGCGGTAGGCGAGACCGCACCGGTCACCGAAGGAAGGGAGTATTGTAAATTCGTCAATTACGATCCCGTGAGCGACGGGCTCTACTTCACGAGAAGGACCGCCGGCCTGGACAAGATATTCCGCCTCGACCTTTCCACAGGGTCGGAGACCCAGATAACGGGCGGGCCGGGCAATGATGTTGAACTGAACATATCGGCTGACGGCGGAAAGATCATCTTCACTTCAGACAGGTTCGCAGGCATCCCAAATCTTTTTATCCATGACCTGAGCACCGGGTTCACATCCAGGATAACGAACACCCAGGGGGGGAATTTCATGGCCCAGCTCTCCCCGGACGGCAGATCCGTTGCGTTCACTTCGTATTTCAAGGGCACCTACAGGACATTTCTCCGGAAACTTTCAGAAATGAAACAATACGGGACCGAAGCGGAAAAGGCTTTTTCCGATCTTTCCGAAAAACCCGATTACAGTGATGTAAAATACTTGAAGAACGTAAAGGATTACAAGCTGAAACTGTTCCCTGTGAACGTATCCTCTTATATAACTTACGAGAACGGTATAATCGAGAATTACTCGAATATAACGCTTTCCGACATTCTCGGTGATATCAGATTGGTCCTTAACATCGACGCCGTAAGGCAATTCGATAATTTCTATGCTTATTATTTCACTCAGCGGCACCGCCTCAACTGGGGCGTCTCCGTTTTTAATCTCAGGAACGATTATTATTTCTGGGAATATCAGGATATAGGGAGCGAGGGCTCCTACGGCGCTTCGCTCTTTCTGATATACCCCTTAAGTAAATATAAGAGACTCGAGTACGAGATCAAATACGGGGTTGCCTACTGGGATGATATTTTCCGCATCATCTACGGATACCCGAGCCAGAAAAGGATGTTCTCCAATACCGTGAGTTTCATAAGCGATTCCACGAAAGCGGGTTTCTTCACGTACAATAGCGGCAGCCGGTACATGCTTTCCTTCACCAACTCATATCCTCTCACGAAGAGCTATTTTTCCAACTACAGTTTCATTCTCGATTACCGCGCTTATTTCAGGCTTACGATGAGAAGCTCTCTTGCGTTCAGGTTCTTTGAATACAATTCATGGGGAGACGACAAGAATTATATCTATCTCGGGGGGATCGGAACGATACGTGGATATTATCCCATGTCGATCTACGGGAATAATGCCTTTTTCTCGAACCTTGAAATGCGCATACCTTTCATCGATATCATCAGATTCTCCGGCCTTTTCAATTTTTATTATATCAGGGGTGTGATGTTCGTCGATATGGGCAGCGCCTGGCTGAACGATGATTTCCGGGCATTTACCAAAGAGAGCGGTGAATTGAGATTCGACGATATAAGGGCGTCCGTCGGCTTCGGCATACGGTTCCAGGTAGGGTATTTCGACCTCATGTTCGATTTTGCCAAGAAATGGGATTTTTTCAAGGTCTACCCGAGGACGTATTTTCAATTCAATATAGGGGCGGATTTTTAAGCGCATTCCGGCGAAAGGAGGCACTACGAACGGATGAAAATCGCTGAAAGGTATCTCCTGAAGGAGAGCATCAAGACATTTCTTTTCGGTATAGCCCTATTCTCCACCATACTGATCGTATCCAAGATCGAGGAACTCTTGGAATTCATTGTCAATAAAGGGATAAGCCCCGTGGTCATCATTAAACTTCTGTTCTTCCTTATGCCGGCCCTTCTATCCATTGCCGTGCCGATGGCCTATATACTCGGCGTGGTCCTCAGCATAGGACGGCTATCCGAAGCGAAGGAGATCATCGCTATGAAAACGCTCGGCATAGGCAAAGCAGATATCGTGAAGCCATTTGTCTCCTTCGCCGTGCTCTTATGCATAGCAATGACGCTGTTCAACCTGTTCGTTATGCCGGAATCGAACAAGATGTACATTAAAACTCTCTTCAACGCCATTACGCAGAAGGTTCAACTTGTGATTAACGAGAAGGAATTCTCCGAGGTGAGCGACAAGATCATCATCTATACCGAAGAGTTCGACAGGAAAAAGAACATCCTGAACAATATCAACTTGAGAATGAAAGAACAGGACGGCACCATGATAATCTTTGCCGGAACAGGTGAATTCTTTAAGGATCCCGACAGGTTCCTCTACCAGTTCATCATGAAAGATGGAAGCTTTTCCAAGCTTCTCGAGAACGGCGATCTCATTAACGGCATTTATGACAGAATGATAGTGAACATCGACCTCTCCACGGGTTTCCAGCATTCCGACATAACCGATTTCGGACCCCGCAGCATGACGCTCCGCGAACTCAGAGCGGCCCTGAAAGAAGAACTTCCGCCCGATGTACGGAATAAGAACCTTACGGAACTGTACAAGAGATTCTCGATACCTCTTGCCGCTCTCTCTCTTCTCGGCTTCGCGCTTTTTCTTGCGCTTAAATTGAAAGTGGGGAGCAGGGCTCTCGGAATCGCGGTCAGCATAGCCTTCATCTTCGTTTATTATATCTTCATGCTGATCGGGTTCGATCTTTCGGAAAAAGGTGTGCTGCATCCCGTGCTCGCAACGAATCTTCCGAATATCCTTTTTCTCGTTCCAAGTATAATAGGGCATATTAAACTGTAGCGCATCCGCGCTGAAGAATAAAGGGCAACCGGCGCTCCGGATCAAGGCCGGGAAGATGGAGGGCGATATGCCGGAATGGATAAGCATTATCATTTTTTTATTCGGCGTTATGGTAGTGATCGTGAAAGCGGTGAATAAAAAGCTGAAAAAGGACAATGAACTTTTTGAGGAGATCGCATCGTCAAGGGGTTTTTCCGTTGAGACGATAGAGAGCAGGTTCATGTTCATAAAAAGCGTTCATAAAGCGGGATATAAAAGATACCCGAGATTCGATATGTTCCTCGTTACTTGGGAAGAGCAGAGAGGGAAGAACTATGTTGTGAGCTGCTGGGGGACGGCATTGTTCCTGCCCGGGAACATCCCGGATTTCATCATCTCAAGAAAGGGTTTCGAATCCCTTTTCAGAAAGGGGATAAGGCCCGAAGGTGATGGAACGGGAAAGGATTTCTATATGAATTCGAAGGACAAGGGATGGTTTGAAACTCACTTTACGGGATACCGCCTTCAGGAACTCCTTGCCGAATATGACGGCATCGAATCGATCAAAACGGTGCGAAGTTTCACCGTCCCTCTCAGAAAGAGCCCTGTTCTTCAGGATAATAGAACACGATGTTTCGTCCTTATCACGAAAAAAGAAAACATGAATAAAGCGAACAATATAGACCAGGTGATCTCGCTTTCCGAGAAACTCGCGAAGATCCTGGCTACTGCCTACGAACCTGTGTAAAACCGATATCAAAAGGAGATAGTATGCCTCTTTTCATAATGCTGGTCATTTTCGTTTCAGGAATGGCCCTGTGGAGCTTTTTGACCAGGCATCGCCGCTGGCAGCCGGCGCTTGATGAATTCGAGAGGATCGTCCTTGCTGCGCATCTCGCTCCCGAAAGGATCGCAAGTGGCATATTCCCCCTGCAGAAATTCTATGCGGTCGGATATAAAAGGGCTTCCGATTACGACCTTATACTTATATCCTGGGCCGAGAAAGAAGGGAAGGGGTATACGGGGCATCACTGGGGCATGGTCATATCCGTGGAAATACCGGTCCCTGATTTCTCCATAAACCTTGATGAAAGGAAGGTGAAATTCGGAGAACCCCTCCCGGAGGATATCGGGGAACTGAGGGATTATTTCCTGACAGGAACCTCTGACACCGTCTGGTTCGAATCCCGTTTCACGCGAGCCGTTCTCGACAGCCTCCTTCGTGAGGTTTCCGTTACTGCTTTTATAGGAACAGCAGAGCATTTCAAGGTTCCCGTCCGGAAATGCAGCATCATCTCAGAGAAAAAAGAGGGACGCTTCATTTTAATAGAGAAGAAAGAGAATATCCTGAAAACAAAGGACATTGATGCTATGCTCTCACTCGCAGAGAGGATCGCGCATATCGTAACTCAGAATAACGGATAGCGGTATTGAAAGAGAACGGGAGAAGAGCGCGGTTCGTTTGATCGCGTAGTGCCCCCCGCCCGGCCCTATTTGACATGAAAGGGAAAAACAGTTAAAATAAAATACGAAAAGGAGGTCGCCATGCCGTTCTGGACAGTGTTTTTCATCATAGCGCCCATAATTCTAGTTCTTGTTGCAACTGCCGTAGCGTACGCAAAATTTGCAAAAGATGACGAGGCCGGGAAATGAACGCTGTGCTGATAAGCTTCATCGTTTATCTCGTCCTTGTATTCTTTGTCGGGATAATGACCTGCAGGCTTTCGAAAACACTTTCGGATTACCTTATCGCGGGAAGGAAATTAGGCCCCTGGGTCGTTGCCTTCTCCGAACGCGCAAGCGGAGAGAGCGCTTGGCTTCTTATCGGAGTGCCCGGCATAGCTTTCGCGAGCGGTTTTTTAGGTATCTGGCCCGCCGTGGGATGCACGGCAGGGATCATGTTCTCGTGGATCTTCATTGCACGGAAATTGAGGACCGATACGGAGAGATACGATGCGATAACCGTTCCGGATTATTTTGAAGCGAGATTCACGGACAGGTCGAGGATACTGAGGATATTCACTGCCTGCGTGATCATATTCTTCTTTACGATCTATGTTGCCGCCCAATTCCTTGCCGCAGGGAAAGTGCTCAATGCCGCGTTCAATATCCCGGAGTTCTGGGGAATGGTGATCGGAGCCGCAGTGATACTTTTCTATACGGTGATGGGAGGGTTCTTCGCCGTGGCCTGGACGGATCTCGTGCAGGGGATCATTATGGTGTTCACGCTCGTGTTACTTCCGATAGCCGCTCTTATTGCTCTCGGCGGCTTCGCCAGGGCTGCGGAAAGTATCAGGTTCGTTAATCCGCAGCTGCTCAATGTCACAGGGGTCAAATCGGGATTTCCTCTTTTCCTGGCCATAACCGGCGCATTGGGCATAGGCCTCGGATATATGGGCCAGCCGCACCTCGTGGCGCGCTTTATGGCCATCAATGACAGGAAAGAATTGAAAAAGAGCATGCTGATCGCCTCGCTCTGGGCTCTTCTGGCCTTCTGGGGCGCTACTTTCATAGGTATCTTCGGCATCGCATTTTTAAGGAACGGGCTGACGGAGGGGATCTCCGCCGATCTGATACTGAAGGGAGGATGGTTCAAAGATACGGCAGTGCTCGGAACCCTTATCAGCGATCCCGAGAAGCTCATGCCAGTGATGGCGAAAGCGCTAATGCCGCCTGTGATCGCCGGCATCATGATATCGGGCGCGATCGCGGCGATGATGTCGACCGCCGATTCACAGCTTCTTGCTTCAACGTCCGCCGTCACCGAGGATATATACCATCACCTTTTCAAGAAGAATGCGGATCAGAAAGAACTTATTCTCGTGAGCAGGATCGCGACCATTACCATAGGCATAGTGGCATTCCTTATCGCGATATTCACCCGCCAGCTCGTATACCATCTTGTCCTTTTCGCCTGGGGCGGCCTCGGCGCCGTGTTCGGCCCGGCCATGTTCTTCTCGCTCTGGTGGAAAAAGGCCACTAAGGCAGGCATTCTGGCAGGTATGATCGTTGCTCTTTTAACGATTATCGTGATCAATCTCATACCCGTTTTCAAGGCCACGCATATCGACCTTGTGTTCGCGTTCTTACTTTCCATTGCCGCGATCACGACAGTTTCCTTAACGGGGAAAAAGGCGCATTAAAACTGCATTACGCTCCTGACCGCAACAGGGCGGGCAAGGTGAAAGGGAATATTCCCATTGCCGAAAGATTTGAAAAATTGAAGATTATTTTATATAATATTAAATTATGGTATATATGAGAAGCATAAATATTTTCAAGAAAAGCAACAGGCCTATCGTAATGACGACGGCATACGATTATGTCAGCGCGAGAACCGCGTCTTCCGCGGGGATCGAAGCTCTTCTGGTAGGGGATTCTCTCGGGATGGTCCTCGGCGGTGCGGAAAATACCCTCAATGTTTCTATGGAGGAGATGATCCTGCATACCAAATATGCAAGATCCGGCGCACCGGACCATTTCATCGTATCGGATATGCCGTTCTTGAGCTATAAGATCTCTCCGGCAGAAGCCGTACGGAACGCCGGCCGCCTGATCCGCGAAGGTGCGGATGCCGTGAAGATAGAGGGAGGCACGGAAGTGTGCCGCCTGATCAAAAAACTCGTGTTTGCCGACATTCCCGTCATGGGCCATATCGGGCTCACGCCCCAGGGCATCCTCAAATTCGGAAGATATAAGAAGATCGGGAAAAAAGAGGTCGATAAAAAATACCTTCTTCGTTCCGCGGTCGAGATGGAAAAAGCCGGAGCTTTTGCCATCGTTCTCGAGAATATCCCCGCATCGACGGCAGACGAGGTCACGAAACGGATCGGCATCCCAACGATCGGCATCGGCAGCGGTCCGGGAACGGACGGCCAGATCCTCGTATGGCATGATGTGCTTGGTTTCTACGACAAGCTTAAGCCAAAATTCGCCAAGAACTATAAGAACCTCTGGGAAGAGGCTGTTGACGGTTTGAAGAGATTCGCTTCAGAGATCAAGAACGGTTCCTTTCCCGATGAAGAGCATTCCGGATAATGAAGAAATCCGTTGATTTCGCGGTCGTGGGCAGCGGCATCGCCGGTCTGAGAATGGCGCTGGAACTGATCAAGCTCGGCTCTGTTCTCGTCTTGACGAAAGGCAAAGTAATAGAAGGTTCCACATATCACGCTCAGGGCGGCGTCGCCGTAGTGTTCTCTGAACTCGACAGGCCAAAATATCATTTTGCCGATACGATTAATGCGGGGGACGGCCTGTGCAATCCCGAAGCGGTATGGGAAATGGTAAAGGATGGCCCGAAAAGGATCGAAGAGCTGATCGACTGGGGCGTAAGGTTCGATACGGACGGTGCGGGTTATAATCTTACCAAGGAAGGCGCTCACCGCGTTTCAAGAGTGCTGCATTCCGGCGGCGACGCGACAGGTGCAAATATTGAAACGGTCCTTGCGACCAAGATCAGGAATTCGGCTATAGAACTGCTCGAGGACGCATATACGTACTCTCTTATAGAGAAGGCCGGCCGTGTCCTCGGGGTCCGCGCCGTGAGCGGAGGAGAATTGATAGATGTTTTCGCCAAGGGCGTTTTCATAGCTACGGGCGGAGTCGGCCAGGTCTATCTCAATACTACGAACCCTCCCGTTTCGACAGGCGACGGAATATATTTTTCATTCCTTGCCGGCGCTGATGTGATGGATATGGAATTCGTGCAGTTCCATCCCACGAGCCTGGCCGCGGATATCTTTCCCAGATTTCTCATCTCCGAAGCCGTTCGTGGCGAAGGCGCTGTCCTGACAGACCATAAAGGGAACGCCTTCATGGAAAAATACCATCCGCTCAAAGACCTTGCACCCCGTAATATCGTATCGATCGCCATCTTCAACGAGATGAGAAAGCAGGATATAAGCAATGTCCTTTTAGACATTTCCCCGATCGGCATCGAAAGGTTCGAAGAAAGATTTCCCACGATCACCTCGAGATTGAAAAATCTCGGGATAGACCTCTCGACGATGAAGATCCCCGTTGTTCCTGCCGCCCATTATTTCATGGGGGGCATAAGGATCGCCGCCAATGGGAAAACTTCCCTTAAAGGCCTTTACGCCTCCGGAGAAACGACATCGAGCGGCCTGCACGGAGCCAATAGGCTTGCCTCCAATTCCCTCCTCGAATCGCTCGTATTCGCCAAAAGAGCGGCCGACAATGCCAGACATCTGAGGAAAACCCCTGTTAAGGAGATCCCGCTTCCGGATGCGAAGGGAAGGGAAATCGGAAATGCGAAGGAGATCATTTCGCTAATAAGATCGGAAATGGAGAAAAATGCCGGCATCGAAAGAACGGGGGACGGATTGAGGAAGAATACGGAGCTGTTCAGGGACCTCTGGGTGGAGTACGGCGGGGTGACCGATCTTAAACTGGAGAATGTGATACTTAAAAGTTTTATTGTGAACGGTTTTCTCATCAGCCACACCGCTCTGGAAAGAACGGAATCCCGCGGAGCGCATTTCCGGGCTGATTATCCCTTTACCAACAACAGGACATGGAAGCATCATATAGTCCTGAACAAAAATTTATTCAAATGGATAAGATAATCATAAAAGGCGCCCGGGAACATAATTTGAAAGGGATCGGCCTTGAATTGCCCAAGAATAAATTCATCGTGTTCACAGGTCTTTCAGGGTCCGGCAAATCCTCTCTTGCGTTCGATACGATCTATGCAGAGGGTCAGAGAAGATATGTCGAATCTCTATCGACCTATGCCAGGCAGTTTTTGGGGATGAAGGGAAAACCAGAGGTCGAATACATAGAAGGGCTTTCGCCTGCGATCGCCATTCAGCAAAGGGTGCTTTCGCACAATCCGCGCTCCATAGTGGGAACGATCACTGAGATCTACGATCATTTCAGGATCCTTTTCGCCCGTGTAGGAATTCCATATTGTCCGAATGACAATATCCCGGTCACAGCAAGAACGGTCGACGAGATCGCAGAAGAGATAATGAAACTTCCCGATGAAACGAAACTGTTCATACTATCTCCCATCGTAAGGAGCAAGAAAGGGCAGTACAAAGAACTTTTCGAGGAATTCAAGAAGAAGGGATACGTGAGGATACGCATTGACGGGGAGATGCTTTCCATCGAAGAAACTGCCGCCCGTGAACTTGAAAAGAATAAAAAACACAATATCGATCTCGTGATCGACCGCCTTGTCATCAAGAACGACATCAAAACTCGGCTTTACGATTCCCTTGCTCTTTCCTTCAAGGAATCCGGCGGATTAGTGAGCATATCGCTTCAGAACGGGAAATTCGCGGACGGTTCAGCGGAGAAGATCTTCTCTCAGAGATTCTTCTGTCCCGAATGCGGATGGTCGATACCGGAACTTTCTCCCAGGGTCTTTTCCTTCAACAGTCCTTACGGAGCGTGTCCTTCATGCGACGGTCTTGGTTTCGTCTATTCCGTTTCGCCGGATATGATGGCTAGGGATGGAGAGCTCACTTTATCCGCCGGGCTTTTCTCGCACATTCCGGGTCTCGGTTCGGAGAATTTTGCGTCTTATATCATCAAACTTGCGGCAAAGCAGGGCCTCGACCTTAAAAAGAGTTTTGAAAAAATGAACAAAAAGGAAAAGGAATTCCTCTTCTGGGGCGAGGACGGAGTATTCGAAGGCGTTGCCAATATCATAGAACGGCGTTTCAGGGAAACACAATCTCAGGCGATGAGGGATTGGTATATGAGATTCTTCACGAAAACGCCCTGCCGCACCTGCAAGGGGAAACGCCTGAAAGACGATGTACTCTCCGTAAGGATAGAGGGGAAAAATATCTGGGACCTGACATCGATGTCGGTAGAGGAATTGTGCTCTTTCTTCAAGCACGTATCGTTCAAGGGTGCAAACGAAAAGATCGCACATCCTGTGCTTACGGGAATTAGGACCAGGCTCAATTTCCTGAAAAATGTCGGGCTCTCCTATATCTCGCTTGACAGGACCATAGACTCGCTTTCGGGAGGCGAGATGGAGAGGATAAGGCTCGCTACTCAACTCGGCACGAGGCTCACGGGAGTAATATATATCATGGATGAGCCTACGATAGGGCTCCACCCACGAGATACGAGCAAACTTCTCGAATCCCTGACCGAACTCAGGGATATCGGGAATACAGTAATAGTCGTAGAGCATGACAGGGATACGATAGAGACCGCAGACTGGATCGTCGATCTCGGTCCCGGTTCCGGCATACACGGAGGCAGGATCGTTTACGAAGGAGAACTCAAAGGGCTGCGTTCGTCGAGATCCCTGACCGGTCTTTACATGAGCGGCCGGAAGGATACGTCAATAAGCAGAATGCACACTGATGCGGATACGGAGACCGTGAAAGTGTATGGCGCGGAAGAGTTCAATTTGAAAAGGATTTCTGTAGGCATCCCGCTGAACCGTTTCGTCTGCATAACAGGCGTTTCCGGCGCCGGGAAATCCACTCTCATGGACAGGATATTCTATCAGGGGCTGCTTTGGGAAAAAGGTCTTTCATCTGAAAGGCCGGGCAAATACGCTATGTTCGAGAACCAGGACAAGGTCGTCGAGATGAAGTATATCTCTCAGGACCCAATAGGAAGGATGTCGAAATCAAATATCGCCACATACACGAAGGTTTTCGACCATATCAGAGACATCTATGCCGAGCTCCCGGCAAGCAAAACCCGCGGTTTCACGAAGAGCGTTTTCTCCTTCAATGTCAAAGGCGGACGGTGCGAGGCCTGTCAGGGTGACGGAGTGAAGAAGATCGAGATGCACTTCCTTCCGGACGTATATGTGAAGTGCGATATCTGCGAAGGCAAGCGCTTCAACAAGGATACGCTCGAAGTGAAATACAGGGATAAGAACATAAGCGATGTTCTGGATATAACCGTCGAAGAAGCCTATGATTTTTTCAAGAACATCCCTTATTTGAAAAGGAAGCTAAAACTTCTTATGGACGTGGGGCTGTCATATATCCAGCTCGGACAGCCGGCGCCGACTCTTTCCGGCGGCGAGGCGCAAAGGATAAAACTCGCAAGGGAACTTTCCAAGAAAACGAACAAGGGCACGTTGTACTTCATGGACGAACCTACAACCGGGTTACATTTCGAGGATACGGCCCGTCTGCTCTCCGTGATCGAAAAGATAAGGGACCAAGGCAACACCGTTGTCGTTATCGAACATAATCCGGATGTGATCAAGAACGCTGACTGGATCATCGACCTCGGGCCCGAAGGCGGCGACGGAGGAGGATTCGTACTGGCTTGCGGCACGGTCGAGGAAATAATCGCCTGTCCACGGTCGCATACGGGCGCTCATCTGAAAAAATATATAAAAAAGGAGGCATAATATGGGAGTTTTCAAAGCTTATGATGTCAGAGGCGTATACGGAGAAGCTCTGACCGACGAACTGGCGTACAGGATAGGGTTCTTCCTGCCCAGGATCATAGAAGGCAAAAAGATCGCTGTGGGAAGCGATATGCGCAACTCCTCGCCGAAATTGAAGGAAGAGCTCATAAGAGGGCTCGCAGACGCCGGCTGTATCATCTACGACATCGGCCTTATCAGCACACCGATGATCAACTTCGCAGTGGTGCATCACGGCCTTGACGGCGGTGTTCAGATCACCGCTTCGCATAATGGCCCGAAATACAACGGGTTCAAGGTCGCTAAAAAGAACGCCGTTCCCGTAGGTTTTGAAACGGGGCTCGACCGCCTTGAAAAGCTGTGCGCCGAGGAAGAACTTTCACCCGGCCCAAAAGGCCGTGTCGAGAAATTGGATATCATGCCGGAATATATAATGCATGTGAGAAAATTCTTGAAGACCGACCGGCACTTCCGGATCGCGATCGATGCGGGCAACGGCATGGCCGGCCACACCGTCCCCGGGATCCTTAAAGATCTCAGTATCGCTTATGACGGCATCTATATGGAACCGGACGGGAACTTCCCCAATCACGAAGCGGACCCTCTGAAAGAAGAGAACCTCAGGGATATCAAAAAGAAGGTCAGGGAAGGGAGATACGATTTCGGCATAGCGTTCGACGGCGATGCGGACAGAATCATGTTCATCGACGAGAAAGGCGAGAACATCGCCGCGGATATCGTAACGGCCATGCTCGGCGAGTGGTTCGTTCGCAAAGGCAATGACGGAGTGATATACGATGTGCGTTCGACAAAGATGATCAGGGAATCCGTATCTGCCGCCGGCGGCCATTCATACCTGTGCCAGGTCGGGCATGCATACCTGAAAAAGATGATGAGAGAAAAGGATGCTTTCTTCGGAGGTGAACTCGCGGGACACTTCTATTTCAAGGAGAACTTCTATACTGACAGCGGCGTGATCACTCTTATGAAGATGCTGAACTTCCTTGCGGAAAAGAACGCACCTCTTTCCGAACTGGCCGCGGCTTACAAGAAATATTTTCCCAGTGGCGAGATCAATTCCGAGGTGGACGACAAAGACGGGAAGATAGAGGAAGTGTCAAAGGCTTACAGCGACGGGGAACAGTTCAGGGTTGACGGGCTTACTGTGATCTACGACAGGTGGTGGTTCAATATACGGAAATCGAATACCGAGCCTCTGCTACGCCTTGTCCTGGAGGCTGAAACGGAGGAGATAATGAAGACGAGGTCCGCCGAGGTGCTGAAAAAGATCAGGGGATGAGGAAAGTTATTCTCGTATCGACCTCGCCGCGGCGCATCGCCATTTTAAAGAAATTCGGGTTCTTGAAGAAAGCAGTTAACCCGCGTTTCGACGAATCGTCCATGCTGCTCCGCACTGATGCCGACATATTGAAAGCGGCGCTGGGGAAACTGCATTCCGTGAAGAGCATGTTCGACGGCGAAATACTGGTGGCTTGCGATACTGTAGTAAAGATAGGGGAAAAGTATATCGGTAAACCCAAGGACAGAAAGGATGCGGAACGGATGATGAGGTCGCTATCCGGAAGAATGCATAAGGTGATATCATACCTTGCAGTGCATGACAGGTCTTCCGGACGCACTCACGTTAAAAAGGAGACGACTAAGGTCTACTTCCGGAAGATAGGGGATGAGGAACTTGCCCTGTACCTGAAGAATGAGGACTATATGGACAAAGCCGGCGCTTACGCCGTTCAGGACAGCGCTGCGCTTTTCATAGAGAGGATCGAAGGGGATTATCTCAATGTCGTAGGTTTCCCCCTGTGTTCGTTCCACTGCCTTTATAAAAAATTGCTTGATGATTTGGCAAATAAATGAGAAAAGTTTATAATTCCCAAAGGAGTAATATATGCTGCCGATAAGGGAGAGACTGAATTTTAAAGAGTTTCTGAGCAAGAACAAGCTCGTGAAGAAGGAGCATATCGATTCAGCGGCGCTTGAAAGCGAGAAAAGCGGCGAGGCGATAGAAACGATCCTGATCAGAAGGAAGTTCTTGTCAGAGGAGGATTTCAAGAAGAACCTTGCCGCCGAGATAGGGATAGAGTTCACAAAGGTCGATCCCCTTGAACTGGATCCCGAGATAACCGGCAATATCCCCGAATCCTTCGCGAGGAACATAAAGACCGTGTGCACCGTAAAAACCGATAAGCAGGCCGTACTCGCCCTTTCCAGACTGCTCACGACTGCGGAATATGACGACCTGGTGAAACTGTACCATCCCCGGAAGATCATCTTTACGCTAGTAATGGACCGCGATATCAACAAAGTGATCAATGAATTCTACGGTCTTTCCAATTCCATTGAAAGGGCACTCATCGACGTGAGGGGGATCGATCTTCTGAATACGACGGATATATCCCAGATCTCGAGGATACTCGAAAAGGAACAACCGATCATTAATCTCATCGACCTGATCATCCATAAGGCGATCGATCAGAGAGCGTCGGACATACATATCGAACCGAAAAGGGAGACCGTGAACATCCGCCTCAGGATCGACGGCATGCTCCATACTGTCCGCAAGATACCGAAAACACTCCAGTTCGCAATGACCGCAAGGATCAAGATAATGGCGGGTCTCGATATTTCTGAACGGAGGAAGCCGCAGGACGGAAGAATCAGGGTCGAGCACAATGACAGGGCGGTCGAACTCAGGGTAGCCGTGGTGCCTACTCTTTTCGGAGAGAAGATAGTGCTCAGGCTCCTTGATCCGGAGAATCTCAGCAAGAACATCGCCGATCTAGGCATGGATAAGAACGAATATAAACGCTACAAGAACATCATCGATCATACGCACGGCATAGTGCTCATCACAGGCCCTACGGGATCCGGTAAGACCACGACATTGTATGCGACGCTGAATCATCTGAAGAACGATACATTGAACATCGTGACCGTTGAGGACCCGGTTGAACTGATAAATGAGGATTTCAATCAGATAAACCTCAATCACGCGATCGGCCTCGATTTCGCCTCCGTATTGAGAGAGATGCTGAGACAGGACCCGGATGTGGTCATGGTGGGGGAGATGAGGGACAAAGAGACCATAGACCACGCCATACGCGCCGCACTTACGGGGCATCTTGTTCTATCCACACTCCATACCAACGATGCCGTGTCCGCCATAGACAGACTCCGCGATATGGGCATTCCGAATTACCTGATCTCATCTACCATATTGGGCGTGATCGCTCAAAGACTGACGCGGAAGGTCTGTAATTTCTGCAAGACATATTACAAGCCCGAAGAGCATGAGTTGAAACTCCTCAATATAGCCGGTGATGATTTCATCTTCACCAAGGGAAAAGGATGCAAGGAATGCAATAATACAGGCTATTTAGGCAGGGAGGCCATTTACGAGATCATACCTTTCGACGACAATATCTCGAAGATGATCTCAGAGGAAGGGAGTACGAAGGATATTCGCGAATACTGCTCCGGTAAAAAGATCAGTACATTGAGAGAGGCAGGCGTAATGAAAGTGATCAAAGGCATAACGACCATCCAGGAGGTGCTCAGGGTCACATCGCTTTGAAATACGATATTCCTAATATCCTCAATATCATAAACTATATCCGCGACAAACAGAAGTACGAGGAGATACACTACAACAATTTCAAGGACCAGTTCCAGCAGTTCAAGACGATCTCCGATATACAGGAAGAGGTGATAGGCGATTTGAACGAGCTCGTGAAGAGCATCCAGAGCGAATCCGCCAATTTCAGCACAAATTCCATCAAGATCATGCAGAACGCCCGCGCCCTGTCCGAGAAACTCGAGAAGCTTCTGAAGTATTTCCTCGAGATCAGTCAGTACAATCAGGTCATCAATTTTGTGACAGAGAACATCGAAAGCACCAATTATACTCTCGAAAAACTCTTCGATAAGTTCAAGGCCAATTCCGAATCGCTTTATAAGATGGCCAATTCCGTAAAACAGCTTGCACTCAACACGATCATCAAATCCTTCAAAGGCCAGGAACAGCAGAGGACGATATCGATAATCGCGGACAATGTCACTTCTTATTCCGAGGAGATCATCAATATCATCAATAAGTTCGGAGTGGATTTCGCTCAGTATTCGGAATTGAGCCAGAAGATCAAGGCGGAGAACAAGAAGTTCGGCCAGCTCGAGGAAAGCATACATGCCAATATTGTCAAGGTGAACAACGATATCGATATTTTCAAGGACTACCATAACAGGATAAGAGTGATCACGCCCAAGTTGAAGCGTTCCAGCGGGATCATCGCGTATATTCTGAGCGAACTGAACGATATTCAGGACAAGCTCAACAAGATCCTCAAAGGCATCAACGAGAACAGCAAGCTCAATTCGCTGAGATTCGACGAGTTCAAAGCCATTTTCGATGAACTGAAGATCTCTTTGGACGGTCTGAACGAAATAGTCCGTCTGGGAACGCATTTTCTGGACGACCCGGATTATTATGAGAAGAACATAAGTGTAAAGGACCCGATCACAGGTTTCGATCCGTACAGGATATCGTCACTGAGGGATATCTTCATCTTCAAGCTCCTGTTCCGGCCGCTTGTTAACGTACAAAGGAACGATGTGCTTCCCAATATCATCCAGCGGCACGAGTATATCCATACCAAGAAGATCATTATGGTCTATCTCCGCACAGATGTGCTGTTCGCTAACGGCAATGTTCTGGAAGCGGAAGATGTTAAGTATTCTCTGGAGAACTACCTGAAAAATGCCGGCGACAGCGATTTTTCCAATATCGAGGGTTATGAGAAGTTCATGGAAGGCTCCTCAAAAGTGATAGACGGGATAGGTTTCCTCGGGAAGTTCGGACTTTATATCCAGTTAAAGAAGAACGATCCCGACTTCATATACAAACTCGGCAAGAATTCCATACCGGTGATTTGGAGGGACTCTTATCCGGGAACATACCTTGAGAACACATGCGGCCAGTTCTGCATGAAGGAAGGGAGAATGGTGCCTAACCAGCACTACTTATCGCGTAATATTTTCATAGAGGAGATCCTGTTCGGGCAGGAATCGGACTACGAGATAGCTTTCGGAGAAGGCAAGGAAAAGGTCAACACCGGTTTTTATTACTTCATGTTGTCCGGAAAACTCTCCGTCGATCAGCGCCGTCCGATATTCAACCTTCTTGCCGGGAACTTCGATACCTATTCATTCTGCCGTGAAGGGAAGCGCGTCATAGAAAATGCCGTTGCCGGTTCCTCGGGAGAAATGAAATTGAAGGTTTACAAGAAAGAGAAATTCCCGCAGCACATAGAGGAGATGCTTGAGGCGAATTTCAGGAAGGCCGGGATCATCTGCGAGCACACTGACCGTGGCGACCATGATTTCGAGATAGGCCGTTTTGAGTTCTTTAAAAGTAAACTTCTGAACCTGTTCGAAGACCTCGTGGAAAGGACGGATAACCTTTTCAAGGCCAAGATCAAGATGCTTGACGAGAACGACGTGGGGATTTACGAAGAGATGTTCCTCGAAGATTACTACCTTCTAAACATCTACTCGGAAGAGGAGAATTATTTCAAGGACCCGGATATTCAGTTCTTCCCCGATAAACTCTTCAATCTTGAGTACCTCGCCAATGTGAAGGAGTGCGCGATAACCGGCGATGACGGCCGGTTCAGCCATTTCAAGGGGATCTTCTCTTCGATATACACGAAATTCTCCGTTACGCTGGAGAACGGAGTGAATCAATTGAATAATCTTAAGATGAAGTTCAATGAGGATTATTACTCTTTGATAGGGGAGTATGATTTCTTTCAGGGTGCGATGGAGAAATTCTCACTTCTGATAAAGGAATTTGAGGGGCTCAAAGAGATCATCGTTCCTATGTACCAGATAAATGTCTCAACTTCGGATATAGATCCGAGGGTGTTCGCGAACCTGAAACTCCTTCTCAATTCATTCTATCTTAACCTCCAGATGTACGAGAACTTCCTTAATAATTTCACACAGAGACTGAAGAAGATATTCGAGTTCCTGAACAAGATCAATGATCTTTCATATTTTTCCGCGATGGAAGCGGAAAAAAACCCTGATATCAAAGAGGACATACTCTCCATCATAAAGCAGATACGCTCCATCACGAAGGAGAATTCCGATTCTAATCTGCAGATCGAGCTTCTCATCAAAAAGAGCATCTCCGAGGTGGAAACGCTGGGTATCTACGTTTCGAAGGCCTTGACCGACCTTTCAAGGATCTTCGAGCTCATCGACGATATAAAGGATCTGGGAGGGGAGATACTCAACAATAACGCTTTTATAAAGGAGAATTTTGGGGAGACACTCGAGAATATCAAGAACATGAACACCTTCTCCGAACTTTCGCTTTCAAAGATAAACGAGCTGCTGAGCATTTACAAGGAAAGCGAAAAATACTTCAAAAGGGTGATCTCTTATAATAAAACGATCGAAGTGTTCATCAAGGAACTGATGCTGACGAAAGACCGGGATATTCTCCGCAGATTCGCTTGTGATATGGAGTTCAGGGATTATAAGAAGCACTCGCGCTTAAGAGAACTTACACTTGTTTTCAACAACCGGCCGATCACTTTCGATCCTCATATGGTGACCGACAATACTTCGATGAAATTTTTAAATTTCCTTCATTCGGGACTTTTCAAGATATCCAATTCGCTTTCGATACTTCCGCATATCATCAAAGAATGGGAAATAAAGAATTACGGATATCTGATCGAGATAACCCTGAGGGACGATATCTTCTTCAATAACGGCGAGGAAGTGACTTCCGAGGATGTGATATTCTCTTTCTACAAGATCTTCAATGTAGGGAATCCTTCCCCGAACCAGTACTTCTTCGAGTTCCTGGAAGGAGCGAAGGAATTTGAGGAAGGCAAGAGGAAGTTCATAGACGGGCTCATTTATATAAGTAAGAAAAAGTTCGCCTTTAAATTCTCGGAACTCTATACACCTTTTTACAGCAACCTGGGAACTATAACCGGTTCGGTCTTATGGAAAGGGAATACGGTATTGGAGGAGATCCCCGTCGGGATCGGCCCTTTCGTGATAGACCGGATGGACCCGAAGGAGATCGTTCTCAAGAAATCCGAACATTATTTCCTGAACACGGATAATTTCGACCGTATCAATATCCTGATAGAGAATGACGAAAAGAAGATCCAGAACGATTTTCTAACAGGCAAGACCGATATCATGATACCCAATGCCAATCTTGTATCTATTGTTCAAGACCAGAAGATATCCTATGAAGGAAATATATACAGTGTATCCCAGTTGGATGTGAGATACCTCGGTTTTAATATATCCTCCCGCCCCGAGCTTCAATTGAGCGCGGTAAGAAAGGCGATCTGTTATGCGATAGACAAGTCTAAAGTCGTCAAGGAGGCGTATGGAAGAATGGCAATACCGGCTGACGGCGTTCTTCCTCCCGGAATCCTCAAACAACAGAGAAAAGAAGCATATCATTATGATCCGGAACAGGCTGCGGCCCTTTTAAGGAGCGCAGGTCTCAAGAACGGCATCAAGATGCCGTTTACGCTCTCGTTCTCATCAGGCGATGCCGAAAGGAAAAAAGCGGAGTTGATAAAAGAATATCTTACGGATGTAAATATTGCTGTCGAATTGAATGAAGTATCATGGGCAGAGCTGATAAAACGCTGTAAAGAAGGAACGAATCAGCTTTTCCTGCTAGGTTGGATCTCCGACAACGGCGATCCGGATAATTTCTTCTATCCGCTGTTCCATTCACGCAATATAGGCGTCTCCGGCAATTATTTCTGGTACAGGGATGCCGATATAGACAAGAAACTCGATATCGCGATGACGATGATGAACAGGGAAAAAAGACTTGATCTGTACGCCGAGATAGAAAACAAGATCATCGCCGAAGCACCGGCACTGTTTCTGAATCATTCACTTCAATACACAATGACATTGAAGAACCTCAAGGGGTTCAGGCCCCATCCTCTGGACGTATTTAATCTTGAATACTGGTGGAAGATCTGACGAGTTCCTTCACCCTGTCCATGGTTATCTCTATGCTTTTCAGAAATCCCATGGCCTGCTGTTTCTTTTTCTCGTTCGTTATCTCCGGGGGATAAGAAGTGCTTGAGAACTCCTCGAAGAGCTTCACACTCTTCTCTTTGATCCCTTCCACTGCCAGGGTGTATTCCTTTTTAAAGGCGTCCAGGTCCTCATTCCGGGAATTATTCTCGAAATATGCGTCGATCTTACGGGCTGAATTCACAAAGATCTGAATACCCCTTTCGATATCGCTCCTTCTGAACATAATCGTATTGGGATGCGGATAAAGGTAATTCATCACCTGGTCCACCGAGTAGCGGTAAGAGAACATATATTCCTCATTGGCAAGATCGTATTTACCCTGCTCTTCATAATCGGCCGCAAGAAGCATTCTTGTGTTGATAAAGTAGGGATTGATGATGCGGCTTTTTTCCAGCTCATCTACGGATCTTTGGAGAAGCTCGTTCCTTTTACCGGGATCGCCTTTTTCACTGTGGGCGAGCTTACGAAGAACGACGCCTTTATTGTAGGAGAGCTGAGTGTATTCCGGGGCTATCGTTTCGAGTTCATCATATGATTCCAGAGCTTCCTTGACCATGCCGAGTTCAAAATAGGCGCTTGCCTTCTTATAATGACAGTCATAGGTGATGAAATCAGTGATGATGCCCATATTATAGAACAGGACCGTTCTGGTATTATAAACTCTCTTCAAAGACGCCGTGAATTTTTTAAAGACCTTTCTGAGTTCGTCCAGTTCCTGCACGGAAAGCGTGCCCCTGCGGTATTTTTCCACTGCCTCGGCAAGAATATCGGGGAACCCCGTCCTTCCCGTTTCGATAAGGCTCATGAGCCAGTCGACTGATATCTGCAGATATTTTTTCCGCGTGCCTGCTTTCTTCCCGGAATAATTAATATTGAAAATGGAAGTATAGGCGGTCATAAAGGCATCGATCTTTTCGAAAGTCATCTTATGAGCAAGGAATTCGTACATATCGTTCCGGACGATCCTGATGCCGTACTTGCGCTTGGGATCGAGCTCTCTTTCCTTAGATGCGGATTTAAAGAATCCTTCAAATACGGCCCTCTCCCGCGCATCCAGGGCAAAAGCCCTTATCGAGTACCAGTATTTGCTAATCTTGAGCATGAATTCGAGTGCTTTCCCGTTGGGTTTCCCGTTCTTAAGGGAATCGTTCAGGTATGAATCGGCCTGCCTCTCGTCCGCATCTATTCTGTTGATGTCCTCCTCAGCCAGCATGCCCTGCCTAATGAAATAATCCCGCACATAGAATTTATCCGCCTTTATCATCCAAAGGGGCGAAATGATCAGGATGCCTGCCAGTCCCAGATAGAGTGCGAATGAAGGTTTGCCGCGCACCTCCTCGCCGCCGGACCCTTTATAGAACCGGACCATTCCGGAAAGGAAGCCGATATAAAGATAATAGTATATGATCGTTGATGTAAAACGCATCGAAACGCACCATAATGCGTGAACGAGTATCCCGAGAATGGCGCTCCCGAGGGAGAGCATGAAGAAAAAATCGTCTACGTTCATGAGCCTCTTCAGATATCGGGCATTTGTCGCGACGAGAGAGAAACCCAGGAAAACGAATATCAGAAAACCGATCATCCCCATGTTCGACGCTACCTGAAGGTATTCGCAATGAGTGTTTATCGTATTATTGGAAACGGCCTTGGTCGAATAATCATCGGGTCTGTAAGAAGGGAAATTGAGTTGAAAAGTGCCGCTGCCGAAACCTCCGACCGGCTTTGCCTTTATCATCCTCAACGCTCCTTTCCAGATCGTAGTTCTAACCTGGACGGTTGTTGATGAGAGCTTGATATCCTTCACTCTGTTCTTGATATTGTCCGGCAGGAACAGGAACACCAGAAGGATGATCCCTGCAAAGACCGCGAAGGAGGCGAAAAAGACATTCTTCCCGGGCATTTTCAGATATCCGAACCTGTTCAAAAAAAGAGCCGTGAAAAAGAGGAAATAAATGAACATCGGGATGAAACCGAGCCAGGCCCCCCTGGAGAGGGTGAATATCAGAGAGAAGACGCCGAATACGCTCGCCGAAAGAAGATAAACGATCATGTACGTGGTCTTGAGTTTTTTCATGAGGAAGTAGTTGATCAGCGCATATACGAGAATAAGAGATATGACCGCATATCTGTGGAACGGTACGGAAAACCCCCCTTTGGCTTTGGAGATGCGGAATGCTATTGCCGCAAGAAGCCAGAGGACGCCGAACATGATAATAAGAGACAGTAGAAAGGAGATGGGAGAAACGTCCTTTTTAGATTTAAGGAAACCGAGCACTTCCTTGACGAGATTCGTGAATATGAAGGGCAACAGCATGAGGAGGAAATTAGCATAGAAGATGGAATTCCCGAAAGTGGAAAGTATCCTGTTCGCGGATGAAGCGCCCTCCCATTGGAAAATATCCATGCCGAGCTTCTGCATCATGCCGTAGGTGATCAGCGCACCCGCAAGAGAGATCATGAAATAATTGAAGATATCCCGGAATTCCTTTTTCCCGGAGATCTCTCCGGCAGCGAAAAAGATCATCACGTACGATGATATTTTAAAAAGATGGAGAAGGCTCTCGTGCCTGAAATGCGAGATGAAAAGCGTATTGAGAAGCGCCCAGATATAGTATGAGAGGACGATGTATTCCAAAAACGTGAGCTTATAGACGCCTTTGAAAAGGGATATTCGTATCACGAACAGAAAAAATATCACCGGAGCCAGTGCGAAAGCCCACGATGTTTTCAGAATTGAACTGTCCACGGTCTGACGGGAAAGCAATATCGCAACAAGGAAGGAAAGAAAGAGCATGGTAGCAAGTTGTGCCCAGAAAGTGATCTTTTCTAATGTTTTTGTGTTCATTCCGAATTTTACATATATTTCAAAAAAAAATCAACCGGGTGGGGAAGTGCGTTCTTACCGTCTGAAATATTTGGACTAATGAAGAAAAAATGTAGAATGAAGAAAAGGGAGAACTATGGGACTGAAAGGCAGAACGGCGATCGTCACAGGAGGGAACAGGGGGATAGGAAAGGCTATCACCCTTACACTCGCAAGATCGGGCGTCAGGGTTATGATCTCAGGCAGGGACAGGGAAGCGCTGGGCTACTTGAAATCGCTTGCTCTCGAAGAGAGCTCTGTAATGTCAAAGTCACGCCCATATGCCCCGCCTCTGTAGCAACGGATTTCCAGAAGGACAATCCTCTGGGAACGGATTGGATGATGTCGGCAGATGCCGTTTTCCGGGCTGTTCTGTAAGTTCTATCCCTGGAGGATAAGCCTATATTGACGAGATGACGGTATCTGTCTGGAAGAAGCCGAGGAAATGACCGCGGAAAGCAGAACCGGCACCGCCCGGTTAAACGCTTGAAATAAATCGTTTAATTTTGTAAAATATACTATGAAGAAAATAACCGTCATATTCAGAGAAAATATAAAAAAGGACCTTTTGAAATTCCTGAAGACCATTCCGGTAAAGGGAGGGACGCTTTCCGACGTGACGGGATTCGGGCGGCAGTATGGTCATAAGGAACTCGTCTCGGGCAAGAATTTCGAGATCATTGACCTTCCGAAATGCAGGATAGAAATGCTCGTTCTCGACAGCGATCTGGAACATATCCTCGAAAAGCTCCAGGAATTCCTGCAGACGGGAAGGATGGGTGACGGAAAGATCTGGGTCGAGGCCGTTGAAAGAGTGATCAGAATACGTACAGGTGAAACGGGGGATGAGGCGATAAGATGAAGAATATCTTTAAAGAGCTCTTCCGGCCTGACCTTAAGCATATCGACGATTCTCTCAGATCAAGAGAGCTCATCGCCCTTCTTAAAGAGGTCAATGTGCTAATGGAAAAACCGGCCGCCGGAGTAGAGGATACCGTCTCGGCTATCGCATCCTCGATCATGCGGCTCATGAAAATCACGAAATGCGCCGTGTTCTACCGCGACAATATAAAAGAACAGTATGATGTCATATTCTCGTTCGGGATCGACAAGGGAGAATTGAGCTCGTTCATGACGGGGAAAAAAGAGATGTTCCCTCTTCTGGACAGCAGGAAGGCCGTTCTGTTCAGTGCGGCGCGGCAAAATGAGCCTCATTTCCCCGAAGAGCTCTTCTCGGCCTTTAATCTGCAATCGGCTCTTTTCGAGCCTCTGATCAACGAGGATGGGATGCATTACTGCCTTTTCAGCGCGGACAAAACGGGAAGTTCTGAATTCGATAAACACGATCTTTCCGTTTATGAGCTGATGATCCCGTTCTATAAACTTATTCTTCAGAATACGCTGATACGCCAGAAGGATATTCGCCGCGTGAAAGCCCTTGAAAACCTAAGAGAAGTGGACAGGATGCTTCTTCTGGACCTCGAACCGAGAAGAGTGCTTGACCTGATCGTGAAAAAACTGGCCGAGATATTCGAAGCCGATTCGGCCGGCGTGCTCATCTACAATGAAAGTGCCGTGGCCCTCAACCTGTATTCTTCATACGGTCTGAGCGACCGGTATAAGGACGGTTTGAGCATTCCTCTCGGCAAGGGAGTGACCGGACTTTGCGCAAAGGAGCGTCATTCTATCCGCGTGAACGATGTATCAAAGGACGCTCGATACCTATCCGTTGAAGGCTCCCAAACGGGCGCTGAACTCGCCGCTCCTCTTATGATATCCGACCGGCTCATCGGCGTTCTCAATGTGGAATCCATGAAGAAGAATAAATTCTCGGCGGATGACGAGACGCTGCTCGTGGACTTCTCACTCTCTGCGGCACTTATTCTGAAAGGCGCTCTCGGACTTAAATAAAGGATGTTCCCGGTCATCTTATCAGTTTCCGCGTATATCGTTTTAAGTCTTTTCCGCAGAGGCCATAGATCTGCCCGTATAATTCCCGCGCTTCTGATGCTGCTTACACTGTCCGGTATCGCCGTGACACTCAAACAGGTCGTGACGGCGGACCGTGTCAGTATAGCGGATACTTCCCGAAGCATGGCCGTACAGGCCCTTGCAACGGATAACGGCATGCTTTCCGCTCAGAACGGTTTTACTGCTTGCCGGGGTTTTGACGGCACGGATTCCGGTATCTTCGCGCTTCTTCGGAGAACGGCTCTTTTCTCTTCGATCTTTGGGAAAAAAGCTGTCTTTTTTTCCGATTTCAACTATACCGATCTCCCTTTCGACCGGCCTTTGAAAGCCGATATCGAATTAAAGCCTCTAGAAAAGGAACAGACACCACAGAACATTTCCGTAGAGGCTTTGTATCCTGAGGTCCTTGAGGAAGGTTCAGGCGATCCCGTGTTTGTGAAGATCGTATCGGATACTGAAAAAGGGACCGTTCTCATCGGCATGATAGACGGCAAAAAGGAATGTGAAGTTAAAACACGCGTGAAAGAAGGAGTGACATTCGTACCTCTCCGGCCTGTTTTCCCTGCTCACGGGGTCTACCAGTTCACGGTCGCCGCATATGCGGACGATCCTTTTTTCGATAATATGATAACGAGGGATATCACCGTACTTAAAAAAGACCCCCGGATACTTGTTGTCTACAGATACCCATCCGCGGATATAGGGATCATAACCCGTCTTCTTGCTGCAGGAGGCTACAGAACGGACACCCTCAGTATTTCAAAACCTGCCGGAGACCTTTCCGTCTATCACGGGATCGTATACTACAATGAGGGATCTGCGAAGTATCCTGTGAACGGCCCGTCTCTCCATGTGGGTACCGCGGCCGGCGGAAAGAACAGCGGACAAATGCTCAAATTGAACGGCGAGCTTTTCAGGGATATCTTCCCGGCCGGAAAACCGGATGGAAGAACAGCCGTGTCGGATGATGAAGGAAAACCGATTATCGCCGAAACGGATTCCGGCGTGCTTCTTCTTTTGAGCAATTACTCGCACGCTTACCTTTCCGGGAACAGGAATATAAAAAAACTTGTCGACGGCGCCGCGGACCGTTTCCTGAAACGGCTTTCGGAGGAAGAACATATTTCAATGAACAGGAACAATCCCGTGAAAGGGCTTCCCGTGAGATTCATTTTTTCCGGGAAAGGCGATGTGGAGATCAATGGGAAAATGATCGGGAAGGATATATCCGAATTTACTGCGAATACTACCGATAATGCTCTCACAGTGAATATCGGATATATTAAAAACGGAATGCGGAGAACACTCAAGCGGTCGTTCAGCGTCAGTGAGAATGACAGCGAAAACTTTTTTACAGGTTTTAACAAGGAGAAATATGCCAAGATCAGTGCTTCGCTGACCTATGCAAAAGCGGAGGGTTCTAAAACAGCCCCTCCTAAAAAGATAAAAATATTTGAAAGTATAATTTTCTTCATTATTGTCCTTAGCAGCGTGATTTACATGTTCATCAAGCGCTGAGTGCTCAAAAAAGTGACATATTTATCATAAAACCCTTGATTTTTGCGTATTTAAAATGTTATAATACCAATAAAATGGAGTTTATGAAACTTTCTGTAAACATAGACCATATCGCAACATTAAGAGAGCAAAGAGGCGAAGGCTTCCCTTCGCCGGCGGCAGCCGCCATTATCGCGGTCAAAGCCGGTGCTCATGGGATAACCGTACATCTGAGAGAGGATCACAGACATACGCAGCCCTCCGATCTGCGCGTACTTAAGAAGATAATAGACAGGTTGAACCTCGAAATGGCCTTCACTCCTAAAATGATCAGAACAGCACTTTCGATCAAACCCTTCCAGGTAACGCTTGTTCCTGAGAAAAGGCAGGAGCTGACTACGGAGAGCGGTCTTGCGCTTAGCCCTATTGCGGGTGAATTGAAAAAAACAATTCCTGTCCTGCAAAAAGCGGGGATCGCCGTAAGCCTTTTCATAGAACCCGGAAAAAGTGCAGTGGATGCTTCTGCGCGTGCCGGGGCGGATATCGTTGAACTCCATACCGGAATATACGCCAATGCCTATCTTCAGGGAAATGAATCCGGGATAAAAAGAGAGGTCATGAAGATAAGAAAGACCGCGGAATACGCTTTTAAAAAAGGTCTGAGGGTCCACATAGGACACGGACTTACAATCGACAATATAAAACCGTTCGTTCGGAATAAATATATCGAAGAGGCCAGCATAGGCCATTTCCTGGTAAGCTATGCTTCTCTTTTAGGCCTCGGAACTGCGGTAAAAAAGATGAAGGAAGGTTTAAAATGAACATACTGATTACAGGCGGTGCCGGATTCATCGGCTCACATCTTGCTGACCGTCTCATTCAAAGCGGGAAGAACGTCATCATCATCGACAATCTTGTAACGGGGCTCAAGGAAAATGTGAATAAAAGCGCGATATTCTATAAGATGGACGTGCGTTCCCTGAATCTCAAGAAGATCTTCCAGAACCACGAGATCGATACCGTATTCCATTTCGCAGCGCAGATAGACATCCGTAAATCGCTGAGCGAGATAGAATATGAAATTGACGTGAACGTCAAGGGATCGGTGAACCTCATCGTCAATGCCGCGAAATACGGCGCCAAGGAGATCTATTTCGCTTCGACGGGAGGAGCCGTCTACGGCGATCAGCTCGAATACCCCGCCTCGGAAGACCATCCCATCGAACCTCTCTCTCCTTACGGCATCGATAAGTTCACGATAGAGAAATACCTGGCATGCTTCAAGAAGATCTATAATTTCAAATATTCGGTGTTCAGATTCTCCAATGTCTACGGTCCCCGCCAGAACCCTCAGAGCGAAGCAGGGGTCGTATCCATATTCGTACACAGGATGCTGAAGGACAAGAAGATAAACATATACGGCGACGGGAACCAGACAAGGGATTTCATCTATGTTTCTGATGCGGTTGACGCCATGATGAAGATCTTCGAAACAAAAAAGCACGGCACTTATAACGTCTGCACTCAGACGGAGACATCCGTCAATGAAATATTCAAGGTGCTTGCTCCCGAACTTCACTATGAAAGAGTGCCTATCATGCTAGAACTGAGGCCCGGAGAACTTCTCCGCAGCTGCCTCTCATACAAGAAGATCGGCAAGGCAGTGAATTGGAAACCCTCGGTGGACATTAAAAGGGGACTGAAGAAGACGGCGGATTGGTACAGAGAGAATTTTAAATGAGCCTGATCGTCCAGAAATACGGAGGTTCCGTACTCAGCGATTTTTCGGATCTGGCACACATAGGCAAGAATATAAAGGATACACTGAAAAGGCAAGTGTCGGTCGTCGCCGTCGTTTCTGCGCTGAAAAAAGAAACAGACAAGCTGATCTCATATGCCAAAGCCCTGTGCAGCGATCCTGACCCTCGCGAACTTGATATGCTCATTTCCACGGGGGAACAAAAATCCGGGGCGCTGCTTTCCCTGTATCTGCAGAGCATCCATATCCCCGCTATCTCCTTCACGGGGCATCAGATAGGTATGATAACGGACTCGGAGCACGGGAATGCGAGCATATTCAAGATCAACTCGGAAAAGATACTTGGAGAACTCCATTTCGGGAGAGTCGTCATCGTTGCCGGCTTTCAGGGCGTCAATGCACTTGAAGAAATAACGACTCTCGGCCGTGGCGGCAGCGATCTTACCGCGGTCGCCCTGGGGGCCGCTCTTAAGGCGGAATTCGTAGAGTTCTACAAGGATACGGAGGGGATATTGAATGTGAACCCTTCGCTTAAGAAGGGCAAACGGATCAAGAAAATAGATTATACGAGCCTCCTCGAACTTGCCCGCGGCGATGTAAAGATCGTCTCTGCTAAAGCTGCTGAATTGGCTGCCAAATACAGCGTCCCCCTGATCATCAAGTCCCTTGACAGTTCCGAAAGGACCGTAGTAGTCAATGAGGATTTCTCATTTGCCGGCGAGAAGATGCTCGCTTTGAGCGTGAAGGACGACGAGTACCAGATCATAGTGAAGGATATTTCAGATGAAAGTATAGTGAAATTGCTCAGCGCCGACCCCAATATCAATTTCCTCGACAAATTGAGCGGGGAAGGGAAAAGCAGGGATAGATTGCTTTTCACGGTCAATCCCTCCCATCTGAAGAGCATTGAAAGAACGCTCGACCGCCAAGGTTTTGCATATTCCCAAAAGGGCCCTTTTAAGAGGATCCTTGTCGTAGGCTGGGGTTACGGTAAATATGAGGAGTTCTACAGGAAGATCGTAGGCATGATCGGGAAAAAGGGGATAAAGGTCCACGATATGCACTTCTCCGGCTACAGTGTCTCGATGCTGCTGGATCCTCCCGCTCTGGAACCGTTCGCGGATCATATTGCCAGGGAGAACTATGATTAAGATAGAGTTTTTCCGGGCCTCAAAGAGCGATGTGAAACCGGGAGAGACAATACTGATCTCCGGACTCGTGTCTTCCGATATAGATGCGAATTATCTTGTGAACCTGCATATAATCGGAACGAATATAAAAAAGGAAAGTTTGAAGATCAATGCGGAGACCAAGGATATCTCCCTCGTCAACGGAGCATCGCAAAAGGTCGCATGGAACGTTTCGCTTCCGAAGACCTTTTCGACAAGATTCAATTTCATCGGATACATCCAATGGATATCGAAAAGTACGAACGATGCGGGCATCATCTCCTCATATCTCTTCTCGGCCGGGCAGCACTATGACGTTGAGATCACGGAGGATAAACTCGTGTACGGAGAGAAGGGCGAGTTCACAAAACTTCAGATCCATGCCATAAACAGGGAGATAGAACCGATAAATCTCAAGATCCCCTTGGTAGTGGATAAAAAAGGGCAGAGGCTTTTAGAAGAGGTCTACGAGACGATATTGAATTACGAGGAGATCATAGAAATAGACGTGGATCCGGTCAAACCTGTCAGGGACGCGGAACTGTCGTACGCCGTAATGATCGGAGAGGTCCCCATCAAGAAAAGTTCCAAAGTGAAACTCTTCCCCGATTACAAAGAAGAGACGATCAAGTACGATGTGATACTCGAGGACAGGATACTCAAAGAGGAAACGATCGAGGTCTCCATATATCTGAGGGACCAGGAAATAGTGAAAAAGAGGGCAAAGTATTTCGACCTCAATATTTTCGACCTGGGGGAAGGATCGATGATCATGTCTTTGAACAATACGGTGATCTTCGGCTTGGACTGGGACAATCATATCAGCGACAATCCTTTTATATACGATTCTTTTAAGGACTTCCTTTTCTCGTACGTGTTCTTCGATCTTTTCGCTCAGGATATCCCGAAAGAGCTGGAGCTCTGGAAGATCAATAAAACTCTCTCCGATTATCTGAAAAAACAATCTGATTTCGAAGAAAAGAAAACGGACCGGAAACTGCTCGGGCTCATCGATATCTGCACTGATATCATTGAGCTGTACGAGAACCTCCAAACGAGGAATTTCGTCTCCAATAACCAGTTCAAGAACCTCAATGTGTTCAAGAAGAGATTCTACACGAACTATGTCAAGATCAAAGAAGATATCATAGGAGTGACCGAAAAGGAGAGGAAGAACTTCGGGAAAGCCCTTGATAAGATGGAGGCAGATAAAAAGAGGTTCAAGAAGAAATTCACGGAGATGTTCAATGGCCTCGAAGAGGAAATGAAGATCCGTAATATCCTGGCCTCATTGAGAAGGTTCCTCAACACGAAGATCTCAAGGGAGAGCAATAAATTAAAAGTGGGTGAGGAATGCTCTTTCAGGGTCCAGCTCCGCAATGAATCCGAACTGAATTCCCTTCCCGTGAAAATGACTATCTCGGCTAGTGACGACAGGTTCCGGATAATCAAACCTAAGGGTTCGAAGAAGGACATATTAGTGCTTCCGGAAAAATATTCCGGCTGGATCGATGAAGAAGTCACCTTTATTCTCGATGAAGGCGCAGGCAATATACAGAAACCGGAGATACGGGTAATACTGGAAGTTGGAGTGACATAATGAACGATTCCCTGCAGCATCTTTTGGAAGAACTGGTGAACAATTTCAATACTACACGCAAGGTACCTTTCTATCCTTTCTGTATCTCGAAGGAGACAAAGAACAAAGGAGTGATGCTCAAGGCTTACTGCAAAAAGAACAATATCGCATTCGGCACCCTTATGGAAGAGATCAGAAGATCTGAACTTCTTTCCATTGTCAATGAGGAAGTAACGTACACCATCGTTCAGGAAGGTGTGGAAAAGATCTTCAAGGTCGTCACTGATGCCGCATACCTGCTCAATGAACAGCAGCTGAAACGCTTTATCATGAAAGACCCCGAAGAGAATTCCAGGATACTCATGAATTCTCCTCTTTCCGCCTTCGCAATGGATATAATAGCCGAAATGCAATCATCGCCGTCCTCGGGGGAGGATGATATCGACTCGAAGCTCGATGCGGTGTTCGGCGATAAAGTGAGATCCGATCCGGAACCTCAGGAAAGCGACGAAACGATCATAGATCCCAAGGTCAAAGCCCACGCTGCTCCCTCCATCAATACCGATATCAAAGATATTTTCGAGAGCGAAGAGTCCTCCTCTGCCGTATCCCCATCCGGGATCCTTGACGTGATCGACGATAGCCTGGGCAAAAAGGACGAGAAAGAGGAACAGTCCTTCATCCCTTCAGGATTTGGCAGCGGAAGCACCGGGAAAGAGACCGCTCCTCCCGTAAAAAAGGAAGAGACCGGGGAGAAAGAAGAAGAAGAAGAAAAGGAACCGGCCGGTAAAAAAGGAAAAAAGGTTAAGCAGAAAAAAGAAAGAGTTCCTGCGGTAAAACCCGTGAAGGAGGGAAAAACCCCGAAAGTCAAACCGCCTAAAAAAGATAAACCTCCTAAGGAAAGACCGCATAAAGAGAAAAAGGAAAAGGCGGAGAAAAGCATCCCGTCCAAGAAAAAATTCCCCATTGCTGTACTGGCGGTAATTCCCGTCCTTGTCATTGCGGCATATTTCCTTTTCCTGAAGAAGCCCGGGGCCGCTAAAACACCTGATCCCATGCCGAAGGCGGAAGCGCCGGTAAAAGAGTCCGGCAAAGAAACTTTACCTGAAACACCGAAGGAGAAAACTGTGAAACCGGCAGAGGAGACAAAACCTCCCGAGATCCAGCCTAAGATCATCTATTGCGTTCACTCCGGATCATTCCTTGATAAAACCTATGCGGAAGAGGAGATCGAAAAACTTAAAACGGCAGGTTATTCGCCATATATCATTGAAGCCGATATAAACGGAAAACACTGGTACCGTGTCCGTGTGAAGCGTTTTTATGAACGCGCAGACGCCGAAAAATTCATCGAGGAATTGAAGAAAAAGGGCTGGCCCGAACCTTCATTGTTCGCGGAGGAGGAAAAATGATCCAGAAGGAGAACCTGGTCATCTTCAATGTCCGTGACGAATTTCAGGATTCAAATTTCATTGAGTTGGAGAAGAACATCAATTCTCTTATAATGAAAGGCGATAAGACCTTCGTTCTGGATCTGAACGGCATATCCGATATTTCCCCTAATATAATTCAGAACCTCACCGTACTTGCGAACAGGGTGAAAAAGAACCTTGGCCATATCGCGATCATCTGTGAAAGCAGCAACGGGTGCTATCAAAAATTAACAGAATATAATGTGGCTGCGAATATCCCTGTTTTTTCGGACCTCGGCGCAGCAAGGTCCTTTTTAAAAGAGAAAAGGCAATCCTCTCTGCAGTATTTCACAATGGAGATGGCCTTTTCAGGCGAACTGGACAATCTCAATTCGATCAGGGAGTTCATATGGTCCGTTCTGCATAACCTTCCTCTGACCGAAGAGGAAGGCAATCTTATCGTTCTTTCCATCGATGAGGCCGTGGCCAATATCATGAAATATGCTTATCAGGGGAGCAATGAAAAGCATCTTATCGTCCAGGCGCAGTATAAAGCCCCTAAATTGAGATTCGTTCTTGTTGACAACGGCGACCAGTTCGATCCGACTGAAAAGGAGGCTGAGAAGATGGATGTCAACGGGTATATCAGAGAGGGCCATCACGGCGGGCTTGGCATCTATATCATCGAACAGGTGATGGACAGCTTCCAGCATCTGTTTGTTCCCGGCATGGGTAACCGCCTGATACTTGAAAAGGAGGTCGGTAAACTTGAAAGTTCTGATCGTTGACGATGAACCCGCCATCAGGGAAACGTTCAAGACCGTCATCAAATACGAGCGTCATGAAGTCGTAACTGCCGGCACGGCAGCCGAGGCGGTCCAGGCATGTGAAAAGGAAAAACCCGATATCGTCTTCCTCGATGTCAAGCTTCCCGACATGGAAGGCTTGGAGATCGTGCCCCGGATAAAGGAGACCTTACCTCTGGCGCTGATCTATATAATAACGGGGCACAGTAATCCGGCAGATGCAGTTAAAGCCATCAAGCTCGGCGTGATCGATTATCTGCCGAAACCTGTGGAAAGGGAGCGCCTGAAATTCATCCTCAATCATGCCAAGGAAGAAAAAAGTATGCAGGGCACGATACAGAACTATATTGACGAACAGGCTTCCATGGAACTTGTGGGACATTCTCCTGCGATCGTGAAGATCAAGAACGTGATCGGCCGCGTGGCCGCGTCTAACGCCACGATCCTCATTACAGGCGAGAACGGTACGGGCAAGGAAGTCGTTGCAAGGATGATATACAAAGCCTCTAACCAGAAGGGGAAATTCATTGTCGTGAACTGCGCTGCCCTTCCCGATAATCTCATCGAATCCGAGCTGTTCGGTTATAAGAAAGGCGCTTTCACGGGTGCGGATACCGACCGTACAGGCAAGATAGAGCTTGCGCACGAGGGAACTCTTTTCCTGGACGAGATCGGGGATATGTCGCTGCAGACGCAGGCGAAACTGCTTCGGGCGATCCAGTTCAGAAAGTTCACGGCAGTGGGCGACTCGAAAGAAAAAGAGGTCAATGTGAGGTTCATTGCCGCGACGAATAAAAAGCTCGAAGAAGAGATCAAGAAGGAGAGGTTCAGGGAGGACCTTTACTACAGGCTGAACGAAGTGCCTATACAGATCCCGCCTTTGAGAGAACGCAGGGAGGATATTCCCGTTCTGATAGAATATCTGCAGAGCACATCCGTGAACGCAGGCTTTATCGAATTCTCCCCTGATGCGATGAGTATGCTGAAGGCGCATGATTTCCCGGGTAATATACGGGAACTCAAGAATTATCTGAAAAGGATCCTGCTCATCTCGGATAAAGAAAGGCTTACGCGTGAAACGCTGAAAGAAGTCATCCCCGAACTTACCGCGGCCGGCGTCACGGAACCTCCGGAGGCGGATGTCCCGGCCACATATAACGAATATATGGATTTCGTGGAAAAAAGATTCATCCTAGGCGCCCTTGAAAAAATGGATTGGAATATCTCGAAGACTGCCGACCACCTGAGGATGCAGAGATCCAATCTGTACAAGAAGATCGAAAAATACAAACTGAAAAAAGATGAAGTTAAATGACGACAGTTTATTCCTGTACAGACATGCCCCTATCCTCCCGGAATGCGATTGCCTTGACATAGGCTGCGGCCGGGGAGAACTTCTCGCGGAATTTGCCGAAAAGAACCCCGATGCGCATTTCTACGGAATAGATCCGTTCCGGGAACATTCCGGAAGCGGACTGAAGAACCTGAAATTCCACAGAAAGAGCATCTCCGATATAAAGAAGATATTCAAAGCGCACTCTTTTGATATCGTTATCTCCAATCCTCCCTATTTCAAAAAGGGTTGCGGCCGGCCAAGTAAAGACTTTGAGGGAACAAGGGACAGGACGGAGAGCGATGAATTCAATATGGCCTCCCTTTTCAGGGCGGTGAACTATCTTCTGAAACCGGCAGGTCATTTCTGCGTCATTTATCCCGCCGCCAGGCTTTTCGAATGTATGAAGGAGATGGAAAAATGCTCTCTCAAACCTGTAGAAATGATCTTCCGCATCCCGTCGAAAAAACGCGCCGACATCTTCCTTGTTAAGGGAAGGAACAAAAAAGGCATTGCCGACCCCGCCATTTATGCAGAATGTAAAAGGAGTTGATATGAAGATAATAATACCCGTTGCCGGAGAAGGCTCGAGACTGCGTCCGCATACGCATACCATACCGAAAGTGCTTATCAATATAGCAGGTAAGCCGATCATCTCGTATATAATAGAGAAATTGAACAAAACGCCCGATTCCGAGTTCATATTCATTCTCGGTTATCTTGGTGAGAAAATAAAAGAATTCGTCATCTCAGAATTCCCCGAGAACAAATTCTCTTTTGTCTTCCAGAAAGAAAGGCAAGGGTTGGGGCATGCGGTATCACTTGCAGGCGAATATATTAAACCTGACGATAAGGTCCTTATCGTACTCGGCGACACGATATTCGATACAGATTATTCTTTCCTCAAGGAAGAAAGGTCGGTCCTTGCCGTTAAAAAAGTGGATAATCCGTCCCGTTTCGGTGTAGCCGTGGTAAAAGAAGGCCGTATAACGAAATTGATCGAGAAACCGAAGGATTTCGTTTCCGACCTTGCGCTTGTGGGCATATACTATATAAAAAGGTGGGATATCCTCAAAAGATCGCTCGAACATATCTTCAAGAACAATATCCGCACCAAGAACGAGTTCCAGCTGACCGATGCACTTGAGCATATGATCCAAAACGGAGAAGAGCTTGTCCCGCATGAGATAGAGGGATGGTTCGACTGCGGTAAACCCGAGACACTGATCTCGACGAACAAGCATCTGCTTTCCAAGAACCATATCGTAACCGAAGTAAAGAACAGCGTGATCATTCCTCCCTGCTTCATCCCCGTGAGCGCTCAGGTGGAGAATTCGATCATCGGCCCGTATGTCTCGGTAGGGGAGAATGTGATCATTAAAAGTTCGATCATTAAAAACTCGATCGTTGACAAAGATGCGGAGATATATTGCGTGAACCTGGAGAATTCTCTTATCGGAGGACGCGCTTTGATAAAAGGGCATCCCAGATCGTTGAATGTCGGAGATTCCTCAGAGGTGATCTTCTGATGAGAATGTACGATGTCATATATAAGAAAAGGGAAGGGGGAAAACTCACCCGCTCCGAGATCGATTACGCAATAAAGGGCTATACGTCCGGCGAGATCCCCGATTATCAGCTGGCCGCCCTTCTCATGGCCGTTTTCTTCAAAGGAATGGATTTTGAGGAAACACTCGGATTAACGGAAGCCATGGTGTCCTCAGGCGAGAAGTATGACCTTTCCGGCTTTGATCTTCCTACATGTGATAAGCATTCTACGGGTGGCGTCGGCGATAAGATATCGATCCCTCTTGTCCCCATAATCACTTCTTTCGACGTTATCGTGCCCATGATGTCGGGCCGCGGCCTCGGCCATACAGGCGGAACACTGGATAAACTGGAATCCATCCCCGGTTTCAATGTCAATATAGGGAAGAAGGATTTTCTGAGACTTCTCAAAAAGAACCGAACGGCCATGATAGGGCAAACGGAGAAGATAGCTCCGGCCGACAAGAAGCTCTATGCGCTCCGCGATGTCACCGCCACGGTTGAAAGCATAGGCCTCATTACGGCGAGCATCATGAGCAAGAAACTTGCAGAAGGAGCGCAACATTTCATCTTTGATGTGAAATTCGGCTCGGGCGCTTTCATGAAAACGAGAGCACTTGCCGAAAAACTTGCCTGCTCGCTGACTAAAGTGACCGGTATTGCCGGAAGGAAAGCCGCTCATGTGCTTTCCGATATGAATACGCCTCTCGGGAATATGATCGGGAACAGGCTTGAGATCGTTGAATCTATCGATATACTCAAGGGCGGCGGCCCGGAGGATTCGCGGAACCTTACTGAACTTCTGGCCGCAAAGATGCTGGTGATCACGGGCATTTTTAGAACAGAACAAGAGGCTTTGAAAGAGATCAGGAAAAGATATTCTACGGGAGTTTATCTTGAACGTTTCGCGAAGATCATCGAGATGCAGGCCGGCGATCCGCGCGTGATCGAGAATGTCGGGCTCATGAAACCGGCCCGGAATATCAAAGAATTCAAGGCTTCACGGAGAGGACTGATAAAAAGAATGGATGCTTTTGAGTTCGGCATTTCAGCCCTTATGCTCGGCGCCGGCCGGAACAGGAAAGAGGATCATATTGACCATTCCGCAGGTATCGAACTCATAAAGAAAGAAGGGGATAAGGTTGCGAAGAACGAGGTTATCGCACTTCTGCATTACAATAACGAGAATTTGCTCGCTGGTGCGCTTCAAAGGTTGAGGGCAGGCTTGTGCATTGAATAGAAAAGAGGTGCGGGATTTTTACTTCGGCAAGATCATAGAGCACAGGAAGAGGTTTTTAACGGCCCTTCTTTTCATGGTGCTCTATTCCGCGCTGAACGCGAGTGTGATCTTCTTCGTCAAGAACGTAATAGACAATGTTTTCACCAAGGCTCAAGCGCTTTCGCGGGGTGAAGACATATCCTACGGGGATCAATGGAACATAAAGGATTTCTTCTCGAAGAACAAGGTTCCCGTAACGGGTTCTCCCGCCGTTCCGATAGAGAATGAAAAAGCGATGCGTTACCTGTTGTCTTCGCTTCTGATGATCTCCGTCTTCCTGATCGTCGTTTACCTTCTAAAGGGTATGTTCTGGTATATTCGGAAATACATGATGCTTTATATCGGCGAAAAGGTCGTGCTGGATCTGAGAAATTCTATCTATACACATATCCAGAACCTTTCCATGAAATATTTTGATTCCTCCAAAACAGGCGAGATCATGTCAAGGATCACCAATGATGTAACGCTCGTACAACAAACGGTCTCCAATGCCGGAACGCAGATCATACAGGAGCCGCTCAATTTTATTTTCGCCCTGGGCATACTTTTCTACCTGAACTGGAAGATGACGCTGATCGCTATCGTCGCGGTGATCGGGCTGGTCTATCCCGTGAGCATCCTGTCGAATAAGATCAAGAAAGCTTCGAAGACCTCTCAGAGAAAGATCGGGGACCTGACCTCTATCATGCAGGAGATCATTCAGGGGATCCGGATCGTGAAGGCCTTCAACATGGAAGAATACGAGATACAGAGATTTAAATCCGTGAACAGGGAATACTTCAATGCCATGATGAAGGGTAATCGCGCATGGGCTCTTCTGACGCCCTCGAACGAGTTCCTTGCCTCGATCGCGATCTCTCTTGCCATCATTGCCGGCGGTTTCCAGATAGCGGAAGGGGAGATGTCAACGGGGACATTCTTCGCATATTTCTTCGCTCTTTTTTCTCTGTATCAGCCGACGAGGACTTTGACGGAGGCGTTCGCTTCGATCAAGAAATCAATCCCCGCCATCGAGAGGATCAAGGATATTCTTGAGGAGAAGATAAAAGTACGGGAAGCCGATGCTCCGAAACCACTTAAAACGCTCGGGCTTTCCATCAATTTCAACAGGGTTTCCTTTTCCTACAATGAGGGGAACGAAGTCCTCAAAGATGTCGATTTTGAGATCAGTAAAGGATTGACATATGCTTTTGTCGGCGAATCGGGAGCGGGCAAGTCTACTGTAGGCAATCTTATCCTGAGGTTCTACGATGTTACGGCAGGTTCGATAACGATTGACGGCACGGATATAAGAAAGATCAATATCGGCGACCTGCGCCGGCTGATCGGGTATGTATCGCAGGATACTTTCCTTTTTAACGACACGATAAAGAACAATATCACGTACGGCCACGGGGATATTTCGTTCAGGGAAGTGGAGCGCGCAGCCCAGGTGAGCGGTTCAGCGGAATTCATAGAAGCCCTTCCGGAAGGATACGATACAGTGATAGGGGAACGCGGATACGCTCTCTCCGGGGGACAGAGACAGAGAATAGCAATAGCCAGAGCGCTGATCAAGGATCCTCAGGTGCTCATACTGGACGAAGCGACTTCCGCTCTTGATTCCGAATCTGAAAAACTGGTGCAGAATGCGCTGAACGAACTCATGAAAGGGAGAACGAACATCATTATCGCTCACCGGCTTTCAACGATCATCAATGCCGATCTCATCTATGTGATGAGCGGCGGAACGATCGCGGAAAGCGGGAAGCACGCAGATCTTCTTTCAAAAGAGGGACTTTACCATAAACTGTACAATATCAAATGAACGTTTTGATAAAATTCCTGTACTACCTGACGCGGTCCTTTCCAAACATCATGCATTTTTTCGGGGCTCTCTCGGCAGAAGCCCTTATGGTGATCGGCATCAGGAAGAACGTAGTCATCAAGAACCTAAAAATAGCGTTCCCCGGAAGGTCAATCTACTTCTATGACATACTGTTCCGGGAGATATACAGGCACTTTTTCTTTCAGACGGTAGAAACAGTTTATTATTATTTCTTCCCGGAGAAATTGATCAAGAAAGCCGAACTCAGAGGACGTGAAATCCTTGAAAATGCGGTTAAAAGCGGCAGGCAGATATTCTACTATACCGGGCATCTTGGATTCTGGGAATTGATCCCGGTCTACATCAAGAGGTTTTTCAGGACCGCAGTGGTCCTTTATCAGAAGATACGGGACCGCGATGTGAACGATTTCATGCTGAAGTTCAGAAGCAGGAGCGGCGGCATCTTTATCGAAAGAAGAAAATCCCTTGATATCATAAGGCACCTGAAAAGCGGTTACGATATCGGGATGCTTGTCGATCAGCGGCCGATCGAAAAGGGGATCTCCGTGGAATTCTTCGGAAGACCTACGAAATTCTATTTCAGTTCATTTAAAATAGCGGAGAAATTCAACGGTTTTCCTGTTTTCATCTTTTCATATAAGGAAGGCAAAAAGATCGTTTTTGAAGCCTCGGAATGCCCTGCCGCAGATGCTGCCGGAATGGCAAAAGCTTATGTTGCCAAACTCGAGAAGATGATCAGGCTTTATCCTTCGCAGTATTTCTGGCTTCATAACAGGTGGAAATATGGATAAGCTGATAGGCAAAGGCATCCGCTTCAGGTGTCTGAAAGGCTGTTCAAGGTGCTGCAGGGGACAGGGATATGTGTGGATAAACCCCTCTGAGGCCGACCTGATCGCCGACTTTCTCGGTATCGGTGTGGAGATCTTTTTGGGAAAGTATACGAAGGAATGCGACGGGCACATCACATTGAAGGATGATGCGTCTCATGAACAGTGTATCTTCCTTGACAGTGAGGGCAGATGTCCGATATACGAAGTAAGACCTGTCCAATGCAGGACCTACCCGTTCTGGAAGAGCGTTTTTAAGGACAGGGAATCGATGAACTACGAGTTTTTAGAATGCCCCGGGCTCGGCACAGGCAAGCTCTTCGCAAAGGAGAAGATCCTTGACCTCTTTAAGCAAACCGAGGATATTTTCGGTGATTGACATCTATTATTCTTTCGAGGATGTCCCCGAGGAGAAATACCGTCTTTTCATCCTTGTCGACATCTTAAGGGCTTCTTCCGTTGTATGTCTGCTGCATTCAAAGGGCGCGGAGAGGATCTACTTCGAAGATGATCTGAATAATGCTTTCAAGTTAAAAGAAGAGGTGAACGCCGTTATTCTCGGAGAGATCGGAGGGGAAAGACCGGCCGGGTTCGATCTCGGGAACAGCCCTTATGAAATAATGAACGCTGACATTCGAACAAAGGATTTCGTTCATTTCACTACCAACGGAACACCGCTTTTTAAAAGATTCGCCGGTAGAAAGGCCGTGATAGGGAGTTTCCTTAACGCCGCCGCCGTATCCGGTGCCGTAACGGGGGATACCGCGTTTATCTTGGCAGGAACGAAGGGCGGTCCCGCCTATGAGGATCTTTATTATGCCGGATACATCGCATCACGGTTCCGCCGGTCTGTTCATGGAAGGCTCTGCACGAAGGCTTTTTCGCTTTACATGAAGTTCAGGTATATGCCGGGCGGTCTTTTCTCCAGAACTTCCAACGGGAGAAATCTCGTTGCCCTCAAGAAATGCAACGATATATCGATGTCGCTCCGCACCGATTCGGTATCAATGCTCCCCGTTATCGGGAAAGACAGGCACGGAGTTTTCTCTTCAGTGGTCTCATAACCGGTCATCCGCAGGCAAATTGCGTTCAGACCGAAGAGAACATCCTCCATTCTTTTCAGTTAATGTAAGGGGTTTATTGCGTATCTTTTTGAATAAAGGAGAATTCAATGCCTCTATCATTCCGGTTTTCGGTAAGGCAGAGTCCGAAACAGGCGCAAAGGGGCAGGGTTCGACCGCTCCGTCCGGCGCCACATGAAAAAAACCCCTTCCCGCAGCCAGGCAGCCTCCGTACTGCTCTTCATTACCGGGGAAAAGAAAGAAAGGTTTTCGGCATTCTCTTCGGAGCGCCTTCATTCTTTCCTCTAATGCTTCCAGGTCATCCCGGGTCAGGACCGAGTAGGGGGCTGCGGGGTCCGCAGGAACATACTCGACAAAAGAAAAAAAAGACGATCCGGAAGCGATAAGCTCCCCAATGAACGGTCCTGCCGTGATCTCTTCAAGGTTTTCCGACCAGGCTGTTATACTGGTGCCGAAGAAAATTCCGGCATCCCTCATCAAAAGCATGTTATTCATGATGGATGCGAATGCACCTTTACCTCTTCTTGAATCAGTAGCGTTTTCACCGCCTTCCAGACTAATGACGGGGATAAGGTTCCTGCTCTTCGAGAAAAGATCGAGCATCACAGTGTCGAGCGTCATCAGGTTCGTGTACACGGCTATAAGCACATCACTGAATGCAGAAAGCCCTGTTAGTATTTCCGGGCGTCCGAAGGGCTCTCCGCCCGCGATGATGAAGACGGAGATCCCGAGTTCCGAAGCACTTCTGAAAATCCGCAACCAGTCACCGTCGCTGAGTTCATTTAAAGTCCTTGCATGAGCCTTATGAAAGCAACCAAGGCAGTTCATAGAGCATTTCCCGGTGATGGAAGCTATCATTATTTGCGGGATATGCATACCTTTCTTCAATGATCTTTTTCTTTGCCGAGCGGCTCTTTTCTGGTCTTTAACAATGCGAAGAAGTATTCCATGCTCCTTCGCTCCCGCTGATGTGGCCGCTTCTTTGACGAGCCGGATGATATTTTTAGTGAAAAGGATGTGTGTTCTCATCAGGGGATTATATCACGGATGTGCTAAAAAGGAAAAATACGGATAAAGCGTCCGGCTGTGCAGGCACCCGAATACGGGAGATATCCCCGTAAAGAAATAATGATTGAATTATACGGGGAATTTTGATAAAATAAATAATATGGCAGCAATGCTCTTCATTCTATTCAATGCAGGATTTTTCCTACTTCAAAGAAAGAAAAACCATCTGAAAAATTTTTTCTGGGTCTATACGTTCATCATATATGCCCTTGTAACATCTTATTTCCGGACGGGCCCGGTCGAATACTACTTCATTACGCTGCTCATGTCCGCGATCGGCGTACTGTTCGCAGGACTGCAGGGCGTCGTCGTCTTTATCCTTGCAGTCCTCCATTCGCTTTTCATCCTGAAAAAACCGCTTCAGATCGATTTCTATATCTACTCACTTGCCGCTCTTGCCGGCATCTGGACCTTTGTACGCCTGTTTATTAGAACGGAGACCGATGCGCCGCATGAGGAACTCGAGCATTTTCCTTCCATCGAGTACGGAGAGGAATTTCAAGAGCAGTATCTTAAAACGCTGAAGTTCAAACTTAAGAAAAAATTTGAACTTGTGAAGATGTACGATGAGGATTTCCTCATCTTCATCTATGTTAAAAAGGGCGACAATATGGTTTTGACCGATACGAACGAGAGAAGATACCTCCGCGCAGAGATCGGACTTAATGCTGCCCCTCTGATCCGCGGCATCGTTGAAGGCCGTCATGCCGTCTGCGATCATGGGGATAAACTTAAATCCTCGGATTATTTCATCTTCAATGCTCCGGTCGCTCTGGACGGCATAATAATTGAAAGGGTCACGTTCGAAGGTTTTACAGGTATGGTCGGCATCTGCACCGGTACTGCAGGTTTTGCCGAGAAGAAGGATTTTTACCGGCTTTACCTTAATGATATCATCGGATATTTCACGGAACTGAATCTTTATAAAAGCATAATCAAGCAAAGGGAGGAGTTCAATTTTTTCTTCAGCACTCTATCCGCGCTCAATAGAGAGGAAAAACTGGACAGGACAGCCGCGGTTCTCGAAGAAAAGATGCGTTCCGAATTCGGACTCGTGAATTTCAATTTCATCGAATATGACAATTGCCGATACAGGATCGTACATTCGACCTCGAAGAACGCTATCACGAACGCATGGTTCAATATCGAACAGGACCATTATCTCACGAGCGTCATTGCGCAGGGACGGCACCAGATCATCACAGACCTGAGGAACAATAAAAACGTTCAGCTTAAGATCTCGGGCAGTGTGGACACGCTGCCGATATCCAAATATCTTATAGTGATGATCGTCCAGGCCTTATCCAAACATTATGTGATCCTTGCGGAGACAAAGAAGAACATCTCCGAGAATGAGAGGAACATGGTGGATATAATCGTGGAGAACCTCAGGCGCATCATAGAGAACAGGGCTCTTTTTGAGAAATTCTCGGGCCTTGCCATCAGGGACGGCCTTACCGGACTTTATAATCATAAGAAGTTCCAGGAACTGATAGAGGAGCATCTGGAGCACTCAAAAAGCCCCCGGAGGGAATTTTGCATCATGATGATGGATATCGATCATTTCAAACAGTTCAACGATACTTACGGGCATAAAGCGGGAGACATAGTGATAATGCGTGTCGCCGAGGCTTTAAGAAGATCCCTCAGGCCCACTGATGCGCTCGGCACCGGATATGCCGGCAATGACGATTCCAAAACGGCCCGTTACGGAGGAGAAGAGTTCATCGCGCTCATTCCGGATGCTGACCTGCGCAGAGGGAGGGATATCGCCGAGCGCCTGCGGAAGAACATAGAAGGCATGCGCGTGGACATCATCAATAATGTCGTGCGCGTAACGGTGAGCATCGGCCTTTCCCATTACCCTTCAATGGGCTTGGATAAGAACACGCTGATCGAGAAGGCGGACAAGGGGCTGTACCTGGCAAAGAACAACGGAAGGAACCAGGTACAGATCATCAGTTAAGGAGATAACATGGATTTCGAAAATTTTACACCGGGAAAAACGGTAGAAGAACTGGACAGATACATTGTGGGACAGGCTAAAGCGAAAAGAACTGTAGCGATCGCTCTGAGGAACAGGTGGAGAAGGAAGCAGCTTTCTGCCGACCTGCAGAAGGAGATCTACCCTAAAAATATCATCATGATAGGGCCGACCGGCGTTGGAAAGACCGAGATCGCCCGTCGGCTATCAATTATGACCTCGGCACCCTTTTTAAAAGTAGAGGCAACCAAATACACCGAAGTCGGTTATGTCGGCCGGGATGTCGAATCGATGATAAGAGACCTTATGGAGATCTCGATCAATATCGTGAAGAACGAGAAGGCCAGGAAAGTGGAAACGCGCGCCCTGGAGAAGGCGCGCTCCAAGCTGATCAAGCTGCTCTCGGGAAAAGAGGAAACGGAGGAGAACAGCACAACGGCTTTCATAGAATCAAAATTCGAAAAAGGGGACTTCGACGATAAGGAGATCGATGTGGAAGTGGAATCGATGGTGCCCCTTCCGAAGATCGAGTATATCAGCAATCAGGGAATAGAGGAAATTGATATGAGCGTCCCCGATCTGTTCAAGGGCTTGTTCGGCAAAGGAAAGAAGAAGAACAGAAGAATGAAGGTAAGGGATGCTTTCGAGTATTTCAAGGAAGACGAGAAAAATAAGCTCATAAATACCGACGAAGTGATTCTTGAAGCGAGGCAAAAACTGGAGAATGAGGGGATCATCTTCATTGACGAGATGGATAAGATCGCGGGGAATTACTCCAAGGCTTCCGGCCCTGACGTCTCCAGGGAAGGAGTGCAGAGGGATCTTCTTCCGCTGGTGGAAGGGACGAAAGTATCTTCACGCTACGGGATTTTGGATACTTCCCATATCCTTTTTATCGGCGCCGGCGCGTTCAATGTCTCAAAACCGTCCGATCTTATTCCCGAACTTCAAGGAAGGTTCCCGCTCAGGGTCGAACTTAGCGCTCTTTCCGAGAACGATCTCAAGCGGATCCTCCTCGAACCGAAGAACTCCTTGGTGATGCAGTACAAAGCACTTCTGGGTGTGGAAGGCGTGGATCTCGATTTTACCGGATCGGGAATAGACGAGATCGCCGCGAACGCATTTAAAACGAATCAAACGGCGGAGAATATAGGCGCCCGAAGACTTTTCACGATAATGGAATTCCTTCTTGAGGATATCTCTTTCAATACACCATGTGCCGGGAATACCGAATTTAAAATAGACAGGGAGTTCGTACAAAGCCGTCTGAAGGAGTTCGAAGGCAATGAGGACCTGAAAAAATATATCCTATGACGGAGGTCTTTTTGGACGGATATAATCTGCTTTTCAAAATGACGGCAGGAGACGGATCACTCGAGAAAAGGAGGAAGGAGCTCATCGGCAAGCTGATCGTTTACTGCGGACTTAAGAAGGGATTCCGTTTCATTATCGTATTCGACGGCTCCGGGGATTCGCTTCGAAAGGAAGAGATCTGCGAGAATCTCTCAGTGGTCTTCACCGACAGTAAAGCTGACGCCGACAGAGAACTGATCAGGATGGCATACGGGAACAGGGGAAAACCTACAGTTGTGGTCTCTTCGGACAGGAAGATCTTCTCAAAAACGCAGAATCACGGCGCGACGGCGCTTTTTTCCGAAGAATTCATCAGCGCATACAGGGCTCGCACCGAAGGGCAGGTTTATGCTCATTGCTTCAGGAATAAAAAGAACGAATCTAAAAGACTTGAAATGCTGAGGCTTCTTTCATGAACGCGGATTTTCTGGATTATGCAGAACTTTACATGAAAAGCGGGAATGGAGGCAACGGCTCCGTCGCTTTCATGAGGTTCAATATCAATTCAAAACCTGAACCTACAGGAGGTGACGGCGGCGACGGCGGGAATATCATTCTGAGAAGCGACAAGAATATCCGCTCTCTACACAAGTTCAGGTTCCTGCATCATATTAAAGCCGGTCCCGGCGAGCACGGGCAGAATAATAATAAAAAAGGGGCTTCCGGCAAGGATGCCCTCGTTGAAGTGCCTGTCGGAACTGTCGTGTATGATGAAAAGCGCAATATCGTTTACGATTTCAGGCATGACCGGGAAGAAGTGCTCCTTCTGAAAGGGGGCCGCGGAGGCCTTGGGAATGCAAGATTCAGGAATTCCAAGATGAACAGGCCGCGCTTCGCCCTGAAAGGCGAGATCACGGATAAGAGCCGTTTCATCCTTGAGCTGAAGATCCTGGCCGACATAGGCATAATAGGTTTTCCGAACGCTGGGAAATCCTCGCTGATCTCGGCGATCTCGAATGCGAAACCAAGGATCGCCGATTATCCGTTCACTACGATCGTGCCAAATATCGGTATCGTAATTGCCGGGGATGAGGGGGATTTCATAGTGGCCGACATACCCGGCCTCATCGAGGGCGCTCATAAAGGCAAGGGGCTCGGACATAAATTCCTCAAACACGTTGAAAGGTGCCGCGCACTTCTATATCTGCTGGACCCGGCGTCTCATGAAGGGATATCCCTGTCCGAACAGTATAAAAAACTTAAAAATGAAATATTCCGCTTCAATGAATCGATGGCGGAAAAACCGAGCATGTGCGCTGTCAATAAAACCGATCTTATTGAAGGAAGGAAACCGCGCATCGGTATTCCCGGCACGATGTTCATTTCGGCAAAGGAAAGAACGGGATTATCCGCGCTCGTTCATACCATGAAAAAAATCCTCGATGAAAACCCTCCTGCGGTCACCATCTCAAGAAAAGAGATCTTCGTTTACGAACAGGGGCTTCTTGTTGAAGAAGTAGAGAAATTGTCAGACGGGATGTTCAGGATACACGGCCGGCTTGAGAAGACGATCAAACAGATTGATTTCCGGCAGGAGGATGCCGCTTATTTTTTCAGAAGATACCTGAAAAAGGAAGGAGTGGACAAGATACTTAAAAAGCACGGACTGAAGGACGGTGATACGATCATCATAGGGGATGAGGAATTCGATTACTTCTCTGAGGGGGATTGATATGGAATATGTGCTTTCCGTAGACGAAATGAGGGAGTGTGACAAGAAAAGCATCGATGTTTACGGAATACCGGGTATCGTCCTTATGGAGAATGCCGCCATTGAGGCATACAGGATCATGACGGAACGGGGATTCCGCGATGCCGTCGTGGTTTGCGGAAAAGGAAATAACGGCGGCGACGGATGGGCTCTTGCCAGACATATAATGAACGGCGGCGGTAGTGTAAGAGTTTATTACACGGGAATACCGAAAGAAGGAACGCCTGCTTATATGAACTATAAAACTGCCGAAAAAATGAGGATCGAGAAATACGGCATCGGAAAATTATCACTGGAGGAACAGGAGGGCATCTGCATCGTTGATGCCGTTTTGGGCACGGGGTTCTCCGGAGAACTGGCGCCGGAATACGAAAAGGCGGTCAAACGGATCAATCAACTGAAGCGTGCAGGGAATTTCGTTCTTTCCCTGGATATACCTTCCGGCCTTTCCGGTGAAACAGGTCGAAAATCCGTTTGCGTGAATGCTGACCTTTGCGTCACTTTCGGGGCATATAAAAAAGGCCTTGTCCAGAACGACGGGGCGGAGTACTTCGGTAAAACGGTGGTCAGGAACGTTTCCATACCGCCCGAACTGCTTATCTCCGATACAGCTCTGTTTAGAACGCCTGTCATCAGGAAAAGAAAGATCGGACGGCATAAGTACGATAACGGTACGGTCACGGTGATAGGCGGGAGCAGGCTGTACAAAGGCGCTCCCGTGCTCAGCGCCAAAGCCGCACTGAAAAGCGGTGCGGGGATGGTCTATACCGTTGTTCCTCCCGATTTCGGGAAATTGCCCGCAGGTTCAGAGATCATCTTCAGGACTTTACCGGAATGTCTGGCCGGCACTCCTGCAGGGAAAATGAACAAGGTCCTTGACGAGATCATGAAAAGTGATGCGCTCGTTATTGGTTGCGGTGCCGGCAAGGGATGGGCACTGCCGGATGCACTGGTGGAAGCTCTTGTCGGGTTCCCGGGAAAGATCGTTGCTGATGCTGACGGAATAGATCCCGTTCTCTCTCTCCATAAAAGAACGCGGCTGAAAAACATTATTATCACTCCGCATGCCGGCGAGTTCGCCGCCGCGGGAGGTATGCGAAGCCCGGATATGCTTCAGGACCTCCGGCGTTTTTCGATTAAAAACGGTTTGCCGGTCATCTTGAAAAGCGGCCTGGCCTACGCGGCTTTCCCAAACGGCAAGGTCTATATCTCCGCCTATGGTACGCCCTGGATGGCGAAAGCGGGAACGGGCGATGCCTTAAGCGGAGTTCTCGCATCTTTTCTAGCGCAGGGATATTCGATGCTGGACGCTTCCAACATAGCCCTATATCTGATCGGGGCTACGGCCGTCCGGCTTGCCGGAAGAAAAGGCATGCTCGGCATCACGGCGGCATCTATAATCGAAGGGTTCGGGATGACCGGAAATGAGATCATTGAAAAGTGAAGCGGCCCTGATCTCTCTTCTGGAGAGAAAATTCAGGGCTTCAGGAAAAAATATCGGCATCGGCGACGACTGCGCTGCTTTTGAAAAAGATCAGAGAACATATTTTCTCGTTACCCTCGACGGAGTAAGGGAAGGCATACATTTCTTCCGGGGCGATCCTGCCGGGAGCGTGATGGAGAAACTCTTCGTGAGGAATATTTCCGATGTGCTTGTCAAGGGAGGCGAAGCCAGATTCGGCTTCATATATGCCTCAGTCAGAAAGAGGAATCTTCCCGGTTATATGAAGATGATGGAGAAATACGCAGGCAAATTCGGTATTGAAATATTGGGTGGCGATACGAACATCTCCGGAACGGACGACCTGTCCATGACATTGATCGGCACTGTGGAGAAGAAGTTCTTCTACTCAAGACACGGTGCCCGGCCCGGGGACCTGCTCTATCTTTCGGGGCCGACTGGATTCGCTGCCTGCGGATTAAATGCATTTAAGATGAAGGATGAGGATTTTCCCTCCCTTCTGAAAAGGTACCTGAACTACCGCTTGCCATCGCCCGGTTTTCTGCGAAAATTCCGAAACAATCCCAGTATTACATCGAGCATAGATATCTCAGACGGACTTCTGATGGATGCCGGCCGTTTGGCATCAAGTTCAGGGATCAGACTCTCATTGACTAGATCAATGATACCGGTCGATAACGATATTAGGAAATTCTGCAACAGTAAAGGCATCGATCCTTTCGGTCCGGTATTGAACGGCGGCGATGATTATTCATTTCTCTTTACATCAAGAGCGGAAGTTCCATTCGGGATAATGATCGGGAAAGCCGAAAATGGAACGGGTGTCCGTCTTAACGGGAAAAAAGTGTCAGGGGGTTATGACCACTTTAAAAGATGAATATATACTGAACAGCGAAGCGGAAATGAAGGAACTTGCCCGGAACATGGCAAAAGCCGGTTTCCGCCGGGTAGCTCTCTCGGGACCGCTTGGAGCCGGTAAGACCGTTTTCGCGAAAGGTTTTTTCTCTTTCTTCGGCATTTCCGAAGAGGATATTATTTCCCCAAGTTTCACGATCGTGAACGAATACAAGTTGGCCGAAAAAATCTACGCGCATATAGACCTGTACAGGTACCAACGCTTCATTGACGACTTCGGGTTCTGGGAGCTTGCCGAAAGAGCCGATGCCATGCTCGTTGAATGGGCGGAGAAAATTGGTATATCGAACGGACCGTTCGATCTGATCATCGAAATAAATAGCGGCAAGTTGGGACATCCTGAAGGAAGAACCGTAAAGGTGAAAAAAAACTTGACAAAGCAATGATTTTGTAATATAATGTTAAAAGATGCAGTTAAAAGATAAGGAAATCCTCATCATTCCCAAGTCGAAGGGGAATATTAAGAAGATCAATTTCTCGAGAAATCTTCAAACTGTCCTCATCATGCTGGCTGTAGTTCTCGGTTTGACCACCGGCTATATAGGTTTTGATTATCTGGCACTTAGAAGCCAGATGTCCGATTATCTCAAGATCATCGAAGAGAATCATGTACTGAGAGGCGAGAATGAAAAACTGTCCACAAACCTTGTTAAGATCGTCCAGAGATTCGAGAAGGTCAAGATCTTCCAGGAAGAAGTGGCTACCCTTCTCGGCATCAATAACGAGGACCCCAATTCAAAGGGCGGTTATGACAGCAATACCCTTTACAATGAATACAACAGGAATGAAAGGCTGAACAAGATCCGCGAAGAGATCATCAGCGGTCTGAAAACAGAACTGTACGACAAGGAAGACAGTTTCATCAGGATCAAGGACTTCATCTACAAGAACAATTCGCTGATCGCCGCGACACCCTCGCTTTGGCCCTGTAAAGGTTATATCACATCGGGCTTCGCGCCCCGACTTAATCCGATGACGGGAAGAGTGGAATTCCATCAGGGTATAGATATAGCGGGACCTCTAGGAACAGGAATAGTTGCCACTGCAGACGGCATCATTACAAGATGCGAGAACAATCCGTTCGGATACGGCAAGCTCATCGAGATCAAGCACGGATTCGGTTATTCGTCGAGATATGCTCATATGAACTCGCTTCTGGTCAAAACGGGGCAGGTTGTAAAAAGAGGACAGGTAATAGGAACGCGGGGTAATACGGGTAGATCTACCGGTCCGCATCTGCACTATGAAGTAAGGCTCAACAATAAATGTGTAAACCCGATCAATTTCATACTGGAATACAATCTGGAGTGATCAGTGAAAGAACTGGATGAAAAAATAGACCTTACCATAGGCGAAAGCACTGTGATAAACGGAAATGTTGAATCCAAAGGCAGTATCAGGATAGACGGCGCTCTGAACGGTGATGTCAACTGTGGCGGCATGGTCGTGATAGGCGATAAGGGCTCTGTGAGCGGGAATGTTATTGCCAATAAAGGCGTGATCGGCGGTAAGGTCATCGGAAATCTCGATATAAAAGACTATCTTGAATTGAACGGGACCGCCCATATTCAGGGAGACATTAATTCAAATATTCTTCAGATAGACAAAGGTGCCATCTTCAACGGTCAGTGTACGATGGGAAAAAAAGAGAAGAAGATCCAACAGTGATCCGCTAAATCCCTGGAATTGAAAAAAGTAACTTGAATATCGTAAAATGGGAATGACTGCGCCTGAGACCTTACCGGGGATCGTTCCGGCGATCCGGTCTTACATAGAAGTTCTAAAGAAGCGGGCGGAACTCTATGAACTAGTGGGACTTTACAAAGAATGCCTTGAAGATATCGAAACTGCGGCCGGTATAGCCGGAAGACCCTCTTCCGGGTGCTCCGATCTTGTAAATGCCCTCATCCTTAAAAAAGCAGGATATCTCGGTAACAGAACGGAGTTCGGAACGGCAAAAAAGATCGTTAAAGCGCTCCTCAAGAAAAGAAATGCCAGAGCTGACCCGGAGTTATGCTCGACATGCCTTGTTTTTCTGGGCAATATCGAGAGGAATACGGGGGGCTGCAGGGAAGCCCTCTTCTATTACCGGAGAGCGGCATCATTGAATCGCCGTGCCCGGCTAAAACCCGATATCGGCCTACTCTGTAATATGGGACTATCCTATCAGACCCTCGGTGAATTCGGAAAGGCGGCGGCGTATTTCAAAGAGTTCATCAGGGAAGCCCGGAAGCGGGATGATATCAAGAGCCAGGCAATGGGATATTCGAACCTTTCCGTACTGGAGATCAAAAGAGGGGACCTGGAAAATGCCCGTGACCATATCATGCTTACATTAAGGATCTATGAAAAGGTCGGGAACAAAAGAGGGATCGCTCTATGCTACAATTCTCTCGGGATGATTTACAGGAATAAGGGCCGGTATTCCGCCGCGCTGAAATGCTACGGACATTTCCTCTCAATCTCCGAGGAGATCGGCCTGACCAAAGCCATTGGAGACGCCAACAATAATATTGGGATCGTATACTACTTCAAAGGGAACAATGCAAAAGCGCTCGAGCATTACGGAAAGGCCCTTAAGGTCGACAAGATGCTGAAGAACAGGAACGGCATGGCCGAAGTGAATCTCAATATGGCCAGCATTTATTTAAACAAAGGTGAATATAGGAAAGCATTGGAATGCAGCTCATTTGCGGAGAGAACTTTCCGCAACGTGCCCAATTCGTATGGAACAGTGCTCTGCCTTTTGAACAGGGCCGATATTGAAAAAAAACTCGGCTGCCCTGAAAAAGCGCTGGAAGTCCTGGAAAAAGCAGAAAAACTGGCTCTGAAGTATAATTTCGGACCTCAATTGCAATCGATCCGCAAGGAGATCTCCGGAATATTAAAACCACGCCCGGAAAATTGAAAAAAAAAAGTTTTTTGTTATAATAAAATATAATTTTGGGAGAGCATAATGATGGAAAAAAGAGTGATCAGGGCGCCGCGGGGAATGAAATTGACCTGCAAGAACTGGCAGCTTGAAGCACCTATGCGCATGCTGATGAACAATCTTGACCCTGATGTGGCAAAAGATCCGGATAATCTGATCGTATACGGCGGCACCGGCCGTGCTGCCCGGAACTGGCAATGCTTTGACCGCATTGTAGGAACTCTTCAGAAGATGGACCGGGATGACACGCTTCTCGTTCAATCGGGTAAACCCGTTGCCGTGTTCAAGACGAACGAATGGGCTCCACGCGTTCTCATCGCCAATTCGCTTATCGTTCCTCATTGGGCAACTTATGAATATTTCAGAGAGCTTGAGGACAAGGGGCTTACGATGTACGGTCAGATGACCGCAGGCTCGTGGATCTATATCGGAACACAGGGGATATTGCAAGGGACGTATGAAGTACTCCGCGCAGTAGCCGATTCTTACGGCGGTTCTCTCAAAGGAAAATGGGTCTTGAGCGCCGGTCTGGGAGAGATGGGCGGTGCTCAACCTCTTGCTGTGACCATGAACGGCGGTGTTGCCATCGTTATTGAAATCAATAAATGGGCCATAGAAAGAAGGATAAAGGACAGATATCTCGATACTTGGACTGATTCGCTCGACAAGGCCCTCCAGATGAAAGACGAGGCGATAAAGGATGGGAAAGCCGTCTCGATAGGACTTCTGGGGAATGCCGCTACCGTTTGCAAGGAGATGACCGACAGAGGCATCGTACCGGATATCGTTACAGACCAGACCGCCGCGCATGATATGATGTACGGCTACTATCCCGAGAATTACACATATGATGAAGCGGTAGCTTTGAGGGAAAAGGACCCTGAAAGGTATATGAAGGAATCTTACGAGACCGTCGCAAAACATATGACGGCTCTTATCGGATTTCAGGATTCGGGAGCGTCCGTTTTCGATTACGGCAATAATATCAGGGCACAGGCACAGAAGGCCGGAGTAAGCGATGCCTTCAAGATAGTAGGGTATGTCCCGAAATACATAAGGAAATTCTTCTCCATCGGCAGCGGACCGTTCAGATGGGCTGCGCTTTCAGGCGATCCGAAAGATATTTTTGAGACGGATGATGCCCTTCTGAAGCAGTTCCCCGAAAAGGAACATCTCCGCGTATGGATCAATATGGCAAAGGAACGCGTAGCGTTTCAGGGGCTCCCTGCGAGGATATGCTGGCTGGAGAACGGCGAGAGGGCGGAAATGGCTGAGGTGATAAACCATCTCGTAAAGAAAAATAGGATATCTCCTGTCGTGATCGGCAGGGACCATCATGATTCGGGTTCGGTAGCTAGCCCCAACAGGGAAACAGAGGCAATGAAGGACGGTTCAGACGCGATAGCGGACTGGCCCGTGCTGAATGCTCTTCTGGCAAGCTCTTCAGGAGCGACTTGGGTCTCCGTTCATCATGGAGGCGGCGTGGGCATCGGTTATTCCATACATTCCGGGATAGTAGTGGTAGCTGACGGAACGAAACTCGCCTCAGAAAAGATCGAACGGGCATTGAACAATGATCCCGGCCTGGGAGTAGTCAGACATGCCGACGCCGGTTATGATCTTGCTATCGAACGGGCGAAAAAAGACAGGATATGGATCCCGTGAGTCAAGATTGAACAGGATCAAACTTCAATCCTTATTCCGGAATCTATCCGTAAGGTTCTGGGCCATTCCTATCCTTTTCTTCCTTTATTTTTTCTATATCAGCATCAACCCGGGCCATCTGGATATACTGCTTCTCGGGAGCGCTCTTGCGCTTTCTTTGGCAGTGAATACCGTTTTTTATATGCTCATAAGAAGGAAGCTCAAGAATAAAGGGCTGGAACAGCTTGTCCATGAACTTAAAGTATGCAATCTCGCGAACATCGGCCTGGACATCGTTCTTCTCTCTTTTGTGATCCCGTATATAGGCGGATTGAACAATCCATTCTCGATAGTATTTTTAATGGAACTTGTCGTTCTCACTGTTTTATTCAATGTCAAGTATGCTATCGGAGGAGCGATGATATTCTTGTTCGCTCAGTTCCTTTTCTTCATAAATAAACTACCGTTAAAATACGCGAACATCTCAAGTCAGAATGACTATTTCTTCTACCTGATCATATATCTCTTTGTAAGCATACTCCTTATTTTCACCGTGGAAGTCCTGATAAAACCCATTTTCTTCGATAATAAGGAATTCGAGCATCTGAAGGACCAAGAGGAGATGCTCAAACAGAACGAGCTTCGCAATGCCCAGTATGAATTTTTAACGAAGATCACCGCGGACATCGTTTCAGCCCAGAGCATTGAAAAGATACTGAAAAACGTTGTGGAAGGAGTAAAGAACGTTTTACGCTGCGAAGTGGTCCTTCTTTCCCTGTTCGAAAAACAGGAGCGCATCTACAAAAGAGCCACATATGCCGGCTTGACGGACAGCGAATGGGCTAAGGTCAAGGAACAGAGGATCCCGATGGATTTCGTTAATCAGATGCTCAATGATAATTTCAAGATACGGGGCGGTTATTTCATACCCGGGAGTTTCGTGAACAGATTCGATCCTGAATATGTCCTTACCGTGAGCGAGAAGGCCGAAGTGGAGAAACTTAAGGAAGGTGATTGGCATCCCGAGGATATACTTCTTTTCCCAATACTTGGAAGAAGCGACGAAATGCTGGGATATTTTACGGTTGACAAACCGCTCAACAGGAAGATACCTTCCGATGATGTCCTGAATGAACTTATCATTTTCATACATACCGCGGGATTCGCTATCCAGAACGTTCTTGACCTTCAGGAACTCAATTACCTGAACCGGAAACTGAGGACCGTATACACCGTCAATGAGATGATAACGAAATTATCCAACGAGCAGGATTATATAAATAAAGTTGTGAAGATCATCAAAGAATCCCTCGGGTATACGAATGTGGCGATTCTTCTCAAGGACGGCGATTTTTTAAAGATAGCCGCGAGCATAGGGTACAATACACACGAAATAAAGGACAGGCAGCTCAAAGTTGGCCGGGACGGGATAACGGGCTGGGTCGCTGCGAATAAAATGGCTCAGATCGTGAATGATGTCGAGAAGGACCCCCGGTATGTGAAGGGCGCTGTGAATACGAGAAGCGAGCTTGCTGTTCCTATCAAATTCGGCGTGAACGAGATCATGGGCGTGATGGATTTCGAATCTGATAAGTATAATTACTTCACTCCGCGGGATATGGAGCTTCTCAGCATGGTCGCTAACCAGTTGGGAATAGCCCTGAAGAACAATGAGCTGTACAACAGGACACTGGAACTGGCCAAGATCGACGAGATGACGAAACTGTTCAATTACAGGTATTTCAGAACGGCTCTGACGGCTGAAGTGATCAGAGCGAAAAGGTATTCCCACCCCTTCTCTCTCGTCATTCTGGACATTGATAATTTTAAATCGATCAATGACACGTACGGGCATCCTCAAGGAGACTTGGTGCTCAAGAAGCTCGCCGACACGATGAAATACTACACGCGAGATACGGATATCGTCGCAAGGTACGGCGGAGAAGAATTCGTGATCATATTCCCTGAAACGGAAAAGAAGTTCGCGGAAGAAACCGCGAACCGGCTGAGAGTGGCGATCAGCGAGACCAAAGTACCCTTTTTGAACAGAGAGGACAAATTCATCACCATTACCGTGAGCATGGGCATCGCCACGTTCATTCCCGCAATGGCGATCAATGACGAGGATCTCATCTCAGCCGCTGATAATGCGCTGTATATGGCTAAAAAAGGCGGGAAGAACAGGGTCGTGGTGAACTAAAAACAAACATACAGGAGGAAAATATGGTAGGAGCTTATTTGCTGATCAACACCGACGGGAAACAGGACGAGCTGGCATTGCAGGCATTGACCAAACTACCAGAGGTATCGAACGCCCATATCGTGACCGGGCTCCACGATATTATAGTTTTCATAGAAGAACCCAACCTTGAGAAACTCACGGATATCATGATAAACAAGATCAGGAAGATCCCCGGTATCTCAAGAACAGTTACTTGCATCGCAGTAAAATAGCAGTCCGCTTTTTACCGTTATTATTTTTTCTCGCGTCCGCCTGGGGACAGTACTACAGTACCATTCCGTCTGAGAACATTTATCTTTCTGAAGCGGATATCCGTTTCAACGACAGGACCGTTTCACTTAAAGAACTCGGTTTCATAGGTTACAGGAAGATCATCAGGACGAAAGAAGGTTTCTTCATAGGAGCCGTGAAGAATATCTGTGTTCTGAACCATGATCTGAAATTCAGGAATTCCATACATTATAAAGATTGCATCTACCTTACGGAAAAATGCGGGAATTCGGTCTGCGTCGTTTCCTACGGGATGACGGAATTCTTCGACGAGAAGATGAACAGGACGAAGATGTTCAGGGGAAGATACGAGGTCCTGGTCGAAGGCGATGCCGTTATATTGAAAAAAAGCAAAAGAGAATATTATCTTGTTGCGGACGGCTACCTGAAGAAGATCGAAAAAAACGATCCGCGATCAGCTCTGGCCGCCCGTGCGGAAAAAGCCCTTATCGATAATGATATTGTTAAATGTTATGTATTTGACGGGACCCTTTACGGGATAACCGTGACCGGCGGACTGATGCGGGAAGGTGAGAGACTGCCGTATTCCGGCGTGAGATCCCTGGAGAAAAGGAACGGAACGCTTATTGCCTGCGGTGAGGAAATAAGGGAGTATCCCGGCGGAGACGCTCTCATCACAGCTCTTCCCGAAAGAAAGGCGTTTGTACACAGGGTGTTCGATCTTAAAGGGAGACATGTGATCTCCTCTTTCGACAGAGGCGTCATCGATGCGGATACATTTCAGGCCATCGATCCTTACGGCCTGCTGGCCGGTGTTTCGGGCGAGACCCTTTATATGCGTTCCGGCCTTATCCGCAGCCCTGCAGGCGATACGGTAACTGATGAGATAACCGGGATAAACGGGGAATATATATTCACAAGAAATGCCGTACTTTTTAAAGACCTCAAAGAGGCCTTGCGGAAAGAGAACATGTATTTCTCTGGTTTCGATCTGCAGCGGATGGTGGCTTCATCATTGAAGTTCGGTCTGTTCACCGTAAAAGGGGACAAACTTGAAAAGATATCCGGTTTTGAGAAAGGCGTAAAGGAAATGTTCGTTCATAACGAACGGCTTTATTTAATAGCCAATGACGGCCTTTATTCATATGAAGAGCGGGGTGTGAAAAAGATCTTCTCCGGTGCGATAAACTCCTACACGGTCAAGGATGGCATATTATATATCGGCGCATACGGCGCCGGCGTCCTGAGAATGAAGGGAGGTATCTTCGAGAGGACCTCTCTTTCCTTTGCCGATGCTAACGCTTTCTTTACTCAGTCGGCGATAATAATGGAAATATACCGCAACATCATGATCTGTTCATATGAAGACCTTAAATAAAATCCTTCTTTCACTTCTTTCCTCGATATTAATGTTTTTCGCATTCTATCCGAGAGAGATATCCTTTTTGATCTTTTTTGCTCTCATTCCTTTGCTTTACATATACAGGAGGACCAATACCGCGGAGGCTTTTTTCTACTTCACGCTCTCCGCAGTCCTTTTCTATGTTCCTCAATATCTCTGGCTCAGAATGATCTGGTCATGGAAAGTACTTGCCGTGATGACGGCTTATCTTGCTTTTTATACGGGATTGTGGGGATTTCTCTGCAAAGTACTGCGCATCCGTTTCGCATCCATCCCCGAGATCCTTGCCGCTTCTTTTCTTTTTGCACTCCTCGAGATCGCAAGGGGAACTCTTTTAGGCGGCTACAACGGGTGTTCCTTTTCTTCGGCACTTTACAGGTTCCTTCCGTTCATTCAATCCGCCGACCTCGGTTCGATGTATTTTGTATCCGCTTTGATCGTGTGCGTCAATATCTGCCTTTTCTCTTTCTTTGTGGAACCTGCAAGCGATAAACCTCAGATCCTGAGCCTACTGGTTCTCGTTTTCGCCGGGAATATGCTCTATGGCGCAGCACGGCTTCATATGTTCAGGCAGAATACCGTTCCCGTCAGGTTCACTCTCATACAACCATGTATCGAACAGCATCTTAAATGGAATTCGGACTTTCTTCTGCGCAACCTCAAGAAAAGTGCGGACTTGATATCTTCAGCGGATGAGCGCACGGAAATATTTCTGCTTCCCGAAACCGCCACGCCCAATGATATGACCAAATACCCCAGGACATACGAGACCTTCTCAAATGCGTCGCGGGGCAAGTTCCTGCTTCTCGGAAGCGAGTATTTTGACTTCAGTTATTTCTACTGTTATGAACATTCACGGAAGAAGAACGCCGCTTTTCTCCTGCATAAGGGACGGATCATCCAATCTTACTTCAAACTCAAACCGGCGCCTTTTGCAGAGTATTCTCCGCTTCGTTTCCTCAAGAAACTTGTGCTTGGCAAGGGGACGGAGCCGTCCCGGGAATATACGATCTTCAACACCGTATACGCCTCGATGGGCGTGAATATCTGTCTCGAAGCGGCATATCCGGAACTGTCACGCGGTTTTGCAAACAATGGTGCGGACATACTTATCAATATCTCCAATGAAGCCTGGTTCCTCGATAAACCGGTCTCGAAAGAGATCAACGCCCTCTCCGTGTTCAGGGCGGTTGAGAATAGAAGGGATTTCATAAAAGTCTCAAACTGCGGAATATCATTTTATGCGGACGCCAGAGGAAAGATACATTTCAGAACATCTCTTTTCGTTCCTGAAGTGAAGACCTTCGAGGCCTATCCGCGCTGTTCAAAGACCTTATGGCAGAAATTCGGTTATACTCCGATCTGGGCGGGATTCATTATCTTCTATCTGATCTTTCTTCTGAGAAAACGGAAAAAGGTTTATTATATCAGGTGAACCGCATGCCCGTAAGGGCCTTTCCACATGAACCGGGAGATCATTTCTCAAGCTCCTTGATCCTGAGCCTTATCTTCTCCGAATGTTCTGCGTTCTTGCACATGATCTGAGCTTCGGAGAGATATTTCAGCGCCGTTGTCCTGTCCTTCTTTATCTTCAGGATCAATTCTCCCATACGGAAATAGACGATATGGATCAGCGGGTGTTGCTCAAATGAAGTGGAAAGTTTCTTGTATATGCCGACGATCTCGCGGTATGATGTAGTCTCATCTATAAGTTCGGAACGGTAGAGAAGCTGCTCAAATGTGAAGGCCGGCGCGGCGGTTCTTGAAATTTCATCATAAAGCGCAATGAAGCCCGTCCTGTTCTTTTTTATTCTGCACTCCTCCAGGGCGAGCAGTTTCTCAATGTAAGGCGGTTCTCCGGGCATCATTTTGAAGAAGACTTCTCTCTGAAGTTCAAGGTATTTGTCGGATTCCTGTTTATCGCCAGAATAAAGCAGCAAACCTTCGCTGATCTTTATCACGGCCTCGTAGAATTTATGGGATGCGATATAAGCCCTTATGAGGTAAAGCAGGCACATCGAATATAGTTTCGAGCCTTTGTCCTTTATTTCCTTGAGGAAGATCCCGGCGAAATTTTCGGTCCCTTCGAAATTATACTCGTGGTTCAGCTGTCTTAAGATCTCGGGAAAATATTTCTTTTCCGTTACATTCAGACCGAATTGACTATAAGCATCAATGAAATCACCCGCATTCATCTCTCCGTTCGCCGCCGTGATACGGAAGATATCTTTGTAAACGCTTAAGATCGAAGGTTTATCCTCCATGAGCTTGTAGATCCGGAGTTTCTGTCTGATCAGAGGCATGTAATCCGGTCTTACGCGGAGTCCTTCCCGGGCGATATTGAGCGCTTCACGGTATTTCTGTTCTGCGATAAGATCGTCAATGTCATCAAGGTAACTGTCCGGATTCTCTATTGTCGCCTCCCTGAAATAATCGTCCTTGAATTTTTCGTAGAGAGGAGACAGCCTTATCACGGCAGTGATCAGAAGTCCCGCCAGAAAACCTCCGATATGTCCGGAATGCGCTACGTCCGATTCTCCTTTGGAGGCTATGTGATTGAACACTTCCATTAAAAACCATACCGGCAGAGCGACAAAGGACGGAAGGAAGAAGGTCTTCGTATAAAATCGAAAAAAGAGGAACAGAAAAAGAAAATATCTGATCTTGGCGCTTAAGAAGAAGATAAGAAAACCCGACATCAAGCCCGAGATCGCTCCCGATGCTCCTATCAGCGGGATATCCTTCATGCCGGTCGGTGCGAGCATTCCGTGGAAATACGATGCGGCGATCGAACAAACGAGAAAATAGATAAGATATCTCTTCTTCCCGAGAAAATCCTCGATAAAAGCCCCGAAAAGGAAAAGGAAATACAGATTCGAGGCAAGATGCATGATGTCGGCATGAAGAAAAGCGCAAGTGACAGCTCCGAGCAGGCTAGGCCTTCCGGGCAGGAATCCGAACCTTCTGTAAGGGTCCCGGGAAATGATCCCGGATATCTCTGCGACCGCATCCCCGATTTTTTCTGCCGTTCTTTCGTCGTTTATATTCCCGAACTCGCCTTTTAGAACTTCCTGTGTAAGAGATTCGATGCGCTCTTCGATATCCGTCCAGTAACCTTTCAGGTATCCGTCCTGCTGCATAAGATGATCCGAGATCATCGTCCGGATCTTCGCGATCAGGAAATTCTCCCTTTCGATCAATTCGCGCCTTTGGGATGAAGTGATAAAGAAAGTCACTATCATAAGGAAGATCAGAACAACGGAGATCACCGGGAATTTTCTGAATTTCTGGTCCGTCCCTATAGGTATCAAAAACATAATAAGATATTATATTTAAAAAAGGCAATGAAGTCAATCCTCTATGCGCGAAAGAGCGCATTCTTTGAAAAAAAGTCCATTATTTGATATAATTAACAATATGGAATTCCTCTTCGAGATCCTTAAGAAAGATGACCGTTCAAAAGCCCGGAAAGGCCGTCTCCGCACAAATCACGGGATAGTGAATACGCCTGCTTTCATGCCCGTAGGCACGAATGCGACGGTCAAGGCGATAACCAACGAAGAACTTGCAGAAATAGGCGCCGAGATCATACTGAATAATACATATCATCTATACCTCAGGCCCGGCACGGACATCATCGGATCTTTTGGAGGTACTCATGATTTCATGAACTGGCATAAACCCGTTCTGACCGATTCCGGGGGCTTCCAGGTCTTCTCATTATCTTCACTAAGGAAGATCAGGGAGGACGGCGTCGAATTCAGATCGCATATTGACGGCACCAAACACCACTTCACGCCGGAAAAGGTCATCGAGATCCAGGAGACCATTAATTCGGATATAATGATGGTGCTTGATATATGCCCTCCGTATCCCGCTCCAAGGGAGGAGGTGGAGGAAGCGGTACGCTTATCGGGCCAATGGGCCGCCCGTGCTTTGCGTGCCAGGGTTAAAGACAATGCACTTTTTGCCATTGCACAGGGCGGCGTTTTCCCCGATCTCAGAGAAAAGGCAGTGACCGAACTTTCGGAAATGGATTTCGACGGCCTTGCCTTGGGCGGATTTTCAGTAGGAGAGCCTCCGGATGCCATGTACGAATCCCTTCAAAGGCTCAAAGATATCCTTCCTGCCGGAAAACCGCATTATCTGATGGGAATAGGAACCCCTTTGGATATCCTTGAAGCTGTGGAATGCGGCATCGACATGTTCGACTGCGTGATACCGACAAGGAACGGAAGGAACGGCATGGCTTTTACTTCTTCGGGGACGCTTTCCCTCGGCAATGCACGGCATACGGACGAGCATATCCCGCTCGATACCGGTTGCAGCTGCCGCGTTTGTTCTTCTTACTCAAGAGCATACATAAGACATCTTCTCAAGGCAAAGGAGATATTAGGTTCGAGATTAATGAGCTATCATAACCTTTTCTTCTTCAATTCGCTTATGAGCAGGATCCGGCTTTCGATCGAGGAGGGAAGGTTCATGGAATTCAAGGACGATTTTATCAAATGTTATACAGGAGGCGATAATGTTTAACATGCTCATGCTATTAGTTGAGAAAATGCCTACGGACGCCCCCGCGGCCCCGGCCGGCACTCCCCAGGGACCCGGTTTCGGCTCCCTTCTCATGTTCGGCGTAATATTCCTTTTCATGTACATAATCATGATCATTCCTCAGCAGAAAAAAGCGAAGAAAGAACAGGAAATGCGCAACAGGGTAAAAGAAGGCGACAGGATACTGACAGCCGGTGGAATAATCGGTACGGTCAAAAAGGTCAGGGATAACAGCGTTATAATCGAAAGCGTGAAGAACGGTGCCGAATTCGAAGTTCTGAAAACATCCATTTCTCAGAATATCGACGAGCTCGCAGCCGCCGAAAAGGCAAAAGAGAGCAAGGAGAAAAAATAGGGATCATGTCCCGGGATAAAAGGATCTACAGGGGAATACATGCCTTAAAAGCGGTATTCATAGCTTATTTCATACTGATATTCATCATAGGGAAAGACCGGGGGAGCGGATTTATTTTCATCTTCGCGCTGCTGCTGTTGGCCGCCGGCAGTCTTATCAGATCGATAAGCAAGCCGCGTATGGTGTTCACTGCGGTAAGCAAACCCGAGTTCTTCTTTAAAGTGGTGAGGAATCCGTATGAATCGGGTTATGCCGTGCAGATGCTGAGCGCGCTTCTTTTCATGCCCACAGTAATTTCTGCGCTTTTCATGTTCTCGCTTATCATCATTATGTTCTTCGTCATTTTCCTTCAGAAAGACAGTTTGTACAAAGAGCGTTTCCCGGCCTACAATACTTATAAGTTAAGCGTTCCGTTCCTTTTCCCGAATTTCACGGTAGGCATCGGCGACTTTCTTAGAAGAGAGAATGAAGTTTCTCTTCTTTCGACAGGGGAATTTCTGGCCTCGCTTTTACCTCTCATTGTAGTGTGCCTTCTCAGAACAGGGCTCAAAGAAACTGTATCGGAATTCATTAAGGGCCTGTTCGGATGAAGATCTTCATCATTGCGGGAGAGGAATCCGGCGACCTTAGAGCTGCCGACCTTGTTGAAGCGCTGATGAAGGATACCCGTGCGGAATTCATTGCTTGCGGCGGCGGGCATTTGAGGGCTGCCGGATGCAGGATCGTACAGGATATATCACAGATGTCCGTAGTGGGTTTTACTGAAGTCCTGGCGCATTTACCACGTCTACTAAGAATAAGGGAAGAATTAAAAAGAAGCGTTCTGAGGGAGTCTCCCGACCTCGTCATTGCGGTTGATTACCCGGGTTTCAATATTCCGTTCCTGTCATGGGCGCATGCCAAAGGATTCAGGACATGTTATTACATCCTTCCGCAGATCTGGGCCTGGGGTATGGACCGAAAAGAACGCATACTCGGTTCTTCAGATATTCTGCTTTCCATTCTTCCTTTCGAACAGGCCATCTACGGGGAAAAATGTCACTATATAGGACATCCGGTAGTAAAAAAGATAAAAACCTTCAGGAGCGATCACCCCGAACGGGTGGTGGAAAAAGACATGATAGGGCTTTTCCCGGGGAGCCGGCTCAATGAATTGAAGAAGAACTTGCCGGTCATGATGAAGACCGCCGAACTTTTAAAAGGGTTCAGGTTCGTCATGAATATACCCTCAGCCCTCCTTCCTGCGGCGCGTGAGATCGTTTCTTCACAAGGCTTTGATTGCCGGATCGAAACGGGAAAATATTATGAAACAGCGGATAGATGTGTTTTTGCGATGATATCATCGGGTACAGCCACTCTTGAAGCTGCGCTTCTTGGCATACCTTTTGTAATAATATATAAAGTGAGCTTGATGAGTTATATAATAGGCAGGACCGTATCAAGGATCGAACATATAGGTCTTCCCAATATAGTGCTGGGAAGGGAGGCATACAGGGAGTTCATCCAAAGCGCTGCCGAACCGGATGCGATCCGTGCTCATATAATGGAGCAGATCAAGTCCCTTGAAGGATACGGGAATGCGAGCGAAACACTGGCCGGGATGCTGGGGCAGGAGGATTATGCCGTGAATGCCTCAAAACACTTAAGAAATATTCTGGAGGCGAAGGATGTTTAAAGGGACCACCATACTTTCGGTTAGAAAGGGTAGTTCAGTAGTACTGGGCGGAGACGGCCAGGTGACTTTCGGCGATACGGTTATCAAAAGCGATGCGAAAAAGATCAGGGTCCTGCCCGAATACAATGTGCTTATCGGTTTTGCGGGAGCCACGGCCGATGCGTTCACGCTTTTCGAAAAACTCCAGGAATTCCTCAAGAACTATCCGGATAATCTTCTCAAGGCCTCCGTGGAGCTTGCCAAACTGTGGCGGACCGACCGCATGCTAAGAAGGTTGGAAGCAATGATAATAGCCGTCAATCCGGAGATATCCCTTATGATATCGGGTACGGGAGATGTCCTGACAAGAGAGGATAATATTCTCGCAATAGGTTCGGGAGCTCCTTACGCTCAGGCTGCGGCAATAGCTTTGTATCAGGAAACCGGACTGACCGCACGAGAGATCGTTGAAAGATCGCTCAAGATAGCATCTGAAATATGCGTCTATACCAATGGCGTTTTTACAATAGAGGAACTCAGCGGAAATGAAAGAAAAAAATGAATACGGACCGGGGGGAGCCCTGTGGGAGAGATAAGGAACCCGGAAAAAGCCTTATCCTTTGCCGGTATAATGCTTGCTCCCGGAATCCCTTTGGACAACCTCTCTTCATTCGAAGATGCCTTCGGCGCCCCTGTTGAAATATTCGGCCCCGTCGATTTCTCGTCGATCTCGAAATACTATGATGAAGAGATGGGGGCGGGGATAAGGAAATATTACGCGTATTTTAACAGGATCATCGACCCTTCAGATCTGAAAAACGATAAAATGATCTCCAATAGAATAGAGGACGGAATGAAAAGATCGGGAAAGAGGACCGTTAACTTCGATATTGGCTGTATTGAACTGTCCAAGCTTATCCTGGCATCCACCAAGAATTTCTATCACCGCATACATCTCGGCGGCGGGATCTATGCAGAGGTCACTTTATTCTATAAGGATAAGCACTTTGAAGCTTTTCCGTGGACATATCCCGACTATAAGCTGCCCGATGTCAGGGCTTTTGTTCAGAAGGCAAGGGAGCATTTTTATGCCAAAGAAAAGCACTAAAGCACTTTACTTTGAACACCTTACCGATAATGGCGTGAAATGCCTTCTCTGCCCCCATTATTGCATAATAGGGGAAGGCCGCAGGGGATTCTGCGGCGTCAGGATGAATGATAAGGGCACTTTGATCTCGCTGAATTACGGCCATGTAACATCCCTGGGGATAGATCCCGTGGAAAAGAAACCGCTCTATCATTTTCATCCCGGATCCGGGATCTTATCCATCGGTTCTTACGGATGCAATATGCATTGCCCGTTCTGCCAGAACTACACGATCTCGCGGATAGAATACGCCGGTAACTATTTTGAAGCCACCCCTCGGGATATTCTGGAGAATGCCGAAAAAACGGGTTCCGGCTATGCCGCTTTTACTTACAATGAACCCGTTGTTTTCTTCGAATTCATGCTTGATTCGGCCAAGCTCCTTTCCGGAAGAGGGATAAAAAATGTCATAGTATCCAATGGCCAGATCTCCGCGGAACCCCTTGACGAGCTTCTTCCCTGGATCTCGGCCGCGAATATTGATATAAAGTCCTTTAAAAGCGATTTCTATTCGCGGTACGCGGGTGGGGACCTTAAAACGGCCAAGACCACTGCAGAACGGATATTCAAAGCAGGAAAGCATCTCGAACTGACCTTTCTTCTGATCCCCGGCAAAAATGACGACATGAGCGAGTTCATGAAAATGACGGAATGGATCTCCTCGATCTCAAAGGAGATCCCATTTCACATCTCAAGATATTTTCCCCAGTACAAGGAAACCGCTCCGCCCACCCCCGAAGAACAACTCGTCCATTTCGGAAAAGCTGCTATGAAAAACTTGAATTTCGTATATCTCGGGAATACGATGATGCCAGGAACTTCAGATACCATATGCCCGTCATGCGGCAAAACTGTCATTACAAGAAAAGGCTATACGGTAAAAAATACGCTCAAGGAAGGCAAATGTCCTTATTGCGGCTATTCGATCTACGGAGAATGGGATGTTTGACGATATAAAGATCATCGAAACAGGGAAGAAAGAAATACCGCGGATCAGGGCTTTTCTCGAAAAGTCCGGTCTGGGTTACGAAGACGACATCGAATATACGGTTGCGCTTGTGGAAGGCGGGAAGATGCTCGCGACGGGATCTTTCTCCAAAGATATCCTGAAATGTATAGCCGTTGATGAAAGCGTTCAGGAAGGCGGTTTGACATCAAGAGTGATCACGGCCCTTCTTAAAAAAGAGCATGAACTGGGCAGAAGTCATCTGTTCCTTTTCACTAAACCGGACAATGCCTTCATATTTTCGGCATTGGGGTTCAAAGAAATCGAACGTGCCGGAAAAGCAGTGCTTATGGAGATCGGGACCGGATCTATAGAGAAGTACCTTGATACGCTCAATATATACCGGAAGGAGGGAGAGAACGGGGCTGTTGTAGTGAATTGTAATCCCTTCACTCTCGGACACAGATATCTTATAAAGACCGCCGCAGCCTCCTGTGCTCAACTTTATGTGTTCGTCGTTGAAGAGGACCTTTCTCTATTCCCGTTCAAGGAGCGCCTGATCCTGATCCGCAAGGGGACCGCGGACCTTAAAAATGTGACCGTCCTCAATGGCGGGAAATATATTATTTCAAGTTCTACATTCCCCACGTATTTCTTAAGAAATGAAACGGACGACGGTATCGTTGCGGCGCAAACGGAGATGGATATCAGGATTTTCGCCCGTTATATCGCTCCGCATCTCGGAATCAGGAAAAGATTCGTAGGGACGGAACCGTACTGCGGCACGACTTCAAAATATAACGATACTATGAAAAGAATACTCCCGGTTTTCGGGATAGAGCTTGTGGAAGTGGCCAGAAAAGAGACCTTAGGCACAGCGATCTCGGCTTCGAAGGTTAGGGAATTACTGAAAGCCGGAGAGATATCGAAGGTGAAAGACCTGGTGCCTTCTTCCACGTATGAATTCCTCGACTCACCTGAAGCTGCAGGTATCATCGAGAAAATAAAAAGGAGCCGATCAAGACATTGAAAAGAACAGCCCTTGCTTTTCTCATTTTTACGGTCTTATTCAGTGCTTATTCCGTGAACATAAGGGTTCTGGCCGAATCGGACAATGTGCTGAAATGCGAAGGTACGGACGTGAAGATAATGGCTAACGACAAGGTCCTCAATATCAAGGGGCCCTTCGCGGTTTCGAAGAGTTCCGCAGGGCTTTCCGTATACTACAATGAAAGAACGCGTGTTTTCAAGAGCTTCAAGATGACCGCTTCCTACATCAAGATCAACGGTAATGCGTACAGAGGAGCGTTCTTTTTATATAATCTTGAAGGAAAGGTGTGTGCTGTTCTCCACCTTGACCTGGAGGAATATGTTAAAGGCGTCCTGCCCGGAGAGATGCCCGTGGACTGGCCTAAAGAAGCTCTGAAAGCTCAGGCTGTTCTTGCACGCACCTACGGGTATTTTCAAATACTGAAGCATAGGAAATATTATGATCTGGGAAGCGATAATACATATCAGATATTCACCGGTAATGCCGCCGAATATGAAAGGGTCAAACAGGCGGTAGAAGAAACTAAGGATATTGTAGCGACTTATGAGAACTATCCGATCGAGATATTCTACTCCTCCACTTGCGGCGGATTGACCGAGGATCCCGTGGACCTTTGGGGGACCGGGTTCCCTTACCTCGCGTCCGTGGAATGCGGACATTGCACCCAATCACCCTCATACGAATGGGAATATGCAATACCGATGGAGGAATTGGCCGGCCTCATTACGCTGTCCGGTGACGGTGTGGATTATTTCACCGACGTAGGAGTCATTGACCGGACCGCTTCGGGAAGGATAAAGAATTTCGAATTCTACAACGAAGAAATGGACACACGTTATTCGATATCGGGAAAAAAGCTCAGAGAAGTCCTTGATCCGATGAACCTCAAGAGCCTTTTCATCGAATCTATCGATATCGACGGGTTCAATATCATTTTCCGCGGCCGCGGATTCGGGCACGGAGTAGGTATGTGTCAATGGGGCGCAAAGACGCTTGCGGATGCCGGCAATTCTTTCAAATATATCATCGATTATTATTTCAGGGACATCTCGCTGAGTTTTCTGGAATAGCGGCCGGAACGTATAAAACAGTGAATAAAGAAAAATGAATAATGAACGGTCAAAATTGAACAAGTTCCTTGTTTCACCCTGCACTTCACACTTCATACTATACACTTTATACCGGGGCCTCACCCCTTTGATCCCTTTTGCCTCTTTCTCGATGAAGAAAGAAGCAGACTTCTGAGTTCATCGGCATTGCGTGCACCGGACCACTTCTTCTCGAAATCAGATTGTTGGATGATCTGCGCGATGGCGGTAAGAGTTCTGAGATGAGTATTCCTCTCGTCGAAAGTGCCCAAAGGCATGAATATCGCTTTTACTTTTCTGTATTCATCGGAAAAGTGGATACCTTCGCGGCTTCTGATTATCAGAAGTTTAAAAAATCCCTTGCCGGGCAGGACGAGATGAGGTACGGCCACGAAAGGAGTGATCACGGTCGAACTTTCCTTCTCTCGCTCCATAAGGAGCTCTGAGATATTCACGGCGTCGCATCCGCTGTTCCTGATCCTATCTGAAATGAAATGGAAGAATTCGTCATGCGTCAGAAATTCTGCCAGATCGATGATCTCGGCTTCCTGCAGGATATGGTCCACTCGGTCCTTTGTGACGTCATCCCTTATATGGATGATCTCCAGAAGTTCCGTCTCCAGGTCTTGGGAGGTGAGCTTCCTGTTTACGACCTTTTCTACGATATAAAGTAGCGCATAGTCCTTCTTATATTTTCTTGATCCGTATAAAAGGTAGATGATCAGAGCAGCTCCCATCACCGCAAAGATGATCTTAGGAGTACCTCTCCCCATTTCGACCGCAAGTATGCCGAAGATGATTATAGCACCGATCTGAATGAAAGGATAGAACGGAACTTTAAAAGAAGGTTTGTATGCATGTACGCGGCTCTCGTGGAGAATGATAACAGCGGCAGCAGAAAGAGCATAAGAGGCGAGTACGACCGCGGAAGCGGCTTTAACAAGGGTTTCGAGATCGAGAAAGAGCGAAGCGAAAATAAACACTCCCGTTACGGAGATCGTAAGAATAGGGGTATGCGTCTTTTTGCTCACATTCATAAGAAAACCGGGGAAAAGACCGTCTCGGGCCAGGGCGAAAGGATATCTGGAAGCGGCCATTATACCGGCATTGGCGGTAGTAAAAAAAGCAAAGAACGAAGCGATAATAATAATGATATATCCGATATTCCCGAAAAGGACGCGTGAGGCATCGGCGATCGGAGTAAGAGAACCGGCAAGTGTATAGGGCTTCATTACTCCGACAAGTATGCACGTGATCAAAGTATACAGGACACTTACGACAACGATTGATAGCAATAATCCGGGCGGGATGTTCTTTTTGGGATTTTTTACTTCTTCTGCAACGCTGGCCGCCTTGAGAAGCCCTCCGTAAGAGATAAAAACAAAACCCGCAGTTCTGAAGATCGAGGAAAAACCGCCGGTACTCAACGGAGTGAAGTTCGCGATTGATATCATGCCTGTTCCGCGTAGTATGAACATCAGCATAATAATAAGAAGCGCAAGAACAAGGAATACCTGGAAGCCGCTTGCCTCCTTAATTCCTTTAATATTGATGAAGGTGAATATAATGCAAAAAAAGAACGAAAAATATAACACATTGATCCCGGAAAGGATATGACAGATCTCTGCTGCTCCGAAAATCGCGAAAGAAGTTTTCAAAATAAGAGCGGAATAACTGAGTACGCCGGCCAATGTCCCTATGAGCGGTCCCATGCTTCTTGTTATAAAATAATAGTCACCACCGGCTTTCGGCATTGCTGTGGCAAGTTCCACTATATCGAGAAGTCCTATCAAAGCTACAATGCCCGCAATGCCATATGAGAGAAAAACGCCGGCCCCTGTTTTCGCATAGGCCAGGCCGGGAAGAATGAATATCCCGGAAGAGATCATCGCGCCCGATGAGATGGCGAAAATATCGAGGGAATTAAGTTTCTTTTTAAGGTCCATTCTGATCTATTATACAGGAAAAAAGAAAATTAATAATATTTTTTTTCGGCACCCGGAGCAGATGTTGAGCCTTGACGGCGTTTCAAAGAGATGGTATAATCAAAATATCGGAGGAAACGATGAAAATAATGGATCTCGACATCGAACATGAAGACCTTTACTTCAATTGTCTCGAGGATTGGTCAGAACAGATGAAGGAAGCGGGCGATCACAAGCGCAACTGGTATTCGAATATGAAAGATAAAGGGCTCAAGGTCAAACTCGCCTTCGATGACAGCGGCTCAGCAGGCGGGATGATCCAGTATTACCCGGCAGAGTATTCCAATACGGACGGAAAGGATATGTATTTCATAAGCTGCATATGGGTGCACGGTCATAAGGAGGGCCGGGGGAATTATCAGGGAAAGGGTATGGGAGAAGCGCTTCTCACCGCGGCAGAAGAGGATGCTGCCGGGTCCGGCGCTTCAGCTATCGCAGCCTGGGGGTTATGGCTTCCCTTCTGGATGCGTGCCGCATGGTATAAAAAACACGGTTATGTGAAAACGGATTCGGACGGCATGGCGGTCCTTCTCTGGAAAAGGTTCAAAGACGGGGCCGTGCCTCCCAAATGGATCAGGCAGAGGAAAAAACCTTCCGGAGAAAAGGGGCGTGTCGTTGTGACCGCATTCATACACGGAGGCTGTCCGGCCCAGAATATCGTTTTTGAGCGTGCCTTGAAAGCCGCAAATGAATTCGAGGGAAAAGTGGATTTCGTGAAGATCGATACTTCTGTGCGTGAGACTTTTCTTGAATGGGGGATACGGGACGCTCTTTTCATAGACGGAAAACAGATAATGACCGGACCGCCACCGTCATATGAAAAGCTCAGGAAGATCATATGGAAGAAAGTTAAAAGACTTCATTGAGATCATCTTTAGGGAATGTCTTGATTTAAACAGGGAAAAAGGATATATTCCATCATGAAGACCGCTTTGATCTGCGATCAACTTACCGGTTACGGTGAGCAGAGCAGGATAATTGACTGTTTCCTTGATATCTTTCCCGATGCCGATATCTTCACTTTCTTCCTGCTCCCGTCGGCCGTCCCTGAAAGGATCGTTGGAAGGGTAAAGCAAGTGAGCGTGTTGCAGAAATTACCTTTTTGGCGGCATGATCCCTTAAAATACCGTGCTCTTATGCCCTGGGCATCCGAACTTTTCGAGCTCAGCGGATATGATGCAGTGATCTCTATTTCGGAATTCGCCGCTAAAGGCGTGATCACCATGCCCAAAACGGTGCATTTCACATATATCATCGGACTAATGAACTGCGCATGGGAATACGGGAATGCTCCGGGAATATATTCCGGAATAAAAGGTATTATAAGGTCAATGACCGGTACATACTTGAGACTTTGGGATACTGTAAGTACGAAAAGATGCGATTATATGATCGCATCATCCGGATATATCAAAGAAAAGATCGCTAAATACTACGACATCAATGCTGACACCATTCTGCCTCCCGTTGATACGGAACGATTCGGAAAGGCGGGTCCGGCAGGCGAAGGCGAATACTACCTGATAAGGTCAGCTTTGATAAGACAAAAGGATCTGAGATATGCTCTGAGAACTTTTGCTGCGAACGGGAAGCCTCTTCTGGTCACACGGACCGATCATGTCGACGAATATATCCTGAAGAAAGCCGTAAATTCCCCCAATATCCGTTTTATCAAAGACCCCGGTTTAAACGATCTGGCGCTTTACGGAAAGGCAAAGGCCTTTATCAGCCCCGGTGCTGAGGACATCGGATTGCATTTAGCGGAAGCCGCCGCCTGCGGGACCCCTGTGATCGCCTTGAATGCCGGCGCCGCGCCTGAGATATTGAACGGAAGAAACGGCATTCTTTTCCCGAAGGCAGATGAGGGTTCATTGAACGCAGCTCTCGATGAGCTCGAATCCTCATCCTTGGAAGAGACCGGGATAGTATCTTCGGTATCGCACTTTTCCAGGGACCGCTTCAGGAACACTTTTTGGGAATATTTCAATTTGAAGATGAACGCACACAGTGAAATCATACGGTCCGTCCATGGGAGGTAAGGCAATGAGAACATCGCTCGGTCTCGTGACCGTTCTGGTCCTTATTATTTTCTCGCAATGCAAATACAAAGGAACTGAACTGAATTATGGCAAACAGCTTGATAAGGCGAAGCTGGTGAGGATCGAAACGGATCTCGGGATACTTAACGGCAAAGTGCTCGATTATTATAATGACAAGGGTTTTTATCCCTCATCAGCCGATGAATTAAAACCTTATCTCCGCGGAGCTTCCCTTATGGGGCCGGCCGGCAAAGCCTATGAATACGACCCTGAAGCTCATATTTTCAAACATGGTGAGTGAGGATGTATAAAAGGAAGTGCGTGGTCTGGAGAAAACTTTATGATGCCATATGGAAATACGATGAGGTGTCTTTCACTTCAGCCCTCGGGCAGCTGCTCCTGAACTGCCGCTCAAGATACGAACGGGAGGATGCGATGTTCAAGGCCGGAGACACGTATCTTGAAATTTTCTCGGATAAAGATAGAGCGCTTGAGTACTACGATCAATATATCGGGGAATTCGGACCGGATGGCAGATTTTACGAACAGGTTCTTAAAAGGAAAGAATTGCTCGGGTAATTATTTCAAGTATTCCTGCTTTCTGAAGCAGTATTTCGGAAAGCGGCTGAATAAGATCAGCATCAATGCGGGATTCACCTGTCCGAACAGGGACGGGACTCTGGGATCTTCGGGCTGCATATACTGCGATGAAAAGGGAAGCGGCAGCGCCGGGGGCGATCTTGAAACACTGATAGGATCGGCTCTTGAAAGAACGGCCGGGGACATGCTTTTATATTTCCAGGCTTTTTCGAACACTTATGCAAATGCGGACACTCTGAAGACGAAATTCGATATCGTAAGGAGATTCCCGCGCATCAAAGGCCTCATTATCGGTACAAGGGCCGATACCGTGGATAGAGAGAAACTAGCGCTTATAGATTCTTTTGCCGGAGACCGTTTCGTTTCACTGGAATTCGGTCTTCAATCGATAGGGCCGGAAACGCGGACATTCATGGAAAGGGGAGAACCCCTTGAGATATTCGAAAAGAGCGTGAAGATGACGGCGGAGTTCGAACGCATCTTCATAGGGATCCATGTAATACTCGGCCTGCCGCATGAGAAGGAAGGATATGAGATCGAACTCGCCCGGTATATCAATGCGTTACCGGCGGATGGGATCAAGGTCCACAATCTTTTCATCCCTTCAAGTGCAAGGATCAGGGGATTATATGAAGCCGGCAGGATACAACTTCAAACTGCGGAGGAATTCGCTCTGTCATGCGCTTTATTCCTCGAGAATCTACGGAAAGATCTTGTGATCTTAAGAATAGGCGGCCGTGCCCTGGGAGAAGAGCATATAGCCCCGGATTGGGCGAGGAATGCCCGGTCCGTTACCCAAAGAATAGATACGGTCCTGAAAAGCAGATGCTCTCATCAGGGAAAATATTCTGCATTTGGAACATATTAAAAAATTCCAATAATTTGGAAAATTCATCTCGCTTATATTCCAATATATCAATATTTATAACCAGGTATGAAAATTGCACACTTTTTAAAAAATAATGTAATGAGGTGCCAGATGAAAAAGAAGATCTTGATCGCGCTCTATTCTCTTTTTCTTTTTTTCTCCTATATCGATGCTGCGGACCCGACCGCCGGTCAGCTGGTCATAAACGAAGTATTCGTAGGGACCGCATCCACAAGCGATTATGACGGCTCGGAATACATAGAGATCTACAATAAAACAGCATCAGCTATTGACCTTCAGAATGTCTATATAATGGGTACCGAATATGACGGGACTTGCGGAGGGGAGGATGTATGGCGGTTTCCCGCCGGTTCTCAGATCCCGGCATACGGTTATGTGATAGTAGTGAAAGATGTTGCCGATGGTGACGGATTCTGCGATGTGTTCCCTTCGTGTTCCGCCTGTTCCGACTGGCAAAATATATACGAAATGTACGATGCCGATCAGAGTTTCGAATATGACCATGCCTCGGTTCCCAATATGATACTTGCCACCGCCCAGTCCACCTATGACGATCAGATTGTTCTGATCGGCGGCGGGAGCGGATACGGAAAGGCCTGCGGCACGACCTACAATATGTACGACCAGATCATCCTGAGAGTGGGGAGCACTACGGGTACGATCATCGACGAGATGGATTGGGCGGACATAGATATCTGTACGGGGAGCGAATGCACCGTAGGAGGTTCGGCGATACTGCTGGACGTTCAAACTTCGGGCGATACTATACTGCAAAGGTGCCCGAATGGTAATGATACGAACGATCCGTCGGCGGATTTCAAGAAAGCCATAGTTTCTCAAGCCACTCCTCTTTCCGCGAATTTCTGCTGCAATAACGGTGATTCGACGGCCCCTGTTTTCGGCTCGACTTTTACGATAAAGAACGGCGGCGACAAAATAACACTTCTTCTTTCCTGGACGGCAGCGACCGACCCGGAGAATCCGATGGGCATACAGTACAAGATATACAGGTCCGGGACAGACGGTTTCACACCGGAGGAAGGGAATCTTGTCGAAACCGTTACCGATACGTCATATCTTGACCATCCTCTCGAAGAGGATAAAACCTATTATTACAGGATCAGGGCTTATAACTGCGCGGGATTATACGCTCAGACGGATCAGATCACCGGCGCCACGACTTATTCGTACAATACGGGTGCTGCCGGTTCTGTTCTGATAAACGAGGTTATGATCAACCCCCAGGCCGCGGCCGGTTCTGATTATGATGAGGCGGAATATTTCGAGTTCTACAACAGGACGGCGGGCGATATCGATCTCAGCGGCTGGCGTTTCAGGGATGAACCGGAATATTATTACAATTGGTGGGCATTCCCACCGGATACTATTATACCCGCCGGCGGATATCTTCTCGTTGCACGAACCGCATGCAGCGGAGGAACGGACGATTATATCAATGTTTACCCTTCGGCCCCTACACCCGATTTCGAGATCTTCGATGATACTGATCAGTACGATGCCGACTGCTATACCGTTCCGGACCTCTACAGATGGAACGATCAGGATTCTTATGAGGACGGGATCTCACTATCCAGCACATATGACAATGACTGTTCGCTTACATACGGCTGCTACGGCGACGGCATACAACTTGTTGACGGCGCGGGGACGATAATAGATCAGATCGCATACAATGCTTTCGGCGGTTGCAATGAGACAGTATTCGACTCCATGCCTTTCATCTGGGATATGGACCCTATTCCTTTCAATGTATCCATAGGGCGCAATAATGTGAGCTACGATTATGATACTACTCCGGGAGACTTCGATTCCTGGACCTGTGCCGATTTTTACAAATATGCCACCGGTACTCCCAAGGCAGCCAATAATACGGCAAGAACGAGGGTGGTGAGCAAACCGGTCTTCTTCACGGGGTGGGATGCTTCATCCGGGGTCTGCCCCGCTATCGGCCTCGGCTGGTACTGCCAGAAATGCGTTGCCGAAACGAGGATATACAGGAAGACCTCCGCAGGAGTGACCACGGCGGATCTGTATCAAACCGTTGCAGGTTATACGCCGAGTTTCACGGATACGGGCGTTGCGCTCGGCAATACGTATTATTACCGCGTAGGCATTTACTATGACTCGGTCCTTTCTATGCTTTCGGACGAGATATCAGTTACGGTGACCTCCGTATGTCCGTTCCAGCACCTTGTCATTTCCGAAGTATATTATGACGTGGACGGCCCGGACACGCCATATGAATTCATAGAGATCTACAATCCCACATCCTCTTCCATAACGCTTACGAATTACAAGATAGGGGATGAAGAAAGGAAGATGGACACTTCCTACAAGGAAGGAATGTACCAGTTCCCCGTCGGCGCAACGATCGCAGCGGGACAGACTCAGGTGATCGCCAATTATTCCTACCATTTCGAGGACCTTTACGGCTTCAAACCGAATTACGAGTTCTGCTGGTCCGATGCTTCCCAAGTGCACGGCGAGGATGATCCCGCCGTTCCCAATATGATCCAATACAATACATGGACCGTTCAAGGTTACAATTTCGTCTCTTTGGGCAATTCGGCCGATTTCGGAGACGAAGTGCTGATCCTTGACGGGAGCGACAGGATAGTGGACTTCATGAATTACGGCCAGAACGCGATGCACGGCCACATCCCTCACCCGGGCGTCACCGCATCGGGGCAGACCCTTGTGAGATCTCCCGTATGGGTGGATACCGACGATCCTTCTTCCGATTTTGCGATCTCCGACCCGGCATCTCCGGGATGTGCTTCGGGAACGAACGGAACGATCCCTTCCGCAGCGTCCGCTCTTTCGGGGTACGATGTGGGAAGCTCGGGCAGCATCTACCTCGCGTTCACGGCAGCGCCGACCGGCTGCAATATTCCGGACCATTACGATATCTATCAGAGCGTGAACTCTGATATGTCCGGAGCGGTCCTTATCGGTACGACATCGGGCGATACGGCTTCATTGTCCGGGATCGGCATCGGCACGCTGTATTATTATGCTCTGAAGACAGTTGACGACGGGGATCTTTCTTCGCTTTTCTCCAATACCGTTCCTATCAAGTGCGGCCCGTACGGCACAGGCGTTCTGACCACTTTCACTAAAAGTTCGAATTATATCATCGAGAACACCGAAGGGAACGAGTTCACTTTCCTCATTACGAAAGAAGCCTCGGATATCAGCGAGATCCAGATCGAGGTGCCTCCTGCGTGGATCGCGGCCAATGGGGGAAAACTTTTGGCCACGATGTTCGAGAATGACGCCGGCTGCGCTCAGGCCACGCGTGACAACAGGGTGATATTCTACAAGATCGACGGAACTCCCGTCCTTACTTCCTCCAATGCCGACATTAATATCACCTTTGAGCTTGCAACGGCTCCCGCTTCCGGCGAATACGAATTCAAGATATATACCGACGGCAATTCGCCGACGGACGGCGTCAATCCGCCGAATTTCGACTCATACTCGATCATAAAATTCCCTCGGGCCTTGCTTACGATATATTCGGCAGGCGGTGAAGCATCCCTTTATACCGCAAGAGGTTCGGGCGACGGGCCGGCGAACCCCATCTTGGCCGATTCTATCGGTAATTATATTTCGATCGATGTGGCCTCGCTCAAGGATGCTCTTACCGGGATAAGGGTCTATCTGCCTTCCGGATGGTCCGGCATCTCGAACTCCACGGTATCCGTAAAAAAACTCCCCGAGTACGAGGATTGGGATATTTACTGCGATTTTAACCAGACATATGTCGATCTGTCCAATACGCTCGCTCCCGGAGAAACGGTGGCATTCATCTTCTACGATCTCATATCATCAGACAATGTTGCCGAGAACGGTTTTATTGTCCAAACGAAAACTGAATTGAATCCTGATTATACGGCATGTACGGGATCGCCGGTGACTGTCGGCATGACGGCAATACCGTGGTTCCATGCGTATTTCACGGAACCTCTTGATGCGAGTTACGGGCGGACGGCCTGGCTCAAGGCCTATGGCGGGGCCTGGACGGGGACCGGGGATATGTCCGGCATCTATTCGGCAGGAAAGCATTTCTGCGATTCCAACCTTGATGATGTACTTGCATATCTGATAACGCAGGGCCGGTATAATCTCTATGCCACGGCCTATGTGGACCAAACGGCGGGAACGACCATCGATAATGCCGTTTCCGGCTTTGCCGGGAGCGTGAAGCGCCTATGGCATGAGGGAGGGACCTCCGGCAATACGAGCTGGGGTATAAGGTCGAATTTCGGCGTGAACAACTGCAGGAACGATTACAGCAACGGTTGCGACGGCTCCTCGAACATGGGGGGAGATTTCTGCGCATCCCACAACAAGTTCTATGTTCTTGACGTGGGATACTACGGTTCCTCAACGGTCGGCGACCTTGTCTGCACGGGTTCCTGGAACTGGTCCTCGACCGGCACCGCGCAGCAGATGCAGAATCAGATATACTTCAGGCATCCCGACATCGCAAAGCAGTATTATAATCAGCATCATCTTATGTGGGACCTCGGGTATTCGGGGGACGGCTGGTGTAAATCGCCGAACCTCTATATGGGCGCTCTACAAAGCCCGTATTACGACCCCGCACCGGGAGGAGTGAACTATCATTCGATCGGCGGAGGGGAGAACAATATCGAGGCCTATATGCTGGGCTTTAACGACATGTCGGATATCATCGGCGATCAGATCGCAAATGCCGATCATACCATATATCTGGCGATCTCGTCGTTTACCGATTACACAACAATGTATCACTTGCAGGATGCATATGACAGGGGAGTGTATATCGAGGGAGTGTTCTCCTCGAGCAGCTGGACGACAGGGAGGTATTACGATTGCCAGAACTACGGTATGAACGTGGCCGTGGATAACGGCGGAGGGACCTACTATTGCCACAATAAATACATGGTCATCGATCCCGAATATCCCGCTTCCGATCCCACCGTGATCACGGGTTCCCCGAACTGGTCCGCCGCAGCGGATTCATCCTCCACTGAATGGACAGACGGCACACATAATCAGAATGACGAGAACATGGTCGTCATCCACGACGCGAACCTTGCCAATATCTTCTTCCAGAACTACAAGTACATCTGGGGAAACGCTCTTTACAATCAGACGGGAAGCCCGGCGGCAAGCACTTTCGACACGGACACTCTGCCCGATTCCCCGACGGCTTTGCTCGCTTCGAACACCGGACTTGATAAGAGCATATACCTTAACTGGACGGCGCCTTCGCATTATGGGGACGGGGAAGAGCACGGCCTTACCGTAAAGGGATACAATATCTACAGATCTACTTCCTCCAATCCTTCTGACGGAGGAGGGGGAGGAGGGGACTGCACGGAAGTGTTCGAGAACTTCGATGGCTGGACGGGTGCGACAGCATACGGCGATTACACGTATAACGGCTTCCAGATAACGAATGGATTGAGGGATACTACCTATCCGTATTCTTCACCGAGCGATGTCAGACTGAGGAACGCAACGCCTCAGCCGAGCCTGGAATATATAGGCGCCGACGGCAACGGCAAGGACGGAGGGGTAGGGACGATATCGTTCTGGTACAGAAGCTGGGACGGTAATCCATCATTCAATTTTACAGTATCCTACAGCGTGGATGGCGGGGCATACGTAGATATCGCAACGGTCGCATGCGCGAACACGACATACCAGCAATGGTCATACGCTTTGAATAATACGAGCGATAATATCAAAGTAAGAGTAACGACGACATATGCCGAAAGGATGCACATAGACGATTTCTCCATAACGTGCCCGCCTGACGGCGGCGGAGGAGGGTCCGGTGACTGGACTTTATTGAAATCGCTCCATCCTTATACGACATACTACGATACGGACAGCGCGCTGGAATACAATGTCCCTTATTATTATGCCGTAGAGGCCGTCGACTCCAGGTCCGTCTCGAGCGTGAAATCCGATACGGCCACGGCAAAACCCGGCGATTATGTAAGGCCCCGGGTCGAGGATTACTGGATACAGTGGGATTCCACCGGAAATACGGCCGAGATATACATCAAATGGAACGAGGATATGTATGAAACGGCAGCCGAGACGCTGACACTTTTCCGCTTGAACGGTGCACTGAACAATTATCCGAACAGGGCAACTCTTCTTTCCGATGAAAGAACGGATAAACTTGATTTTACCGCGTCACGGCTGACGCCCGGAGCGCCTTTTTTCATAAGGATATATTCGCAAAGGGATAATTATGAAGCTTTAGGCGGCGGCAACCTCATATCGCCTAACCCTCAGGACTACTATTTCACTCTTCCCGTGAAATCCAAAGTGGACCTCGCTGTCTACGCCAAAGGCGATTATTCCAATGCGACATTCAACGGAGCGGGAGATTGGTTGCTGTATTCGGTATGGTCCAAAGAGGTAACTCCCAGGATCGCTTTTATGAAGGGTACGTCTTCAACGGAATCCAATATCTACGTGATCTCGGGAACGGACACTTCGGCCGTGCCCGTTTCAGTGACGCTGAACGCCGACCTTGTTACTTATCTTTCACAGTTCACGTGGTCTCCCGACAGTACGCTCATTGCTTTTGCTGCCATTGACGGCTTCGGAAGGTCACACATCTTTACGGAGCCTTCCGACGGTTCCAGACCGGGACGGACGAGGATCTCCCCCGTCTCGACGACCGATTGGGGCAACTGGCTCGATCCGGACTGGTACGATTTCAATCCGGGAACGCCAGATAGAGGTGACTCCATTGCGGTATCCATAGACGGCGATCTGTGGGTCTTCGATCCGTACAGCACCGCGCCGGACAAAGGGACGAAGGCTTTGACAGATTTCTCCCTTTATACGGATACGAACGAAAGTACGTCGCTCCGGGATAAACTCCTCCAGCCCAAATGGTCTCCGGACGGAACAAAAATAACCTTTGTCCGTGATTATCCGGCATCGAACAGAAGCGATATCTATATCCTTGCCGATGTGCAGGCCGTTCTCGCCTCGGGAACCCCGGTCGTTTCGTGGTCATCATCCGACCTTGTCGCAGTGACCGGTACGAACCTTCCGTCCTGGTGCCCTTCATGGACGATAAACGGAGATGTGATCTCTTATATAGAGGATGCCGCATCCCGCTTCGATAATGCGCTTCTATGGGTATCCGCGCCGGACATTGTACTTGCAGATACCAATTTTGATATCTTTATGAGGAATGTAACGGGTACATTCACTAATACTCCTGCTGCGCTCATCGCAAATAATCCGTTCAATGAGGCTTTTGCCGTACTCGCCCCCTCGGGCGGGGATAAAATGTCGTATGTTTCTATGACGCACGGCATTTCTTCGGACACATATGCGCTGTCACTCCTTTCTGTTCAGGTTGGAGGATCGGTTTCAGGCATTGGCGGCATCCTCCATGATAATTCCGGCACATATGTTGATGTACCGGAGGGCGCGCTGGCGTCTGATGTGGAGATCACGATAAATGCACCTATCACCGATCCGCCTTCGGATTCCAACGGCAGCAATCTTATCTCGATGGGAGAAGTAAGGGAATTCTATGCCGACGGCGGCGGCATCACGTTTGAAAAACCCGTTACGATGACGATCAATTATACCGCTGCTGTGGATAATTCGGGCAATGGCGTAAATTCGACCGCGGATGAGGAGAACCTGAAGATCTGGTATTACAATAACGGAGCCTGGGAACAGATCGGCGGGAAAGTGATCACGGGCGGCGCAATTAATAACGGCGGATCGATAACGATACAAACTGATCATTTCTCGACCTACGGGATCTTCATGCTGAAGAAAGCTCCGGCTAAAAGCGGCGAGTTCAGGATAGTTCCCAATCCGTACCGGCCTTCTGACGGTAACTCGGGTACGGGATCCGCTTCGGGCGGTATAATGATCGACAGGCTTTCCGATTCTGTAGAGAGGATCTCGATATACAATATCGCCGGCGAACTTGTAGCCGATTGGAATGAAGGCACGGGACTTGCCTTAGAATACCTTCCGTCGACTGAAGATCAATCAGTCCTTCTCCATTCAGATTATTCCGGGCTCGCATATGAAGGCGGATTGGCAAGATGGGATGTGAAGAATGACGATCTCGAAAGTGTGGCTTCCGGTATTTACATTATCGTTGTCAAGGATGCGGCAGGGGAGGAAACGTTCAAGAAGCTCGCTGTGATCAAGTAGACGTTTCTAGGTTTTCGCAATATTCCGGGCATCGTGCAAAAATGCGCGACGCTTTTATTATACACATTCAGCCGAATAAAAATGTTGAATCAAAAGGAAAAATATCATACAATATTATTTAATGGAGGTTGATGTGAAACGGTATTTTCTTACGGTCTTCTTTCTATCAACGATTCTTATATGTTCGGCAACTTTTCATGATGTTCTGATCAACGAGTTCAATACGGAAGTGCTCTGGGGTTCTTCTATGGGGGGCGTGGACGGGAAATTGGAACTCAAGAACAATACCGGCGCTACGGTCGATTTCGCAGGATGGTATATCGCTTTCCCGATCTCGATTGCCGGATATGGCGGCGGGGAATATGTACAGGACCTTACGTCTTTAGGCACTCTCGCTTCCGGTGCTCTGGTCTCCTTCGATATGCTGGACGGCACATACGGCGGCTCTCTTGCAGAAGGCGGCGGGTATATTAAACTCTATGACGGGTTATCAAATCTCATAGATGAAGTATATTACGGAACGGCGGGCGGAGCGCCCGACCCGGGTGTCCGCACCTCGGCGACCCTTAATCCTTTCTCCTGCGAGAGGGTAGGAACGACCGGAGATCATGCGAAGGACTGGGAGTGGCAGAAAACCCCGACATTCGGTTCCGCGAATAACAGAAGCGTTCCGCTTCTGGGCCAGGGGGTCATTATTAACGAAGCGTACCTGAAATCAGGTGACTCAACTTCATATATAGAACTTCTCAATATCACATCCTCTACGATCAATATATCCGGATGGAGGATACTCGTGGATACTGTCGCCAATACATTCCCTACCGGCACATATCTCGCCGCATATTCCCTGACCACGGTCACCAAGGATTTCGCCCTTTATCAGGAAGGCAGCGGTGAAACGAGTTTCGATACCTCAACGATATACTTGATAGACAATAACGGCCGACGGCACGACCAGATAGGATGGGAAGCGCTTTCCGCTTCCGGGGAGAACTTCTCCAGAGTGTCTGACGGATACGGCGGTTATTACGATGGTTTTAATCGGTCTACATGCGGCTTCAAGATCGCCGCTTCTTCAGGCAATACAAAAGGTTCTTTCAATGTGCCGCTTACGGCGCTGACCCTTTCCGAAGTCTTCCTGAAGACCGGGGGACTTATCGAATTGGAGATAAGGAACAATCAGGCATACGATATCAATATCAGTTCGTTCAAAGTGAACAATGACCTTTTCAAAACAGGAACGATCATCGAGGCAGGGGCTTACAAAGTGTTCTATTCCACGGATTTCACCGATACACTGGACAATACGTATATCACGGCCGGGAGCGGAACGATCGCTCTTAAGAATGCTTTCGATGCGGGCATCTATTCATTCAGTTACGGATACACCGGCGGTGCACCCGATCTTCTCAAAGATTATTCACTGGCTAAAGTGCAGGCGACGGGCACCGCTTCTTCGGATTGGACAGTAGACTTTACGCCCACTCCCGGTGCGGCGAATGATGCTCCTGTTCCCGTTCTTGGTAATACGGTTACGGTGAATGAAGTGAATCCGCACCCCGGCGCGGCTTTCATCGAGATCTACAACAATTCGGCCTCGGCAGCGGATATCAGCGGTTTTAAGATCATCTGCGACAGCATACTCGCCATCCCGGCTTCCACTACGGTGAATTCTTATTCATTTTATGTGATAGAACAGTCCTCATTCCCGGCTGGTTTTAACCTGACAAGTGTCGACGGACAGACGCACAGCAATATATACATGTATGACGATACCGGCGTCAGGATCGACCAGATCGGCTGGGAAGCGGCATGTTCCTTTACGAATAATTCATATCAGAGGGATGACGACGATGTAGCGGGTTGGCTACATAACGGTTATAACGTTTTCACTTCCAATATCATTTGTCAGGACGATTCCAAGGGCTTCAAGAACATCCCTGACTGCAATTACGACACGACTGCTCCGGACTGGCCGACGAGCGGAATGTCAGATATCGCTGCCGTGGGCGATTATTACCGCATTCTTATCTCATGGGGTGCAGCTTCGGATGCCGAGAATACGCTCGAATATACGCTTTACCGCTCGGTGAACGACACGGCAAGCTACAGCCCGATTGCGACCGGGGTCATGGGGGATACATATTCCGATAATGCGGTTTCCAAGGACAATGTTTATTACTATTATATTGAAGCGGAAAACTGCTTCGGACTTTCAAAGAAAGCCGATGACAGCGCTTCAGCTTCACCCCTCACATATACTCTTAAAGATATCAGGGCACATGACGACAATGGCATGCCGCTTTTAAATAATCAAAATGTGGATGACATCATCGGCGTAGTCAATGTGCCGACAGGCATTTTCCAGACGGGAAAATGTTCATTCTTCTTCGAACAGGACGGTTACGGAGTGAATATATTCGGTTACAGCGAACTTGCAACTTCGTATGATGTAGGGGATATCATCAGCGTAAGCGGACAGATCACTGCATATAACGGTACAACGGAAATAGTAGTCAGCGGCGACGGGGACGTGACGAAAATAGGGACAGCCGTGATGGAACCTGCCGAGACCCAGATATTCGGCACAGATCTCGAAGAAATAGAGGGAACTCTTATCACGATGCGTGGATATATATGCGACAAGATAAAGATCTACGCCCCCAATTCGGGTTATTTCTATATCACAGACGGCTTCGGGAAAGTGGAGGTCTACTGTTCCGATTACGACAGCACCGATATCGATCTTAATATCTTTAAAATGGGAATGCTCGTTGAAGTGACGGGGATCCTTCTTCAGTATGACAAAACGACTCCGTATACGTCAGGGTACGAGTTAAAACCGCGCTATGCTTCAGATATGGTGATACTCTCGGGATACGAGTTCGATAGAGAAGGTCCTGCGGACAATATTATCAACCCTTATGAAGATGAAACGACAAATATCAATTTCAATGCCGTGCCGGGAAGCACAACAACGATCAGGATATACGATCTGAGAGGAAAGGTCGTAAGAACTCTGATAGATGCGAATATGGGTTCAGGCAGCATAGCGTTCGACGGCAAGGACGATGAGGGAAAACCCCTGAGAATAGGAACATATATCGTGAATGTTTACACGGCCGACGATGAAGGGATAACAGTGAAGAACTTTCCTGTGATCATCGCAATACCTTTGAAATAAGGAGGATGAAAATGAAAATAAACAAACTGGTCTTTCTGCTGGCGTTGCTTCTTTTCTGCGCGGCACTGTCTGCAACGATATTCGACAATACCCACCCTTCGGCAAAGGCAGTAGGAATGGGGGGCTCTTTCGTGTCCTTGAACGGCGGTGCGGAAAGCGTTTTCTACAATCCCGCCGGCATCCTCGGCACAGAGAAATGGGGACTTTTCCTTTCATATAAAAAGCCTTTCTCCCTTGATTTTATTAATGAAAGCATTGGCGCCGTATCATATGATCTCGGGAAAATGGGAGTTGTTGCCTTCGGTTACAATGGAATGAGCGTAGGTCTTGACGGTGATACCCTTACCAGTGAACAGACATTGATCTTAAGTTATGCCAATTCATTCTACAGTGACAGATCCGCTACCTTCAATGCAGGTTTTAGCGTGAAATATCTTGGCCTTATGTTCAAGGATTACGGATCCGCATCGAATTTTTCGATAGATCTCGGGATCATGGCGAAAGTCGGGAAGAACACATATCTCGGATTTTCACTCCAGGATTTCAATTCCCCGGAATTCGGCAAGGATATAACCGAAAGGATACCGGTTAAAATGAATTTCGGAGTGGCATACGAACCCTATTACGGAACAAAGACCCTGATAGAGATCGAGAAGAACGAGTTCGAACCGGCACGCATACATGCCGGAGCGGAATTCGGCATTATGGAATATTTGATCCTTCGTGCCGGCATAGGGACAAATCCTACGGTAATGAATGCCGGGCTTACCGTGAAATATTCTATCGTGGGGATCGATTATGCGTTCGAGTATCACAATACACTGGGAATAACTCATCACTTCGGCTTCACGCTGAATTATTGAAAGGTAGGATATGATAAAGCGGTTTTTTCTAATTGCGGTACTGCTGATCTCGGCTCTGATATTCTGCGCGGATGAGGATTATGAGCCCGATTTCAATTACGGGGACCAAGTGAAGGTCTCTGCCGTTGGAGGGCTTCTTGACATCAATGCGGCTCCACTTGAAGATTTTTATATCCTTCCTATCGGTTCCGAACTTGCTCTGAACATTTATAATTTCAGGGAATTCCATTCTTATTTCGATTCATATTATGATCTCATGAAAGTAAAAGGGATGGATGCGGAGACTTTCAAGCAGCTGAAGAACCTGATATATGTGAGGAAATTCGCCGAAACGGACCTGACGACACAACGTCTGAACTCCCTTTATTATATCTTGTCAAGACAATCGGATGAAGAGGGCATTCAGGAAGGTGTCACGGATGAATGGACGGATGTCCTTCTTTCGCCCTTCAATATCAACCGCGGCATCTACACTCAGTTTTTAAACATGCCTAACGTTTCACCTGTAGACGCCTACGCGATCTCGATGAAACTCAGGGATTCGGGAGGGATCTCCTCGGTGAGATCGCTTCGCGACATTCAGGGCCTTTCATCCTACGGCTACAGAAATCTGCGCAACTATGTTTCATACACTGACGCGGAATATGATAATAAGATCCATTGCTACGCCCAGCTCTATTTCGATAATTCACCATATACAGAGGATGATGAGGATAAATTCGCCTCCCTTGTTCAAAAATACCTGAATCTCGGCGCGGACTTTCTTTCTAATTATATGAACACGAATCCGGCAATGATGCTGAAGTTCAGAATGAGAAAGGACCTGAAAAAGTTCGGCAAGGAAATAAAACTCGGAGGCCTTCTTTCCAAGCAGTACGGAGATGATTTCCCTATAACGAGAACGTCAAAACTCTTCGCGGAATACAGGCTGAACGATTTCAATAAGATCATCATCGGGGACTACAGGCTCACTCTCGGGCATGGTATAATAATGGAGAACTCGGATTATTTTTCACCGAGGAAAACGGGCTTCGGTTTCTCAAAGAGGATAACGGGCATAATCGGCGACACTTCGAGAACTGAAGAATTCAGGCTGCGAGGGGTTGCAGGGGAGTTCCATACAGGCGGAATGACCGCTGTGGCGTTCTACTCTGATGATGATAAGGATGCGGTCCTGAACGATGACGGAAGCGTGCAGAGCCTCATAGTGAACAAACCGGCCCTTTCCAATGAATCGCTCGAAATCCTGAACGACCTTTCTATAACGAATACCAACACTTGGATGACAACAACGCCTATCCCCGATGCCCGTGATGTGCTCAACGAGAAGACTTACGGAGGCCAATTGAAGTACGAGTTCTTCCCGGGGAATTATATAGCTTTCACAGGTTACAGCTCCGAGTATGACAAGTATTTCCATCCTCTTTCAAGGACGGAGTTCGTAAAGAACATCGACCCAAACTATTATGCCGATTGGGAAGAGGATATGGCCTATATCATCAATAACGAATATTTCTATCTTTACGACAATACCGGAGAGAGTTCGAGCAAAAGAACGGTACTCGGCGGCGAGTTCGCCTTCAATTTCGCGAACGTGAACCTGAGCGGTGAATACGGGAAACTCCTCGGCGGCGGGGATGCACTTCTGTTAACGAGTTACATCCAGTTCAATTCTCTCAATCTGCTCGTTCTGTACCGGGATATCGACGTGGATTACGATAATCCTTATGCGCGGCCGTTCGCGGAGAATAAGCGCTACAATGATACTTTCTTCGAGAAATACAATTATCAGCTGGCAAATCCGCTGAACGGAGATCTTTATTTCCAGTCGCCGTATTCCCAGCCCGAAAGAGGCGTCTATTTCGAAACGAGATACCAATTTGCCCGCAATCTGACCCTGACCCGGGCTTACATCGATCTCTTCCAAAGGAAGGCGGACGGACGTCCTACGATGAGGTTCCAAGGTGAACTTGAATACAGGCCGATCTTTCCGGTAAGGATAAATGTGAAGCAAAAATTCCTATGGAACAAGATGGATAACAGCGATGCCAGAAGCATTTCGAATTCCGCCGAAACAACCCTGAGGTTCAGGGCGAATCTCAGCAATTACGATTCCCTCGGATTCGAATGCTTTTTCACGAGCGTGAACCTTCCTCCTTATCCCTATCTCTCGAACAATGCCGAATCCAATATCGATAATCTTGCCGTGGGCACCGGAAAAATGCTGGGTTCTGCATATACAGTATCCTATAGAAGGAATTTCACTAAAACCTTGGAAATGCAGATGGACTATACGCTCTGGGATACGGAGCAATCTTCCGTTTGGGACTGGGAGGATACGAGGATAGATTTCATGAGCCGAAAGGGGCATAAGGTATGGTTCGTGATCACAAATTGGCTCTCTGCGAACATAAATCTGAAATTGAAGTTCTGGTACAAATCCTATGTGCCACAGGAGCATTATGTAAGAACATGGTGGAACGATGCCTTGGATGATCCCACGGATTATACCGATTATGAAGCGGGTAAATATCCTTATCTCTCCAATGTAACTAAGACGCAGACGGCAGTCCGGCTGCACATTACTTTTCTTTATTAAGGGGGCTTTATGAAAAAGCACATCATAGCGATCGTATTCTTATGCGCCGCGAATCTTGTTTTCTCGGCAAGTTATCTTGAATATTACGGGTCTTTCGACAGAACTTATTCCGGCAAGGGCATCGCTCTTTCCGGCGCGAATATCTTCGATATCTCGCCTGAGGCCGTATTTCAGATGCCGGGAGCTTTCTCTTTAGAAAAGAGCATTAATATCCAGGTCTGCGCCGGTATCGAACGCTTTGCGGAATCGAGGGCTTTTCCTGCATATTCCTTCTTCGATAACCTTATAGGCTATCAGTCATATGTGGATAATATCAATTTCTTTGGGAGTTATCCGTTTGTAGTTTCTCTAGGTCTCGATGCCGGCGAGTTCGGCGTCGGGTTCGCCGTTTCAAGTCTGCCCTATGCGGATTTCAATTACAAGTACTACGAGGAAATAAGGAATATCGATAATCCCGAACCGAATAAATATGCGATCAACACGTATGAGATCTCATCGGCATTGAATTCCTTCAATATCAGTCTCGGTGCAAATTTCAGGAAATTCGCATTCCTGGGATACAGTGCGGCAATGCTGTCGGGTGAATATGATTATGTCAAAGAGATCTCTCTTACACCCTATGGCGAAGGCCTGAGCCCCAGCCCGGACCCGACATTCTATGAGGATATGAGCATAACGATGAAAGGTATGGCCCATTGTCTCAATGCCGGCATCAATTTTAAAAGATTCGGTGTCTCTTTTTCTTACAATACGGTCGGCGATCTTGCAGATTCTTTAACCACGATAAGCAATGGAGAAACAGAGTCAACAACGATGAAGGGAGATGAATTCAGTTTAAAATATCCGTCCTCTCTTTCATTGAACGCCGTATACCGCCCTCGTGCCGGTCTTTTTTCTACGATCTATGTATCATATATCAGAACATACTGGTCTAAGTTCGAGAATACGGCCGATCCCGATTATACCGGGCTTTACGATACAGATGACTTCAATCTTGCCGTTGAACATATCTTCGATACCGGGGCGGTTATGAGATTCGGCGTCTTCTACAAGGAATACGCGGCTGTTGAAGACCTGGCCGAGGTAGGTATGACGCTCGGAACAGGTTTCAGGATAGGGGAGAGGATAAATATCGATATGGGGATCAGATATGCTCCCCTCACATATGAAGCGTACGATCTTTTTCCCGACGGCGCATACTCTGCGTTCCTTTCCGGTGCAGAGGACAGGCTGTCTCCGGACAGAGTCCAGCAGGTCAAACTGAAAGCAGTATTCAGTATAGGCGTGAAGTTGTAAAATGGACGATCAAAAACTCAAGGAAAGGAAGAAAAGAGCCGTCGAACTGATCCTCGAGGATGAAGTGTTCATGGGCCGCGTGAACAGGCAGGCGGCTGTTCCGGCCGAAACTCTGCGGAAAGCCGAATCCCTTGTGGAAAAGGCTGTAGAGGATTTTACACGCCAGATCGACGACGATGACGATGCCTATATCAGGGCTGCTGCAGAAGTAAAGAAAGTAAAAACACAGATCCTGAATGAACTTAAAGGCGCAAAACCGTCTTAACGGTAAATTCGAGAAGGCCTTTGTTTTTAATGAAGGTTATTTCGATCTCGAATTCTCCGGCGGTATTCTGATCAAGAAGAAACCGTCCGGACAAGGCAGAAAAGGTTTTCATTTCTTCCCGCCTTTTTACGATACCCACATGCATTTCATGGGATATGCGCTTCTTAAAATGTCAGTCGACTGCTTGGGATTGTGTTCAATTGAAGATATCGTTGCCTCTTGCACGGACCACATGACGCGTAACAGGTCCCGGTTCATTATCGCCGAGAGATGGGATGAGAACTATCTGAAAGACAAACGATATATCCGCAGGGAGGACCTTGACAGGATCTCGCGCAGGATACCTGTCATAGCGCGTCGCCTTGACGGTCATGTCCTCGTCTGCAATTCGGCCGCGGGAACATATCTCGCCGCAAGAAGGATCCCCGTTCCTTCGGACGGCATTATCAAGGAGAAGTACGCGCTCAATATATATAATTATTTTGATTTTCAAGAAGAGACGATAATGAAAGGGTTCATCAAGGCCCGGGCGGAGGCGTACCGTTTGGGTATAACGGGAAGCACGGATTACCTTTCCGGAAATTATTACAGGTTCTACCGAAAGATCATCGATCATGTACGGGATTTCGATATTTCATATTTTACCATGCACCCTTTTTTTAAAAAGGAGCCTGCAGTAACGGAACATTTCAGGTATAAAGGCATCAAACTTTTTGCGGACGGTTCCATCGGCGCTGATACTGCCTGCATGAGTTTCCCGTACCTTTCAGGTAAAGACAGTCCGCGGATTCTGCTTCCGTCATCCCGTTTAACGTCATTATTGGGCAGGTATGCCCCGGCTTGTCCGGAGATCTCGATACATGCCATCGGGGATATCACGGTGCGCTCGGTGCTGAACGGGGTTTCCACATTGGGAAAAGAGAAGAAGAAAATCAGACTCGAACATCTTGAGTTCGTTGACGCGGTGATATTGCGTTCATTGAAGAACATGGGTTTGCGCGTTTCCCTCCAGCCCAATTTCATCGGTATGTGGGGAGTTAAAGGCGGCATGTACGAAAAAAAATTCGGCCCGGTATATAAAAAGAACAATCCCGTACATTCCATTATGGCCCATGCCGGCCTTACGGCATTCGGCTCCGACGGTATGCCCTTCAGCCCTTCCTACGGGATATTCTGGTCTATGAACCATCCGGACAGGAATGAACGCATTTCCTTTTCAGATGCGATCTCAGCCTAAACTTTCAGTGCATATGAAATGAGCGGATACAGACCTTCATTTCTCGAAGTCGGACGGAACACCGATACGCTCATTTTCTGCTCGAACCCCTCAAAGCATATCGGTGAAAGGTCTTTGGAACCCGAGATGACGGTATTAGGAGGAGAAATAGTACATGGGAAGGATTGAATACGCGGATGTTACGTATGCTGACGAATATATTTTCCGGATAGCCATTCACGAGGATGCTTCGGAATGTGCGCACTGTGCAATGAAAGATGCGTGTAAAACGGACGAAATTGAGTTCAAACAACCTTCGGCCGGAAGATATGCCCTTAATGATACGGTCCGTGTCCGCGTACATGCGGCAAGGAAGATACTATATCAAGTGCTGATCTTCATCGTTCCTCTGACAATGCTCTTTGCCGGAATTTTCGCCGGTGAGTTCATTAAACCGGGCGGCGGGCTTGGTATTATTCTGGGCAGTGTCTTTTTTACGATTTCTTTTGTGCTGATGCTTCTGTTTTCCGGAAAAAGCAAAGTGATCATTTACGAGATAGCGGAGGGTGATGAATGAATGTCCAGATATACATTTCCCGGAAAGATGAAGTTTTTTTAAGAAGTTACCGCATGATCAGGGATGTTGTAGCGGATTTCTCGGAAAAATACAAGTTCAAAACGCTTGAAATAGGCGTGATCGCTGTGCCTACAGGCGAGGAGGAGAAATACAGGTATTACGGCCACATCACCGTCAAGATCAACGGCGAAGATATTGAGGAACGTTCGGACAAGGAATACAGATCGGAGTCACGAACATACTCAGAGAACGGCCGGGAAGTGAAACATGTCCCGCGGAATACCTTCATCGCAGCGGTAGAGCGTTACATAGAGGCTTCAATTGAAGCGAAGAAAATGAAAGGCGATACTTCGGGACCGATCTGCTGATGAAGATAGGGATAATAGGGAGAAAAGGCTCGGGGAAATCGGTGATATACGGTGCACTCTGCGGAAGAGACACTTCGCAGGATTTCGAGAAAAAAGTATTCTTCACTACAGTTGACGTTCACGATGATCGAGTGGAGAAGCTCGCCGTTCTCTACAATACGAAAAAAAAGATCTACAATACTTTCGTTTTCTATGATTTCCCGGGTTATGACCTGACCGACCGTGAGGTCAAGGAGATGGACGGTTATATCATTGTAACCGACGGATTCAATGAAGGGAGCGAGCCCGGGAAAGAGATCGGTTCCGTTTTTGAGGACATGTACCTCAACGATATCACGATACTCCAAAAGAGGCATGGCGTACTTACCAAGGGGAAGAAGGAATCTGAGCATGACAATGAAGCCCGGACGATCGCCTCCCTTCTCGAATCGTATGCCCCGGAAAGATCGCTATACAAAGAAACTGCCGCCGAAGAGAGATACAGGATACTGAAAGGGTTTCAGCTATTCTTGACAAAACCTGTATTCTGCATCGTGAACGGTGCTGAGGGCAGTTCCGGGAGCGGACTTAGGGATATACGGGGTTTTCCCGTTTTTGATATTCTCGGCAAGGTCGAACTTGAGATCTCCCTTCTTCCTGAGGAGGAGAAGAAGGAATATCTTTCACTCATGGGCATCGAAACGCCTTTTTTTAAGAAATTCACGGCGGAGCTGTATTCTTACATGCATCTGATAACGTTCTTTTCATGTTCGGAAAAAGAGATCAGGGCATGGCAGCTGAGAAATGGCCAGACAGCAGTCGAGGCAGCCGGCGTTATCCATACGGATATCATGAAGGGTTTCATCAAGGCTGATGTTGTGAACGCATCCGATGTTATAGCGTTCGGAGGGGAGCATGAGGCCAAGAAGAACAACTGCTTCCGTCTTGAAGGGAAGGAATACCGGATGAAGGACGGCGATATCATGGTCGTCAAATTCCAATAAGGTACCTGGTCTTTACTTTTTACGGGCGTGATCTTAAGAAGTCGTGTAATAGTGTAAATCATGATCCTGATTTGAAAAGGGGGAGAATATGTATTTCATCGTTGTGAAAGATAGAAAAAGCGGCAATATCATTGATAAGAATGAGATCGACAACGCCGATCTGAGCGGGGATGTCCGTTCTCAAATGGAGATCCTTTCCAAAGCGGTTCTGTCTAAAATAGAAGAACGGTATCCGAGAAACGATTTCGAGGTGCTTCAGGGTGAAGCGGAAGATTATCCCGCATTCCTGCGTGCAAACGGACTTATAGAGAACAGGGTATTTTCTATATCGGCATCGAGATCCTCCCTGATATGGGTCAATGTGGGAGGTTTCATCGGAGGCAGCGTAATCGGAGGAGTATGCTCCATTTTTCTCGGCCCTGCTGTCTTCGTAACGGTCGTGCTCTGTCTTGCTATCTACTTCACGGCCGACTTTTTCATATGGCTTAAAAGAGGGATCAGAAAATTGGAGCTCACGGATAAAACCTTGGATATTTACAGAGGGCATGGATCCTATGTGAGCAGGATCCCTCTTGAAAGTATCAGGAGCATAGACCGGTTCAGAAAACTCTCAAGGCAAGTAGTCAATATAATGATAGGCGGAGAAGCATTGAAGCCTGTTCCGGGAATCACTTTCTTTCGGGGGCCCAGAATACGGATCGTGAACGATGCCTTTTCAGATAAGGAATTCGATGAGTTCATAAAACGATTATCGGAAATCGTACAATAAGGTACCTGGTCTTTACTTTTTACGGAAAAAAGAATATAATAAAATATGACAAGACCTCTTAGAATAGAATATCCCGGCGCTTTCTATCATGTAATAAGCCGCGGGACGGGACTTTTATGGCTGTATAAAACACCGAGGAACTTCAGCGCTTTCGTAGGTCTTCTTGATGCTGTAAGGATAAAATACGGGTTCCGCATCTATGCTTTTATATTGATGAGAAACCACTATCACATCCTCATCGAAACGCCTCTTCCCAATTTAAGCCGCGGCATGCTCTATTTGAACCGTGAGCTGGCCAGGACTTTCAACAAAGCCATTAGAAGAGAAGGTGCCGTGTTCCGAGCAAGATACAAGGCCATACTGATCGAACAGGAAAAATATTTCCTTAATGTGTTCAGCTATGTTAACAAAAATGCGGTTCGAGGAGGAATATCGGAAAGCGTTGCATCATATCCCGGAGGTATCTGGAGATACCTTTCAGGTAAATGCGACGGGGCATTGAAAAATAAGATAAAAGACCTGATATACTGGAAAGGCGTAAAGGAAAGGGTGGGTATCTCCACACCTGCGAAGATCGTAGAATGGCTTGACACGGAACACCGACTGCCATACTTCGAGCTTCAAACGTACAAGTATCTGTTAGGGTCATCTAAATGGACGGAATGCATGAGGGAAAAACATACATCGAAATCCGGTGCGCTTCCTGAAACTGCCCTAGGTAAAAAGATGAAAATCATAGATACCAGAAATGAAAAGATATGGCGGATCATGCAGAAATTTAAAAAAGAAGACCGTTTCAAGGATATTGCGGTCTATTTTATGAGCAAGTATTGTGATCTGACGCAACAGCAGATGGCTGAAAAGCTTGGTCTGAGCTCAGCGAACGCAGTGGGCCAAAGACTCTTCAGACTACGTTTCTCAATGAAGAAGGACAATGCTTTCTTCAAAAGATTAGAGAGGATCGATCGTGCTGAATTCCGTAAAATGTAAAGACCAGGTACCTTATTTATGTGTGGAATAGCCGGGATCTGGGAACCGGGACTTAAGAAAAATGAAAGAGGAAAGATCGCCAGAGCGATGCTCGAGGAGATCCGTTATCGCGGTCCGGATGGCACAGGCGTGCATGAGGATGATGAGGTAACACTCGGCAATGTGCGTCTTTCCATCATAGATATCGAAGGAGGGAATCAGCCTTTCTACAATGAGACAGGGGATATCGCGTGCGTCTTTAACGGAGAGATCTACAACTACAGGACCTTGAGGGAGTATCTGATCGGAAAGGGACATATTTTCAGAACCAGCTGCGATACGGAGATCATTCCTCACATGTGGGAGGAGTTCGAAGGGAGTATGTTCGAGCTTCTGGACGGGCAATTCGCAATCGCACTCTGGATCGGGAAATCCAAGTCCCTTATCCTCGCCCGCGACCATAACGGGATCAGGCCATTATATTATTACGAGGATAAAGGGAAACTCATTTTCGCATCCGAGCTCAGGGCGTTAAAAAAATATCCCGGCCAATTCTCTTTCGATGAGAGATCGTTCAGCAGCTATCTTGCACTTGGATATATAGCGGGAGAACGTTCGATCTTCAAAGAAATCAAAAAGATCCCTCCTGCCACCTATGCGGTTTTTAAAAACGGCCGTGAATCGAAAAGGGAGACATTCTGGAACATCGAATGCGGATCGGCCAAACGCTGCGATCTTGCCAGGATAGATGAACTCATGAGGGAGTCGGTACGGAAAAGACTTATTTCGGATGCACCGCTCGGACTTCTACTTTCCGGCGGCCTCGATTCATCAATAATAGCTTATTACGTAAAGGAAATGGGAACGGACATGACCACTTACACCGTGGCTTTTCCGGAAAAGGGGTTCAACGAGAGCGGAGATGCGGCGCGAGTTGCCGCTTTATTGGGGCTGAAGAACGAAAGGATAGAGATCACATCGGGAGACATCCTCGATACGATCAGGAATTTCGACGGTTTTGACGAACCCTTTGCGGACTCTGCCTTCCTTAATGTGTATCTGATAACAAAATTCACGAGCGGCAAAGTGAAAGTGCTGCTTTCCGGGGAAGGCGGTGATGAAACATTCGGAGGCTATCATACGTATACGGCAACAGCTTTGAACCATTACCTTTCCCGGATGCCGCCTTTCTTCAGAAGCGTTATCGATATCTTTGCCCGGAGCATTAAGGTGCAGAACAGGACCCTGTCGATGAGCTATAAGATCAAGAAATTCTCGGAGGCCTCGGGCAACGATGTACTTTTAAGCCACCTTCTATGGAAAGGCTTTTTCTCCCCGTCTCAAGTAAGGGAGATCTTCCCGGGAATTGAACCCGTTACATCACTTCGGAACATGTACAATATACCTTCATCGGAAGGGGACATATCCTCTACGCTCAATAAGGCCATGTTCCTTGACCGCACTTTATATCTCCCCGATGACCTTCTCGTGAAGATAGACAGGGCTTCGATGCTGAATTCGATCGAGGGGAGGATGCCGTTTCTGGATAAAGAACTTGCTTCATATATGTTCTCCTTAGGCGGCTCTTTAAAGGCAGATCTTTTTAAAACGAAGAAGATCCTGAAAAAGATCGCCTCGGGCAGGCTTCCCGCAAGCATCATCAATAAAACAAAAAAAGGTTTTTCGCTGCCTCTCGCATTATGGATGGAGAAGGAGCTGTACGGTCATATGAGGGCGTTTTTCATGAATTCAGGTACTGCCGCTGCGTTTGTGAACAGAGAAGGCATCGACCGCCTTCTTAATGAACACAAGGCCAGAGCAAAGGATAATTCCAGGCTTATATGGGCTCTTTATGTTTTCTTTCTCTGGGGGCAAAAGAACGGATTATGAAAAAACGTATTGCTGCATTGATCGTCCTTTCTGCCTGCGCCGGTTTGATCTTCTCGATATCCGTCCTATCCGTAAGAACGGTCATTCGCAACGGGAATATCAATAAAATGCTCAAAGAGATCAGAAATGGCGACTACGATTCGATACAAATAGAGAAGTATCCTCCGGTCACGGGTTTCGAGATACACGATATCTTCGAACAGGGGCCTCTTAAGACCGCAGGCCGGCCTTCTTCGAAGAAAAAGATCTTCTCCCTCAACAAGGGAGATATTGTCAATATTAAACAGGCCATTATCTATTATGATCCGGGATATCCTCTGTTCCCGCTCATGTTTCTTTTGCACATGGTCGTTACCGGAGGTTTCCTGTTCATTTTCGCGGAGCTGACGGCCCCAAAGGCGCTGCCTGATAAATACGAGGAATATTTGAGCGGGATACTCGTCATCAGCGACAGCAGAAGACAGATCGTATATTCGAACGATCCCGACCTGAAAGGCGGACTTGAAACCCTCATGCATAAGATACCGGAAGTTTCCGAGGAGATCATTAACGATCTCGGTAAGATAAAAGAGGACCAGAAAAGGTTCTATGATAATGTGATCTTCAACGGAAGGAACTACAATATAGAACTCAAATACGAGAGGGGTTTCTACTATATTTTCATGAAGGACCTTACAAAGGAGCGTTTCCTGAAGAACGAGATCCTGAAAAACAGCATTCTCTCGACGATGGGAGAGTTCTCCTCCATGATCGCGCACGAGCTGCGGAATCCATTGGGTACGATAAAGGCTTCGGCTTCTACGATCAGGGAATATGAGGACCTTGAGGAGAATCTGAAACTGCTCGATTATATCATCCAGGAGACGGAACGGCTTTCGAATCTTGTGGATAAAATGCTGAACTTCTCAAGGGATATATCTCTGAACAGGCAGAGAACTGATATCAAACAGATGCTCCTCAATATGAGAGATGTGATCGAGAACGCCATCGGGCAGGATAATGAGCTGAACTTCAGCTTCAAAGACCCCGTGATCTACGCTGATATAGATGAGGCGCTTTTCAAAGTGATCGTTATGAACATCTGCGAAAATGCATCGAAAGCGATTGCTTTGAAAGGAAAAAAAGGCATTGTTAACATCTCCGCCTACCGGAAAGGCGGACGCATCATTATAGAGATATCCAATAACGGCATCAAAATAAGCGGCAATATCGGGAGGATCTTCGATCCCTTCTATACGACGGATACAAAAGGATTCGGCCTGGGACTTGCCATAAGCAAGAAGATCGCGGAACTCCACGGAGGGAGAATAGAAGCCCGTAGTGAAGAGGACCGCACGGATTTCAAGATAATCCTGGAGCAGTGATATGAAGATACTTATAATCGATGATGAAGAGAATCTCGTCAATGTAATGAAGATCAATTTCGAAAAGAAAGGCTACGAAGTGAGAACGGCGTATACCGGTAGGAGCGGAATAGAGGAATTCGCGAAATTCGCACCGACCTGTGTGCTGACTGATCTTAAAATGCCCGATATCAACGGCCTTGAGGTGCTCAAGGAGATCAAGACCGCCGATTATGATGTACCAGTAATACTCATTACCGCTTACGGATCGGTAGAAAGCGCCATAAATGCCGTGAAAATGGGAGCTTACGATTTTATAGCAAAACCTTTTGATTTCGAAGTGCTGCATAAACTGGTCAAAGAAGCGATCGAGATGTATCAGGTCATAAGGAATGAAAAATCATACTTGACAAGCGAAATAGAAAGGGCTTTCCCGGGCGTTGTCGGTAAGAATAAGAAGATGAAGGAGATCTTTGACATTATCGCCGACATCTCGTATTCAAATGCCAATGTTTTTATAACGGGAGAATCGGGGACGGGAAAGGACCTCATTGCAAGAACGATACACTTTCTGAGCAGCCGCAAGAGCGGAGCCTTTATAGTAATAAACTGCGCGGCATTGCCCGAAGACCTTCTTGAAGCGGAATTATTCGGTTACGAGAAGGGCGCCTTCACCAGTGCGCTTTCGGATAAGCCGGGTCTTTTCGAGGTTGCGAACGGAGGGACGATATTCCTTGACGAAATATCCGAAATGTCATCGAAACTCCAAGCCAAACTCCTCAATGCGATCCAGAACAGGGAAATAAGACGCGTGGGCGGCATCAAGAGCATAAAGATCGATGTGCGCTTCATTGCCAGTTCCAATAAGAACATTGAAAAGGAAGTTCAGGAGAAAAGGTTTCGTGAAGACCTTTACTACCGGCTGAACGTGATACGGATACATCTTCCTGCCCTTCGGGAAAGAAAGGAGGATATTTCACTTCTATCCAGTTATTTCATAAGGAAATTCTCCCGGAAGAACTCTAAGAACATAAAGGGCTTGTCCAATGAAGCCCTCTTTAAACTGATGAACTACGATTTCAACGGCAATGTGCGCGAACTGGAGAATATCATCGAAAAGGCCGTTATACTCGAAAAAAGCGAATATATAACCGCAAAACACATCGAGATAGAATCCATCGGCATTAGTCCTGGGGAAGAGGAGGGGGAAGAGGATATAATCAAGATCCAGTGCCTTCTCCCGATAGAAAGAGGATTCGAACATATCTTGAGGATATACGAAAAAGGAGAAAAGGAGCTCATACTGAAAACGATAGCGAAGTATCCACGGTTCTCCAATCAGGAGATCGCAGATTTTCTCGCAACGAACCGCAGGATACTGGAACTAAGGATGAAAAAATACGGGATCAACAAAAAGGATATTGCCGGTACAGAAGAAGTATAAACCTGCACATCGGCGTTCAAACCCGCCGCTATCTTCGCAATATATCCCTATAATAAAGTAATTAGCAAGTGGCACGAAGATTGCATTGCTCATTACCATGAATGGTACTGCAGAAAGAATAGCAGCCTTATTATTCCTTATAGTCTTTTCGCCTTTAATGCTTATCATCGCCATCGCCTCGCTTGTTCTTGATCCCAAGAACCCTGTTATTTACAAGGGAACGAGGATCGGCATGTCCGGACGGCGTTTTGTCATGTACAAGTTCAGGACATTAAAGAGAGGAGCCGAGCAAATGATCGGCGCAAATCTTTTCCGTGAAGGTCAGAATCTCGAAACGACCCTTGGCAAACTGCTCAGGTTCACAAAATTGGATGAACTGCCTCAGCTCATCAATATCGTTAAAGGGGATATGTCTTTCATCGGCCCCCGACCTGAACGGCCTGTAAGATTTTTCGAACATATTAAAAGAATCGAAGGCTGGGAGCAGCGCCTGGAAGTAAAACCGGGCCTTTCGGGACCTGCCCAAATTGAAGGGGATTACTATTCCTCGGCGGAAGAGAAATTCATCTGGGACATGATGTGGGTAAGAAAAAGAAGCAATGCGCTTTATTTCAAATACATATTCAAAACGATCTTCTCGATCTCCAATAAAGTAGCGGACAAAGCTTTTTCCGATCTGAAAAAGGCCTCCCCATGGGTAAGCGTGGTCATGCTCATGTTGACTAGGGCGCTGTTCTCCAATTTCACGTTTTGAGCCATCCGGGCCGGAATAACCCCGCTTTTTACCAATCAAAGGATGATAAATGCTTAATGTCAGTGTTGTTGGGTATAAAAACAATGTTTCAGCCCCGCTTATCTAAAAATATTATCCAATATCATTGAAAAAAAAGAAAAAAAATGTAATATACAAAAACACGAGGTGAAAATGAAGCAGGAAAATCTCTGGGACCTTGATTCTCTTATAAGGAAGAACGATTTCGAGAAAGAATACAAAAGAACATGCTCGAGGATAGAAGCGTTCAAAAGCACTCTTATGTCGCTTAAACCTTCTATCCGTGAAAAGGAGTTCAAGGAGTTCGTCAGAAAATACCTTGAGCTCGAGCATCAGGTGAGCCGCGTGATAGGTTTTGCCTCTTTATTTCAGGCCGTGAATGTCTCTGCGAGCGAATCCGCCTACTATGCTTCCAGATCGTCCGATATCGCCAAGCAATATGCCGATATCGAGCTTACGATAAAATTATGGATCGAGGGCAAAGCCGTAAAAGGACTCAAACATCTCGACGGAAAGAATGCAAAAAGGCTTTTTGCTTATATCCCCGAACTGCATTTCTATTTCGAACATATAAGGGAATCGTCCAAACACGGTCTTTCAATGGAGGAAGAGAAGATCTGGACAGTAAAGGATATCAATCTGAAAGGCCCTGTTCTAAAACTGTACGGAATGATCTTCGATGGCCTGACCTTCGAAATGAGAATAAAGGGGAAACCGGTCAAAACGGTAAAAACGCTCGGCGAGCTCTCCTCATATTTCCGCAGTTCAAAGACCGAGGAAAGGAAAGCTGCATACACGGCCCTTCTGACGCAATGCGAGAAGAATGTAGAGAAGATATTCACTATCTACCGCGCGGTCGTAATGGATTGGCATTCGAAATGCGAGTTCAGACATTTCGATTCGCCGATCTCGATAAGGAATTTTTCAAATGATGTGGATGACGGTACGATAGAGACGCTTCTTGATGTTTGCGACAAGAATAAGGATATTTTCCGCGAATACTTCGGGGTAAAGGCCCGTCTTCTGGGACTTCCAAAGCTATCCCGTACGGATATTAACGCCCCCGCCGGCCAATCGGGCGAAAAATGGGATTTCACGGATGCGAAGGCCTATGTTCTCAGCATCTTCAAAAGTTTCAATGAAAAATTCTATGTTTTCGCAAAAAAGATATTCGAAGAGGACCATGTCGATTCACATCCCCGAGTAGGTAAAAGATCGGGGGCTTTCTGCTCGACCTTGAGCCCGAAGATAACGCCCTATGTTCTTTTAAATTTCACGGGAGACATGGATTCGGTATTCACTATGGCTCATGAGCTCGGTCACGGAGTGCATTCGCTCTATTCGTCGCGACTTCCTTCTGTCGTCTCCCACTCCTCCCTTACGCTCGCGGAAACAGCCTCTACTTTTGCCGAGATGCTCATGTTCGATGAGATCCTCAAGGTCTCTAAATCGAATAAACAGAAGATCGCGCTTCTATCCAATTCACTGAACGATACATACGCGACGATCATGCGGCAGGCCTTCTTCGTGAAGTTCGAGAAAGAGGCTTTCTGCCATGTCAAGAACGGCGCGACATCGAAGGAACTCAACGAAGTATACATGAAGAACCTCCGCTCCCAGTTCGGCGATTCGATACTGCTGGACGAGATGTTCAAATATGAATGGGCATACATTAGTCATATCTTCTCCACTCCTTTTTACTGCTACGCCTACAGTTTCGGACAGCTTCTGTCCATGTCTTTATACGGTATGTATAAAGAACAGGGCAAGAGCTTCATACCAGTTCTGGAGAAGATCCTCTCGATGGGAAGCGTGAAGAAACCCCGCGAAATACTCAAATCGTGCGGCATAGATATAGGACATACGGCCTTCTGGCAGAAAAGTTTCGAAATGATCAAGGATAATCTCGAACAGCTTAAAGAGTTGAGCGGATATGACAGGAAATAACGCACTGCTTCTTATTGAAACGAAAGGGATGTGCGGCCTTGTCGATGCACAGGACAGGATACCAAAGACATCGGATGTCGAGTTCTTCCATTTCATCCTGCTCGGCGGCGGCCATGCCATCACCGTTTTCCAGGGCCCTGTTGCAGAACTTATCTATGCTTATGAACGCAATCTGGACGAACTTAAGAAATTGCCGGAACTGCACGCCGCATCGATCATTAAAGGTCCTCATCCGGACCTGTACGGGTTCATTAAAAAGGAAAAGATCGAGTATCCGGAATCGAGTGCTGCCCTGGGAATAGTGGAAACGAAAGGTTTCGTTCCTATGGCCGTTGCTGCCGATGATGCGTTAAAAAGCGGCTTCGTCACGGCACGCACATGGATAACGATAGGCGGCGGTATAACGAGTTTTACCGTTAGAGGGGATGTGGCATCGGTGCGCTCCGCTGTGGAACATTCAGAAGCCGGAGTTCCCGAACCATATAAATACCGGCATCTCGTGATAGACAATCCGCATCAGGATATTGACGAAAAACGCCTTGAGATCAGAACGGGGCACGGCCAGAGATCTTCAGCAGGCCCCGCCATCGGTTTTTTTGAAACGCGTTCTTTCGCCGCTTTGATGCGTGGTGTCGATGCTGGACTGAAAAAAGGAGCAACTGAATTGACCGGTATCTATAAAACAGGCTCAACGCTGATATCGGCAGGATTCACGGGAACTCTGAGCGAGACCGAAAGCGCCCTTAATGCAGCTTGTTCGGCAGCAGGGGAATTGATGGAATGCCGCAGCCGTGTGCTCATCCCTAACAGACATAGGGAAGTGGACAGGATCCTGTGATGAAAGGCAAGGGTTTCCTTGTCGTACTTACTGCGCCTTCGGGGGCAGGGAAGACGACTATCAGGGACGCGATCCTGAAAAAACACCCCGATTTCTGCTATTCCATTTCTGCCACCACCAGAAAACCCCGGGGGAACGAACGGAACGGAAGGGATTATTTCTTCGTCTCCGAAAGGAAATTCGGTAACATGATCGACAGGGGAGAGCTGATCGAGTGGCAAAAGGTGCATTCGAACTTTTACGGAACCCCGAAAAAGTACCTGAACGATATGATGTTAAAAGGTAAGATCATACTTTTGGACATAGATATCAAAGGCGGTATCAATATTAAGAAAATGTTCCCCTCCGCAGTCTTCGTATTCATTCTGCCTCCCAGCTTTAAAGTGCTCAGGAAGAGGCTTCGTGAAAGGGCGACAGATGACGAGAAGACCATCGCATTGAGACTTAAGAACGCCGAAAAGGAAATAAAGCTCATTAAATATTATGACTATCTCGTTATAAACGACGAGATCAAGAACGCCGTTTCCTGCGTGGAAACACTGATACGATCAGAGCAGATGAAGATAAAGCGGCATGAGAGATTCATAAAAGGATATCTTAAATGAAGATAATACTTGGAATAACGGGGTCGATCGCAGCGTACAGGTCACTTGACCTCATAAGAAGATTCGAACAGGGCGGACATACCGTAAAGGCAGTCCTTTCTTCCAATGCTGCCCAATTCATTACGCCTCTGTCGGCGGCTACTTTCGCCAAAGGAGGTCTGTACTGCGAACGTTTCCCTGCCGGCATTCCGCAGCCTGTGCATATCGCGATCGCTTCATGGGGAGATGTGCTCATTATCGCTCCGGCTACCCTGGATATCATAGGTCAGATGGCCAATGGTATTTCGGGAGATCTTCTTACAGATATCTATTTCGCCTTTAAGGGCCCAGTCCTTGTTGCTCCGGCAATGAACACTAATATGTACGAACATCCTGCCCTGCAGGAGAATCTGGAAAAGCTTAAAAGGATGAATGTGATCCAGATACCTCCCCGCACTGCGGCTTTAGCCTCATACCGTAAAGGCCGCGGCGCAATGGAGAATATTGAAGTGATCGAGACCGAAACGTTAAATGCTCATGAATACGGCAATGAACTTGCCGGAAAGACGGTTCTGATAACGGCCGGCGGGACAAAGGAACGCATAGATCCCGTACGCTACATCTCGAATTCTTCAAGCGGAGAAACAGCAGGACAGATCGCACTTTCTTTCTACAGAAAAGGAGCCCTGGTGAAAATGATCACTTCTGCAGCATTGAATCTGCCTTGCGGGATTGAGATCATTAAAGCTTCGAGTTCAGCGGAATTCTTATCTGCAGTAAAAGAGCATATTCACGGTTGCGATATTTTCGTATCGGCCGCTGCAATAGCGGATTTTATCCCTGCTTACAATCCGAAAAAGATAAAAAAAGATTCCTTCGGCGGTTCCCTTGAACTTAAAAAGGGCCCGGACATCCTCGAATGGGTCTCGGGAAGAAAGAAGCGCCCGTTCATTGTCGGTTTCGCCGCAGAGACCGAATTGAACATCAATGCTCTGAAAAGAAAATTCTCGAATAAACCCGTGGATATCCTTTTTGCCAATCTGATCTCGGAAAGATCGGGTTTCGGTGATCTTCCCGTGAAAGGATTCATCTCCTACGGGAAGAGGACCGTTCACCTTGAGGGGATCACGAAGGAAAAGGCCGCCAAGATCCTTGTAGGACTCATTATAAAAAAAAAATAATAAATAGGAGGTAACGGATGAAAAGAATGGTTCTGTTCGTTCTACTTTCGCTTGCCGTGCTCGCTTCCAGCGGGAACGTATCCGCAGGTATCGTCGGGGGCTATCCCAGCGCTTTGACATTAAGACTGGATCTCAGCGAGAAGAACGCTCTGGACCTCACTCTGGGGTCCAACTGGTCATTTTTGGAGGTGTTCTGCGATTATGTCATAAAGACCCCTTTCAATAAAATCGAAGGACTCCCTCTGATGATGTTCTACGGCCCGGGCATAGTAGTGGGAATGTGGTCATACGAGACCTGGGATTACGATCCATATTGGAGAGTAGTTACGAAAACGGATATCTATCTCGGCGCAAGAGCGAAGGTGGGCTGGTCGTATTTCTTCGAGAATTCTCCGTTCGAGATCTTCATCGAAACGGGTCCCGGAATATACTTCGTACCTGTTTTCGAGATAACCTGGTTCGGCGGTTGCGGAATAAGATACCGCTTCTGAGAATCCCGCCGCACCTCCGGATGATCTGAAGATACCCTTAGCCAGGATCGCCGGCAATAAAAAGTAAAAAGGGGCTTACGCGCGAATGAAGAACAGGGAGTTCAGATATTTTATTGCAATTCTTATCTTGGGATCGGTCATAAGGGCGGGATATGCCTTCATGACCAAAGGGATCACTTACAATGACACATCCTTGTACATGTCGTTCGCAGAACACATAAGCAACACAGGCACTTATTCGGCAATAGACAAGGACGGCCTTGAAGTAAGATCTTTCCGTCCGCCTTTATTCCCGCTTTTGCTATCGCTTTTTATCAAGAACGGAACATTCCGAAAGGGACAGTTCATCTTTCTTCAGATCCTTCTGAGCCTTCTTTGTTCGTTCTTTGTTTTTCTAAGCGTAAAAAGGCTTACAGGAGGAAAGTTGGCGCTTCCGGCCGCGCTTTTTTCCGTTTTATATCCTCCTTTGGTTTATTATCCTTCGACGCTCATTACGGAAATGCTTTTCACGGCGCTTTTCACCGCGGGATTCTTTTTTCTTATAAAGCGCGAACAGGGCAGCTATGTATCTAATAGTGCGGTATCAGCTGTTTTTTTCGCGTTGTCCTGTTATGTAAAGAGCATGATGCTGCTGTTTCCCGGGGTCATCGCCGTCGAAGCACTTATTATGAAAAAGCCCGTAAAGGGAACCCTGGTCTTTCTCTCAGTTTTTTTCGCAGTTCTCGCGCCGTGGTCCATAAGGAACACGATAGTCCTTAAAAGATTCGTGCCGATGTCAACTGAGGGGGGTATTACGCTGTATTGGGAGAATCATAAAGGTTCTTCGCCCGGAAAAGGATACCGGGCCCCGGATAATTTTGATCTCGAGGCGTATAAAGGACTTTCCGAGACCGGAAGATCGGATTACTACCTGAACCTCGGGAAGGAATTTATAATCAATAATCCCGGCCGTTTCATAGCATTGTGCCTGGGCAGGGCCTGGCAATTCCTGAAACCTGCGCCGAACAGGGATCTCAGCGTGAATTCCGGCCTTAAGGAAGAGCTTTCAAGAGCCGTTTTTTTCGTATTCTATCTTCCTCTTTTTATTGCTTTGGTCCTTTCCTTGTTCATTTGCCGCAAACCTGAACTTCTAATTCTTCACTTGGCTTTCTTATACTTTTTAGGGATCTATTCGGTCGTTGCAGGTAAAACAAGATACAGGTTCCCCTTGGAGCCGATGATGATAGTCAATGCTTTCGTTTTCATACAAATGTATCTTGAAAGAAGGAAAAAGACAGCCCGTAATCGCTGAACGCGCGTATCCGGTCCGCGAAAGTGAAGCTTTCGTTTTCATACAAATGTATCTTGAAAGAAGGAAAAAGACAGCCCGTAATCGCTGAACGCGCGTATCCGGTCCGCGAAAGTGAAGCTTTCGTTTTCATACAAATGTATCTTGAAAGTAAATGAGAACTGCCGCTCGACGGGTATCCCGTATTTAATATCGCTGAATTTACACCGGTCTTATTTATTGATCTTCCCGGGGCGAAAAAGGAAATTAAAAGTTTTTATTAATACGAAATGTTCGGCGCTGTCCTTTTTAAAAAGAAAGATATAGAGGATCTCGGCGATACAGAAGAGAACTGAGCCCAGAAGTAAAGGCAGATAGCCGTTCCCCGCGAACAAAGCCCTCGTTCCAATTCCTAATGCGAAAAGAACGGTAAGATCGATGAGGGCCCTCGGTTTCATTGGGATTATTCTATATGATCTGTGCACGGAAAATGAGCAGACCACGGTCCCGAGTGTGTAACTTATGGCAGTCGCCACGGCCGCGCCCGAAGCTCCGTAAGCTCTGATGAGGAAATAATTCAAGATGATGTTCAGAAATAAAATGAACATTGTGATATAAAGATACAACCGCTGTTTTTCCCCGTACGATAAGATCTGAGCGGAGGCCCCGAGAAGAACATTCAATACCAGCCCGGCGGCAAGGATCGAGATTATATCTTTGGAAAAGACGGCATAATTCTTGCCGAAAAGCGCTGCAACGGCTTCCGGAAATGCGGCAAAAACGAAAAATACGGGTGCAGAAAGGTATACTATGAGTATCTGAGAGGAATCGTATGTCCCATGCCCCGGGTCCTCTTTCAGATCCTTTCTTGCCACGGTCGGTGCAATGGCCCGCAGCACCATCTGCGAAGGAAGCAGGATGAAAAATGCAGCCCTGACAGCGATACGGTAATAGGCGACCTGCTCCAGTTCATCCGGTTTGAGAAGTCCGATCATAAATGTATCGACATTTGTCAGGGTCATGAATATTATTGCTGAAAAGAAAAGAGGGATAGAGACGCTGAGAAGGTCTTTTCTGCCGTACTCCTCGTTCTTTGCAGTGAAGATCTCGGGATTCCTTTTCCAGATAAGGGCTAGGCTGATAAGCGCACAGGCGCTTGCGGAGAAGATGTACACTGCTACGGCGAGCCAGACCCCGCATTTGAAGACAAGGGCCAGAACCACAAGGAAATGAATGGCGGTCTCTGCGATCAGAGAGACATTATAGAACAGCATATCCCCGAGCGACCAGATATAACTCTGGAGCATCCGGAGAGCCGATACGGGAAGAAGGTAAAAGGAAAAAAGGAAAAGAAGGGGTTCCTTCTTTCTCAGGAAAACTGCGGAGAAGATAATGAAAATAACGGGCAAGACAGAAGATATCTCCACGGAATCGATGAGAAGCTTCCTGGACTTTCCGAAATATTTCCCGGCGGAAAAAACGGAATTCAATTTCAGAATACCTTTATCCAAACCGAAGAGCGAGATCGATGATACGATAGAGATGACCGCGAATGCCCAGTAGAACAGGCCTACATCCGATTCGCTGAAAAGCCGCGTAAAAAGGATCACCCAAATGAAAGTAAGCAGTTTATTGAGTATCCCGAAAAAAATATTGATCCCGCTGTTTTTCGCTATATACTTCATTTCATGCCGTTCATTCATGACTGGATTATAATCCATTTGCCGAAAATATGCAATCCATTTGACTTTTTCCGTCTTTTTTCTTTTAATGTAGCATGCAGTATAAGGAAGAGATAAAAAAGCTCAAGAAAGAACGTGATGCGGTCATCCTCGTACATAATTATCAAAGCCCTGAAGTCCAGGATATTGCGGACCATCTGGGTGATTCCTATGACCTTTCCCTGAAAGCAGCCTCAATATCCGCTTCAGTGATAGTATTTTGCGGAGTCTCATTCATGGCAGAGACCGCCAAGATCCTGGCCCCCATGAAAACGGTCCTACATCCCGTCAGGGAGGCAAGATGCCCCATGGCGGATATGGCCCGGGAAGAGGAGATCGCGAGGCTCAGAAAAAAGTATCCGGAAGCTTCCGTGATGGCCTATGTCAACACGAACGCAAGAACAAAAGCGCTGACCGATGTTATATGCACATCCGCCAATGCTGTGAAGATCGCTTCTAAACTGCCCTCAAAGGATATCATTTTCCTGCCCGATAAGAACCTCGGACGTTTTATACAGAAGAAATGCCCGAAGAAGAGGATCATTCTGAGTGAAGGTTATTGTTATGTTCATGAGGACCTTGAAAAGGATGAGCTTCTTAAAATAAGAAAAGCCCATCCGTCAGCCCTTATATTGACGCATCCGGAAGCCAATGAAGAAGTGAGCGCTCTTTCCGATCATCTTATGGGAACCGGGGAAATGCTGAAATTCGTTAAAAATTCTGACGTGAAGGAATTTATCATAGGGACCGAAGAGGGGCTTATCTACCGCCTCAGGAATGAAAACCCGGGAAAGGAATTCTACCCGCTTCAACCACGCATCATATGCCGCAATATGAAGAAGATCGGGCTTAAGGATGTGTATCTTTCGCTTCTTGAGAATAAATACGGCATCGAGCTTCCCGAAGATGTGATGATATCCGCGCGCATCCCTCTTCAGAAAATGCTTGAATTATCAGAATAAAAACTGTAGAATAAATACATAAAATGAAAGATCAGGGGGCTGATATGTCATACCGCTCGCAATTCGAGAACGAACTTCTGGAAAAAGAAAAAGCTCTGGCATTGTTCGGTGTTAAAGATCGCTATATGTTCGTCGCGATGGGTCTCGTCCTACTCGGCCTTGGGACATGGGTATTCCATTTCTTCAATGTGCCATGGTATATCTTCATCATTCTCCCCGGGATTGAGATCGCCCAGAACATTTTCATTCAGCTTTCGATAGGCGTTTTCAAGAAATTTAAGAGATGGTATAAATTTATCTTTCCACTTACTGATGCGGTAGGCGCTACTCTGATAATGAACTATACGGGAGGTAATTCCAGTCCTTTCGTCATCGTATATTTCCTCGGCATCATCCATAATGCAATGGACCTCGGTTTTATGATGAGCATGTATGTCAGCATCTTTTCCGCGGTCATCTATATGGTAATGGTACTGGTTTATATGCGCCAGCATCCCGGTCTGGAGATCAATCTCTATCTTGAGATCCTGAAGAGCATCTTCATCATCTATGTAGGCATGGTCTCGGGACTTCTTGCAGAAAATGCCCTGAAGAAAGTGAGGAAAGTGAGGGAAGCGATGTTCCAGGTGAGCGAAGGCGATCTCGGCGTCAGCCTACACATAGAAGAAAAGGATGAGTTCGGATACCTTTCCGAGAGCTTCAATGAAATGCTGAGAGGATTGAATACGGCCAAGGAACAGGCGAACGCCATTGCTGCGGATCAACTGACCAGTGATGTCCTTTCACAGGATTTCAAGGGCGATTTCGGCGCCGCCTTCTCCAAGATGAAAGATCAGCTGCTTTATATTTCGACCATTGCAGAGAGCATTGCAAGGGATGATTTTAAAAGCGTTAATTATAAGAAATTGGACACTAAGGGCACGCTTTCGGGCAGTTTCAAGATGATGATCGAACGTCTGATATCGTTCTCCGCTCTGATGAAAGAGCAGGAGAGGGGGAATCTGACATTCGGTGTTGCAGAACATATTAAAAAAGGCGATCTCGGGAGCGCTCTCAATTCCAACTTCAATAAACTGAAAACGATCATCGGCAATATGAAGGAATCATCGTTTAGGATCTCGAGCTCTTCCGCTGAGA
>CALMGJ010000012.1 GCA_937863565.1 uncultured bacterium | reverse complement strand
CAGGATCTTCGAGCCCGTTACTTCCCGTGCGGCGCCGTAGAACGTCATCCTCATCTTTTCTCTCCTCAATAAAGCAATGAGTACAGAAGAATGTTCACTCCCATCCTCAATGCGGTCTCCCTTATTTCTTCCGTATCCTCGGAATGCACACCCTTGGAGTCCCAGCCGTCCGAAATATTGGCATTGAAAGTGTACAGGACCATTAGATTCCCGTTGTCGTCGAATATTCCGAAAGCCTCGGGAGGTTTTTCCTCATGCATATGTATCTGGGGAATGCCTTTTTCAAAAACATAGTATATTGAAAACAGCGGGAAATCAGCCGGAAGCGGCATCAATTCGCGGTCGGGAAATATCTTTTTCAGTTCCGATCGTATGAATTTGTCCATCCCGCAGTCGTCGTCGATATATAGAAGACCGCCGGCTTCGGCGTATTTTCTCAGATTAGATCTTTCAAGATCGGTGAAGACGATCCTGCCGTGGCCGGTTATGAATATCATCGGATATAGAAGCAGGTCCGCGCTGATCGCCGAGATGTTCATGTCGATATCATCAACATCTACTTTGAAATCATCCCGGAATCTTTTCATCAGATTGGGGATCTCCGTCTTTCCGTTATACCAATCCCCTCCTCCCGAATATTTTAAACGCGGCACCCTGATCGCTTCGGAAGACAGGGCCGTACAAAGAAATGCGGCGGCAAGGATCAATACGTATTTAAACTTCCCCATTTTTTACACAGTTTAAGGGCCTGATCGAAAAAGACCACTGAAGCCGGAAGAAGGACAGCGGCAAAACCTATCAGGATGAACAGCTCCCCGTAGAGTCTATCGAAACCGTATCCCTGCAGGAGATTGAGCCTTATCGCCTTCAGCGCATACGTCGTAGGGAAAGCGAAACTGAAGACTTTGAGCCAGAGCGGCAGGATCTCGTACGGGAAATACACTCCGGAGAAAAGCAGATTGGCCTGATTGACGAGAAATGACAGCGGATTCCCCTTTTTCGTTATCAGGATTATCCCTCCGGAAATAATGCCCAGCGAAAGGAAAGTGAAGAAAGTGAGGAGAAGGAAAATAATGCTCACATATATCTTATCGTAATGTATCTTAAGGCCGAAGAAAACCGCGGACAGAACTAAGATGAACAGCATTCTGAACAGCTCGAAGATGATATTGAAGGACATGAGGCCCGTAAGAACATCGATGGTCTTCACTCTGCCGGAGAGAAGTATCTCCAGCGTTCCCTTCATCTCTTCATTTCGCAGCGCCGAGACAATTGTGTTGAGTCCCGAAGTGGCCGCAGATGAAAATGCTATCCCTATTATGACGAAAGAAAAATAATCTCCCGAATATTTCAGGATCGAGGACCCGGGTGAAATGACGCGCGAGAGGTAGAAGAAGATAAAAAGAGTAAGAAAAACAGAAAGGAATGTGAACAGCGCAGAAAGCGGGTAGGATATGAATTCGCGGAAATCCCTTTTTATAAAGCTATATATCTTTCTTGGATCCATCTTTCAGCCTTCTAATCACGTCTGTTACGCCTTCTTTCACTATTTCGATCTTTTTGGGGCGACCTTTGAACTTAACTCCCTGCATGATGAGATCGGCATACTCCAAGTATTCGGAATCCCCTTCCTCGTACTCCACCCTGACCATCTGTTTTTTAAAAACATCCTCATTCTCCGGTTCCATTATGAAACCGTCCGTCAGTACGAACACTTCGTCTATCCAGTCTTCCAGTTCATCTATATGGTGCGACGTGATCAGCATATAGCGTTCCCCTTCCGAGATCCATTTCTTGAGAAATCCTTTGATCTCTTCGCGGGATTTGATATCTATGTTCGCGAACGGTTCATCAAGAATGAGAAAGCGGTCCGACCAAAGAAGGCCTCGGGCGAGCTGAGCTTTCGCCTTCGTTCCTGCAGACAGCATCCTGAACGGGGTATCCCTGTACTGGTCGATCCCCAGAGTACGGAAAACGGATAATATTTTCTCCCTGTCCGCATGCCCCTCAAAAAAACCGCAGAAGAACTCCATATTCTCGTAGAGAGTGAGCCTCCAGTAGAAGCTTCTGTCCTCCGGCCCGATATAACCGATGTGCGAAGCGAAATACTCCTTGTTTTCACTGAGCTTTTTCCCGTCCCATAATACATCGCCGCCGTCAGGCAGCAGCATTCCCGAAAGGATCTTCAGCAAAGTGGTCTTCCCTGCGCCATTGCATCCCAATAGTGCGATGATCCTGTTCTTCTCCAAAGTGAAACTTACTTTTTTCAGCACCTTGACCGGCGTTTTTTTCCAATTGAGTCCTTCGAATATATTAAGCGGGGAATAAGTTTTTTCGATATTCTCTATCCTAAACATAGGTTGCGTTCGCCTTTTTCAATCCTCTATTATATATGGTATGACAAATAGCGGAAAAAGTCAATTGATTTTGAAAAAACACCCTGTTCTGTTATAATTATTCAAATGAAAAGAACCTCCGGGAAAGCATTTCCGGTGATCCTGATCGCGATCTGCATCTATCTTGCCGTCTCATTTTTCATGCTCGACGGTTTCGGTGCTGATAATGAACTTCCCGGAAAGATGTTCTGGTCCGGGATCGCCCGGGCAAGGCCTTTTGAAAATGTCTGGGTTCCATATTTCTATTTCGGTTCATATACGCAATTCACTAACTGCTATCTGCTTTTTCCGGCCGTTCACTCTTTTTTCAAACTGCTCATGCCCGACGAGGCTGCGGCGAAATGTGTGATCGTGCTTTCCATGCTGCTTGTAGTAGCTGCGCTTTATTTGCTCGAAAGGAGGGCCTACAGAGACGGTCTGGTGCTGCTTCCGCTCCTTTTCATTATGAACCCCGTTATCCTTTTCCAGCTTTTCCGTTTTTCCATTCTGATGGCGCCGTATGTTTTTGTCCCCTTCCTTTTGCTTTTTTACCGGGCTTCCGCCGAGAAAGGAGTATACTACTTCCTTGCAGCCGGGGCACTCATCATGCTTCTTTTCTCCCAATTCGAGTTCTTCGTTGTACCTGTTTTCATCATCACCGCTTATATTATTATCGAGCTCATCACCGAGCACTTCCGGAAAAAGGCTTCTTTTTGGATTTTCATCTCAGCTGTTATCGCCGGTCTTCTGGCAATGGCCATCTTCATGAAAGGATATGCGCGACATCCTTTCTATTCCGCGGAAATGCTTTGGCGGATCCGCGACAGGTATTCTCTGGGATTCTTCTCTCAATTCTTCAATGATTGGAACATAATATTCTCGGGATACGACGGCCCGGTTCATGGAACTGCGATAAGGAATATCGGGGCCGTCATGTGTTTCATTTTCTTCTGGGGTTTCTACAAAGGCAAAGTCCCATTCAGTTTTTTCCTGCCCGCGGTCCTTTCAATTAATCTCAGTTTCGGCCACAAGTCTCCCGTTGCCGGGCTTTTCACGTTTTTCAGAGGACAGGGTCCGCTGTCGTTCATTATCGGGATCGCCGGCGCCGGGTTCATGCTCTTCTATTTTTATCTCATCGTGCGCAAATACGGGATCCGTGGTTTCATTTTCATTTTCATTCTTGCGGTCATACCGCTTTTCAGGGTTCTATCGCTTTTTCCCTTTTTCGGCAATATGAGAAATCCTTATTATTTTTTTGAGGCGGCAGGTATCGTTTTTTTCGTCATCTCTGTTTGCAGTTTTTTGAGAACGCTGAAAGCCGGGGAGATCTATATCGTGCTCGCCCTTTCCTTCATTGAACTTATACCTTCATATTCGCAGATATTCATTCCGAACCCCTATCAGAAGGAAATGCGGGACATTGCAGGATGGATCAGAGGAAACGGTCTTGAGAAGGATAGGTTCATCTTCATGTCTTACGGAAAGAACAATTATACTGATCCCGAATATCTTGCGTACAATTGCGGTATAGAGATCAATTTCGGCATCTGGCATGATTGGCTTCAGAACGGCAGTTCGAGGGCCCTGAACGATCAGATAATAAAAATGGAGAATATCGACCCGGACCATTTCGCCGCCCGTTTTTTCATTGTGAACTCATCCCAGATAGACGCGCTGAAATTGAATCGCGATCTGGGCGGGACCGTTGTATACAGGTCCGGACGGTTCGAGATACTCGATTTCGGACATAAAGAAAAATTACTTTACGACACTCCGCTCGAGAACGGGGAGAGTATGGAGCTTCTCACGGGCACCGGAACGCTTGCCGTAAAATACAGGACCTTCCGGGAAAGGGAATGCCTGGTAAAATACGCCTTCCAGAGCTCTTTCCGCAATGCTTACGAATACAGGCATTTCACCGCATTCAGGATCCCGGCCGGAGAAGGTGTTCTGGTTTTAACGGGAAGCGGTGCGCACGGGGGGAACCGGTGAAGATCCTCAAAACCGCAGTGCCCATGATCATTGTTCTGCTCTTCTCGCTTTTTTTGGCAAGCCTCCCTTTCAACAGCGACGATTTTTTCTGGCAAATCAAGGCAGGGAGGGATACCTTCAAGGATTTTCCCTATATCTTTTCTTCACAGATGACTTTTCATTCACACGGCGGCCTGTTCCTCAATCATTCATTCCTAGGGCATTACATTCTCTATCATTTACACAGGGTCATCGGCAGCCCTTTCATCCTGAAATTCCTTTTGGCCCTTGCGGTCTTTCTTCCTCTTATGTTCATATCCGTTAAGCGGCCGAATCCGCTTATGTTCTTTTTATTGCCCTTCTCCGTTTACCTGTTCTCTTATTTTTTCGACCTGCGGAGCACGATGATCGGATTCATCCTGATCGAATATGCCGTACTTCTGCTGCTCTCGGGAAAGAGGGTCTTTTCCCCGGCCGTTTTCATCCTGTTCACGCTCTCCGTACTGTCGCACCCGTCTTATATCGTGCTTTACGGGATCATCTTCGTCTATTATGCGCATCATATCGTCCTTACCCGGAACTTTAAACCTGCAGATGCCGTACATCTTGTCCCGTATACAGCCGCAGTATTCCTTCATCCGTTCGGTTTACCGGTCTTGAAGGATATCTTCACTACACAGGCAAAGTTAAGGCCTTTTCAGGAATCGCTCGTCGAGTGGCTTCCGTTGAGCGATAAATATTTCGCAGTCTCCGACCTTTTGACCGTTTATATCGCTTTTCTCTTTCTCGTTGCGCTGTCAAGGCTCATTTTCGGAAAGAAGGAGATTGATTTGGCAGATATTTTTCTCCCTGTTTTTGCAGTTCTACCGTTCTTTGCCGTAAGGCACATCGTCTTTTTTGCCATTTACGGGCTTTTCTATATATCCTTGAAGACCGAACTACCGCAAAGGGCAAAGTTCATTTTCGCCGCGTTCTCTCTTGGTATGCTTTTCATTTTCACGCGCGGCATGCACTATACGGGATTCGATTCCCGATATGTCCGTGATTACCGGCTCGGGAGCAAGATCCCTCAAAGGACCATGATCGGAGTATTGCAGAAAGTACAGGGCAGGATCTTCAATGATTACGGCATCGGCGGATATCTTGCCCTTTACGGCATAGAACCGTTCATAGACGGTACCGATTCCGATCCGGCCGTCTATGCGGAATACCGCGCAATGAAAAACGGACCCGATAGAACGAATATAGCAGAATTGCTTGCCATGCGCTACGGCATTACAGCATTCGTGGTGCCCACATATGTCTTTCTAAGCGGTCAACCGGATTCCCTGCCGCGTTATCTCGCCGGAAAAGGAGCAGGGCTTATCTATATTGATTCCGCTTTTGCCGTGCTCTCTTTTGAAAAGCCCTCCGGTTTAAGCGGGCTCGACGATATGTCCTTGTTCCGGAACAGCACGGACCCAAGGAAGGACCTCAATGGGCTTATCATCGCCTATGTCCTGAATGACAGGGTGCTTTTCATGTCCGCATGGGAAAGGGAACGCGCTTCCCCTTATCCCGGGAGAGCTTTTTTCTGGAGGGGAAAATTCCATCTTAAGAACGGGGAGTTCGCCGAGGCTATGCACTACTTGCATATGGCGGCAGGTTATTTCGGAAGGAATCCGGATATCTTCGTCACAATGGCCAGAACGGCGGAAGAACTCGGAGAAGACCCGCTTCCTTATTATAAAAAAGCATATTCCCTGTTTCCTCAGAACACCGACATCCTCGCCGAAATGGCGAATGCCTGCTTGAAAACGGGTGACCGGAAGAGCGCGCTGAAATATTTCCTTAAGCTCAGGAAGCGGATCGGAACAGATAGAAAATTGAACGATCTTATTGAAGAGCTTCGATAGCGTTCACATGCTTCCGTTTCGGCGCTCGTCAGAGTTCCGCAGGCAGCAGTATGGATATTGCCTGACGGATAGCGTCCTTTTTAAATGAAGGGCACCATCCGAGAAGTGCTGGTCCTGTCATCCAGGCGCATTCTGTGAACTCGCAATCCGGGACGGACGGAATATCTTCTTCTAATTCCAAAAGAAAATATACATGGCTTTGTCCCTCGTGTTCCATCCCCTTACTTTTCAGATTCAGTGCATATGATATCGGGGGTGTTCTGGAAAGTATCCGGTATCTTTTTATCCCGCATTCCTCCCAAAGCTCCCTTTTCAGGGCCTCCTCCTCATTCTCGCCGTTCTCGATCCCGCCCTGAGGGAATTGCCAGGATTCAGGATGGTCCTTCCTCCTGTACGCCAGTATCTTACCCTCACCGTCCGTGATAACTGCCGCTACTCCTTTTCTGTACATTCAGATCTCTTTGAATATATCGTTCATTTCATTAAGTTTTTTATTCAATGCGAGTGAAGGGTCGATAAAAGCGGTCCGGAGATCATCCTTGTCGGCCGGAGATGAGACTATGATGTCGCCGGTCGGGGTTACGATCCGGGAAGCTCCTGTAAAATTGTAAACGATACCCTTGTTCTCCTCTTTTCCGTAGCGGTTGGATAGAATGATGAAGACCCTGTTCTCCAAAGCGCGCGTTACGGAAGCGCTCTGATAATAAGGCATCACAAGATTGGTAGGATGTAATATCACTTGCGCGCCGGACAGTGCGCAGGAACGCATCGCTTCGGGGAAGAACCAGTCGAAGCAGATGAGCATGGATGCTTTGGTGCCGCCCATATCGAAAACGGGGTAACCGAGGTCGCCTCGCTTGAAATATTTTTTTTCATTGTAAAAGAGATGAACTTTCCTGTATTTCCCTATATATCCTCCGGGTCCTACGAGCACGGAGGAATTGTAGAGAACACCGCCGTCATCTTCGGGAAGACCGCCGCAGATGAACATGTTCTTTTTTCTCGCGATCGCGGCCATAAGCTCGGTAGTCTCCCCTCCCGGTATCCGTTCGGCCTGCACCGCGGCCTCTTCAGCCGAACTGAAGGTATATCCCGTATTGAAAAATTCCGGAAGAACGATCAGATCAGCATCTGCGGTTCCCAGCTTTTCGGAAACCTTTTCGAGGTTCCCTCTTTTATCGAACAATGACGGAGCGAATTGATAGTATCCTGCTTTCATGATTATTTATATCATGAACGCGTTTTTGTGTCAATCATTTGTCGCGCATCCTTACCCCACCTCACGATAAGAGCGTGATACTCGTTGTACAGTTCGGCATCCGCGGGAAGCCCGCTTTCAAAAAAACGGCGGATATCCTCGTATTTCATCGGACCCTGATAGAGATGGTAAAATTCCAGGAATCTTTTCGTATAAGCATCAACAACGAAGACCGGCACGGCAAAAGCGTAAAGAAGTATTGAATCCGCTGTTTCAGGTCCTATGCCTTTTATCGAGAGGAGTTTTTCTCTTGCTTGAAAATTATTGTTTTTGTCCAGAAGCGAATTGAGTAACTTTTTTTCCTCCATCAGAAATTCGCTCACGGCCGCAAGCCGCTCCGCTTTCTGATTGAAAAATCCTGCCGGGCGGATCAGTCCTTTGAGTTCATCCTTTCCCGTCTTCAGGACGGCAGAAGCCGTCATGCAGCGGGCCCTTTTCATGTTAGCGATCGCCTTCTCCACATTCTTCCAGTTCGTATTCTGCGTAAGCACCGCGCCTGCGATTATCTCGAATCTCGATCCTCCGGGCCACCAATGCTGGGGACCGTAAAATCCGCTCAATATTTTGAAAAGTTTTTTCAGGGAATACCCGTCTTTGATCGTGAACGGGTTCATTTCTGGAATTTTCTTATTAGTTCCGAAAGGATGCCCACGGCCTCTCCGCTGCCTTCGGCTTTCGTGATCTTTTTAATGATCTTGCCATTTACGTATATCACGTATCCGCTTTTTGTCCCGACGATCCCGATGTCCGCTTCAGACGCTTCTCCGGGTCCGTTAACAATGCAGCCCATGATCGCCACTCTCAGAGGTTCCTTCATCCCGCGGAATTTCTTCTCGATCTGTGCGCTTATGCCCGCCACATCGATCTCCGTCCTTGAACAAGTGGGGCAGGCTATCAGATCAAGTCCCGTTCTTCTGAGGCCGAGCTCCCTTAAAATAGCGAACCCCGTATGAACTTCAGTAACGGGATCTCCCGAAAGCGATATCCTTAATGTATCCCCGATTCCTTCATTAAGAAGGATCCCGATCCCCACCGCGGATTTCACGGTACCGCCTATGGCCGTTCCCGCTTCGGTTATCCCGAGATGGAGCGGGTAAGGATATCTTTCGCGGAACAACCTGTTGGCTTTCACCGTCACGGGCACATCGGAAGATTTCAACGATACTACGATGTTCTCGTATTCGAGTTTCTTGAAATATGCGATCTCTTCCGCTGCGGCCGCCACAAGTGCTTCTGCAGTAGGTTTGTGATATTTTTCCTTGATGCTCGCGGGAAGGGAGCCCCCGTTGATTCCGATGCGGATCGGGATCTTCTTTCTGCGGGCGGCGTAAACGATCTCGGCAACCTTGTCTTTTGCCGTGATATTGCCGGGATTCAGTCTAAGCTTATCTATGCCCCGTTCTATGGAAAGAAGGGCAAGGCGGTAGTCGAAATGAATGTCGGCAACGAGCGGAATATCCGGAAAGGCATTTTTAAATTTTTCTATGTTCTCTGCCGCTTTAACGGAAGGTATCGAGATCCTTACGATCTCGCATCCGGCTGCGGCAAGAGCACTTATCTGCGCCTTGGTCCTTTTAAGGTCTTCCGTGGGAGTGTTCGTCATCGACTGCACGCGAACAGGAGAGCCGCCGCCAATGATGAGATCTCCGATCCGGACCTTTTTTGTTCTCATAAGCCCCTAGAGATATCTCATGATATCGTTTTTCATTATGAAAAGGAACAGAAGAAGAAGGAGTGCGAATCCCGTATACTGCAGAACGGCCCTTTCCTTTTTTTTCATCTTTCTGCGTGTAAGGAATTCAAACATGAACATCAGTATTAAACCGCCGTCCGTTATGATCAAAGGAAGCATATTGACAACGGCAAGATTAACGGATATCATTCCGATCCATGCCAGATATTCGGCTATACCCTCTCTTATGCTCTTGGACAGTATGTATCCTATGGTGATAAAACCGCCGAGATGGCGCGCCTCCTTCGGATGTTTGATTATGATCCTGAGAGAATTGTAAATGAGCAGGAAATCGCTTCCCAGCGCATTAAGGCTCCGTGATATGCCTTCGCCAAAGCCGCTTTTTACGATCCTGTATTCCGAAGTAAGGTCATAGCGGAAAGCCTTCCTTATCTTGCCTTCTTCATTAAAGCCTGAAGTGAGCACGGGAGGGACCGTGATATCAAGAAGCTCTCCCGATCTCTTTACCGTAAGCAAAAGAGCGCTGCCATCAACGATGTCCTCGAATATATCGGTGAATGAGAATACTTCTCTCCCGCCGCTTTTCACTATGATATCCCCTTCTCTCAGACCGGCCCTGTAGGCATTGGATTTTTTCGGGAGCGGCCCGATAACCGGATCAATTTTAAAATATACGCCAAGTTCGTAATAGATATAATCGTATTTCTCTCTTTTGTTTGGGCGAACAGCTATCTTCAGCACTTCGTCCCCTCTTCTTACTGTGAGAAAAAGCGTATTCCCCGCACTGCCGCTCACGATCGGCGTGATATCCGAAGGCGATCGTATTTCCGTTTCGTTGATCTTTTCTATGATATCTTTCCTGATGATCCCGGCCGATTCTGCCGCCGAACCTTCGATCGTTCCGGCGATCTGGGCATAGGGGGTCAGCACAGCCTCCTTTTCACCGATCCCCATGAAGATCACAGGATAGATCGCCGCAGCCAGGATGATATTCGCCAGAGGTCCGGCAAGCGCGACTATGATCTTTTCGTGCGTTTTCCTTGAAAGAAACTCATCTTTCGAACCTGTCAGTTCCGAATCGGGGTCCTCTCCTTTCATCTTGATATAACCGCCCACGGGAATGGCGGCGATCTTGTACTCTGTTTCCTTGATCTTGAATTTGACTATGGCAGGACCGAACCCGAGGGAGAATTCTTCTACAAGAATGCCCATCGATTTTGCAGCTATGAAATGTCCCAGTTCATGAATGAAGATCAGAATGCCGAGACCGAATATTATTCCTAATGCGGGTATCACTGTATTCCTCCGAAATAATTTTCTATGATAGTGTCCACTTTTGACCGGATCTCGGGCAGTTCTCCGAATTCGAGGTCGCCCTGATCCTTCCAATGTTCGTAAATATACCGGTTGAGCTCGAATATCTGCGTGAATTTGATCCTGGATCTCAGGAAGTGGTCCACGCTCCTTTCATTTCCGCAGATGAGTGCCGTTCTTGTTTTGGGACTTTTTTGAAGCGCTTCCGTGAACAATCCGTAGTTCGGATAGTAATTGAAATTAACAGGTTCCAGGGTCAGCTCGGAGATCACGGAATAATTGAAATCCTTTTCATAAGGCACGCGATTCGGATAGAACAGAGCATGCTTAATAGGATACATCATGTCTGTAGGAGAAAGATGCGCGAATATGTTCTTGTCCTTCATTTTTATCATGCCGTGTATCACTGCCTGAGGATGGAACAAGACCTCTATGTTCTTGAGAGGCACATTGAACAGGTAATGCGCTTCCGCAGTTTCATATGCCTTGTTCACCATGGTGGAGGAGTCTATCGTGATCACGCTTCCCATCCTCCATTTCGGGTGCTCCAGTATTTCCTGTGGCAAAAGCTCCCTGTTCAGATCCTTATTCCTTATCTTTCCGCCGGAGGCAGTGAGTATTACCTTTTCCACATCGTCCGATCTAACGCCGGAAAGGAGCTGGAAGATGGCAGAGTGTTCGCTGTCAACCGGAATTATAAGATCGAGGGGTGTTTTGCAGGCAGCGAGCATTTTTTCGAACCCGGCCACCAGCGATTCTTTATTGGCAAGAGCCACTTTCTTGCCGGAAGCAAGGGCTATGTACGTATACTCCATCCCGTTTATTCCGGAAACGGCATTCAGGAAAAGATCTGCATGGCCGAGGGCCTCTGCGAACTCTTTTTCCGGGATCTGCTTCGTGCCTCCGGGTAACTGCAGTTCTTCGCCGAATATGACGTATGCCGGACGGTATTTTTCTATCTGGGCCAGGAATATCTCTTTTCTTGATCGTGCTATCAGGGCGTGCACTTTCAGGTCATCCGGATGATCGTCAATGACGGATAATGCTTTGGCGCCGATCGAGCCGGTGGACCCCCCGATCACTATCTTTCTCATGCTGTCATCCTTTCAGGCCCAGCAGTTTAAGGACTATGCACATAACGGGAAATGTGTAGAATATCGAATCGAACCTGTCCATGATACCCCCGTGTCCGGGAAGGATGTCGGAAAAATCCTTGATATTGTAGTGTCTTTTGAAAAGGGATTCGTACAGATCGCCGATCTGGGCAAGAACGCCGACCAGCACGGAGAGCAGGGCATATAGATAAATACGCCCGAAAATGAGACGGCCGGCAAGACCTCCCAGGATCAGATTGAAGATAAGACCGCCCACGATGCCTTCGATGCTTTTCTTCGGCGAAAGCACGGGAAATATCCTGCGACGGCCGAATAGGACTCCGCTGAAATATGCAAAATTGTCAAATACCCATATCGAACAAAGGACGAAGAGCGAATGTTTGACACCGAAGGTCGTTCTAAGATAGATCACCGAATAGCTTCCGGCGGCAACATATGTGCATATCAGAAGAAGAAGCGCCCAGGATGAAAGTCTTGACGGATCATGCTTGCCGAAACTGTAAAGTAAAAAAGGAAGAAAAAGAAGGAATACCAGCATCAGCGTTGCCGCAAGCACGGGGCTGTGTATGAAAATGATCCCCGCCGCCGGAAGGAAGATGATATGGAATATTCTTTCCGCCTGCGCAGTTTTGGCGGCTTCGTAGAAGGATAAAAACGCGGCCAGCGCCATGATTATCTTAAGGACCGTTCCTCCCGACCAGAACACCCAGAGCATGAGCGGCGCATATATCAAAGAAACGGCAGTTCTCTTACCGAGGGTGCTAAATCCTCCCATATCGCCTCTCCCTCTTCCCGAATTCTGCAATGATAGCGGTATATTCTTCTTCGGTGAAATCGGGCCACAGTGTTCGGGAAAAATGAAATTCCGCGTACGCCGCCTGCCAGAGAAGAAAATTGGAAAGCCGCATCTCCCCGCTCGTTCTTATAATAAGGTCGGGATCGGGCATGCTGCCCGTGAAGAGTTTACGGGAAAAACCTTTCTCGTCCGTTCTCTTGGAACCGGAGGCAAGAAGGCCGTTAACGGCGGATATGATTTCTCTTCTGGAAGAGTAGTTAAGGGCAAGGACAAGCGCCATCTTTTTATTGGTCGCTGTTTTATCTATTGTGTCCTTCAATACTTTTCTCACCTGCACCGGCAAGCCGTCCCATTCTCCGATGATATTGAAGGAGATGCCGTTTTTCATCATCGTGGGCAGTTCTCCGATGCAGTACTTTCTCAGTATCGTGAAGAGGCCTTCGATCTCCGCCTTCGGTCTTCCCCAGTTCTCGTATGAAAATGAATATAGTGTCAGATATTTTATTCCGAGCTCTCTTGATCTTGTCACTATCCGGCGCACGGTCTGAGCGCCTTCTTTATGTCCTTCCAGCCTGTTCAAACCGCGGCTTTTTGCCCATCGGCCGTTGCCGTCCATTATTATGGCAACATGCTCCGGCGGCTTGAGACTGTCGTTCATTATATTTCGGAGATCTCCTTTTCTTTGTCTTTTGTGATATCGTCGATCTTTTTTATGTAGTCATTGGTTATCTTATCGAGCTGATCGATAGCCTTTTTCCTCTCATCCTCGGTAATTGACTTCTCCTTCTCCAGTTCTTTGACCATGTCTATCTCATCATGCCGGGCGTTGCGGAGAGAGACCTTGAATTTTTCGCAGATCGTCTTCGCCTGCTTTATACTGTCACGCCTTGTTTCTTCAGAAAGCTGAGGAAAGGGCAGCCTGATTATCACTCCGTCATTCTGCGGCGTGATGCCTATATTGGCTTCCTGTATCGCTTTTTCTATTGAACCGAGAGTGGACTTGTCCCAGGGCTGTACTACGATCATCCTTGATTCGGGGATCTGTATGCCGGCGATCTGCCGGAGCGGGGTCATCGTTCCGTAGTAATTGATCTTGATGCCGTCGAGAACGGAGGGGTTAGCGCGGCCTGTCCTTACTTTACCCAGTTCCTCCTTCAGGGAGATTATTATCTTTTCCATCGAAGCTTTGGTATCTTTATAGATGTCGTCGAGCATATCACTTCCCCCAGTAGATATATGTTCCGGTTTTCTTATTCAGCGCCTTCAGCGTATTCCCTTTCTTAAAAAAATCATAGACCACGATCTCGGTCCTGTTCTGCTTTGCGAGGAAGAATGCCGACTGGTCAAGGATGACATCAAGGTCGATATCGGCATTAAAGGCGATTTTCTTATACTTTACGGCATTCTTGTTCTTCTTCGGGTCCTTATCATAGATGCCGTCCACCGTGCTTCCTTTAAGGATGATACCGATGCCCAACTCGGCTGCTCTCAGTGCTACCAGCGTATCCGTGGAAAAGAACGGATTGGCCGTGCCTCCGCCGAATACCGGTATGATGCCGGATGAGATGTCGTTCAATACCTGTTCCTTATTGAAGAGCGCGGCAATGCGCGGCATTTCTATTGAAGAATAAGCTTTGGCGGAAATACCTTTGGAATTCAGATAATCTGCAAGCGCCAAAGCGTTCATGACAGTAGCCAGCATACCTATGCGGTCACCGGTGACCCTGTCGAAAAATTCGGTCCGGCCACGGTAGATGTTCCCGCCTCCGACGACGATGCATGGTATCTGACCGGCATTGATGAGCGAGAGCACTTCGCCATGGATGAAATCCATTGCGCCGGCGCTGTACTGGGAACCACGCCCGCCGAGGGCTTCTCCGCTAATTTTCAGCAAAACTTTACCCCGGGGCATATTACCTCCCTATTTTATTTCATACATAGTGAAGCGGTTTATCTTGATGTTCTCTCCGAATTTGGCTATATGCTCCTTTACGAATTCCTCTATGGTCTTCTTATCGTCCTTGTAATACATCTGTTCCATAAGACATGTTTCTTTGTAGAACTTTTCGAGTTTGCCTTCGACGATCTTCTCTACAACATTAGCGGGTTTGTCCTTGATCTGGCCGGAATATACTTCCTTCTCCGTCTTTATGGTCTCTTCGGGAACATCTTCCCTCTTTACGAATCTGGGTTCGGTCGCGGCGATATGAATGGCTATTTCATTAGTGAACTGCCTGAATTCCGGGCTCCTCGAAACGAAGTCCGTTTCGCAAAGGACTTCCACCAGCACGCCGAGCTTTCCCGTATAATGAAGGTAGGATGCCACATAACCTTCCGAAGTCGTTCTGTCGGCTTTCGTTTCGGCCTTAGCGATGCCCTTTTTTCTGAGTATCTTCTCCGCTTCTTCGATATTGCCTTTGGCTTCTTCAAGCGCTTTTTTGCAGTCCATTATTCCTGCCGAACTCAATTTGCGCAATTTTTGTATCTGTTCCTTAATTTCGGACATTTCTTTTCTCCTCGTTAATCTTCTTCTTCACTGTCTTCTTCGATATCCTTATCCTGTTCTTCTCCGGCAGGTTCTTCGCTGTATCTGGAATCATCTGCGGCGGCGCCGGTGATGGCCTCATTTGCGGCATTATAGTCGGAGGCTTTCTTCTCGAAGCCGTCGCGGCCCTCTATATAGGCTTCGGCGATGTTCTTCAGAATGAATTCGATCGATTTGATCGAATCGTCGTTCGCCGGGATCACATGGTCCACAAGATTGGGATTAATGTTCGTATCGACGATGGCCATGAGCGGTATGTTCATTTTCTTGGCTTCCTGCACAGCAAGGTATTCTTTACCCACGTCAACGACGAATATCAGTTCGGGCAGTTTTTTAAGTCCTTTAAGCCCGAGGAGGTTCTTGTGCAATTTTTCAAGTTCCCTTTTAAGGATGAGTTTTTCCTTTTTTGTGTGGAACTGATCTTTGCCGATATTCTCTTCAGAGAGCATTTCCTCAAGTTTCTGCATCTGATCCAGCCTCTGGCTGATCGTGGAGAAATTCGTGAGGATGCCGGCAAGCCATCTGAAGTTGACATAATTGCATCCGCATTTTTCGGCCCATTCCTTAATGATCGGGGCCGCCTGCTTTTTGGTCCCCACCCACATTATCTTCTTTCCCTCACGGCCGATTTTATTCACGGTCTGCATGGCCTTTTCCAGATATTCCTTCGTTTTATCAAGATCTATGAAATGGATGCCGAACTGTTTTTTATAGATGAACGGCTTGAACTTGGGGTGCCATTTGAAAGTTCTGTGCCCGAAGTAGATCTTCGCTTCCTTCAATTCTTCTTTGGTGATCTCTCTCATCACTTGCTCCTTTCCATCATCTCTTGGAGAACTGGAATCTTGCCCGAGCGCCGCGCTGACCGGGTTTCTTCCTTTCGGTCATTCTGGGGTCTCTCGTGAGCAGATTGTATTTTTTCAGGATCTCTTTGAATTTTTCATTGTATTCAACGAGTGCTCTTGCTATGCCGAGCTTGATAGCGTCGGCCTGGCCCGTTAATCCGCCGCCGCTCACATTGATCAAAAGATCGAACGAGGTCTCGGAGTTCGTGATCTTTAGGGGTGAAAGAATGTTCTCCCTCTGATCGAAGCGGCCGAATACTTCTTTGTAATCTTTATCGTTCACAATGATCTTCCCTCTTCCCTTTTTCATGAACACTCTGGCGACAGAGGTCTTGCGTCTGCCGGTGGCATACCATCCGTTAAACCCTTCCATTGATAACCTCCATTATAAATCGAGGACTTCAGGATTCTGCGCCTGATGTCTGTGCTCGGGGCCGGCGAATATCTTAAGTCTCTTAAGCATCTTGGCTTTGAGTTTGTTCCTATTTATCATACCCTTGACCGCGTGCTCGATGACGAGCTCGGGTTTCTTTTTCATCAGTTCCTGAAGTGTTATCTTCTTCTGATGTCCAAGATATCCGGAATATGTGTAGTAAACTTTCTCGGCCATTTTACTGCCGGTGATCTTCACTTTTTCGGCATTGATGACTATAACGAAATCTCCGCCGTCAACATGCGGCGTATAATCGATCTTGCCCCGTCCGCTGATCTTCTCAGCCACTTTGACGGCGAGTCGGCCGAGGACTTTTTTCTCGGCGTCGATTATCCACCATTTTCTTTTAACCCTTCCGGGTTTCTGCAAAATAGTTTTCATTTTTCCTCCGCAACAAAGTAATGAACTTAATGCATATAAACATAAATACTCGGGTTGTTTAAACCGCCTTGAAAGCGTTCTCGAAAGCGGTGAGCGCCTGGTCGCACTCTTTCTTCGCAACATTGAGAGCGGGTCTCAGGCGTATCGATCTATTGCCGCAGGGAAGGACCAGAACGCCATTGTTCTTGATCTCGTCCACGGCCTTGTTCCTTATTTCCGATGTTTCGAAATCGAATGCTATCATGAGGCCCTTTCCTCTGATATTTGTTATCTTCGGGTATTTAGTGCCGAGCGCGAGCAGGGAATCCGTCATATATTTCCCCATGTTCGCGGCGTTCTCGACGAGTTTTTCCTTTTCGATGACTTCAAGGTATTTCTTTGCTCTTACCATATCGGTAAGATTGCCGCCCCATGTGGAATTGAGCCTCGAAGATTCCGCGAATACGTTCTTCTCGACTTCCTCCACTCTCTTGGAAGCGGCAATACCGCAGGTTTGAGATTTCTTGCCGAAAGCGATGATGTCGGCAGGAACTCCGAAATACTCGTAAGCCCACCATTTACCGGTAAGGCCCATGCCGGTCTGCACTTCGTCGAATATAAGAAGGAAATCGTTCTCGTCGGCAAGCGCTCTGATCTGTTTCACGAACTCGGGTCTAAAATGATTGTCTCCGCCTTCTCCCTGGATAGGTTCCATGATAAAAGCGGCGATATCGTCCTTGTCCTGCGCGAGGATGTTCTTGATCTGTGCGATACATTCCTCTTCTTTCCTTTTCACATCCGCAAGATTAATCTCGTTCAAAGGGAATTTAACTTTGGGGTTCAGGACCCTGGGCCAGTCGAATTTCGCGAAGTACATGTATTTTCTGGGATCAGCCGTATTCGTAAGCGAGAGCGTGTATCCCGTTCTGCCGTGAAATGCTTCCTGGAAATGTATTATCTTATGTCCTTTTTCCGTTTTCAAACCTTTTGCGAAATTTTTCCTCACTTTCCAATCCATAGCGGTCTTGAGGGCGTTCTCAACCGCGAGGCCGCCGCCGTCAACGAAGAAAAGATGTTTAAGATCGGTACTTTTCACGGCGACCCTGAAGAAGGTCTCGACGAATTCCGCCATTTCCACGGTGTACAGGTCCGAGTTGGAAGGTTTGTTCACCGACGCTCTCGCAAGCTTCTCTTTGAACTCTTTCGTCATGAGGTCGGGGTGATTGAAGCCGATGGGAAGCGATGCGAAGAACGTGAAGAAATCAAGATACTCCTTTCCCGTATTCAGGTCGTTCAAATAGCATCCGTGCGATCTGTCGAGATCAACAACGAATTCCATTCCGTCGGCGAGCATATATTTGGATAAAACGCCATGAACCTCTTGTGGTTTGATATTGGACATAAAGACTCCTTATGCTTTGCGGACTTTACCCGCTTTCAAACATTTAGTGCAAACAGTTTTTTTAACCTTTTTGCCGGATTCAAGGACCATGAAGGTCTGGAGGTTAGCCTTGAAGACCCTCTTCGTTCTGTTCAGTGCGTGAGAAACATTGTTTCCTGAGACAGCGCCCTTGCCGCAAATCTCGCATACCTTAGCCATAATAAACTCCTAATAAAGTTTAATAAGTAAATGTTATTATACCATATTAACTAATATTTTTCAAATACAGTTTGTAAAAATTCTCCGGATCTTTGCCTCTCGTAACGCGGCAGACCGTCTCGGCCGGAAGTCTCGTCCGGAACAGGTGCCCGCGGGTGACGAAAAAAATGGAAACTCCGCGAATTATCCTGTATATCGGCATTTATAACGGGATCTCAGCAGAAGCTCTATTGGCAGTCCGCTGCAGTCCAATAATGGATATCCTATACCGTATATATTTCCCTTCGCGATGACGGTTATGTTCTTTTTTTATGGATCAATATCTCCAGAGGCGCTACCATATCAAGATATTCTATCTGGGCGTCCGCCGGAGCTTCGATCACCCTTGAAGAGATAACATAAAAAGACTTTATCCCGAAAGCGTACAGTTCCATTATCTTTTCCTTTGTAGATTCAGAAGAGACCGAAACAACGGCAATATCGATCTTGTTATCCCGCAGATAATCGGCCATCTGTTCGTCTTCCATTACAGGGATGCCGTTTATGGCCCTGGCCGTTTTCCTCTTGTCCCGGTCAAAGGCTGCGGTGATCCTGAATCCCCTCGAAGCCCATTGCTGATAGTTCAAAAGCGCTTGCCCGATATTGCCCACGCCGCATATGATGATATTTTTCGGTTCATTCATGCCAAGGTATTTTTCCACGCTTTCGCGAAGGGTCCTCACATCATACCCGATACCCTTTCTTCCCTGGCATCCGCACAATAAGGAAATGTCCTTGCGGACCGTATCTGGATTTACGGAAAGAAGATCCCCCATTTTCCGCGAAGATGTCAGGGCGATCCCGTCATTCTCCATCCCGATAAGGCACTTACGGTAAAGCAACAATCTTTTCAGTGAAATATCCGGCGTCTTTTTCATGATTGATTTTACCAAAATTCACCGGAATCCCAAAATCCCATATTATATAATAATGTAATAGAGACCCTTTTTCCGAAGGCGGCGGGTCGGGAGTGGAATTTCGCAAAAAATCGTATTCTATTGACTTTTTTTTGTTATTTTTATAAAATTTAAAATATGAAGATTATAAATCTCGGTAAGGTACTAAAAAACGCTCAGGACACTATAACTAAGAAAACACCTGACCATCAAACGCTCATTAATAAGAATGGTACGATCATGCTGTCATTATTCAACGATCCGGTGCAGGGATATGCTCTCGCCAAATCCGTGGTGGAAGAGTTCTACCTCCAGGAAGACGATATTTTCATAATAGACAACCATGGCCATCTTTCTTCAACCGGTCTTGCTTTCGATCCGGATAATTCCGACGAGATCGCCCTATCCATTCCTTGCGAAGATGGAGAGTTCCCCGAACTGAAAGCTTTGGAATTCTCAGCCCGCTTCAAGGAGATGATAGAGCGCTACGGTTCGGCTAATTCATTCAATAATTTCTCGAAAAAACTGAAGTACTTCCTGCTGTTCGAAGGTTTTCACGGACACAGGGTTTCTTACAATACACCGCTGACGCTGGATTTTTTGAAAAGTAAGGACTTTGCGGGTGAATATTTTGAATTCTATGCGAATTTCATCAATGAGACCGCGAATCCGATCTTTGTCAAGAATGATATCAATTTCATTAAATACCTTGTAGGCATCATCCTGAAGCAGAATATAAAGTTGGCGAACCTGAACGAGTTGTTCGAATTGCTTGATTCCTTTAAGCAGATGGCATCAAAACTCAATACCACTCCCGAGGAGATCGAAAAGTTCACCTCGAAGGTTAAAGCACGGTTCACCAAATACAGGGAATTCTACTTCTCGGGCATCGAGTTCTCGGAGGACCTTCTCATGAAGCTCTCCACCTTTCATAATATCACTTCATTTTACATTTCTAAAAACTACGATGTGAGTTACAAGGAACTGGAAACGCTTATTATCCTGAAAAAGGTCCTGAACCTTTCCGTAAGCAACTATAAGAAAGAGATGCTTGTGGTCCTCGATCTGGTCGATCTTCCGAATTTTCTTTCCATGCTCACCGATAATCTTGACCTCATCTCGAATTATAAGAACCTTAACTGGCTTCTGATAGTGGACGGTGCCCATATTAAATCCCTTCCCACTCTTTTATCCAAAGCCGGCGTGATCTATTTTTCAGGGATAAAGGACATTCCCGTTCTGCCTTATGTTGCGAGTAAGGACGTCATCGGGGAAAAATCCGGCGAAACCGTCCAGCTTATCTCTAAACGCCCCGAGTTTACGATCACCAAAGAGATCACGGCTATGGATATCCCGAAGATGCAGATACCTTCCGAATTCTATGAGATAACCGGGATCGGGAGATCCGGCAAGTTCAAACATGTTTTCAAACTCGTCGTTTCCAGCGGACCGCTCAACGGGAAAGAGATATTGCTCACAGGTTCGGAGATCCCTTTCGGGCGAAATGAACTTTTTCCCTCCAATAAGATGATATCCCGGAAACATTTCAAGCTGGTCTTCGAGGGCGAAAATTATTTTATTCTGGACACTTCTGTGAACGGCACTTTCCTTAACGGCCAGAGAGTGACGAAAACGGTGCTTTCCGACAATGACACCATAATGCTGGGAAATAACGAAATAACAATTCTTTTTAAAACAAACTGATCAGAAATCCCCTATCCTTTCTATTACGACTTTCAATATGAAATTTGTTATCTGTCCTATCTGAGGGATTCTCTTGAACGGTTCCTGCATTATCCTTATCACCCATTCAAATCCTTGTTTGCGCATCGATTCGGATGCACGTTTTTTATTCCCGGACAGAACGTCAAAACTTCCACCCACTCCTATGAACACGCCTTTCTCCACCACTTCCAGTTCATTTGCTATCCAAAGTTCCTGTGAAGGCGATCCTAAGGCTACCAGTATAAGGTCGTATCCCGTTTCCCCGGAACGCAATTCCCGCCGAAGGGCCTCTCTTTCCTGATAGGTCAGGTATCCGTCTTTAACGGTGAAATCGATCCCTCCGCTATCCCGAACTTCGCAATCCGTGCAGCTCTGACGGAATTTCTCCCGCATCTGGTCACGGAACTTTTTTGCCGTGCCCCTAGCTGAACCGAACATCAGCACTTTCATGTTCTTCTTCGGAGGATCGTTCAGGATCCTTTCGATGACCTCGATGCCGGGAACGCGTTCCTTGAGGGGTATACCGAGAAAATCTGCGGCAAAAACAACGCCGATCCCGTCGGGGATCTTTATCAAGGCGGAATCGAGTGCCGCGGCGAAGCGCCGATTCTCCAGAGCATTAATGATCATCACGGGGTTCACGGTGGCAACGAACATCTTCTCGCTGTTTTGAACAGCATTCTTTATAAGATCGACGGTCTGGTCCATTGAAAGATTATCTATTGATATTCCCAGGATCTTCACTACAGGTTCGTTCTCTTTCACGGCCACTTTTTTCGCGTGCAGGAATTTTCTGAAGAGAATGTAATTCATGACGATGAAGATAAGCGAGATAATGAGAGCGACATATCTGGGTATCCCTATCTCTTTGAGGAATATGCCGATAAGGGATACGGTGATAAGCAAGAAGTATACGAAGAGGAAGATATCGAATCGTGAATATTTTACTATATAACCGCCTTCATGCCTGTTCATCTTTCTCCTGAAATTGGAGAACATCACTCCGAAGTATACGGCTACAATGATAAGAAGTGCCGAAAGAGGGATCACGACCGTTTCGAAGAAGATCGTCTTAGCGTTAGCCGAAATGGAGATGAGCGATACCATGAAACCCATGAACTTGCCATCGGCGCGGTTCAAACGGTAATCGGGATTGGCCATTTCGAAGATGAAAATGCCCAGTGAAACTCCGAGCATGAACGCCACAAGCATCAGTTCTTCTGTTTCGATCCCGATGATGAACTTGAGCCCCACAAAAAGGGAAAGGGAAATTATGAAGAAGATGCCGTTGGAAAAACCTGAAAGCTCCGAGAGAAAAGAGAAAAGGTACATATTGAACAAGAAAAAGACAACTGTGAGAGTAAAGCTCCATATTGTAGGGCCGCCGGGCGCGATCACAAGCTTCAGTCCCGAAATGAAGAAGATAGCGGTGAAAGAAAGAGCATACAGGAAGAGCCGTAGGAGTTTCTGCATCTTTATGGAGGATATTGCATAGTTCAGGATACCCCAGGCAATTATTATCATCCAGTAAGGTATCTCCCTGCCGAAGATCTTTGTGCCGATGAAAAGAAGAAGGAAGGTAAGGGGAATGCTTACCCTGTTGGGAATATGTCTGCTGTTCCCTGCCGCGAGAAAGACCAGCATGCTGAATATAAAAGAGAGCACGATGCCTATATTCATTTTTTTATCATCCCCAGGATAATGTCCGTGATATCCGGATCGAAGCTCTTCTCCTTCTCCTTTTCCATTATTGTATATATCTCTTCATCGCTCAGCGCTTCGCGGAATTTTCTGTTGTGCTTGAGAGAGATGTAGGTTTCCACGGCATTCAGTATCCTTGCGCCGACAGGGATACCGGTCCCTTTCAGACCGGCCGGGTATCCGCTCCCGTCCCATTTCTCATGATGGCCTTCGAGTATATCAACGATCTCATTGAAGAACGGGAAGTTCCCCAGAAGCGAATGGGAGATCTGGGGGTGACGGCGTATCTTTTCATATTCCTCCGGAGTAAGTTTTTTCTCGCTGTCCAATATGGAATCGGATATTCCTATCATACCTACATCCATCAGATATGCCGCGAAACGGATCTTTTCGATGTCCTCTCTTTTTATTTTCATCGAATGCGCTACCGCCTCGGCCATCTCAATGATCTCATGCACTTTGCCTGCTTTAAATGGATCCTTTATCTCATTGCCCTTAACAAGAGTGAAGACGAAAGAGTAATAGATCGTTATCAGTCTTTTGTACATCTGATGCCTTACAACGGCCGTTTTCAATTCGATTTTTTCATCTTCCGACATAGGGGAAGCGCGTTTGACATAGATCGTTTCGCCCACTTTCTCATACTTGTTTTCAAGAAGTTCATGCCGCCTCAGGTATCTGATCTTCCCCGGGAAATTAAAATTACGGAAGACATCATCCCTGGTATCGGCATTCTCTTTTATGAAAACATCCCCGTATTTGTTTATATTTCCGATACCGTGGTCCGCAGTTCCGCTCATGGTATTGTCATGTTGAAACAGCATCTGCTGCAGTTTATAGAAATTCACAACAAGAAGGTCGTATATGCTCTTCCCCGCTCTGGCGATGTTCGTGAACATCATTGAATTCCCGTACGCGGAAGAGAACAGGAGCAATATGATCTCGACATATTCTTCGATTATCTCTATCCTGGATAAATGTATGCTCTCTTCTAGGAACAGGTATCCTATATTCTTCGTCTCACTGCTGTTCTTTATGGGATAAACGCGGCCGTCAAGATTGATTATATTGAACAACGGATTATCTGCCATAAGTTTATCTCCGGGTTTCATGTTCTCTACAAAATAGTCCACTCCGTCCGTGAAGAGAGTATCTGCCTTATCCCTCGAGATAAGGAGGAATTTATTCTGCTCGTCAGTTGCCAGAAAGATATAGCATGCTGCGTGTTCGATCGCATGGGAGAATTCGCCGAGTATGTTCTGAACGGTCCTTACCGGGGAAATGAATATACTGTTCGGATCGTTGATATTATATCCCCTGTTAATGTCCGTAATGAAAGAGGACAGGTGGGTTATCATCTGAGTGCTGTAGTAATCCTTGTTGCCCAGCAATTCTATTATGTTCGACACTCCCTTGAAAAGGGCGATGGTCTTCTCCACGGCCCTTTCATGTATCACTTTCTTCGGAATGCATCCGCCTATTATACCAACGAATTTTTCGTTTATCCTTATCGGGATCTGAAGCGTATTGAATCCGCATGAGCACTTCGAGCATATCACATCGTTCATCATCTTCCCGAGTTCAACCTGATCGGCCCAGAACTTCTTGCATTTGTCGTAAGTTGTTGCCGGATCCTCTTCCTGACATTCCTTGTACTGGATAGGAATGAACTCGTTCCCCTCTTCATCAATTATGAAAATATAGAATGGAAGTCCCTGGTCGATCGATGTGAATATATTCTTCTCAATCAGCGTGAAGATGATGTTCCTCAGCGTCTCTTTTTCATTCATCGATTATATTTTATCATATTTCATTTTTTTTTGAAAATCATTTTTTTTGTTCGCATGGGTTCGCGAAAGGACACTATTTTTCTTCACCGTCATGTTTTTATTTATTTTTTTACGTATTACTATATCTTTATATGTATTTTTATCTTTTCTTATGCGGCGTATATATCGTTACTTATAAATTCCGTGGAGATCTTCATAATTCTAATATGCTTCCATATGCATTTTTTTTAAATGAATTAATTTGCAATTTCCATTTTTTTTGTTATACATAATCAGAATGAAACATTAGGAGGTTTCACATGGCTGTTAAGAAAGCGACGAAAAAACCTGCTGCCAAAAAGCCTGCCGTAAAGAAAGCGGCACCGAAGAAAGCTGCTGCGAAGAAAACAGTAGCAAAGAAGACAGTAGCAAAGAAGCCTGCGGCAAAAAAGACCGTAGCAAAGAAGCCCGTTAAAAAAGCTACCAAAAAGTAATCCTTTAGGTACCGGGTAAGAACGAAGGGATATAGGAATTGCGCAAGCGTCCTATATCCCTTTTTTTTTGCGGTGCTATTTTTTGAAGAACACTTTCGGCAGTGCTGTTTTCCGAAGAACGCTTTCGCCGGTCAGTTATCCCAATATGGCCGGCTTCTAATATCCTTTCCCTCAATGAACCCCATGAAAAGACATAACCATGCCGCCGGAGGATTTGGGATCTTCATGCCGGCAGCCGCAACAACCGCCGAAGAAATATAGATGATTAGTTGAACCGCAAAGAGTAGAAAGAGCGCAGCGCTGTTCTCAAGCGGGAGCATCATATTCGTGATGAAGAACAAGAACATAATAGGGGCGGTGAACCAGCGCAGCAGTTTATGCGAAAAGATGAAGAACGGGAATAAAAGATTGCGCGAGGTCGATATCGTGGCCTCTATCAGCGGAAGCGCATTCGAATTCCCCGTCCCGATCCTCTTCTTTCTCTGAAGATCGGCCTTTCCTGTTCTGTTATATGCTTCCGTACATGCGGCTTTTTTACAGAATACGAACTTGTCCCCTGCCGAGATCACATTGAGCGTAGTGTAAAAATCATCCATGATCATCCTGTCCTCGGGAAGTCTTACAAACTTGCTTTTCCTTATCGCGAATATCGATCCGTATGCGCCGGCTACTGCGCCATATTTGCCTTCGACGGATTTGAAGAAGTTCTCCATGTTCTGAAATATCTTTTCTGCCGGATTGCCGCCTTTCAATATCAGCCGGCCGCATGCGCCTCCGGTGCCGGCATAGTAGAACGGTTTCAGCAGTTCGGCAATCGCTCCCGGTTCAAAAGCGGAATTATCATCAGTGAAGACAAGAATATCTCCTTTGGCCAGTTCCGCTCCGATATTGATGAGCGGTGCTTTTCCTTTCCGCGTTTCCGAACAATAAGCCACTATGCCCGGGAGGGCGCTAACCACTCGGGCCGTCTCATCGTCACTTTTATCCGCAAGTACGATGACCTCCAATTCTATTCCCGGATATTTCCGTTCAAGAATATTCTTCACCCTTTCCGATATCCTGTCCGCGCTGTTGCGCGTGACTACGATCACGCTTGCGGAAGCCGGGGTGTAATCTTTTTCCGGATCTTGTTTTTTCAATGATCCTAAAACCGCATAGATCACCGGAAGAAGCAACTGATACAAAAGCAGAATTCCGCTTAAAACAAATAACGATCCTACTATGATCATATACCGAATATCTCCTTATATCTTTTTCCCATTGAAACGATAGAGAATTCTTCTTCCACTATATGTCGTGCCATTTCCGCTTTTTCCCTGTCATAGGCCATAGACCTGATCTTTTCCGTGAACGCCCCGATATCGCCTCGCGGCACGAAATCGATATACGCCCTGAGCGGGTGATTAACCAGGCCTTTTGCACGGTATGCTATGATGGGCATCCCTGAAGCGAAGGCTTCCAGCACAACAAGAGCGAATCCCTCCCAGTAAGAAGGCAGCAGCAGTATCCCCTCTTCTGAAAAGAAAGCCGAGGGATCGCATGAAGGGTAAAACTCGATGCCCGGTCGGAGTTTGCTCCTTACAAGGGTTGCCAAAGGCCCATGACCGCAGATCCTTAACGTATGCTCCCTCCCCAACCGGTCCATGATCTTGAAAAGGTCTCGTACGCCCTTCCGCTCAATGAGCCGGCCCACAAAAAAAAGCCTGCTCATTTCTCTTCTCGGATTATATCTGTATTTTTCGACATCGATACCGTTGTAGACGACCTTTCCTCTCAAATCTTCGATCCTCAGGAAAAAGAGGGCCACATCGTCGCCGACGAAAATATGCGTTTTTACGCGTCTTTTGAGTAGCAGATTGGCCATTTTATGGAAGGGCGTATACCATTCTTCTTCCCAGAGCACATTATGATAAGTGACATAAATGGGTATGCGGTTCCCTATACAGGCGATCTTCGTCCACAAGGATGCCGTGAAAAGATGCGTATTTATCAGATCGGGTTTTATCTTCCTTATCAGATCCCTCATCTTGAAAAGGACACGCCAATCGAATCGGCCTCGCTTCCTTATAATGTGAACGGGAATGTCTCCGGGAAGTTCATTGCGCAGTTCCAGATCCGGAAAAAGAACGGCGATATGGACTTCGTGGCCGAGACCCCGGAAATAACAGGCAAGATTTACGACGACCCTTTCGGCGCCGCCCTTAGTCAGTGAGTCGATCGCGAATAATAATCTCATTCAGGATCCTGTATTTCTCCTCTATGTTCTTCGTGATATTATAGTGTTCTTCTACAAAAGCTCTTGCCGTTTCCGCAGTGCCGGAAGGATATTCTTCAATGAGCCGGAGGCATATTTGTCTCGCTTCTTCGTCGCGTTCGAAAATATATCCCGTTCTCCCGTTCTTTACGAGTTCCGGTATTCCGGAGACCGCAGTAGTGACCACAGGGGTCCCGGCAGCCATCGCCTCCATAAGGACGACGGGGATCCCATCGCGGTCCCCGTTACGGGATATCCGGGACGGCAATATCAGAAAAGCCGCATCCTGAATGATCTTAATGACTTCATCATGAGGCAGCGGCCCTGTGAACTCTGCTTTAATATTTCCTCTTTTCATGATCTTCCGGTATGCGCGTACATCGCCCCCGCCGACAACTTTGATCTCAATGCCGGAACCGGCGAAGATGCGGACCAGCCGGTCGAGGCCTTTTGTACGGTGAAGTCTGCCTGCGAAAACGCCGTATCTTTTTTTTTCGGAGGTGAAGCGGATCCTGCCTGTGTCCACTCCGCACCGGAGAACGACCGCATCGATCCCGGTAATGCTTTTTATCCTTTGCCGGTTGTATTCGGAGATGGTTTCCACATATTCAGCATTACGGCAGATCTCGAGCAGAAATGGATTATGGCCGAAAAGATCGTAGGAATGGAACACGGGAACATAGGGGATCTTTTTTATCTTGGATATGACAAGCGCGGCCAACCCCGAATATTTCGGAAGATGTATCCTTAATACAGCGCCGGAAGGTATCCTGGAGGCCGCGGCGAAAGCCCACTTCAGTGCATAGGCATAGCCTGCAAGCTCCGTGTAATTTACCGATCGCGAAAGGATCTTGATGAGATATCCCGTAAAGATCTTAAAATGAACCGGAAAACGCGGCGACGACCGGATGATGCCTGTAGGGTCCGCCGGAAGAAGGGAGAATACCTCCGTTTCACGTTTTTCCGAAAATCCTTTTACTTCATCTGTTACGAAGGTTTGCGAGTAGTGAGGGAACTTTCCCAGAATGTAGATTATCATGGTCGTCCGAATGTCGCTTTTAAAGCCTTCGATATGAAGACCGGATAGAAAATAAATGATGAGCGCTTGAAAAGAAGAAGCGAGAAAATGAATTTCAGGATACTGCCGGCGATCTCCGCCAGGTATACGGCACGGCGCGGCACCCGGTGCCACTTCTCGAAGTATTTCGCACGGCTTGCCAGTTCATCCATATTGGAACGTATCCTCATAGCGTTCACTGTTGCGCCCCCTAAATGCGTTACGGAGGGACGCTTCAGGAATACGGCCCTGTGCCCGTGTGCACGCAATTTCGCAAAAAGGTCCACATCTTCCCAGAACATCCTGTAGTCGGAAGAGAAACCCCCGGCTTCAAGAAAGACCGAGCGCTTGATCACTATAAAAGCACCTTTTCCGCATTCGATCGGCTCACTGTACTTTGTTCCGTAGAACAATCCTCCGTAATGGCTCATATAATAATAAAAAGGCATCAGCAGAAAATCGTATTTGCGTGGAAGGCGTCTTTTCGAGAATGGATCGAAAACGGATCCTGCGTCATAAAGAGCCGGCTGAAGAACATCCGCATAGGGATTCCGCGAGATCTCTCTTCGCAAAGCGGGAAAGAAATCTGCCGGAAGGACGATGTCGGAATTTGAAATGCAGATCCATTCATTTCGTGCGGAAGCTGCGCCCTTGTTTGCCGAGAGCCCGTATCCGAGATTCTTTTCATTTTTAATAATGCAAAGATCGATGGCAGAACCGTGATAATCCGGTTCCTCGTTCCCGTCGCATACTACGATCACTTCCGTACCGGAACAGCCTGTCCTCTCTATCGAATCCAGCAGGTTCGAAAGAACGCTTTTATTGCTGTAGAACGGGATCACTATAGAGAATGTCATTTTCCTTCCCATCGGGTCCGGCAAGTGCGCTGAGCAGGATGATAAGCCAGAACTGCGGTTCCCATTGAAGATCGAAAAACAGCATGAATATAAAAATCGAGAACAATCCTGCCACGTGATATTCACGGCCCGCGAACTTCCGCCACAATGAATGCAGCGAAAGCAGCATCATTGAAAGAAGAGCTGCAAAACCTAATATGCCCGTTTCACCCTGAACAGAAAGATATGTACTGTGGGTAAAGAGCTCTTTCATGGGAAGATGGTAAGGGGCATATTTGGAAAAGACCATTTTCAAACGCCCCGGACCTGTTCCGATCACGGGATCGCTTTTGATCTCGGAAAGTGCTGCGCTGTAAGCGTACTTCCTCCCGAGATCGGAATATTCCACCGAGCGCTGTGGGTCGCTTTCGAAAAACCTTTTTGAAAAAGGCGAGAACAGGAATACCGCCGCGAGCAAAGCGATCAGAGCGATACCTTTTTTCCTCATAGATATGGCGATCACTATCACAGAGAAGATCAGCGCTATCCAGGCGCTTCTCGAGAAAGTGATAAGAAATGCCGCGGCCGGGAAAATAAAGAGCGGGCGGAATTTCTTTTCCGTGAGAGGAAAAATAAAAAGCGAAGCAGGCAAAAGAAACACGGTGAGAAGGTTCGTATTCTGGAAGAAGCCCGAAGGACGTATAAAATTCAGAAATCTCTCAAAGCGGTGAAGATCGTTATTCAGGCCAAAACCGTGTATGGTATGTCCGCCCGATATTCCCTGGTATAAAGCCATCAGGGAATTAAAGATGAGCGCCATGAAAATGCCTTTTACCAGGAAAGAGAAATTCTCTTTCTTTCCCGCGCATAGATTGAAGGTTACGAAAAAGTAAAGTACATTTCCCCAGATCGTCAATGTCCACCGCGCCGTTTCCCGGTCGTGTGTAAAAGCCAGATGAAAGAGGAAAAGCGCTCCGAAAGTCAGTATGGGCAGCAAGAAGGCGGTGTTCCTCAGCGGGAGGTTTTCTCTGATATAAAGCAGAAGAAGCAATCCAAGCCCTATCTTGGCCACCGTTAAGGGGATGCCTCCTGGAGAGATGCCGGTCCCGAGCTCCATGAAGGTCATTACCGTGATCGGGATCAGCGCTTTTCCGGGAGATGTTTTTATATAGAGAAGGGTAAGTATGACCCCCAGCAGGACAGCGAGTCTTATGTCTATGAAAAATACTGCAAGGTTAAGGATAATGAGGGCGGCCTCAATCCTTTTTAATGACATACAGAACTGTGAACAACAAAATCATTGCAGCGGCGGCTGCGATCAGGGATCTCAGAAGAAGCGTTTTTCCGGATGACCTGTATTCCTCTGCCCCGATAAAAGCGACAGGAGGAAGTTTGGAAGCGTTCAGAAGGCCTATATCATTCTCCAGGCTTTCAAGGTATAGAGACTGTGCGATCATGATATTGTAAAGGTGAAGATCGTAAATATACGAGGTCATGACGTCATCGAATTGAGCCCTGAAATCCTTTTCCGGACGCGGAAGTGCATCGAGAAGCAATGATGATACCGAGTATCCCGGCCTGTCAGGGAATTGTATGTCTCCCGGAGTCGGTGCATTGCCGTAAGGCAGTTTGTAGTTACGGTACATTTCACCGTATCTGGCGGGAATATCGAGTTTAAAAGCCTTATCGATATCTTCCTGGGTCTTCTTTATCCTTGCGGCGAGGGCTTCCTTTTCGGCTTTAATATATTCCATATCAGAAGCGGTCAGGGAAGTAAAAAGGCCGGCCAGGTGACCGTTCACGAAATCCTGAAGGATCTCAGGTGCTTCGATCTTCCGGCACCCGGTCATTATCTCGATATAGAGCATCTTCCTGTCCTCGTTGGCATCGATGCACAAACCGCGGATTTTAAGTTCCGGGAATCTCTCCGAGATCTTCTCTCTGAGCCCGGACGCCGCTATGATATCGGCGTAAGTGAAGATGCCATACTCCTTTTGGCCGTAATAAAGCGCCTTCGTTCCGAGATTGGCATACGATATCGAAAGCTTCTGCAGATAAGCGAGCTTCATGTTCTCTACGAAAATACCTTTCGCGCCGAATACGAAGAACAGAAAGCCGGTCAGAAATCCAACGATCAGCGAAATGACAATTATTCTTTTCATCTTTTACCCTTCCCCGTTAGCATTATAAAAACGGTTTTTATTATTATCAAAAAATACAGGATCATGGAAAAATGGTTTATGAAGTAGAGATCGTATTTGAATTTTTCTTCCGGTTTAAGGTCATAACTGCCTGAAACCTGCGCAAGGCCCGTTATTCCGGGAAGGACGAGCATTCTTATGCCTTTCAATACAGTGTGCTTCTCGATGAAATACGGCCTTTCCGGTCGCGGCCCCACGACCGACATCTGCCCGATGAGAACATTAAGGAACTGAGGTATCTCATCAATGCCGGACCTTCTTAAGAACCGCCCCACTTTTGTCACTCTCCTGTCGTTCTCCTCCGCCCACTGGGGGCCGGTCGCCGACTCGGCATCCTTGAACATAGTCCTGAACTTAATGATATTGTATTTTTTCCCGTATCTGCCGGTCCTGACCTGCCTGAAGAACACGGGCCCCGGAGAATCCACGGCGATGAGAAAAGAGAAGAGCAGTCCGAAGGGAAGGAAAACGATCAGAGCGGTCAGTGATATCACAATGTCAAAGATCCTCTGTAGCAGAAGGTCGAAGCTCTTGACCGGTTTTGTGTCCAGTTCGAAAAGCGGGACGGAGGAAAGCGGTTTGACCTTTCCCCATTCTGATATCTTCTCATAAGCGCCGGGAATGAAAAGAAGAGAGAGAGAGAATATAGACGAAGAATAAACGAAGCGTTCTATTTCCGCGGAAGTGACCCCGCTGCCGAATAATATCTTAGTGATGCCGTACTGTTCGATCACGGAGAATATATCCCCCTCTCTTTCAATCGGCGGGATGTCCCCGATCCTGCTACCGATAACGCCGGAAACGGAATATTCCTTTTTGATGAACCGCATGTTCTTCTCGAAGAATTCCGCATCATCTTTTTCGGCGCCGCAGATCAAGATCCTGGGTTTTTCCCGCGGAATATAGAAGATATTCGATAATAGCAGATGCACGAGCGAACACAAAATAGGGATAAAAAGCGCGGAAAGGAGCAGAATGACCGTAGAGTATTCAATGGTCTTAACATATATCCTGACGATCACAAGAATGACAAGAAGCACCGCATGCGAGAGAGCGCTCGATATGAACAGGTTGCCCATGATGTCGAGATCAATATATCCTTCTGCGTATACGCCCAGGAACAGATTGAATATAATGAAAAGAGCGGGAACGGACAGCATTGCAATGAATGCAGTACCGTGAGATTCCGGAACGGCAAAACCGAATTTGATATTATAGGCGAAAAACGCGATGACCTCGGCGGCGATCAGATCCGATAAGACCGTTAAGGTTTTTTTATTCATATAATCCGCAGCACCTCGAGCATTTGGAAAAGAGTTCTCTACTCAGGGCTTGCCGGAAATCCCTGTAAATATGCGAATCCCATATTAAGTGAAAGTCGTCCCGTATGCTGCCCATTTTGAAATACATGCATGTTATCACGCTGCCGTCGCCCTGAATAACGCAGGAACGGAACGGATACCGGCACTTCTTTCTCAAGGCAATTCGCGGTTCTTTATAGAATTTACGCATCTCCTTTTTTGTCATAGAGGGAAGAAAGCTCAAGTGTTTCCCGGCAGGGCTTTTTTTGAGTTTTAACACCTCTTCGTAGATAAGGTCCGGGTCTATTCTCGAATAGATCTCCTGCAACGCCTCAAGATCATTTCTTTGCCCGTACAGGTCCTCTATCCTGTCCGCAGTATCGCCGTTCCCGAGGAACAGGTGTGAAATATTCCATTTATACGGAGCAAAACGGCCGTAAAGTTCACCCGCAAAAGAGAGATCGGCGCAGTTCTCCCAGGATATCGTTGAATTTATCGTGATCCGCGGAGTGCGGACCTTTCTCTTCTTTTTCAGTTCGTTCAGAAGCCCGATAGCCTTATAGGTTTTTTCAAATGCTCCCGGAGAATTTCTTATCCTGTCATGCACTTCCCTATTCCCGTCAACGGAGATCACGATAGCGTCAAAATGCGCTGATACGAAATCCGCCATATCTTCATCGATCAGTGTCGCATTCGTGGTCATCGTTACAGTGAAACCGTACTTTTTAAGCATTGCCGCAATGTCCCGGAAACCCGGATGGAGCATGGGTTCACCGCCGCTTATATTGATAACCGGAGATCTTCTTCTTATGCCCGAGAAGAATTTGTCCCATTCTTCGAGGGAAGGGAGGTCCGCCTGGTATTCATGCTTGCTTCTTTTTTCGTTCGAGAATGCCTTGTTGATCTGCGAACCTTCCACAAAAGAGCACATCACGCAACGGAGATTACAATTATGCGTGAGTTCGATATCTATTCTCGAGGGGAAAAGGGCATACCCGGCCGGCAAAAATGCCTGAGGAATGAGATCTTTCAGCCCGTTTTGAAGTTTTTTGAGAAAATATCTGCTCATACGTTATTTTAGCATAAATTCACAAAAAATTAAATGTTTTGAGGACTTTGCCTGCCCGATGTTAGAATAGAAGTTTTTTCCCATAAAAAGGATATTTATGGAGTACAGCGGTGCATTTGGGATTTTGAAGGCATCAAAGGCCGAATCTGATCCTCAGCTTCTCCAGACGGGATATTTGTTTTTCGTCTTTATATATCTTCGCCTCTTCAAGTGCTTTAACAAGGTATCCGGCAAGAACGGCTCTGTCCCTTTTTTCTTTTATGAGCTTATTCTTGATCAGGGTTTTCGTCATAAGAAAATACGCATTCCGGAAAACATCGAAGTTATTTTCACTGCTGAGCTTGAAATACGCCTTGAAACTTCTTAAGGCGCGGATATAATCTCTCATCATAAAAAATACTTCTCCCGCATTTACCAGCTGATCTGCAAGATGGGCTGTATCGTTCATCCGGCGGGCGATCGCTGCCGCTTCCCGGGATATGTTAAGTGCCTTCCGGTACTCCGTCTGAGAGTAATAGATCCTGAATAAACCGTTGCAAGCCTGATATTCGTTCATGGAGTCATTGCATTTGTGCGCATTGGACCGGGCATCTTTAAAAGCGGACAGGCCTTTGTGGAATTTTTTCATTCCCCTGTAGCATTCACCCATGCCGAGGTCCGCTACGATATCATATTCGAGCGAACCTATTTCTTCATTTAATTTCCGTATCTTGACAAAATATTCCAGGGCTTCCCTGTATCTTCTCTTGTTTACAAGAAGACCTCCCAATCCGCAGTAGGCTCTGCACAAACCTCTTTTGTCGCCTATCTCCAACGATATCTCGGCTGAACGCACCGCATACCGCTGTGCAGCAGCGGGATCCCCTATCTGCGAGTACATGAAGGATAGGCTTCCGCTCAAATGGCCGGCGATCGGTTTCATTCCCAATTTATCCGCCGATGCTAAAGTTTCCAGGAGTACCTGCTCGGCTTTTTCGTGCTCCCCCATCGAATAATATATCAGCCCGATATTGCAGTTCGTTCGAATCCGATTTCCCGGACTTCCCACTGCCTCTAAAGCTTCCTTAAAGCATTCAAGCGATTTTGCGAATCTGCCGGTATTCATATAGGCCATGGCTTTATTGTACATGAAAGCCCCGTAATACTCGTTCTTGACAGAACCCAGTTCTTCCAGTATCTTATCGCTTAATGCAAGCACTTTGTCATAATTGCCTTTGAAGTATTCATTGCTGACATTCTCCTGCACCGCGGCATAATAGAAATATCTTGGAACGTCTTGAGTTTCGATATCTCTGAACGTACGGGCAATGAGGTCGTCGGCCTTAGCCGTGTCTCCCCTGCTCGAATAGATATCGATCAGGGATTTTATCACGCTCATTTTGAATTCTGTCAACGCCGGGGGGAGTTTTCCCAGGATCTTCTCCCGTATCGCCTGAGCCTCATTCCATTGGCCGAATACGGTTTTATATATGGCCACTCTTTCCTCCCAAATGAGAATATCTTTTTCATCGGACGCATATTTCAACGCTGCTTCGGCGCAATAAAGCGCTTCATCGTTCTTCTCGGTTCTTTCGGAGCGTTTAAAGGCTTTCTCAATATACTCCCTAGCTTTAACGCTTGAGGCGGCTTTGTCATAATGGAAGGCAATATCAAAGAGCGCTTCTTCCGGATACAGCTCTTCGAAGGCTTCGGCGGCGATGATGTGAAGTTTCTTCAGGCTTTCGTGAAGCTGCATTCCGTAAACAGTTTCACGGAGAAGAGCATGGCTGAATATATATTTGATATTCGACACTTTTTCCCAGACCTGTTCCTTTGCCCCGTCATTCAACGGTTCTGTTAAGTCCTCCCCTCTCAGCATCCTTGAAAGTATAACAATATTGAATTCGTTCCCCAGAACGCTTGCGCTGCGCATGATCTGTTTAAGCTCTCCGGAAAGCCTGTCCACTCTGGAAGTAAGGATCGTATTGATGTTCCCAGGAAGCGCGTTCATATCTCCGGATAAGAATGCGATCCCGGCGCGCACTTTTATCAGCGCATTTTCCCTGAGATAGAGGGTGATCTGTTCTGTAAAGAACGGATTCCCGAAAGAGCGTTCGGATATTGCCTCCAGCAGTTCACCGGAAGGTGAGTTCCCAAGATTGTCTGCGATGATCCTCTCCAGATCCTCGCGAGCCAAACTTCGCAGTTCAATGACCCGGGAGGGGATATCTTTCGGGAAACTTAGGACGGGAGCGCTCCCGTCATCATTGTATCTTGAAGTTGCGATGAGAAGCACGGGATGCTCATCCAGATTAATGAGGAATTTTTTTAAAAAAGCGGAGGATTCTCTGTCAAGCCATTGAATATCCTCGAGAATGATCACAAGCGGGGCCGTGAGGCTCATTGCCTTGAATACCGCCTTCATCCCCCAGAAAATGTTCTCAGTGACCTGTTTATGATCCATCTCGGTAAGAGCAGAACCATCATCCAATCCGAGAAAATGTTTGATATACGGTTTTCTCAGTGCGAGTTCATCTGAAAGAGACTCGATTTTTCGGGAGGCCTCCGTAAGTGTGCTCCACGCAGATTCGAAAGAAGCCCTGTCGGCAGTGCCTTTGTCGCTGCCGAAATATGAGCCGAAGAATTCCATGAACGGGAAAAGGCTTTTCCTCAGAATGCTGTCCGTTTTCATATAAACGGTCTTCGTTCCCGGTTCCAACAGCTCTTCTAACTGTTTCAGAAAACTCGTTTTACCCATTCCCGGTTCGCCGTAAATGACCACAATGCCTCCGAAGCTGCCTCCGTATACTTTCAGCATGGCTGATTTTACGGATTGCATTTCCTTCTCACGGCCATACAGGTATTTCTTCCCACGGCCTTCCCAGATCTCTTTTATCTCTTCTCGGGCAGTGTATGTTCTTACTTTTTCTCCTATTCCCTTCAACGGCATCGGAGGATTGGCCTCCATCTTGAAGTGCTTGCCGGCGGCATCTCTCACCGAAGCCGAAACAAGAACGCTCCCCTGTTCTGCTTTTTGCATCAGCCGGGCCGCCAGGTTCACTTCTTTTCCTAAAGCCGTATATACCGATGCGGTCAATGATCCCACAATACCGAAATATGCAATGCCGGAGCTGATCCCCGCCCTGATTCCTTTTCTATCCCGCACAAGGTCTTTTGCGAACATAACGGCGCGGCGCTCATCGTCTTCATAGCATTTGGGGGCACCCAGTATAATATAGGCCAGCGGACCCTTATCCCCGAAATCCACCATATTGAAGAACGCATCATACTCTTCGCTCAATGAGAGTATTCTGTCTATCGTATCTTCGTGATCCTCTTCTTTTTCAAAATTCACGAAAACGGATACGATCTTTCTGAATTCACCGGGAACCAATATCCCCGATGTTCTATTATAAAGATAAAAGTCTTGCGCAGTTGCCGGAAGAGACCGGGTTGCCACCGGTACCGGTTCGAACGGAAGTTGTGCGTTTACTAGTATTTTCCGCGCCAAGTGGTCCGCCCATGTGACCGGAGCGCCGGATGTTGCCGACGCGAAGATCCTGTCCGCCATTATCTGGCCCTTTTCGCACATTCCCTGATTAAAGGCAGCGCTTTTTATGGCCGGGCCATCAAAATAATAGAACTTCTTCCCCGGAATACCTCTGATCTTCCATCTGACCAAACCTGAAGAGAGACCGGTGCGCACAGCGAATACATGGGAGGATAATTCAGGATGGAAGGATGTGATCATCTTGATCGTTTCCCTTATATAAAGCGCTGCGGCAACAGCGTGCAGTTTCTTGTCACCCGGGAAAATGGCATAAAAGGCGTCTCCTGCAAAAACGGGAATGAACCCGCCGTATGAATAAACCGATTCAACAAGCAGAGAGAAAACGCCGTTTATGAATTGCGATAATTTCTCTGCTCCGGCCGGGCCGGACCTCATCAACTCTGCTGTAAGTTCAGTGAACCCTGAAATGTCCGTAAAAAGGCATACTGACTCCATTTCGCCTTCATTATGGCCGGCAGCGTACCGCTCAAGAATGTAATCCATCCCCGCGATATTATGCTTTTTATCCTTCATTCATTTTCCTGTTCTTTATATAGATCTGTCTGAATGCGAATGCACCTATACATTCCGTAAAGAGCATCACCCATGCCGCGGCTGTGATCCCGAATTTCGGAATAAGAATGATATTCAGGACCGCATTCATGGCAAGTTTCAAGGAAACGATAAAAAGCGCTTTCGATTGAAGGTTCCTGCTGTAAAGGTAAAAGATGTAGCTTGCTGAAAAAAAGATCGGAACAACTGAAAGCAGAAGCAGGCGGAGGATCGGGACCTGTTCCGGCACCGTTTTTCCGAAAAGGATCGGGAGAAGTCTGCCTGCTGCCAGCCAGCCGGGAATAAGTACGGCAATAGCGGCCACTGTCAGTATGATTACGGATCTTGCTATATTTTCATCCAACTTACCGGCATCCCGTCCCGATGATATATGAGGATAAAGTGCTGCTGTAAAAGCATTCGGTACCATCATGAGAGCGGCCATTACCGTATATACGGAGCCGTAATACCCGCTCGCCTGCATGCCGATGGAAGAGCCTATGATTATACTGTCAAGCCTGAACTCAATGCCGCCGCAAATGATTATGATCCCGATAGGGATCCCCGCTTTGAGGTATTTGATGATCTTGGAAAAAGAACCCGCACGCATCGCGACCGGGCCGGCAAGAATGAGTCCCCCGGCTACCTGCAAAGCCGCAGAAGCAAGGTACGCGTATGATACGGAGACGATATTCCCGGGTTTTAAAAGAACAAGAACAAGGAACGCAATATTCCCTGTGAGTATCAGGAACGCTTCCCTTGCCATTTTTTGACGAGCTTCTATTACGCATACGCATGCATTGTAAACGGATTTCAAGAAAACTGCGGAAAGGAGAATGAAGAATACGGGCTTCTTTGGCCCCCATAAAAACATAATCGCAGCCAGAAGCGCGTAGATGCCGATTTTAAAAACTATCAAATGGAATAGGTTGTTCTTTTCCGGAAGATCCCGCGAAATCTCTCTTATGAATATCTTATCGATCCCGAGGTCCAGGAATACGGCAAGGGCCGCAGCGATCGAAAATAAATAATTGAACTCTCCGTATTCCGTATAATCGGCATTTCTTATTATAAGCAGCGTTGCAAGGAAGAAGATGATCTTTCCTGTTATATTCGATACCAGAAGTATAACTGAATTGGACAGAACTCTTTTCACGGTTTATTATAACATTTTCCGGCGGAATATTAAAACGCCGCGGCTGCTTTCAGTGTATGATACATTGTGCTTAATGCAACAGTGTTTAACAAAAAGAGTTATTTTATTGCGGGTTGGCGGATGACCGCCTTCGGGTTAACGGGTTTTAAAGGATCATCATCCCATATTCCAACGCGTTAACACGTTAACTCGTAATAATTCAACCGTTTAATCTGTATTTTTATTTTTTTATTCGTATCTCAGCGCGTCTATCGGATTGAGCTTCGAGGCCTTCCTCGACGGATAGATCCCGAAAAAGAGCCCTATGGATGCGGAGAATGTGAAGGCGAGCACTATCGAATTTACCGTCACCGCTGTAGCATAACCGGTGCTGACGGGAACCATATATGAAATGCCGAGTCCGAGCGCTATGCCGGTCAAGCCGCCCAAAAGGCTCAATGTCATCGATTCGATCATGAACTGAAGCAGGATATCCCTGCTTTTGGCGCCTATGGCTTTTCTTATGCCGATCTCTCTGGTCCTCTCCGTAACGGTAACGAGCATGATATTCATGATGCCTATACCTCCGACGATCAGTGAGACAAGGGCTATTCCCGCAAGAAGGGTTGTCATTACGTTCATAACGCCCGTCATCGTATCAAGGAGTTCTTTCTGGCTGCGAATCATGAAATTATCGTTCGAGGGGTCCGTAATATTCCTTCTTTTCCGGAGTATCGTTTCGGCTTCCGCGATAGCTGCATCTGTATTTTCTTCCTTATCAGCCATAATCGAGATCCTCGAAAGATTTGCCCTCTGGATCAGTCTTAATTTTGCGGTATTGAACGGTATCACCACGGTATCGTCATCACCGCCGAAACCGCCCTCGCCTTTTGTCTCCAGAACCCCTATGACTTCGAATCTGTGATTCTTGATGCGTATCTTGTTGCCTACGGGTTCGATCGACTTAAAAAGTTCGCTCGCGACCGTGCCTCCCAGAACACATACTTTTTTGGAACTTTTATTGTCTGAATCGGTTATAAACCTGCCCTTTGCCACTTTTAGGTTCTTCACCGCTTCATAACTCGGGAGCACTCCTCTGATACTTGCACTCAAAGTCACATTCGAGTATTTGACCTGAAGATTAGAAGACATCTCCGGAGATATTTCAGCCGCATATTTCATCTCTTTTTTAAGGGATTCATAATCATCCTCTGAAAGAGGTTCTTGCGCACTGGCGCCGGGAGCGGCATGATGCCATCCGCCGACAAAGACCGTGATAAGATTTGTCCCCATCGTCTGGATCTGCGCTTGCGTCTGCTTCTTCGCGCCATTCCCTAAAGCGATCATGACTATCACGGAAGAAACGCCGATTATGATGCCGAGCATCGTCAGCACGGAACGCATGGGATTCGATCTTAAAGACCTGAATGATATCTTGAGATGCTCTTTAAGTTTCATTTCCGCCTCCGCCGATGATCTTGCCGTCCTTTAGGAATATCCTTCTTCCGGCATAAGTCGCGATATCGGACTCGTGAGTGACCATTATTATTGTTTTCCCGGATTTATTCATCCCGCTCAGAATGCTCATGATATCCTTACTCGAAGCCGTATCAAGATTACCCGTCGGCTCATCGGCAAAAACGATCTTGGGTTCATTGATCAGTGCTCGCGCAATTGCCACTCTCTGGCACTGCCCCCCGGAGAGTTCATTGGGTTTGTGGTTTGAACGCGACTCCATTCCCACAGCCTTAAGCGCTTCAAGAGCTCTCTTCATACGTTCCTTCGGAGAGACCCCGCTGTATATTAAAGGTAGTTCCACATTCTCAAGAGCCGAGATCCTCGGCAGAAGATTAAAATTCTGAAAAATGAACCCGAGGGTCTTCAGCCTGAGATCGGCCTTTTGATCATCATCGTATTTCTCAATATTAGCTCCGTCAAAAGTATAACTTCCTCCGGTCGGGGAATCCAGCATTCCAAGCACATTGAGCAATGTGGATTTACCGCTGCCTGAATGTCCCATCACGGCGATGAATTCGCCTTCCCGGACCTCCAGATCTACTCCGTCAAGGGCGCGGAGCTCATACTCTCCCATCTTGTAGATCTTTGTAACGCCGGACAGGCGCGCTATGATCCTGTCGTTCATCTTCTTCTTCCGGGACGGGGCATTATCGATTTCGAAGCCGTTTTCTTCAAGGTGATATTTATCTTGGTGACCACATTATCGCCTTCATTCACGCCGGATATCACCTCGACCATTCCATTGGCTTCAATCCCTGTTTTCACTTCACGCGGGGTCGGTTTTGTTCTTCCGGGTTCGAGGACAAGCACCATGAAATGTCCGTTCCTTCCCTTGAGAGCTTCAGTCGGGACCATAACAATATCTTTTTTCTCTCCAATAATGAATTCGATATCCGCAGACATGTTGATCTTGAGCTTGTCTTTCATATCGAATACTTCAGCAAGAATGTCAAAATATGCAAGTTCATTGCTTAAAGATGCCATAGGGCACACACGGACGACCTTACCTCTGAAAACATCTTCGGGGAATGCATCAACAAGTATATTCACATCCATATCGGTCTTGACATTTGTGATATCGATCTCGTCGAGATTGACGCGCACGTATTTTTTGGAAAGGTCCGCTATCGTCATTATATCGTTGCCTGAAGTGATCGCGTTCTTTCCGCCCGCAATAACATCCCCGGCTTCGAGCAGTTTTTGAACAACGATCCCGCTCATAGGCGCATAGATCTTCGTATCTTCAAGACTCTCCTTCGCTTTCAAATAGGAGATCTCCGCCATTTCCATTGCAAGGGATGCCTGCTCCATCTCGCTTTTGGAAATAAAATTCTTGTCATAGAGATTTTTCTGCCTTTCGTAATCGTTCTTCTTCAATTCATAGTTCACTCTCGCCTCGCGGTATCCGAGTTCCGCGTCGGTGGACTGGAGCGTCGCGATTATCTGGCCTTTTTTAACCGTATCTCCCTCATCTACCGTGATGGTCTGGATCGTTCCGCCGATCTCGGATTTAATGCTGACCAGAGCTTTTGCTTCAACACGTCCCGAGGAACTGATGCTGTTCCTGATATCGCCTCTTGTTGCCGCCACAGTTTCATAAGGCGGTGTTTTGCTCTTCTTCCCGCAGCCGCTTATCAGAGCGATAGCAATGATCACAATTATTAAAAGCGACGCAATTAAAACCTTTTTATTTTTCATCGATCCCTCCGATATCCATCAAATATCCGGCTGCGGCCGAGAGCAGCAATATATTCTTCATCAGCTGGTATTTATCTTTAAGAAGAGTGTTCATCGAGTTCTTATAGTTCAGTTCGACTTGCTGAAGGTCGAGAAGCTTGATCCCTCCCAGTGAATATTTCTCTTTGGATATGGAGAGGGTTATTCTTGATTTTTCCAAGGTGGCCGTTGAGATCTCCAAACCCTTGAGCGATTCTTCATAGTTCATAAGGCATGCCCGTATCTCGTATGCGGCATCGTCAAGAAGAGCGTTCAATTCCACACGTTTGGATTCCAGTCCGTTTTTATTGATCATAATGTTCAAAATGTTCTTCCATGCATTCGAAATGATGGGGATATCCAGAGAGACCCTGGCAGAGAATCCTCTTCTGTCTGCCGTGAAATTCTCGCCGGAGACCGAATATCCGCCGCCGGCGGAAATAGTCGGGAAGAAAATGGCAGAAGATGTTTTTACACTGTTCCGGGACATCGTAAGATCAATGTTCTTCTTTGCGATATCGGGTCTTTTTTCAAGGGCATTATTCCAGAGCGTATCATAATCTAGCTCTTGCGGCAGGCCTGCGATCTTTCCGATCTCTTCAAGGGTGACTTCGTCCCTAAGGCCTTTTAATGAATCCTCGTTCAGACCGGTGAGCTTCGTCATAAGAAGAACGCTTTTCGAGTAAGCATTCCCGGCGGCCATGAGTTCTCTGTCATTGCCGAGAAGGTCGATGTCCACGGTAAGCATGTCGCTTGCGATCCCAAGGCCCAGTTCAATGAGCTTTTCAGCTTCTTTCTTCCGGGTCTCGAGCACAGCCTTTTGCTCTTCGAAATATTTGATTGTCTCCGCATTGTAAAGAATGTCAAGATAACATTCCGCCGTAGCGGTGAAGATGGATTGCATACTCTCCCTGAGCGCTATTTCGGCGCTCTCGAGCTCGAGCCGTGCATTCTTCAAAGCATAGATATTGCTGAAACCGTCCAGAAGCTTGAGATTAAAGGAGATATCGGCCGAGAATGAACCGTTCTCGGATGAAGGCGCATAATCACTTTCGGATGACCAGCTTTGAGAAAGGCCGCTGCCCAGGCTGAGCGAGGGAAGGAGATCCGAGACGGCGCGGCGAGCTAAAAGGCGGCAACGCTCATAATTCAAACGCGCAGTTTTAACAGAATCGCTCTTTTTCAGTGCATGTTCATAAAGAGCGTTCAGGTCTTTTTCAGGAAAGGCCGGGGCCGAACCGATCGCAGCGAGAAGTATCAGTAGGATACGTATGGTCCGCATATTTTTACCTCTTTAACAATAAAACGATGCAAAAAGCAAAAAGTTACGTGAAATAATATAATTTACAGTATAATCTCTTATGAATAGAACGGACCGGATCATAGCTATTCTGAGAAAGGAATCCCTTAAATTGCTAACGCCTGTTGTAACGCTTATTGCGCACCGGGACAATGATCCGTTCAAGATCCTTATATCCACTCTTCTATCCCTTCGCACAAAAGACAAGGTCACCCTTGAGGCGTCCATCCGGCTTTTCTCCAGAGCATCCACTCCTGAAGAGGTCATTGCCGTACCCCAAAAAGAGCTGGAGCGTATCATATTCCCGGTCGGATTCTTCCGAAGGAAGGCCGCAGGTATCAAAGAGGTTTCGCGCATCCTCATTGAAAAGCACGGCGGAAAAGTCCCGAACGACATGGATGCTCTCCTCGCACTTCCCGGCGTGGGACGCAAGACGGCCAATCTTGTTCTCATCGAGGCCTTCGACGAATACGGCATCTGTGTCGATACACATGTTCACAGGATCTCCAACCGGCTCGGTTTTGTGATGACGAAAACTCCGGATGAGACCGAGATGGCTCTCAAGGAATTTCTCCCGAAGAAATACTGGAAGGAATATAATGAAATGCTCGTGAAGATGGGGCAGGCTCTCTGCAAACCCGTTTCTCCTGAATGTTCGAAATGTCCTGTCGATGGCCTATGCCCCAAGATCGGTGTCGAGCGCAGCCGCTGATCAGATGACGGAATCGATCCAATCGAAATAGGGTGGGAAACCCGTTTCAATGGGAATGGCGATTATTTCCGGTATTTCATAGGAATGATTGGCTTTTATCACTGCTTCGACTTTTTTATACATTGCCCTTTTCGTTTTTATGAAGCAGATCCATTCCTTCGAGAATTCAACTTTGTCTTTAAAAATATAGCTGCTTTCTATATTGCCGAATATCTGCACGCATGCCGCGTATCTTTTATCGAGAAGATCTCTCGATAAACGCTGGAGATCGGTCTTCTCCGATGAGGTCGTGATGACCATCAGGTATTTAGCCATTCTTCCCATGGCAGCCGCAGCCGCAGCCGCCTTCTTCTTTGTGTTCTTCAGTGCCGCTTTTTCCGCAGCAAGGCCGGGATGTTTTAATTCCGAAGATCGCGTACAGCGGGCAGAATCTAAAGATGGCCGTCGCAAGAAGGATGGCCGGAACGATCAGTATCAGCCAGATGTTCAGGTAAAGGGCCAGCGCTATGAATGCCGCACTCAGGATCACCCGTATTACGATGTCAGTTTTTCCCACGTTCTTTCTCATATATAACCTCCTCCGCTGAACCTTTCGGTGCGGGGCTTAGTTCTATTCCTTTTTTACAAGGAGGTATCTTCCGCAATTCTGGCAGTTCTCGAGTTTCTCCGCCATTTTAATATTCACCTGCACCTGGGGAGGAACGCTCATATTGCATCCGGTACAAGTATTGTCGTGTAAAAAAGTGATCGGGTCGTTCGGATATCTCTGTTCGAGTTTAAGGTAGGTCTGTTTGACCTTATCGGAAAGCTCGGCAATATTGTCCTCTTTGTCCTTGTATAATCCGCCAAGTTCGCTGTCGCAAGTCTCTATCTCGTTTTTTATCTTGGAAAGTTCTTCATTGATCTTCTTGACGCTGGAGTTCTTTTTTGTTTCAAGTTCCTTGAATATCCTCTGATATTCCTCGAACTCCTCCATGATAGTGAGGATCTGGAGTTCCGTTTCGTCTTTCTGGTTTTTAAGGTGATCGATCTTTTCGATCAGTTTGAAATATTCATCATTAGTTTTAATGCTGGTGCGCGAGCCTTCAAGGTTAAGGATGTCCGTTTCGTATTTAGCCACTTGGGCTTCGAGGTCCTTTTGTTTCTTGTGCTTCTTTTTCTTTTCTTCTTCTTTATCGGCATACTCTTCTTCTAACTTCTTCAGTTCTTCCTCGTATTTATTAACATTGACTAAAAGAGCATCCTTCTTTGCTAAATGCGAAGAGATCTTATCGTTGATCTCTTTAACTTGGTAGAGTACAGAGAGAATATCCGCAATTTTGTTCGCGACCATCCACTTCCCCTTTTATGATTAAATAAACTTTTTTTCCGTTCATACGGGTACCTTCTTTTTTTTAATGGGCCCGGTAGGATTCGAACCTACTACCACCCGGTTATGAGCCGGGAGCTCTACCAATTGAGCTACAGGCCCGTAAGTAAACATTGTAGCATAAATTGAAAATATATCAATGATTTTTTAAGAAATAGGGCCGTTTTTTTGAAAAATATTCCACTTTTCAGGACATTTCTTATCTTTTGGTTCTTTCGAATATTCCTATCTTTCTCCGGAAAATCATCCTTATTACATTAATTTACTACAGCTTTTCCCGGCCTGCTGAAGTTAGACCGCCCCCTATTCCACTTTTCGCTGTTCACTTCTTTTCGCTCCAAGCCTCTTCTTCGCATTCCTCATTCTTCATTGTTCATTATTCACTTCTTCACAGCGTACTGTAATAGTTCTTTATCTCGTAGTCGGTCACATATCTATTGAAATTCGCGCACTCTATTTTCTTGTTCTCGAGCAGTTTCTTGTATATATGCTCAGGCAGAACGGATCTTACGAATTCGCTTCGCTCGAACAACTCCAGCGCTTCGAATATCGATGCGGAGAGTTCCTGAATCCCTATCGCTTTACGCTCATCAGCGCTCATATGGAAAACATCGCGTTCGATCGCAGCTGCAGGTTCAAGTTTTTCTTCAATGCCCTTCATGCCCGCCGCATGGACCATGGCAAGAGCAAGATACGGATTGCAGGCCGGGTCGGGGCTTCTGACCTCGATTCTCGTAGCGCTTTCATTCCCTTTAAGGTATTCAGGGATCCTGATATACGCGGAGCGGTTCTTCGTTCCCCAAACCAGATAGGTAGGGGCCTCATAGCCCGGAGTAAGTCTTTTATATGAGTTTATCCACTGGTTCAGTGTTACCTGTATCTCCTTTCCGTACTTGATAAGTCCGGCTATATAAGATCTCGCCATATCGCTGAGCCCCTTCTTTGTTTCATCGAAGAAAAGGTTCCGGCCGTTCTTCCAGAGCGATATATGCACATGCATTCCGTTCCCGTTGATATTGGATATGGGTTTCGGCATGAAAGAAGCATGGGCTCCGAATTTCCTGGCGATCTTCTTGATCACATATTTACTCAAGATTATCTTGTCCGCCATCTTCATTGCGTCATCATAAACAAGATCCACTTCATGCTGGCTCGGCGATACTTCATGGTGGTCGAATTCAGTTTTTATCCCCATCTCGTTCAGCATCAGCTGAGATTCTTTTCTGATCTCACCGAATGCACCGGAACGGAAATATCCTCCGTCATCCGTATGGGATGGTGTTCTATTGTTCTCGAATACGAAAAATTCAAGTTCGGCACCGCATTTCATTGCCCCTATATCGGCATATTTATCCAGAATATTCTTCAAAAACCCCCTCGTATCGCCTGCATATTCAACGCAGTTCGAATCAAGGATCCTACCGAACAGGATCGCTTCGCGCCATGTATAATCCTCTGTTTTATATTCCCAAGGAAGAACGGTCACGGTTTCCATGTCGGGGTCGAATCTGAGGTCGCTTTCCTCCGTTCTGGCAAAACCTTCGATCGATGATCCGTCAAATCCTTTGCCGTTCTTGACCATTGACGGTCCTTCGTCGATCGGGATAGTGAAATCTAGCATATTGCCGAGTATGTCGGTCATCAAAGGCCGGATGAACTTAACATTCTTGGTTTTCAACTCTTTAAATTCCCTTCTTTCCATTTCCATATTCTTCTCCCTTATATTTTATTCGTTTTAAGAGTATATCACAGACGGCGTTTTTTAGAAAACATTTTTCGCTTGACTGCGATCCGGTTTTACCGTATTATTCAATTATATGGGAAACAACTTGCAGGAAAGCGCCACAGACCTTCCGCCGGAATATGGCATTATCGTCGTCTACTCTGACCGGGCATTCGTTCATCTCCATATCGGGCAGTTCGCGGAAGCTATCGCCGACATTTCGGAAGCGCTTGTACGCAGCCGTAAATTACCGGATATGAACAATCTTGCCAATATTCTCGTGCACGCAGGGACCATTTATGAGGCCTCGGGAAGATACAAGGAGATGAAAGATGCCGTAGTTGAAGCTTGCGCAATATATGAAAAACTGAAACTCTACAAGGAAGCAACGAAAGCATATCATCTTATCGGCTTTTATCACGGGATCATGGGAAAGCTCGACCTTGAATTGGAATACCTGATGAAATGCGTGCACTACTTGGAACCCGCCTATGAGCAGGCTGTAAAAAATGGGGATCTTTCTTCCTACACTTCTTTTCTTGCTACCGTTTACAATAATATCGGATACGTCCATGCTTATAAGAATGATCACGTTAAGGCGAGTGAATTCTACCAAAAGTCTCTCGAGATAAGAGAGAGGATCAATGAGCTTCACGGCATTGCGCAGACCTTGAATAATATAGGGATGATCCACGCAAGAAAAGGCGAGTTTATTCAAAGTCTTCCTCTCTTTGAGCGGTCTTTGCATCTTTATCTTAAGACCGGATTGAGAAAGGAGGCTTCTTACAGTTATATTAATACTGCCAGAGTCTTTCTTGAAACCGGCGAGAGCAAAAAAGGACTTTTGTATTTTCGCAGAGCGCTTACAATTCAAAGGGAGATCGGCGACATTTACGGGGAGGCTACAACGCTTAACAATATAGCCGTTTTCCACAGCCGTTTCAAACGTGAAGATATCGCGCTGAAGTACTTCAAGCGAGCTCTGTCGCTTTACATGGGAATAGGTCATAAAGCTTCCGTTTTAAAAACAATGCTCAATATCGCTGAGTCATACGATCTTTTATGCAATTGGGGAAAAGCTTATGAGAATTACAACGGTGCCTTAGAGCTTCTCGAACAAATGGATAATAAACCGCTTCAAAGGAAGGTCCTTAAGGCGATACTCGATATCGCCGGGAAAGTCGATTTTATTGATAAGGAGATCTACCGCTCCAAGCTCGAAGCGCTCGGCAACTGAGATATATATTCCTTCTTTTACTATCCTGATAATCTGAATATTTCATTGATCTTTATTTTCCTGGTTCTTTTCAGTTCTGTGTACTTCCTTTTATCCCTCTCCTTCAATTTCCCAAGAAGATGTTCTGCTTAGGATAATACTTGTTCCGGCGCAACGGCGATCATCCCCGGATTTCTCTCTGTTTTGATCTTGCTTGCATCGAAATTATAGCCTCTTTCCAAAGATTCGAGATAAATACGATAAAGGAATGCATTGATCGCCTTGATAGGGGAGCCGCTTTTTTTGAAGCGTAATAATTCCGGATGATGCATGTATCCTTTCGTTCTGCCCAGCAGCGCCTTTTTCGCAAGTAACCCCTCGCGCCAAACTGCCAGAAGCCCCTTGGCATCGAGATACTTGGGATGCAGCGTCCAGAGCTTCATCTGGTTCCGTTTTACGTCATTTTGGATATTTCCTTCATGATCTCCGTTAACCTGTTCACATCATAGTCAGGAGCAACCACGCCATATTTTTCAATAAGCGAACGGGCCTCCCTGTAGTATTCCAGGGACCCTTTTAAATCGCCATTGCTCTTCAAGATCTCGGCAACATTGATAAGGTCATAGGCAAGCCCCTGCTTAAAATCAATTTTTTTATGAAGTTTCATTGCCTTCAAATGGCAATCAAGGGCGCCTTTCATGTCACCGCATTTAGCCAGAACGCCGGCAAGATTCCCGAGATTGATGCCTTCCGTATTTTTATCCCCTACTTTACGGGCAAGGGCAAGCGCTTTCTCGATGATCCCGCGGGCCTCCTCTATTTTGCCAAGATCGTAAAGAATGCTTCCGATATTGCAGTATAGTATATGCTCCGTTTTAAGGTGGCCGGTTCTTCTTACGATATTCATGGCCTTTTTAAGATAAATGAGGGCGGTTTTCGGGTCGTTCAGGAATTTATAGACCACTCCGATATTCGTGTATTCAGATATGAGACCGCTCTGATTGCCCGAGCTTTCATCTGTTCTCACTGCAAGAAAATAGTATTCGAGAGCTTTTTTATATTGACCCAGATCACTGTAAGTCTGTCCGATATTATCGTAAAGCGCGGAACGGAAATACCGGTCTCCGCTGCTCTCCGACATCTTCAAGGCCCTGAGAAATATCGGGAGGGCCCTCTTTGGTTCGCCCTTCCATAAAAGCACAGTTGCCTTGGCATTAAAAACCTTTAGAATATTCTGTTCATCGTGTCTTACATCTTTCCTTTTCATTAGAGCCTCGATCTTACCCAGAGATAACGCGTATTCACCCAGGTCAAGATCGATCATCGCATCCGCAATGATATTTTTTACATATATCTCGGAATATCCTATCGAATCGGCCAGGTGCGTCGATCTTTTCATGCACTTCCTTGCAGTTTCGATATCCCTTTTTATAGAATAGATATGCCCTATATAAAATAATGAAGAAGCTGCATACTCTTTTGTTTTTTGCCCGTTGTTTTTTTCTGCGTTCCTTACCGCCGACCAAAACACTTCTTCCGCTTTATCATAATCGGATACTGCCAGATAGGTGTGGGCAAGATTGAAAAGGATATAAGATTTCCCCTCTGCACTCAATGGGAGCAGATCAGGCCTTTCTTTCCTTTTTTTCATCCTCAGCATTGTCTTATTCTCACTATTCACTTTTAACTATTCAATGTTCAATGCGCTTCGCTTTATCATTCAGTTAAAGAGTTGCACATGAAAGTATTATCTATTACACGGTTAACGAGTTGGCAAGAAGCTTGCCTGCGAGTTAACGAGTTATTAAAATTATTATTCCTTATTTGAACCCGTTAACCCTTTAACTGTGTAATGATCTAATATGCCATCTACCGTATTCTCTCTTCACTTCGTTTCGACCGACTCTCAACTTTCAACTTTCAACTCTCTTCACTGCGCCGCGCCCTATACTCTAACCTCCAGCTTCCAACCTCTATCCTCTCTTCTCACTTTTCACTATTCATTTTTCATTTTCATTGCTGCCGCTCAGAACAATTTCTTTATCCCCTCATTTATCGCGCCTTTCTTCAATTCATCCAAATATCCGTTCGCCTTTGTTTTCAGGTCCGAGTATAGTTTATCCAATGCTTTTTTACGCTCCGCGGGATCAGCAAGGCCCGATATCATATCGGAGTTCTTCCCCAAAATATCGTATTGGGCAGGGATATTCTTTTCATACCATTCATCGAACATCTTCTCCGCATAGGATACGGCCTCTTTCTTCTTTTCGGCAAGTTCTTTAGCAAGGTTCTCTCTCACCTTCGCATCCAGATCGCTTTTAGCGTTTATGATCCATTTGCCTTCTTTTTCCTCGCCGGACGCATTGAGATAGAATTCCTTTATATTGCTTATCAACTGAAAGAGCGGACCGGTCCCTTCATATTCAGCAGAGAAAATATCCGCTTTAAGATCAATGGCCCCCTCAGGCGCTATCTTATATTCCAATTTATAATTCACTGAGGCCTTTCCAAGTATCACAACACTTAAGTCCATTCCGTTGATCGTGAAGTTCTTCGCGCTGATATCACCGTAGAAATTCTCATCGTTAAAATATGTGTTCACATCCACTTCATAAGTATTCTTTTGTCCGTGAAGAAGTATTTCAGTGAGCGCATTGATCTCTTTATTGGAAGATGTGATATTTTTAAGATCTCCTCTAAAGACGAGTTCTTCCGTTCTTATTTCAGCACGGCCTTTCATCAACCAGAATTTCGGCATTGGCGACCTTAAGGGGAACACGAGATCCCGACCCGCTTTTTTCTTTTTCTTTTTAACCTCTTTTTCATCCTCTTCGTCTTTTCCGAGTTTTGCCTTTATAATCATCACTTTTTCATATAGGCTTTTTAGTTTCCCGTACTGATATAGAAGATCTTTGCCCGCATAGATATTTGCAAGCGATGGGATCTGGTCTTTCAGAAAACCGATATCGGCAAGTATGATCTCTTTATAATTGTCCTTGATATTCTTCACATAGGCGCTTATCCCTTCCTTTGTCGAGACGATCTCTTTCTTGACTTCAGAGATCTTCTTTACAATCGTTTCCGATTCTTTTTTTAGCGCATCGAGCGTCTTCTTTTGGGCATCGATCTCTTTTAATTTCTCCGTGATCTTTTTAGCGTCTTTTTCCTTATATGCCTTTTCTATGTTCTGTTCAAGGGTAATGAGGTCTTCTTTAGCTTTATCCATTTTGGGGATAAGAGTTTCGGACTCATTCTTTATTTCAACGGATCTTGCCGCAATCCCTTCCGAACTTTTGCGGAAATCATCTATCTCGGCCTGTTTTTTACTTATGTATTCGCTGAACAGCCTTTTGATCTCCTCCTTCACGTCCGCCTGCTTCTGCTCAGAGATCTGTTTTTCGCCCTCTTTCTTCCTTTCTATCTCTTCTTTTTCCGCTTGCATCTTGGCCAGTATTTCCCTGTATGCCTGTTTTGAAGCCTCCGGGACTTTTTCCGTCATATCAAGATCGAGGTTGATATCCTTCACAGTAAGCGATTTTCTGATCAGATGATTGAATGAGATCTCCGCCCTTAATTTTTTTAATACGAAAAGGTATTTTTCGGCATTCTCGCCGACCACGGCTATTCTTCCGATGCTTATGCTCATCGGGGTCCACTTCACTGCCGATACTTCGGCCGGAGCATTGAAGGATGATTCCAAAGCGGCCTTTATGCCGCTGCGTATAAGTCCGGCAACCTTCCCGTATGCGAATATGCCTGACGTCACAATGACTATTAGAAACACTATTTTCAGCCAACCGAGATCCGCTTTCCTTTTATTCTTCTCTTTCATATCTGCTCCTAATCCATATGAAGTTTTGAAGCGAGCGCCAACATCTTCGAAATGAGCGGTATCTTAACAAACACTTTATAGGGTTTGCTTTGAGCGACTTTATCCCTTAATTTCTCGCGGTATACCTTCACGAAAAGAAGGAATAAAATGAACAGTATGAGGAATGCAGGTATGAAAAGCGCGGTCATTCCCAATATCACGGTATTATAAAATCCCGTAAGATACCCGAAGGGGGAATTGTATAATTCTGTCCACATATCCTTATATGCAGGATTTGCAAGCAATACATTCCCTATCGCATTCGCCGCGGGATGGAGAAAAGCCGGAATTAATCCGAAGACTATGAATGAAAGAAGGAATGCCTGGAAATTCATTTTAAATATAAAAAGAACAAGCACAAGAAGACCGATCCACTGAATATTGGCAGAGGGATACTGTGCCATTAATGCGCCAAGGGCCATACTGTACGCCACAGTGCCGATGGCCGCGTTTGAATTGATCACTTTTAGGAATTTGACGATGAGTTTCAGCATATTATCTCCTTGATCATGAACATGTCATGCATGCTGTATTATATAAGATAAAGAGTAATATTACAACTTCAAAAGAATAAGTGCGGGGGAGATTATCTCCCCTTCTTACCTTCCTTTTCATATAGATCAATCCTTTTCCTCATACCGACGGTTTTATTTAATAACCGAGATCTTACCCGTCACATTCCGGGTTTCTCCGCTTTTCACGCAGTATACATAGATTCCGGAAGAGATCCTTTCACCGTTATTATCAGTGATATTCCAATCATAGTACAAGTCATTGAAGGTTTCTGTTCCGAAGACCTTTTTGCCTGAAATATCGAATATCTCTATCACCGCCGAACGGGTGAGGCCGTTGAACCTGATAGCGTTCGCGCCGGTGCCAAGGACCGCCGGGTTCGGATATACTGAAAGCCCGTCAAGCGTGTTCTCGTAATCCATCAGCACGGTCCGGTCCGATGTCGCCGGAAAGGAGCCCGTTGCCGAGGTCGTCGGATCCTTAAATTCAAACGAAGATGAAGAGGTCAGTGAAACCGCGATCTCGTCATCCAATTGAGCATCGGCGGCAATGTCTGCAACAACGAACATGAGAATAGGAGATTCCCCGAATATTATATCCTGGAAAAGTATTTTTGCTATATCCGCAGTGAATGTTGCGGTACCGGCAACCGTATCCGTCTCCGGAGCTAAGATCCCGTTCCCGTCATCTATGTAAACAACTATTCTTTCAAGATCTCCTTCCTGTGCTGTACCGCCAAGCGTAAATTCCATTCCGGTAAGTTCATCATAGGGCATTGAAGGAGTAAGCGTAAGTGTCATGAAATGTAAGTTTCCTGTTCCCACTTTGGTATAATAAGGCAGATCCTCTGCCTCAGCGGCCACACTGATAATTTGGCCCGGCATCGGCCGGTTATAACTGAACTCCGACGTGTTCTCCGCAGATGCGCTTGTTGCCGTCATGCAGATAACCGCATCGTTCGGGAAATTGAAATCATCTATCGTAACATATCCTGCCGCAAGAGTAGTGGAGTAAAAAAGCTCATATGCCTCACCGTAACCGGAGGGATCTGCTGCATCGAGGATCCCGAGAGTGGCTGATGACACAAAATACATATCCACATCAACGTCGCGCCAGTTGAATATCTCTATGGAAAATGTATTTAATCCGGTCCGCGTTATCGTGAATTCGGGATAATTCGTCGGAGAATTGTTATCCCCGTAATCGTTCTCTTCGGGTCCGAGATCGCCGAAATCGATCCCGAGGCCTCCATTGCCGTAAAAACTGTTCCCTACGACCATCGCATCATTCGTATAATGGGAACCTGCGCCGGTCAGAGCATTGTATGCGATGATATTGCCTTCACCCGCCGATCGGCCTCCTATGACGGCAGAACATCTCACTTGAATGCCGTATCCTCCGTTACCGAGATCAAGAAGACCCGATTCATCAGTTCCGATGAAATTCCCGTAAATGAAAGACACTCCGTAATTGTAGATGCCGTCCGAACCGTTCCCCGAGATCACATTCCCTTCACCTGGAGCGGAGCCGCCGATCTGGGTTTGCAATGAGCTCCAGTCGTCATTGATGCCATACTGTCCATTGCCGTATTTCGATATGCCGTCAGTCCCGGTACCTATCAGGTTCCCCTTCACAATAGTCCCATAGCTGCGGTCTACATGGATCCCGTCGGTGCTGTTGCCTGATATACAGTTGCCCGCGCCGGATGTGCCCACAATATTATAATCGGCATAATAGAGATGGATGCCTGAAAGCTCATTGTACAATATCTCATTTCCGGACATAGTGTTATAATCTGCGAATTCCAGCTCGATCGCGCTCATGTTGTTACGGGATAGAAGGTTCTTTTCAAATACGCCGGGGCCGCCGATAATATTATAATGAGAAGCGTAAAGATATATGCCGTATCCTGTATTGCCGAGGTCCGCAGTAGCTGCTCTATCAGTCCCTATGTAATTCCCGGCAATATAATTCTCCGTGCACGTGGATGTAAGATAGATGCCGTTTGTGTTCCCGCCGATCACATTCCCTGCGCCGTCCATACTGCCGCCTATGGTGTTCCCGGAAGTGCACTGTTCGATACGGATACCGTTTGATGTATTGCCTAAAATAGCCGTTCCGTCGATATTTATTCCGATATAATTGCCTGTAATGCTCACATTACTGCAATTATAAATTATCACACCGTCAGGATTTCCGGAGATCACGTTCCTTTCACTTTCAACTGTACTGCCTACCGTGAAATTGGTGACCTGCTTCAAGTAAATTCCGCATCCGCCATTCGGGATAGCCGAAGTCCCTGTGATGTCAGTTCCGATTAGATTGCCGATAACGGATATGCTTTCCGGATAATTTATCAGACTCTTTAAGAATATGCCGTAAGAATCGTTCCCCGAGATAACATTAGGCTTCAGATCTATATCACCTCCGAGCACATTACCCGTTCCGAAGTTTTGCACATTTACGCCGTATATGGCATTGGGAACAGCGGTACTCCCCGTATGATCGGTCCCTATGAGATTTCCGCTTACTTCATTGTTGCTATTGCTGACACCCCATAGTTTCACGCCGCTTTGGCCGTTCCCTGAGATCACATTGCCTTTCTCCGGGGAGCCGCCTATGATATTATTAGCGCTGTCGGCATAGATATAAATACCTTCTTCCGTATTCCCATGCGCGGTAACGCCGTCAGAATCTACTCCGATATAGCAGTTCTCCACTTTATTGTTATTTCCGTATACGAAGATCCCGTTTGAATGCGAACCAACAATAACGAGGCCGGAGAGCGTGATATTATTATACAATCTGAAGCAATTGAGCGCGCCGGCCGTATTGTTATTTGTTCCGTCAATAATGATCCCGTGGGCTGTATCCCCTAAGATGCTTATACCTCCGGAAGAAAGGCCGACATTGTATTGGGAAGTGATGCATATCGTCCCGGTACAGGAAAACGTTATCATATCCGGTCCGGTATTCCCCTCAGCATCTGCGATGGCCTGTCGAAGAGAACCGGCGCCGGAATCATTAGTATTAGTAACGATAAAATCAGCGGTATATGCGCCGGCATATATAAACAGTATTAAAATCCCAACTGCGAACTTTTTCATTCTCGTCCTCAGCGACTTTCTTAAATATACGTTTTTTTTCCTAATAATTCAATATTGTCTCTATCCGGGCTATTCCCTATTCCTTTATTTTTCATATTCGTTTTCATTTTTCATTCTTCATTATTCATTGTTCATTACGTCTCACCCGGCTCTCATTTCTCAATTCTTTTTAATATTCGCTTTTTTTTCGTACTCCTCCAGCCTTTTTCTCATTCCGGTTACTTTATCACGCATATTATCCATAGCTGCTTTTGAACCAAGTTTCTCCACATTATTTTCAACCTCTTGAAGGTTTTTTTCACAGTTTTTCCTGTCTAATGCCTCGCAATGAGCTCTTGCTGCATTCAGAAGTGCAATGAGCAAAGTCGGCGCATGACCCGCTTCCCGGGCGATCTTAAGTTGCATTTTAAAATATCTCAGAGCCTCATTGATCTTCCCCTTGAACAATCTTGCATACCCTATGCCGCTTAATGTAGTGGCATACCCGAGCATATCCCCCATATGCAGGTATATTCTCGACGCACGCTTGTAACATTTAGCTGCTTCATCATATGTTTTTAACATTATATATATGCCGGCGATATTGTTCGTAACGCGGCCTTGACCATATTGCATTCCGGTTTTAATGAATATATCCAGTGCCCTTTTATATTGTTTCAGTGCTTCATCATATTTTCCTGTATTTAAATAAACATTCCCAATATTGGCAAATTCGTGAGCTATACTTACGATATTCCCTATACGGACCCTGATCCGCAGGGAGTCCTGATGGTATTTAAGAGCTTCTTCGAATTTACCTTCTTTTTCGGACAGAAGACCAAGATGTGAGAACAACTCACAAAATAATTCCGGAGCATCGATCCCCTCAAGCAAAGATTCAGCCTCTTTGAATTTGTCTCTGGCTTCATTGTACCGCCCCATATCTTCCAGGACATTCCCGATATTCCCCAGTATACTTGCGAGCTCCTTTTTATTGTTCATTCTCTGTAAAATGGTCAGAGCTCTTTCCAGAACATTCAAACAGCCTTTAAAATCGTTTATCTGATGCAGCGCCAAGTTCAATTTCTCAAGGATGTTAACAGTAAACAGCGGATCCGGCATTGCTTCGGCTATTTTCAGGCTCATTTCATAATCGTTTCTTGCCGAAACGGAATTGCCAATGAACCTGTAAACATCGCCCCTTTCCATAAGAGCTTTATAATAAAGGAATTCAATATTTATATTTTTCATTTCTTATTTTTAACTTCCCTTCGTCTAATTATCAATCGTCCATTGTCCATTGTCAATTGTTCATTATTCAGTTTTCATTGTTTTCCGCCGCTTTCTTCTTAAGTCCGTATTTTAAATATATCTTTCTGGCCGCGCTCATCGCCCGTGCCGCCTGTTCCTTCATTCGCGCATCTTTCTTTCCCTCGTTCCCGGCAGCAGCAAAGGTCAGAAGAGCGGCCAGACCGCTCAGAGCATCCGCTTTATAATCCTGATACTCTTTACCGGAAAAAATCTTCGCCGCCGCCATATAATATTTTTTTGCGTTTTTGAAGTGTTCTTTTTTTCCGGGAGACTTCGTGAAATACTCTCTCTCAAAACGGGCGGAAGCCAAAAGGAATTCTATTTTATCCGTATCGGAGCTTAAAAATCTGCCGTATTCCCGGGAACCCGAATACTCCTTCAGGGCAAGGTAATAGTCTTTCTCGCTCTTTCCTCTTAATAATTTCAGAAGCGCATTGTAGATAATGCATAATGCTCCCCAATTGTCCATTTCCCTCCCGGAGTGCATTGTTTGCGCATCCTCGAGATATTTATGCGATCTTTCGAGATCCCCATCATCCATCAAGGCAATGCCGAGCAGCAGGGAACCGGCATGGATCCCCGTTTTGAAACCTTCTTTCAAAGAGCATTCAAGACTTTCTAAATAGCACTTGGCGGCCTTCTTATATTCTCCCATTCTTGAGAACATAGTCCCCATATCGGAGAGGGCAAAGGAAAGTCCCTTCATGTCATTGATCTCCCGTGAGATCTTCCCCGATCTTTTCAGATAGGCGAAGGCGGGCCCGAATTTCATTTTCCTGCCGGAAAGCATTGCAAGATCGTTCAATGCGATGCTCATGGAAAGTTTATCCGAGGCTCTTTCCGAATAATTCACTGATTTTAAAAAGCAAAGCCGTGAACGTGTCAAATCTCCCGTACCGGAATAGAAATATCCGAGATTCCCGTAAACCTTTCCTATGCCCATTATATCCTTCATCTCCAAATTGATCTTCAGACTTATATTGTAGTAATACAATGCCTTTTTCCTGTCGCCCAGCCTTTCACAGACCGTCCCGAGATTGCCCGAATTCCTTGCAAGTCCGCCGCGGTCTTTGGTCTTTTCATTTATCACAAGGCACTTTTCATAGTACGTTTTGGCAAGCCTGTATTTCCCTTCGTTTTTATAGATCAGCCCGAGATTCCCGTAAACGAGCCCCATCCCGATGAGATCGCCCGTTCTGGAGAATATCTCAAGCGCTTTCTCATAATTTTTTACCGCATCGGCATTGCGCCAAAGGTAAAGACTGATATTTCCCATATTGCCGTAAATCTTTCCCATGGAGAGAATGTCATTGATCTTTTTCGCAATGTCCAGAGATTTTGAATAATTATGCAGCGCCGAATCGAATTTACCCCTGTCCAACCCTATGGTCCCGAGATTATTATACGCTTTCAGCAATATCCACTCCCTGTTGAAAAGATCGGAGGCGGGCGCGGCCCTCTCGATTCCTTCGATCGCATCGCGGCATTTTTTCTCCGCTTCATCGATATTGCCTTGAGCCTTCAATATCAAAGCTGTTATCACATCCGTCTCAGCGCTTATGAAGGCATGCGCCCCGTCATTGCGAGCCGCTTTCTTTAGCGTATCGGAAGAAAGGATCTTCATCGCCTCCTCATAATTCGCCAGCGACCTGTGCATCTCCGCACCCTTCAACTGAGCTTTAGCGCGAAGAGCCGTATCTTTCGCCGAACGGATCACTTCTTCATTATCCGATAATGCCTTATCAACCTGACCGGTGAGAAAATAAATATCCGATCTTTTCATTAAAGAAGAGATATAAAGCGCGCGCAGGTCAAATACATCATTCATGACCTTTCTTTTCCTCAATTCTCAATTGTCAATTCTCAATTCCCAATTATTCATTGTTCATTTCTACTTGTCATATCTGTGCGGATCATCAAGTTCCTCTCCCTTTTTTATCTTTCCTCCCTGCCAGATATGCCACTTGCCCTTGATCTTCCCCTTCACGCCCCAGAGCACATAACCGCCCTCCGGAGGTCTCGGGCCTGTGTTCGTTATCATAATTTTAATACTCGCTTCTATCATTCCGTATTCCCGGGCGATCGTCTTGACCGCTTTTATCTGGAATGATTTCGAACCCTTAATGAATTTCCCCAATATTCTTTCCGGCGTTTTCAGCATTTCATCCATTTGCGCTTCGGTAAGTTCTCCCTTGGGGTTAAGGTATGGTTCTGGAGAGGGTTTCGGTTTGTTCCCGTCCTTCGGTTTACTGCCGGGCTTTTCTTTGATCTTCACGTCCGTACCTTTCTTTTCAAATGCCGTCAAAGTATACGGAGGTTTCTCGCCTTTAAGGCGGAAGACGCCGCGGGCACCCCTCGGCACGGCTTTGTATTCAATTATTAATTCCCGCCCCTTTATGGAAACGAGAACGATTCCCGGCGGAATATGGCCCTGGACTACAGAATCCACATTCACCGAAAGAATAATCTCCTTCAGGATATCGGGGCGTCCCATCAATTCATTCGGGCGGCGGTCCCATTTTTCTTCCCTTTCAATAATTGTTCCGTTTATGATTATCTCTCCGGAATTTTGAGTCAGACTTTTTAAAAGTAAAGCCCGCACATCGATAATGCCCGGCAAGCCGAGGAAGATATCTGTTTGTTCATTGAATATCCCTCGGCACGGTTTGATCGTCGAAGCCCCGGTCAACATAATATACACGGGGATCAGCAGCATAAGGATTATTGTCCGCCTCACTATTCTATCCTTTTTCATCATCATCTCCTTTTCAATTGTCTATTATTCATTATCAATTCCCATTTTTTTTCACTTCCACTCTGCACTCTGTACTCGACACTTTGCACTGCGGTGTTCCCCCGCCACACTCTTCACTATTCACTTTGTTTCAACCAACTCTCAACTCTCAACTCTCAACTCTCAACTCTCCTCTATCCTCTTTTGTAACTCTCAACTCTCAACTCTCAACTCTTCACTGCGCTGCGCTTTATTATTCTTTATTTGAACCCGTTAACACTTTAACCCGTTAACCGGATAACTGTTTAATTGTATTTCTATTATCCACTCCACACTCCACACCCCACACTCCACACTGCAGTGCCTCACTGTCTTGTCCCTCTTATTGAAATTCATTCTCGGTAAGGGGATCGGGGCCGTATTGATTCGGCCCTGTATTACCCGGGGTCAGGTACGCGATAAGAAGCAATACTGGACCCGCGAATGGAATGAGGTGTATGAAATAATACCAGCCGCTTTTCCCTGTGTCGTGAAGCCTTCTCACGATCACGGCATAGATCGGAATGAGTCTTATCAAACCATAGATAAGTGTAGCCATTCCTATATCAATACCTTTGAAGGCCAATCCGTAATATTGATCGGCCATGATTGCCAGTATTAATATGATCGAATCGTATATATGGAATGTCCAGAATTCTCTTCTGGAGGCCCGTCCTTCAAAGCAGGCGTATTTACTCAATACCCTGAAATACCAGTGCACCCGGCTCCCCCTTTTGTCTTCTCCGAATTTTCACCTTTTTCAACCACCGTCCCTGGTTACACTTTCTCAACTCCCGTTCTCTTTAATCCGAGATTCGGATCGATGTACAGAATGATCAAGGCCGCAACCAAAAATGGGATAATATGGATAAATGTTGCCATGCTGCCGGTTATTTCAAGGCCGGGCGCATTGAAGATCCTTTGAATGCCGGCAGAATCGTTTATCATGCCGTGGATCGCGATGGCCACAAGTATGCTTCCGCCAAGGCGGTTGTAGAAATAGACTATTACGATAGTGAACAGAATGCATATGATGGAGAAAATAAGATAGAAGAACAAAAACCCGGCAAGATCGCTGAAAGGATTCACCTGACTGATCTTGACCGGCATATGCCATATGGCCCATATCAAGCCAAGGATAATGCTCGCTTTCAGCGGAGTGAATTTTTTCTGAAGCCGGGGAAGCGCAAATCCCCTCCATCCGACCTCTTCCATAAGGCCTCCGCCGTCGAAGAACAGGCTCGTAATGAAAATAAAGACCATTTCCCGGAAGCCGTAAACAGAGTTGAACGTAAAAAGATCCCCCTTGGGTACTTCTGCTTCCCAATTGAGCATTACCGAATTGAGCATGTTAATGAACAGCAGTACCCCGATCGCCTGAAGCCAAATCTTGATACCCTTTTTCCAGCCGATATCCGGAGCCCAGAACCGGAAACGCGAGAAAAGCTCCTTGAGACCGTCCTTCCCTTTTGTGATAGAGGCCATTATCATGGCCGAGAGCGATGCCGTGAAGGGAAGCACCAGAAGCATAAATATCCAACAGAGGCCGCCTTTGACCTTCCCGACTATCGGCACTGAATAGACAATATTGGTATTGTACCCCTTGCCCTGCGTGATCTTATCCACTTCTTTAAATGTATCGGGATATTTATTATCAACGGCAATGAAGGCCGGTATCAGCAGAATTGAAAGCAGGATCGCAAGTATCCAAAATGACATTATGTCGTTTTTCTGCAGGAATTTTTTCATCGCTCACTCCTTTTAGTCCATTATAGCACAGCCGCGTTCTTTTGTAAAGGCATCTTATCCTTCCGCTTTCGGTTGAAATTATGAAAATGCCGTAAAACGCTTTTTACATAAGATCGCGATGCCCCATTTTTGAATTTAATTGATTATCACCGAATATTTATGTATTTATCCGCTTATTATTGTCAACATTGTCAACCATCGTCCCCTCTTAGATCGTCAACTTCTTTTTCATGAATTCGGGGAACATTCCTATCATCTTCGCATCCTTTGGTTCAATAAGGAACACCTCTATTTCTTTTTTCATCGCATCAAGGTCGAGCCCCGAGCATTTCTCTAAAAGCGCGGATCTTAAAGCGTCCTTATCTTTGATACCGAGAACACTTTCAAGATACCCCTGATCGGGAGTAGTCAGTGAATATAGATACACAATATCATACATATCCCGCGCCTTCGTCCGCTTTCTTTTGAGGAATGCCGCTATTTTCTGCGAAAGAAGGATAGCGGGAGGCGCCACGAATATCTTTGAGAGGATGGCGAATTTATTCAGAAGGAATTCCTCCGGTTCATATTCATAGGGCTGTTCTTCGGAATCGAGTTGTATGAGTATCTTCTCCTCCTCATAACCGGACATCTCCATATCGTAAAGGAGTCTCGGGAATTTGAGATAGCATCTGAAAGCGTTTTTGGCAACGACTTTCATTTCTACGGCATAACCGTCATATTCGAGTTCTCTTTTCACAACTTCCGATAATTCCTTAAATTTTTCGAGTGAAAGGTTTCGGCCGTCAAGATCAATATCCTCCGAGAACCTGCGAGATCCGTATGCTATCCTTATCGCAGTGCCGCCGATGAAGACCGCCTTCTGCCCCGCTTCAGTGCCATAAATGATATCAAGTATCTTATACTGCAGATATTCCCGTAGCAGCTGCCTTTTAAATATGCGCTCCTTCTCCGGGTAGAATTTCGCTATCTCACGATAATCGAACATTTCCGGCCTCCTTCATCAGTATCTTCACGCATCTTGACACTCTTTCATTGCCGATGAGCGAAGTATAATTCCCGAGTATCGCGGCGCTCACGCGGGAACGCAATTCATCCATATTGATCCTGAGTCCCTCGATATCGTCTGCATCTTCAATGTTCGCATTCAGATAAATATAGTCCAGCAATGCTTTTTCCGGCGAGGCAAGGAGCCATTCACCCTGACCGTTCTTCTTTACCTGATATCCGAAAAACAATTCCTTCTTTATCTTTCTGTATGAATAATTCCCCGCGCGCGTTTCAAAAGCGGAGGTCTTTCTCGTCGTCACCGATGTCACGGTATACGGATGTTCCGGTATCAGACCATATATGCTGAGGGCGGATTCAAGCGATACATATGACGGCCTGTATATCTTGTTCGCTATGAGAAAGAACATCTCCGGTTCCGCGATCTTCTCGGCAAAGACATAATGCCCATTATGCACCTTGATGATATATCTCTTCTTCCCCCATTCATAAAGACGGCGGGGATCGAGATCGGGTGCCGACTTCCTTATATCGGAAAGGCCGAATACGGGCAGGTCAATAAGTCTCTTTTTGAACTCCAGAAACCTCATATGTTTCTCTTATTAGTTATTTATAACATATATTAGAAACAAAATCAAGGTTTTTTATACTTTTCCGCCGGAAAATAAGAACCGTCCCGATTCTTCTCACCCTCGATTTCAATCAATGTCCCTCTTACCTAAAAATGAAGCACAAAGGGCTTTGTATTGGCAATTATGGCATTTGCCGTAATTATTGTGATTCCTTAAGATATTCTCGGGGTCTTCCGTCTCTTTAATGAATAGATCTATTTTATTCAGCACCTGTTCTCTAAGTCCACTGGAATTTTCTATCCTAAACTCCCTGTCTTTATATTTTATTATCCCGAAATCAGCCCTTTTCCGGTAAGTATTCTCGAAAAGCAGAAAATAAGTTCCAATTTGCATTATATGATCACCATAGGGTTTGGGTGGCGCTTTTCTTGTTTTATATTCATATATCACGGTTTGCCCGCCTTTTTTCACTATTCTGTCCGGTTTACCGAAGATAATGCAGTTCTCGCGCTCATACTTCAATGATCCTTTTGTGAATTGTCCGTATATCCTTTGTCCGAAGATGGCAATATACAGTATGATCATTGAGATCAGCCATATTCCCAAAATAATGAGCTCTTTCAGATGACCTTCAATAATATCCACAGTATTCCGCCCATAATAGCCAGGAAAAACAATATCGCCAACATTCTTTTTACCTCATAGAGCCAATGCCCAATATCCCCTCTTGTCTTCATTTTATCGGAAACACTGAGATCTCTCATATGATCTTTCTTATCTTTTACGCTAATATTTTTCTTAGTGTGACCGCCAAGACCTTTCGTGGTACACCAGGATATACTGCAGTATTCGTATTCCCTAAGATCCGATACCGATATTATCCTCTTTTTATTCTTGTTTATCTGCTCATATTTACTTAACAATTTCAACGACCGTCCCCGATTACCGTCCCCTATTAACTTAATTTCACCGCCGTGCCGGTGACGGTATAGATGAGCATATGTCCGCCCTGTGCAAAGGATATCACTTCCGCGTCGTATTTCAACCCGATGATCCCATCCGCGCCCAGTTTCACGGCATTGCCCTCCATCTCCGAAAGGGCGTTATCCCTGGCCTTTCTCAAGCCGTCTTCATATACGCCGGCCCTTCCTCCGATAACATCGGTAATGGACGCGAAGAAATCCTTTATTATGTTCATCCCGTATATCGTCTCTCCGTGGACCAGTCCGAGATATCTGCCGACCTTCTTGCCCTCTACCGTCTCCGTTGTTGTTACAATCATTTATTTCTCCTTTAAATTATTACTCATTTCGTACGGATCCACCCTTCAGGAAATTTCACCTTTTTCAACCACCGTCCCTGATTTATTTTTTTCTTAAATTATCAAGGAGGATCCATTTCCCGGATTGGTCTTTATATTTCCATTTTATCCAGCCGTTTACAGCTGGTCTGCCCGGCATATTAGATAGCGCAGCGGCGGTTGGTGAATTATACATCGTATTATGTGTCTTTACTTGTCCGCTCGGGAAATAATATCCTTGATGCACATTACCTTTATATGTCATTTTAATCGGGATTTTTGTCATAGTCAGTTTTGATGTTCCTTCTTGTTTGACTTTCTTATCCGTTTTCTTTTTTTCAGAATAAGCATCCCCGAATAATTTGTGTGCCTCTTTCGTCTTTTGCTCGAAATAGTACTGTTTGATCTCACTCATTAAGTGTTTTGCCGCAACGAATTTGCCGCCGGCCTTGTTCCCTACCGGATGCGCTATCCTCAGAACCAGAGATTCCATCTCTTTCAGGTATTCGGTATTTTTTGTGAGATATATGCTGAATCTATCCCACTTATCGGCAAGACGATCATTTAGATGCTGTTTTAATCTGATGTGCATATAGGAAGCCAACCCGACATAAAATAATCTATTCCCATGATATAGAGCGTATATGCCCTGCTTTCCTTTTATAAAATTCAGAATAACCTCTTTGTTGGTATAAAATAGTTCGGATGAAAGATTCTCCGCATACTCCATTACCAATTGCTGTTGAGAGATGTGTTTATTTCTTTTAATATCATTTTTATGAGAATCACCGGGTCTTTTCTTATAATTTCCCCATGATTTTAATAAAAATCTTCTTGGGCGTGTTTCTGTTATCGCAAAAACACAATCTTTATTATTTTTCATGTTCACATATATTTGAGCACCGAGAGAACTCCAAGGTGTTTGTCCTTGAAAATCAGATTCTTTGAAAAAACCATGCCGTTTTCCATATTCCCATATCTCTCTATTGTTCATCGGACGCTTTGTTTTCTTTAAAACTTTATAGGCCAATTCTAGTAATGTCATAGATCTTCTCCTTTTTGTGGAAAGCGAATTGGTTTTTTAATATTGCGCTCCATTGGATTATTTAACCATTCAAAGATAGGTTATTCAAATATATTGTCAATTTCCTCTCCATTCGCTAACGCGTATGCCGCTTTAACTATTCGTTGAGCCCTTTGATTTAAAAAGTTCTCGTAATCGACTTTTATCTTATTGATTTTATCTTCTCCAGTATAATTTTCATAACCACCTGTTTTGAGCTCTTTCACCGGTATTATATGGCTTCTTAATCTTTTTTCCACTATAGCTTCATCTGTCCATTCAGAACGTTCTTTGATATATGTTAATGGATCAGTTCGCCCAATTATTCTATTTGTTTTCCAGGTTATCAATGCGCAGTTAAGGGCTTTATAGCTATCGATTTTTGCCTCTTTTAATAGTGCATCCGGATATAAATGATGGTATTCTCTTTTATCAATATTATACTGGTTTAAGGGTTGCCCATCGGCAAAATCTTGTGCACCCATGTAATTCGCTACTGCCAAGATACCTCTGCCTCGAATTGTTTCCTGTTTTGGCCATCCAATAGTCAATAGTTCTTCTACATCTGCAAGGGGATGTTCTTTTCTATTTAATACAGGAACGTCTTGCTCTTCATATAAAGAACCATCTTCTTTAGTATTTCCTTTAATAATATTTATAATATTTTGATAATCAACAAATGCTTTCGAAGCTGCTGAATTCTCGTAACGATCTGTAAAAAATGAAGACCACAAATATTTTTTTAAAAGAAGTTCCCACTTCCCTCTTAAATCTCCTGTATCAGGTATTTCGGAATAACTCGCTGCAATTACTCCCAAAACAGCATTTGTAGGAAGTCTCTGTTTATCATATATCCTGTTCCGTTCAAGAAATTCCGCCATTCTTTCTAAACATATACATAGCGTCTCCCATTTTTCTACCATTATGGCCTTATTCATTTCAAGCATTCCGCGATTATTGGGCAGTTTATTTTGTAATAAGGCAGAAGTTGATAGTATTAAATTTGATAAATCAAAGTATCTTTTTATATTTTCGTTTCGTCTATCCAAAGTGTCCTGTAGTTCATGTAGAGATTCACCTTTTTCTCCTTCAACCTCGGCAACAATGATATCATATAATGAAAGTGGTTTGCTGTTTGTATTCATATTGATAAACACCTGCAAGGCTATCTCTTTATGTGTTGATACGGGTAATGATAAATACGGCAAATTAAAATGCTTTAAGCTTTCTCTAGTTTGCATAATAATTTTTTGAAGATCTGTTTTAACACTGTTGTATTTTTCTATTTTATCAATAATATCCGGATCTGCTTTATTCATTGGTTTAAGATTGCTCGTCGCTAGGTCGATCCATTCATTTGTTTTAACTTCGCCAAATTCCGGATTAAATAATTCGGTTGGTATTAGTCCCTTTTTATAACAAATTCCAGGATCATCAGCCCATAAAGGATATTGTTTCTCTTTTTTTGACCACCGAGCCTGACAATATACTGTCATTTCTTCATATTCTATTCCATCATCGTAATTATCATATTCCGGCAGGTACAAAAAATATTTTTCACTTTCATAATTATTGTGAAGAACCCTCCATAAAGCAGTTAATCGTTGCTGACCATCCAGTAAATATTCCGTATGTCTTTCAGTTGTATCCGGTTCTGCAGTTGAAATAAACCTACTAATAAAATTGTCTTTATCTCCCTTTTCATATACAAGGGCTACTCCAACTGGTAGGTTTTTAAATATCGTATCGATAAAATTTTTTATTCTATTTCTATCCCATGCTTCCATTCTTTGAAATCTAGGTAGTTTAATTTGCCCAAGTTTAATCATGTTATACCAATCTCCTAATACTCGGTTTTGTGCGCTACTTGATTGTGTCGCCACATTCGCCTCCTTATTTTTTCCTTTTCAATAATTTCTTTATAATTCTGAAGTACCACCCTCGATTTTCAGAAAATATTCTACTTTGAATAGCAACCCTTTTCATTTGATAATATTTAAGCACTTTTACGGGGATTTTTCAAGTATATTGGCGTAATAACCCCTTAATTCAGTAAAGCCTATTCTATTTTAAGAAATAGATACTGCTACAGTTTTTCAGATCCGTGTTTACTTTCTTCTATATATTTTCTTCTTAGATTCTTCAATATAATCATAAATAATCTTGGAGGATTTGCATATTGAATATTTGCTGGTATTTAATTTTAATTCATTATCATCTTTAGAATTTATTATTTCATTATTTAATTTTATACAACATTCAACATCTTTGAACTCATCAACATTTCTTTCAGCAACTCTTTTAATTATTGTTTCTTTATCCGCAAATAATCCGATTCTATATATTTGAACAGCCGGTATATTCTCTTTGAGCAATTTTATATAACCATTCTGTTTATTTCCACTAAATGTATCTACAATTATTATGGGGCTAAATTGCATTATTAGAAACCCTTCTACTAATTTTATTGATAGATTTAATATTCTCTTATGTTCTATTTGATTAGTCCATTTGGGCTTTATGACCATTGCGCGTAATGTATCAATTTCAATTCGTACTCCTTTATCGTAATATTTAATCAGATTTTTAGATAACTGTGTTTTCCCGGCTGTTGGTGCGCCTCTTATCAAAATAATATCGTTATGGGAATAATTAATCATAGAACTCTGTCGCAGGAATGTTACACGAAAGATTCTTACATGGCAGATTACAGTATTTCATTATTCTGGATACTTCAATAGAGCGCCTTTTACATAATATCGTAATAATGTCTTCATGTTTAATATTACCTAATGGGAGTTTTGCATATGGAATACGATAATGATCAAAGCACTTTATTACATCCCCATTTTGCAAAATGACAATATTTTTTCTTGCTGCACATGGCATATTTGATGTATTATTGCTTGATTTCTCTACTGGATGTAAATGTCCTCCAAAATCCATATATGGTTGTATTGTGTGTTTTAAATTATTCTTTTTGCAATAAGTAACAATTTCGTTAATATCGTCTTTATTTTCTTTAGCTAAAACTGTCTGAATCTGCAATCTTTTACCAAGAATTTTTTTCGCAATATTTAGGTTATTCATCACAATGTTATATGATGCTGTACCTCGCAATATCTTCCATTTTTCTTTATTCAGCGTATCAATCGAAAATACTAATATATGTTTCATTTCCCCATATTTTTGAACGAATATTTCATCTGATAATACTCCATTTGTAACAGTTACAACCGGGATGTTGTTTTCTCTTGCCTCTTTAGCAATTTTCAGTATCTCATCCTTAAATAGTAGCGGTTCTCCGCCAGTAATAGTTACTTGATATAGGTTTTTCTTGAGGGCATTTAAACATTGGATAAATACATCAATACTTAGTCTTTCATCATCTTTTTCAGGATTTTTCCATATTCCACATTTTGCACATTTCTCGTTACATCTCTTAGTAATATTGAAAATCAATTCATTTCCTCTTACTCCATAAAATCGCCTAATCGATGATTTATACCAATGATAAATTCCCCATTCAATTGATTTAAGTATGATCATCAATATTTTAAGAAGAGGGTTCCTTATTCTTCTTGCGAAGTGTTTTACTTCGCTATAATAGTCATTGAATATATTAATAAATGAAGATTTAGTAAATTTTATATTATATATTAGACTCATACATATTTCCAGGATATATCGATTCTGAAGAATCCCACAATAATACAGTATGTCCTTCATATAGAGTGGCACTGGAGCTTTTATATTTCATAAAAAGTTTTACGAATTTATTAAAATCCTTATAATGCCCCTTATAACCATAATCATGCCACAATTTAGCCTTGGGACAAAAACCTATCTTGTATTTGCTTCGCAGTCTCAAGCATAAATCAACATCCTCTCCGGCGGCAGTAGGAAATTTTTCATCATAAATGAATTCTGTTGCAACATAAGATTTCATACCAAAATTCAAAGATGGCATATACCATAACTCTTGCTTCTTTGGTAGAAGCCACTTTCCATTTAAAGTTCCATTGAAATCGTGATACTTATCATAAATAGTTTTTCCGAATGAATATGTCATCCCACCTACAGCGCCGAAATTGTTATTATCTAAACAATTGGACATCTCTTTATTCCAATTCTCATCTAAAACACAGTCATGATCTGTAAAAAGAATATTCTTTATATTTAATGAGATTGCCTTCTCAATCCCGATATTTCTTGCTCTTGCCGGTCCAGAATTAGAGGCTATAGTTATTTTTTCTACTTCTTTCTGATAAATAGGATAAGCATATTTACTGGCATCATCTACTACAAGTACTTTTTCAAAAGGGGTTGTTTGTCTTGTTACACTTTCAAGTAATCTATGAATACATTTTTCATCATAGGCATTTTTAATGTAGCATGGAATTATCAATATGCTCATGTTTGTATTATACCATTTCTTTCACATTTAATGTTTTTTGAATAACACTTATTTGTTTTAACTAAACCATCTTAAGAAATATATTATAAAGCCATATCTTTCACATATGCAAATATTAAAAAGTCTTCTTAGGATTTTTCAAGCATATTGGCTTAATATACCATTTGTTGCCGGTAAAATGACCTGGATAAGTATAATAAGTATAACACCGTCCCCTTTTCTTCATTTTGCTTTTAAGGCAATCGCCATTTCTTTCATTTTCCGTGAATATAATTCAAATATTTCATTTTATCTTCTTGCATTTTTAATCTGTACTCCCTTGTTTTCACTTCTCTTTTATATTATTTCGGATACCATTAATATAACTTTTGATCTTATCTAAAAATGAAGTATGCCTCTTATCCATTTCACCGGCATAATTATCAAGTGCTTTTTTATGTTGCTCAATAATATCATTAATTTCATTAATAATAGCTTTTCCTTTATTCTGCACCAACATTACAGTATTATTTGTAATATCTTCTATTTCTTTTGAATATACATCCAAATTGCTTTTCATATTATTTATACCAGCATTCAATTTATATATATTATTTTCATTATCATTCAATTTACTTTCTAGTTTCTTGTTTTCATTATTTATTTCGATAATTCGATTCCTTAAAATATTCATTTTTTCCTCCACTTTATTAATTTCATCTTGAAGTATTTTGTTGAAATCTGACATTGAATTTTTCGAATTTAGTAAAGCATTGTCCATTATTTTTTTCATTTGTTGTTGCGTTTCCTCATTGATTTCTCGTATACTATTGGCTCTGGCATCTTTTGTGCTTTTCATAATATTATCATGTTCTGTCATTATATTTTTTAAACGATTATTGAACTCAGAATATGTTCGACTAACTTCATTCATTTTATTTGCTATAATATTTTGTGCATCTAGTATTCCTTTGATATTTTCTTCAAATTTGCTAAATGTCGTTAGTAATTTCAATAAAAGCGAATCATGTTTATCAATTTTTCCCCCTAAACTTACAATGTCATTTTTAGCATTTTCATAATCCATATATAACTCCTTAATTCTCTAACGATATTATTCGATCTAATATTATCTCAAAGGATTTTTTAGGATATTGTATTCTCTGTGATAATAGATCCGAATACAATCTGTATCTATTTAATGAATAATCAAATAGGTGTGCAATGTCAATATTATTATTATTTCTTAATATTGCTTGAGAAATAATTTCTCCATATCCTCCCAATTTTGATATTATCTTAATATCATTTAAATACATCTCTACTTTCTTAGCAATTTCATTGTTTTTATTATTATCATCATTATTGATAATAACATTAAATGCCTTTTTATATTCTTTTACCTTCTCGTAACAATTGAGAGACTTAATATATAAACCCGCTTTCTCATAAAAATCTCCTGCTTTCTCATATTCATATTTTTTTTCACAATATACTGCCATACACCGATTTCCATTAGTATTGTCAAAACTAGCAAAGTAGTATTCAGCCGCTTTAGTAAATAATTCTCTTTTTTCTAATTCAACAGCATATTTATTAAAATCCTCCTTTGAACTTTTTTCACCAAATATTCTTAGTAAGATGTCATTCGCATTATCATTGTGAATATAGTCAATATTCGAAAGGGGTTCATACCATGATGGCCATTTCTCTTCGATAAATATTAAATTTTTTCTTGCTCTTGTTATCGCAACATTCAATATACTTACAATAAATTTTTTCCTATGCTCATCCTTTGCATTTATTCCTTCAAGGAAATTAATATCAATATCTTGGAAAAATTTAAACACTATTGCATGTTTACTTTCTAGACCCTTTGCTTCTTCTATAGTGAAAATATTTTTTTTATTATTAAAAAACAACGTAGATGCTTGCAATTTTGCTGTTTCGGACATAACAAGAATCATTATTTGATGACTTAATACATTTGTATCACTATAGACATTCTTAAAATATTCTTCATTTATAACAACTATATCTTCTTCACTAAATATTGCTTCTAATTTATTATTACTTTCTCTAAACTCCTTATTTCTCCATTCACTTAATCTGTTCGTGATGTCTACAATTTGTTTAGAAGATCTATAGTTAATTTTTAATTCCTGCAGCTCTACCTTAATCTTGTTGTAGTAGCTTGTGTTATTAGTTTTATATTTAGTTAAATACTTATATATCAATTGTTTAGTCCGTTCCCATTCGAATCTATTGGGATGTATTATTTGTTGGGAATCTCCACATAAAAATATTCCATCGGGATTACTTGCCATTTGTAATATAATAAATAAGTGCAGGCTGGTCAAATCTTGAACCTCGTCTACGATGACTTGAGAATACTGCTGAATTTGCTCATTATTTTCTTTTATTTTACGATTCACTTCAATTACTAGATCCAAATCATCCCAATATCCCTTATTTATCTTGTGGTTCTCGTATTTTGTAAATAATTCGTATATATGTTCTTTATCACTTTTAATTAATGATTGCTTCGATGGAATTTCTAAATACTCATCAAAACTTAAAGCACCCTTTTCAAGTTCTGATTGTTGGAATGCTCCCTTAATAACACCTCTAAATTCCTCCCATAGCATTTCTAAGTTATATTTCTTACTCACTGCTTTTAGAAAAGGTATTTCTCTAAAATACAAGAATGTCAACTTATCTTCTTCTTTAAATTTCTTAGAGTTCTCTCCTAAAATATCTCTGAATTTTTCCTCTAATGTATAAAATTCACTTACTTCTTCATGATTATTCCGCAAAAGAGAATCATATATTTCCTTTGCATATTTCTTTAAATGTGGAGTATATGTTAAATATATATTTCTACCCATCTTATTGTACTGGTGATATTGAAGCAATCTATAAATTGATATCGTGGTTTTCCCACTCCCGGCACTCCCCTTTAATAGAACGGGGCCCTTAATACCCACAATATTCTTTTGTTCGGGAACAAGCATCCAAGGAAGATCTGCCCTTGTGTCGACGAGATATTCTTCATCCAAGGGAGTCCATTCTCTAAATAGTGGGTAATATATTTTTTCTTCATGATCATCTATAGTTTCCTCGATATAAATTGAATCATCTTTAAATTCAGATATATCTAACATATCATCCAATTGTTTGTTGTAATTATGTTTATGAAGTATTTCACCATGAGTATGGTTTACAATTTCATAAAGCCTCACCGTAATTATATTGTCTTGATTATTGATGTCATATAATAACCTAAATTTATCGTTCCAGTATATTTTATAAGAGTTTTTTAATCGTTTAGCGTTTTTTTTCTGTACATGATTTTCATTCAAGTAATTAAATTCTATTCTATTTATTAAGTAAGATAATCTCTTTTTTAACTTCTCCTTTGTTTTTATGTATTCCCATAAATTGTCATGAATATAAATATTATCAAAGAACCCATTATAATTAATACTTTCCCTTATTGTATATTTTTTTTTAATCGTTATTTGTGCTTCGTCTTTCTCGTTAGGAAGCATGTCATCAAGAATAGCCTTATCATTAAATTTTCCTTGATATTCATTTGTGGCGGTTTCCTCTTGGTTATTTTTAAGTTTTTCGGTAATTTTCGTATGTATATTATTATTGATTTGCCCCTTACTGTTTTCATTACTATTATGTCCTATAGGTCCTATTTTCTCTGGAATTTCATTAATATCATTTTCATTTTTTTTCGTTATTATTTGTGCCTCTTTTTCGTTGAGGAACACATTATCAAGAATTACCTTATTATTGTGTTTTTCTTGATATTCATTGCCATTTCTCTGAGCAGAGGGCTTTTGATTATGTGCATTTTTGTTATGTGGAGTAAAGTAATTGATTAAATATAATAAATATATAATATTAATATACGGAATGACTAATAAAATTGCATATGGCCATCTCCTCCCCAAATTACGTATTAGTAAGATAATATTTAATAGAGGTATCCAAGCGAGCCACTTTTCTGTAGGCTGTAGAATTACACCAATAAGGAGATGTGTTAATATGTAACTTGGAATAAACATATCACAAGATATATGTTTTAATAATCAAACAAGATATCCTATGAGCAGCATACCTAATCATTTTTTTATTTTAGCACTTTTACGGGGATTTTTCAAGCATATTGGCTTAAAGAACCATCGCTCCGGAATGGCGGATCGAGTTAATATGGGTTAATGCCCATCTTATTTTGCAACAAAAGCACCAACCATCCCCCAATTCTCTGGATTCCCTGTATTCTTAATAAATTTCCATTCTTATACAACATCATCATTTTTGTCCATCTTATACATGTTCTCTATTTTTTTAAGTGATAGATTTTCAAAAAAGTCTTTGGCATATACATTATGTTCTGTAATTATTTGATCCTCATCTGGTACCTGTAGTATTCCTGCAATATTTTTTTTATTTATATTTAGTGATACAGAAAATAATTTTACTTTTCTACTGTATTTTAGTGCTTGTGATAAGATTGCATTAACATGCTCATCTGAAAAACTATATCCAATACATATAATAATTTTTGCTTTAAATACATAATGACGCAATTCTGAGAAGAGAAATAAATATGGATCTACATATTGAAGCTTATACTGAGTACCAAATATTAAATCTGGAATTTCTGCAATAGTATCTATATATGATACTATACCAGTATTATAATCTCTCTCCCAATCTAATGAACCGTGTATTTTATATAGATAAATATTGGGTTGTGCCTCTGCTGGAAGCTCAGAAAATCGTTTATAATCCCACTCTTTTTTATCATCAAATCCGCGCTCAATTAAAAATGGTTCGCTAGAATCTTTTGACAATGATTCAACACACAAGTCATAATTTAAACTAAATAATCTTAGGGGATATGATGTTTCCTGTTGAAATCTTTTTAAATTCTGATAGTAACGAGCTTTTGATTTATCCTTCATATTTACCCATTTTTTTAATTCTTTAATAATATCTTTCTTGAAATTCTTAATAAGCTCAAAATTATCTCTTATTACCTCACTAAATCTAATATTCCAAGAGCCAATAAATGGATATAGGGGATGTTGGACTTTCTTTTCCATTTCTTCTAACACAATTAATAATGTTTCAATATTGAATGAAATCTCTTTGTGGATTAAACTGTTTGAATAAATTGTACCACTTTTTATTAAATAGAATAGATCATTATATTTTTTCCAGTCAATATTTTCATTTACAAGTTTTTCTAACTCTCTTTCCATATCACTTGATATTAATATACCTGCATCCTTGCTTGCTCCTGCACCAATTAAAATAATTAAATCATCTCTTGAAAATTTCATTTGTTTCTCTCTTATAAAAACCACGGAATATCTGATTCCTTTTCTAACATATCAATTTTATATAAGCTGAAATACTTATTGAATCTAGATATCAATTGGGGATAGAATATAGATATCGGTAAATTTTTCGCATTAAAACCACGCCAATTTGCACCCGATAAATTAAGGATATCTTGCAAATACAGGTTGTGATTAATCTGGTTCTTTGAATAGATAAAATCTATATATAAAGGATTAGCATAACGCTTAACTGCTTTTCTATTATGATAGCTAAGACCCTCTGTCCACAGCAAATATTCATAGTTACTCAACTTTATATAACTACTTTCAAATGGAATAAGGGAATTTATTTGTATATTATATCCAAAGAACTTAGATTTATCATTTATTCGAATAATAACCAACTCGCGCGACTGATTATTACCTTCTAATACCTTTTTTAAATTATCAATTGCTTCTTTAGGAATCTTTTGTGGGACATGAATAGTAATTTTTCTATATTCATTGGTTTCGTAAATGATTTTTATGACATTTGTTGTAATAGCTTTAATATAGTCTGATAGAGTTTCTGCATCTGCCAAAGGCACTAATTTTTTATATTCCCCAGAAGAATCAATTAAAATAGAATATGCATAATACTTATTTATCTTTTTCGTATCAGTATCTCGTTTAATTGATTGTCCCATTCCAATTATTAAACACCTTTCGTTACTCGGAACTAGGCGCCACGGGATGCCACCCAATTTCGAGAATAATTGAAGAGCAATACTTGATATAGACCACTTCAATTGGTTTTCATCAAAAATTGTTTCTGTGTGTATTCCTTGAGTGGGTATATTCTTATTAATAAAAATCCATTTAATCTCATAGTAATATTTTTCTTCTTTTTCAGGGAAGATAAATATTGCTATTGCCCTCTCTTGTCTCTCATTAATTAAATTATTGATTTTATCTTCATTTAGAGTATAATCAAAATTATCAATGACAAGCGGAAACACATTATCCTTTGTAATATTTTGCATATTGAATTTTTTTATTCCTGGAAATGTTGAATATTTATTCCCATTCAATGCTTCAATTAAATTATTCACATATTGACGATGTTCTTCCTTAAAAATAAAATAATATCTAGGATTACCATTAATATTTTTGTATGGACCATGTGTAATAATTGACATATATTGCGAATTACCTTCTTCGTTATTATTTACAATATACTTCTTTACTTTTAACTTATATGATTCAATCGGATACATTATATTTTCTATATAAATATCTCTATTTAATTTAAAAAGATTATTTTTGTTTTGTTCAATAAAAGAAGTAATATAGCTATATTTATCAATATGATAATTACTATTTGATCTATAATATTCATCCATACTTAAAGACATTCGCAATATTTTTCTATCAAATGGAATCCCCTTTTTCCTAATAAAACGATAATCGATTAAATAACCATATTGGGATATACCTTTTAAATAGTATGGAGTCATAGATATTATTCTGTATCCTAGTGGATTTTCTTCAAGAATATATTTTATATCTTTACTCTTTACTATAATATCTTTTTTCTCCTCTATATATTTTTTTTGTATTGCAGAATTATTTTCGAGTAATTTTAATAGGTAATATTTTGTTAAATTAGTGTTTATCGTAGATTTACACAGATATTTTTCGAAATTATCTACTTCGTTGAATGATATATGATATAAATCTTTACTTTCCCTATCTGCATCTCTTAAAACATATTGTGGAAATACTAGCAAATCTTCTTCTTTCTCAATCTTTTTTCTAAAGCACTGGAATGAAAATTCTTTTGTATTTAGTGGTAAAAAATTCAATGTTATAGTGTTTTCTGTTATATTATTCATCTTTTAATTTACCTCCATTTATATTTTTTATTTGCTCCAATGCATTTTGAAGATTTTCTACTATTTCCGAAAGGATCACATCGGGTTCCGGCAGATTTTCAAGATCAGTTAGACTCTCATCTTTAAGCCAGAATATATCAAGACTGGTCTTATCTCTTGCGATTATTTCTTCATAGGTGAATTTCTTAAATCGTTCTGTTTCTTCCCGTTTTTTTCTGTTTTCCGGATTGTAGCAATGAATAAAATCATTCAGATCTTCAAACTTCATTGTATTTTCCTTTAAAGTGAAATGAATATTTGTACGGAAATCATAAATCCAGACCTCTTTTGTCCAGGGTTTTTCACTCGCGGGATGATTATCAAAGAAAATGACATTTGCCTTCACTCCTTGCTTATAGAATAACCCTATTACTATCAATGAAGTTTCTGGCTTCACCTTCAGGATTAATATTTGTGTTATTCATATTTTATCTGGTCTTTATATTTTCGGAGGACAAATTTTACACGGAATGGTTTGAATAATGTCTCCGTAATGTCACTATATTGCCCTTTATGAACGCAAATCATCTTCATGATTATAATTATACCACTAATTCTACCAAAATACAAGGAAAAGAGGCGGGAGGCGAGAAATAGTGAAAAGTGAAGAGTGAAGAGTGAAAAGTTTAATTAAATTAACAATTGAGAATGGAGAATGGAGAATTACAAAAGAGGCTAGAGGTTAGGGGCGCGGCGCAGTGAGTAAGGAGGGACGTAAAGAGGGACGGAGGTTGAAAAAGGTGAAATTTCCGATCTGGAGTTAATCGTGAAGATCAAAGAGGATTTTTGGGCAAACGGAAGTGTTTCCCTTTTTCCGAAAGAGCGCGCTTCACAAGGATTTTAAGGCCTGCGGGGATCTGCCCGCACTGCCATTTTCCTTCCTTTTTCACTGAACCGCCGGAAAGAGCAACCGCTTTCAGGGCATACAATGCCGAGCCGAGGGAATGTTCCGCCATATGGGCGGTTGCGACGGCTTGACCGATCGCTCGGGCAACGGCTGTCTTCGCCGAATCGGTATATGTCCTTGCCGCGGCATGAGCGCCCAGTGACGCCTTCATCGCGGCACCTGTCGGCGTTTTCCCCGCCTCCCATTCCGATGCGGTCTTGAGCGCATAGACCAATCTTCTGTCGATATTACTGCCGAGTAATGGAAGGACATGTTCCGCGCAGATGCGGGCCCACTTCATCAGAAGGCGGTGTTTTTCTTTTGTCAGCGTTCCGCCCCGGTGGACAGCTATGAATCCGGTAATCCTCATGTCAGCTTTTCAGGGTTGCGATATGGATTGAAAAATGCCGCATTGCGAACATCGCGATTATACAAATGATATACCACAGAACAACATACTTGATATTTTTAACGCAGAATCTGGGAAAAACGGCAAAACCTAGAAAACCGACAGCCCAGCCGATGAAGGTAACAGCTGCGGCGATCAGGCCTTCAGGCCCAACAGTGCGATAGATATAAGAATACTCGGGATCACCTCTTGCGCCCTGCGCCCATTCAATCGTGCCCGTTGCGATCTGAGGCCAGTACTTTTTCAGCATCAGGACACCGCATATACATAATATGATACGGATGAGCAGGCCAATAGGTTTTTTTTCCCAGCGGACCTCCTCCTTTTCCCGACCGTCATTACCGTAGAATTCGCGTTCTTCTTCAGTATTCATTCCTTTGCTCCCTTTTTATAATAATTATACAGTATTTCACTAAAAAAAGGGAAGTTTTCCTTTGAAAAACGGAGCGATTTTTCCGTATTTGCGGAATTATAACGGTTTTTACAAATTATTTGACTAAAAAACGATATTTTGCTATAATTGCTTTTATTTTGCCGATGGTGGGTGTAGCTCAATGGCAGAGCAACGGACTGTGGCTCCGTCGGTTGTGGGTTCAACCCCCATCACCCACCCCAGTAACAGGGCTGTTAGCTCAATGGTAGAGCAACTGACTCTTAATCAGTAGGTTGAAGGTTCGAGCCCTTCACAGCCCACCATCGCGAGAGTGGTGAAATTGGCATACACGCAGGACTTAGGATCCTGTCCGGAAACGGGTGTGGGTTCAAGTCCCACCTCTCGCACCAATTGTTAGGAGTTCGCATGGAATACAAAGAAGCGTCTGTAAAGGACTATCTTACGGAATACGATATCGTCTTCACGAAAGAGGAAGTAGCCGCTAAAAGAAGCGCGCTGATCCAGAAGATCAAAAGCAGCCAGAACATACCCGGATACAGAAAGGGCAAAGCGCCCGAATATGTAGTGATCTCGATGTTCAGGGATTATATCGATCAGGCCATTCAGGAGGACATCGTACGGGATTTCTACCAGAAACTGATCGCCGATAAGAAAGACCCTATCCATTTCGGCCTCAAGGAGTTCAAACTCTCGGAAGGCACCGCGAAATTCGAGATCGAGTACATGCCCGAGATCAAGTTCAAAAGATATAAGGGCATAGAAGTGGAAGAAGTCGAGATAAAGATAACCGACGAGCATGTGCAGAAAACATACAAGGATATCCTGAACAATCTCGGCACCTGGGAGGATTACGACGGACCCGTTGAAAACGATGTGCTTCTGGAACTCAAGGATTACATTGAGACCATGGAGGGCAAGGAACTTCACAAGATGGATAAATTCCCTATACTCTATCAGGACGGTAAAACACCCGCGCCCCTTTACAATAAGCTTAAAGAAGTGAAAAAGGGTGAGCAACACGACTTCAACGCCAAATACGGAGAGGACGCCCCCGAGCATTACAGGAACAAAGAAGTGAACTACAAATTCTCCGTTTCCGATCTTAAGAGGAAAAAACTTCCCGATGAGACCGAGGAGCTTTTCGGAAAGATAGTGAAAGATGCCAAGTCCAAGAACGAAGTGCTGAAGAAACTCCGCGAGGACATTGAGACATCTTCAAAGGCGGACAGGAAGAAACATTCCATCATGCACATATTCGAGAAGATCGTGGAAGAGAACCCGTTCGAGCTTCCGCCCAATTATCTTGAGGCGATGAAAGAAGAAGTTTACGAAAAGGAGAACGAGAACTATAAGAAGCAGTACGGGATGTCGATGGAGCAGCTTAATATCTCGAAAGAGAGCATCGGCTCCAATGTCGCTTTCGGCATCAAGGTGAACAATATCCGCAAATTCATAATCGAGCAGGAAAAGCTCGAAGTATCCGAAGAGGAGATCGATAAATTCTTCATGAGGATCGCGGTGGAGAACAATATCAGCCTCGAAAGTGTGAAGTCGTTCTATAAATCCAACGAGAAATATATGGAGAACCTGAAGAACGACCTTATCACCGACAAGGTGGATGACGTGCTTTACGGCTCGGCCAAGATCAAATATGTTTCGCCCGAAGAGCACGAGAAGAAGCATAAAAAGGAAAAAGAAGAAGAAAAAGAAAAGGAGAATAAAACATGACAACGGGAAAGAACCTCATCCCTTATGTTATCGAACCGGGCGCCGGCGGCGAGCGGGCATACGACATCTATTCGAGACTTCTCAAAGACAGGATCATTTTCCTGGGAACGCCGATCGACGACTATGTGGCCAACAGCATAATCGCCCAGCTTCTCTTTCTTGAAATGGAGAACAACGAGAAGGACATATACATCTACATAAACTCGCCCGGCGGGTGGGTGACCTCCGGACTGGCCATCTATGATACGATCCAGTACATCAAACCCGACGTGGCTACCGTTTGCATAGGGCAGGCCGCAAGCATGGGAGCCGTGATACTCACCGCGGGAGCAAAAGGCAAGAGATACGCCCTGCCCAATTCCAATATCCTGATCCATCAGCCCATGGGCGGCATCCAGGGTCAGGCTTCCGACATCAAGATCCACGCCGAAGAGATACTGAAGACCAAGGAACGCCTCAATAAGATCCTTCAGAAACACACCGGGCAGGACCTGAAGAAGATAGAACTGGATACGGACAGAGACCATTTCATGACGGCCGTTGAAGCCAAACAATACGGCCTCATCGACGAAGTGATCGAGAGAAGAAAATAAAAAGTTATGGATAAATGCGAAAGATGCAAAAAGGAATTCCCGCCCGAGGAGCTCATAGAGAGGAACGGGCAGTTATTCTGCGGGCAATGCTTCGCCGAGACGACAACATTCAGCGAGATCAATCTTCCCAAGCCCAAGGAGATCAAATCATACCTTGACCGTTATGTCATCGGGCAGGAAGACGCAAAAAAGGTCATTTCGGTGGCCATATACAATCATTACAAAAGAGTGTTCCACAACAGAAAGGCCGGAAAAGAGGACGATGTAGAGATCGAAAAGAGCAATATCCTCTTCATCGGGCCTACGGGTTGCGGTAAAACGCTTCTGGCGCAGACGATAGCGCGTTTCATAGATGTACCCTTCGCGATTGCCGACGCTACGACGCTCACTGAAGCGGGTTATGTGGGTGAAGATGTTGAGAATATTCTCGCAAGACTCTACCTTGCCGCCAATAACGATCTTGCAAAGGCAGAGATCGGCATCATCTACATCGACGAGATAGATAAGATCGGAAGAAAGGCCGAGAATCCCTCGATCACCCGCGATGTAGGCGGAGAGGGCGTGCAGCAGGCGCTTCTCAAGATCATCGAAGGCACCGTGGCCAATATTCCTGTCGATTCACTCCGCAAACATCCGCATCAACCGTACCGGCCGATGGACACGCGCAATATCCTTTTCATACTCGGGGGCACTTTCTGCGGACTTGAAAAGATCATCGCCGAGCGTCTCAACCGGAAGGTGATCGGTTTCAAGAACACGGACGAAGAACAGGTGCGGTACGAAAAGCTCATACAGGCGGTGGAAAGCGACGACCTTGTGAAATTCGGCCTGATACCTGAGCTCATTGGAAGGATACCCGTCAGGGTAGGTTTCAATGAACTCACGGAGGAGGATTTTTCACGGATACTTACCGAACCGAAGAACTCGATCATCTCGCAGTATAAAAAAATATTCGAATATGACGATATAACCCTGGAATTTTCCAAAGAGGCCATCTCCGCGATATCTCGCGTGTGCATTAAAAAGAAAATGGGAGCGCGCGGGCTGAGAACGATAGTGGAGGACCTTCTTCTGGATACGATGTACGAACTCCCCTCCATGCAGGATGTTCAGAAAGTGATCGTCTCCGAGGATTCTGTAACGGGCAATACGCCTCCGGCGGTGATACGAAAGAAAGCTGTCTGATGAACAAAGAAAACCTCTTACTTCCTTATATCCCCCTTAGGAACCTCGTCCCCTTCCCTAATGTAGTGTTCCCTTTCATAGTGGGCAGGCCAAAATCCCTCGTAGCCCTCAATTCGGTGGATGCGAAAAGCGGGCTTATATTCCTCTCCGTCCAAAAAGACGGGGCGAACGCGGAGCCGGAAATGAAGGATATGGAGCCGATCGGGGTGATAGCGAAGGTACTCAAGGAGAAGATCGAATTCGACAATACCACGAAAGTCCTCGTTAAGGCTTCCGACAGGGCCGTTCTGAAAAAGATCGTGCGCGAAGAACCTTATTTCGAAGTGGAGATAGAGAAGATCCCCTTTACGGGCGAGTTCACCAATGAATGCAAGGCGGTTACAAAAGAGATCTCCGCCGTTTTTGAGAAGATGGTCCATCTCATAGGGCCTGCAGGATTCGATGAAGATATCATTGAGCGCATTAAGATGGAGACCAATCCCGTGGACCTTGCTTTCACGATAGCGTTCCAGCTTCCCGTGCCTTTCGAGGACAAACAGAAGCTTCTTTCCGTGAAGTCGCTCAAAGAATTCCTCAACAAACTTCTTATCTATGTCAATCAGGAATTCGAGATAACTGAGATCCAGAGCAAGATCCGCGAGAATGTCAAGAAAAAGCTCGATGAAACACAGAAGAAGATCATCCTCTCCCAGGAACTCGAGAGCATTAAAAAGGAACTCGATACGCTCGAAGGCCAGGCCGGGGAGATCGAGGACCTCAAAGCCAAGGTGAAGGGGTCCGGCATGACCGGCGACGCCATGACCAAGGCGATGAAGGAGATCGAGAAGCTCGAGTACACTCCGAATTATTCGCCTGAATACACTGTGATACTGAACTATCTTGATTGGCTCATTTCGCTACCCTGGACATCGGCCTCCGAGGAGAACAAGGACCTGAAGAAGGCCTCTTCGATACTTGAGAAGGACCACTGGGGACTGGATAAGATAAAAAAGCGCATTGTGGAAATACTTGCCGTAAGGCAGCTTTCCGAATCGAAAAAGGGGCCCGTTCTGTGTTTCGTGGGGCCTCCGGGCGTCGGCAAGACCTCGCTCGGAAAATCTATCGCGCGGGCCATGAGCAGGAAATTCGTCCGTGTTTCCCTGGGAGGCATCAGGGACGAGGCGGAGATCCGGGGGCACAGGCGCACATATATAGGAGCTTTACCCGGCAAGATCATCCAAACGATGAAAAGAGCAGGCGTAAGAAACCCTGTTTTCCTCATGGATGAGATCGACAAGCTCTCCGCAGATTTCAGGGGCGATCCGGCATCGGCGCTGCTTGAGGCGCTTGACCCCGAGCAGAATTTCATGTTCGAGGACCATTATCTTGACGCCGAATACGACCTCTCCGGCGTTTTTTTCATAACGACTGCAAATAATTTCTATCAGATACCCGAACCGCTTCGCGACAGGATGGAGGTGATCTTCCTCTCCGGCTATACTTCACTCGAGAAATATCATATAGCCAAGAACTATCTCGTGCCGAGGCAGATCTCCGAGAACGGCCTTAAACCGGAGGAGGTGAAGTTCTCCAAGGACTCGATAATGAAGATCATCGAGAACTACACGCTCGAATCCGGAGTGAGGAGCCTTGAAAGGCAGATCGGGAAGATCTTAAGAAAGATCGCCACGAAGATCGTGATGGACGGAAGAGATAAAGCCAAATTCCCGTTTGAAATCGGCCCCGATGAACTCAAGGAATATCTCGGCGTTGACGAATACCGCTCCGGGAAACTACTGAAGAAGGATATACGCGGAGTTGTGAACGGCCTTGCATGGACAAGCTACGGCGGAGTGATACTTTCCATAGAAACTATACTCACGCCGGGAACGGGGAAGATCCAGATCACGGGACATGTGGGAAAGGTCATGCAGGAATCCGCGCAGATAGCGGTGAGCTATATCAAGGCAAATCACAAGACGCTCGGCGTTGATCCGGAGAAATTCAAAAAGAACGAACTACATATTCATATCCCCGAAGGCGCCATACCGAAGGACGGGCCTTCCGCCGGCATTGCGATAGCCACTTCGGTGCTTTCCGCTTTCACCGGAAGAACCGTTCCGTGGAACCGGGCGATGACGGGGGAACTCACGCTGACCGGCAAAGTGCTTCCCATCGGCGGCCTGAAGGAAAAACTCCTTGCCGCTTTAAGAAGCGGCATCAGCACCGTTTATATCCCCGAGGATAATAAGAAGTCCTTAAGCGAGATACCCGCGGAGATCACCAAAAAACTCAAGATAAAGACCGTATCCGGAATAGGCGCTCTCTGGGAAGAGGTCTTCCCTGTAAAAAAATGAACGACATTCTTTATAAAAGAGCGCTGCGCCTCAAGGAAAAGAAATACCGCGTAGAATACGGGCAGACCCTGACAGAAGGTGTGAAGGTGATAAAGGACCTTGCCGAGCGCGGCATATTCCCCGTTTACCTTCTTGTGGACGAGAACGAAAAGGAGAAGCTCAAGAACACATTTTCCGAATTCGCGAAGAAGAAAACCGTGATCGACCACGGGGAAAGCCACTTGATCAAAAAGATCACAGATACGGAAAAGAACATGGTGGCAGTGGGCATCTACGATACCCCTTCTGTCGGGATCGCAGAAAATCCCTCGAAGCCCGCCTCCTTCCTCTTTCACAAAACTCAGGATCCTCTGAACCTCGGCAATATCATACGCACCTGCGCCTGGTTCGGGATAGGCGAGATATTCCTGTACGAGTGCGTGGAACCCTTCAATCCCAAGGTGGTACGCGCATCTGTCGGCGCCGTTTTCTCCGTGAAGATGAGAATGGTGAAGAATATCAGCTCCTTCATTTCCGTTAATGGATTCCGCACTGTGGCCGTATACGAGAACGGAAAGATTCCGCTTCGTGAATTCGAGTTCAAGGACGGGGATATTTACATTTTCGGAAATGAAGGGTCCGGCATATCAAGAGACATCATCGAGGGCGCAGGGGCTTCCGTCCGTATAGAGAGCGGAGCAGGAATGAGGATCGATTCGCTTAATCTTCAGACCGCCGCCGCGCTTTTCGCCTATTCTTATATGATGGCGAAAAAATGATAGATACCCATTGCCATCTCGACGATCCCAGATATCAGGATATCGGGGGAGAACTGATACGCGACATAGAGAGGGCCGGGATCGAGAAGATCGTCGTGCCTTCAACGAACCCTTCTTCGATAGAAGCGGTGAAATTCCTTGCCACGCTGCATCCCTTTATCTTTCCTGCCTACGGCATTCATCCTGAGGAAGGAACGAAAATAGAATTAAAGTATATAGACGAGATCGCCCGGTTTTTCGACGGGCATCCCGTAGGCGAGATAGGGCTCGATTATTTCAATGAATTCTGCCCGAGAGCAAAACAGGCGGACCTTTTCGAAGTACAACTGGCCTATGCGGAGAAATTCGGAAGCCCCGTGATCGTGCATTCGAGGGACGCTTTCGACGATACGATCTCCATCATGAGCAATTTCAAGATCAAAAAGGCCGTTTTTCACTGTTTCCCTTACGGGAAGGAAGAGGCGAAGATAGTGCTTGATGCGGGTTTTCATATCTCCTTCACCGGAGTAGTTACGTTCAGGAAAGCAGACAAGGTCAGGGACACGGCCGCATTCTGCCCCATCGAAAGGATCATGGCCGAGACGGACGGGCCGTATCTTGCGCCCATGCCGTTCAGAGGTAAGCTCAATATGCCTTCTTATATCCGCTATGTCATCGAGAAGATCGCGGACATCAAGTGTCTTACTTTCGATAAGGCGGATGAAGTGCTTTCCGCCAATGCGCGGGAGTTCTTCGGATTCTGACTAACACATATCCATTCCTGCATGCGGATCCCCCGTTTGATTTAATTCCCTTATTTTTATATAATTATGCGTATGAGAAATAAACGCCGCGAAGAACCCTGATATGCTTACGGATATTCTTCTAGTCCTTATTCTTGCCGTTTCCTGCGCATGCCTTGTATTTCTTCTTTTAAGAAGACGACAGGGCGGAGGACCGGGATCATTCGAAGGCGAACTTAAGGATGTTCTCCGGGATATCGGCAAGATGGAAAGCGCTTTGAAGGACGAATTTCTCCGGAACCGCACCGAGATATCGGGAGCGCTCAAGGAAACAAGGGGGGAGCTCAATGCTTCGTTCAAGGATAATCGGACCGAACTTGGCTCCTCTTTAAGATCTTTCGAGGAAAAATACGGCTTGAGCCAGAAGGATGCCTTGGAATTCCAAGGCGCAAAGTTCACCGAATTCCTGGCCAGGCTGGAGGGACTCAGGAACGATATTGAAGGAAGACTCGAGAAGATACGGGAAGCGGTGGAGAAAAAGCTTGAGACACTGCGCGAGGAGAACACGAAAAAACTCGACGAGATGCGCGCCACGGTGGACGAAAAACTTCAAACCACGCTTGAAAAGCGCTTGAGCGAATCTTTCAAGCTCGTGAGCGAAAGGCTCGAGCAGGTGTACAAGGGCCTGGGCGAGATGCAAAGCCTTGCGGCGGGCGTTGGCGATCTCAAGAAAGTGTTATCCAATGTGAAAACGAAAGGCGTCCTCGGAGAATATCAACTGGGCAATATACTGGAACAGATCCTCTCTCCCGATCAATATGAACAGAATGTCAAGACAAAAGAGGCATCGGGGGGATATGTGGAGTTCGCGGTCAAATTTCCCGGCCGTGAAGATCCCGGGAAAAGCGTCTGGCTTCCCATAGATTCGAAATTCCCTACCGAAAATTTTCAGAACCTTCTTGACGCATATGACAGAGCCGACGCTGAAAGCGTGGATTCATTCAGAAAGGCCCTTCTGGATGATATAAAAAGATGCGCCAAGGAAATATCGGTAAAATACATTGACCCGCCCAATACGACGGATTTCGCCATTTTGTTCCTGCCCGTCGAGGGCCTGTACGCAGAAGTATTGAGGATATCCGGGATCATCGAAACACTGCAGAGAGAGAACCGCGTCATAATAGCGGGACCGACTACAATGGCCGCTCTCCTGAACAGCCTGCAGATGGGGTTCAGGACGCTGGCCATCCAGAAAAGATCGAGCGAAGTATGGTCGCTCCTTACCGTCATCAAGAAAGAATTCGGTAAGTTCGGCGATATGCTTGAGAAGACGAAAAAGAAACTCACCGAGGCCTCGGACGCCATTGAAGGAGCGGAGAGAAGTTCTCAGAAGATATCTAAAAGACTTTCAAATGTTCAAACATTCCAGGAACTCCCTTCCGGTGAAGATGCCGCGCTTACGGGGGATGAGGACGATACGCCGCCGGCATAACAGCCTGCCGGCCGTTCAGCTGAAAGACTTAAATATTTTATTTATTTTTCTCTTATCCAGGCTTCGTGCCCTTTTCCCTTCAGGCCTTCGGCAAGCCTTTTCGCCGAGGGCTCATCATAATCCCCTATCCTCACGCTGAAGACTGTTTTCTTTTTTCCCGCGATAAGGACCTTGACCTTGACGACAGATAAAGTATTGTATCCCAGGTCTTTTAATTTTTTCAGTTCGGCGAGCGCGCCGGATTCCTTGAGAAAGCTTCCGGAGAAAACGGTAATATTTCCGGGGTTCAGTTTCGTGTTCTCCGCGGCCTGCATCTTATCTTTTACGACCGATTGAAGCGCCTGGCGCCTTGATGTTCTCGGATCGCCCGGCATGCTTGGCGAAGCGGCCGGTTTATAATCCTTTCCGCTTATTTCCGCGACGATCTTCTTCACCGCTTCGAGAAGACCCTCTTCATTTTTCGTTTCTTCGGAAACTGCTTTTGCGATCTCACCCGTTTCAACGTTGAGCATCTTCAGATTGAGAAGGAAAAGCGTTCCCACCTTCCCGAGAGTTCCCGTGAACAGCATAGTAACACCGAGAAGTTTACCGGCCTGCACCATGCACTCCTCAGTATCGCAGGCCGCCGCTTGAAAATTCTGTTCGGTAAGGATCGCGTTCATATTATCCCTGCTTACAACTATGAACTTTTCTTCATTGACAAGCTGGGTTCTGAGATAATCCGATATCATATCAGCCGTATCCTTCGAAACGCCGGATTTCTCGATAAGGTCGATGACCGCAACAGGGGTCCTGTCCTCCGCTGAAAGGAGTATGCCCGCCGCAAAAAGGAATATTAAAACCGTTCTTTTCATCACGCTCTCCTAATAGATAATTTTAATGGTTTTAAATAAAAAAAGCAAACCGTGAATGGTTCGCCGGACGTAGAGATCGGCTTTTATTAGAAATTTCCGGTTACAGATAAAAAGTATGCGCCGTTTTTTTCGAGCAGACTGAGAGAGCCATTGTGCGTTTTCAGAGCTTTATTGAACGCAGTCTTGCTGCCCGGATTAGTGACGATACAGCCGACAATGCTTAAAAGGAACGGAATACTCGAGTAGGCGGATATCGTTCCGCAGGTATGATGAAAAGGAGAATCCGAGAGTTCTTCATCGAGAAGTGTGATAAGCCAGATCATCCCGCTTCCCACGCAGACCACTTCAGATACGATCATGAAAACGATCAGGCCTCCTGATTTATCCGAAAGGTCCTGCTTCAATATCAACCGTTTTGTTGCAGGCTGCGCCCTGAGAAAATCCTTGATCTCCTTATAGGTCTTCTTCTCGCCGTTCATCATGAAAAACCCGTCCTGACGGAACGAGATGAAGTTCTTCAATTTCATTCTCGGGTCCGGGACATTGTTCTGCGCCGCTTTTTCCGCCCTTAATTTCTCAAGTAGGGCGTTCTTGTCCTCTGATCCGCCCTGAACGTTCTGCGGGGCATATGTTCTTCCCCCGATCTCCGCTACGATCTTTTTAACCGCTTCGAGAAGGCCTTCTTCATTCTTCGTCTCTTCCGACTTGGCCATTCCGATCTCGCCCGTTTCTACGTTCAGCATTTTTATGTTCAGAAGATAAAGCGTTCCTACCTTTCCGAGCGTCCCGGTGAACAGCATCGAAACTCCGAGCAGCTTACCGGCCTGCACCATGCATTCTTCCGTATTGCAAGCGGCGGTCTGGAAATTCTGTTCGGTGAGAATGGAATTCATGTTATCCCTGCTCACGACGATGAATTTATTCTCATTGACGAGCTGGGTGCGGAGATAGTCCGAGATCATCTCTGCGGTATCCTTAGAAACGCCGGATTTCTGGATAAGATCGATGACCGCAACAGGGACCTTCGATTCGGCCGCAATGATCACGGCCGCAAAGATCATAAGTATTAGAATATATTTTTTCATTTTTCTACTCCGCATAGTGTTATTTTAAACTTTTTATACTGAAAAAACAAGGTGTTTTCAATATTCTCTTTCCAGATCTATCCTGTATTTCAGTGCTCCTTGTTCAATATAATGTTTAACATTGGCGAGCGTATCACGGATATCCAGCATCTTGCCTTCTAAAGTATGCATCGAACAATGGGGCGAGAAAATGATGTTGGGGAGTTCCCGGAACGGATATCCGGAGGGTTCCGGCCTCATTTCGGCAATTGAAGGGTAGCGATACCATGTATCTACGGCTGCGCCGGCAAGCATACAGTTTTTCAAAGCCCGGTAAAGGGGTTCTTCCTCAATCAGCTCTCCCCTTGACACATTTACAAGATATTTCCCGGCCATCATCCCAAGTTCTTTCTCACCTATTATACCTTTGGTTTCCGATGTAAGGGGAAGCGATACAAAGACCAGAAAAGCTCCCTTCAATGCTTTCTCGAGCGAGTTGGTAATGAACACTCCCCGGGGAGGCTGCCGCGGAATACTTCTCTTGAACGCGTTTATTTTCACTCCGAAAGGCTGCATGAGCATTCCGATCCGTTTTCCGATATTGCCGAAACCGATGATGGCAATGCGCTTCCCGTATATCGAGGTCCAATCATCTTCCGGAAGACCGCTTCTGTGCCATTCTCTTCTTTCTTTCATGTCCTCATGAAATTCCGCGATGCGTCCCGTCAACGTTAGGGCAAGGCCGAGCGCGCGTTCAGCTACTATTTTCGTATTGCCGGGAGCATTGCCGAGTATTATCCCTCTTTGTGAGAATAATTTGAACGGCATATTGTTGACACCTACCCAGGGTACAATGAAGCACTTAAGGCTTTTTGCTTTCTTCACTTCTTCCGTTCCGATATGTCCGGAAACAATGATCTCCGCCGAGGAAAGGTGCTTTTTTTGCACGGCGGCATCCAACGCTATAATAAATTCGTGATGCGGATACGCAAGGGCCAGTTCCGTGATTCTTTTCTTCCAAAGATCACCGGCGGTGTTCATGAACAGGATCTTCATGATTGATTATAACAGAAATAAAGGGAAATATAAAAACAGCAGAGCAGGGAAGCCGCACCGAGTAATGAGCGGATGGATTTTTACGTGCTCATCTTTGGTTATAGGGTAAAAAAATGGTATAATACGGTATTTGGAGGCATATATGCTGAGGTTCGGTTTGATCGGCTGCGGCCGTATCGGCATCAGACATGCCAGACTGCTTTCGGATATCTCCGGGGCGGAATTGGCGGCTGTTTGCGACATAAAGGCCGAAAGGGCGGAAAAATTCGCCAAGGAATTCAATGTACCCTTCTATTCCGATTATTTAAAGATGGTGGAAACGGAGCATCCCGATACAGTCAATATCTGCACGCCTTCGGGGATGCATGCCGAACATGCAATTAATTGCGCGGGAAAAGTTCCAAATATCATCTGCGAGAAACCTATGGCCTTGAAACTTGCCGATGCTGACCGGATGATAGAGACCTGCGCATCAAAGAAAAGCCGGCTTTTCATAGTAAAACAGAACAGATTCAATCTTCCCATCATCAAGCTCCGGGAAGCTTTAGACCATGGGCGATTCGGGAAGTTATATCTTGCCACCGTCAGGGTTCACTGGAGAAGGATGCAGGATTACTACGATATGGACGATTGGCATGGGACCTGGGCAATGGACGGAGGCGTTCTGACAAATCAGGCCTCTCATCATATTGATATGCTCCAGTGGATGCTCGGACCGATCAGTAATGTATTCGCAATGACGGACACCATGCTTCACAAGATCGAAGTGGAGGATATCGGGGTAGCTCTTTTGAAGGCTCGTTCAGGCGCGGTCGGGATCATCGAGGCCACAACGAACACTTCTCCGGAGGACCTTGAGGGTTCGATCAATGTATACGGGGAAAATGGGACCGTGGAGATCGGAGGTTTCGCAATGAACAGGATATCCACCTGGAAATTCGACCGGATGACAGATGAAGACGGGCGAATCGCAACCGAATTCAATCAGAATCCGCCGGATGTTTACGGATTCGGGCACAGGGCATATCTGGAACATGTGATCGACGGCATTGTCAACAATAAACAGGGCCTCATCGACGGCTTTGAAGCAAGGAAATCTCTCGAGATCATAACGGCAATATATGAATCGGCTGAAACGTCTCGGATGATAACGCTGCCATTCACTCCCTCCAAATGCAGGCTTGGAAGGTAAGAATTATGGAAATGAAAGTCCCTTTGCTCGACCTCAAACGCCAGTATAAATACATCAAGACCGAGGTCCAGGCCAAATTGAACGAGATCTGTGAAGCTCAGACTTTCATTCTGGGCGCTCATGTGGAAAAACTCGAGAGCGAGATATCCAAGTATTGCGAAACCCCTTATGCGGTAGGCGTGGCGAGCGGTACGGACGCTTTGATCCTTGCTCTGGACCTTGCCGGAATAGGACAGGGCGACGAGGTCATAACGACCCCGTTCACGTTTTTCGCCACCGTTTCGGCGATAACAAGGCTGGGGGCAAAGCCCGTTTTTGCGGATATCAAACCTGATACCTTCAATATCGACGCAGACAGGATAGAAGAAAAGATAACTAAAAAAACAAAGGCCATTCTTCCCGTTCACCTTTTCGGACAAGCAGCGGATATGGACTTCATAACCGAGATCGCCGAAAAGAACAGCCTAAAGATCATAGAGGACTGCGCCCAGGCGATCGGGTCGAAATACAAAGGGAGAAAAGTAGGTTCTATCGGATCTGCGGGCGCCTTTTCGTTCTTCCCTTCAAAGAACCTCGGCGCTTTCGGCGATGGCGGCATCATCACGGTCCGCGAGGAAGGCGATGCCAAAAAGCTGAAAAGCATGCGGATGCACGGGGAATCGGTGAAGTATTATCATGATTTCATCGGATACAATTCGAGGCTCGACGCGCTGCAGGCAGCGGTGCTTTCCATCAAGATGAAATACCTCGGCAACTGGCACGAACAGAGAAGAGAGCATGCCAGAACATACGCAAAGTTCTTAGACGGCGCAGGAGACATCGTGATCCCATACGAATCATCGGTGAATTATCATATTTACAATCAGTATACGATCCGCTCCGGCAGGCGAGACGCCCTGAAGGCTTTTCTTGACGATAACAAGATCGGATGCGCGATCTATTATCCCGTACCTCTTCATCTTCAGAAATGCTTTGCATATCTCGGATACAAAAAGGGAGATTTCCCCGAAGCTGAAAAGGCCGCGGCAGAAGTGCTTTCCCTTCCCGTTTTCCCTGAGTTAACGGAGGACGAGATAGGATATGTTGCCGGCAAGATCATTGAGTTCTTTAAAGGTGCAAAATGAAATTATTAGTAACAGGCGCTGCAGGTTTTATCGGCTCCACGCTTGCTCTTGAACTTCAGAAACGTTATCCCGAAGCGGGAATCTTTGCAGTTGACGACTTCTGGTCCGGCAATTTTCTCAATCTCGCCGGATACAGAGGGATATTTTTTCCTTACAGCGTATGTGACGCGGGATTCCTTGAACTTTTACGTAAGGTAAGATTCGATGCGGTATTCCATATCGGCGCTATTACGGACACAACGGTAAATGACCAGGCAGCAATGAACCGCGTCAATACGGAATCCTTTTACTATATGCTTGAGATCCTCGCACCCATGCACGTGCCTGTGATCTATGCCTCTTCGGCATCCGTTTACGGAAAGAAACCCGCGCCGAACAGGATAGAGGACGGTGATTCGCCGCTTAATGTGTACGCTTTTTCCAAACTCATGATGGAGAACACGGCAAGGCATTTCATGGAAGAGAATCATGAAGCAAGGATAACAGGGCTCAGATTCTTCAATGTCTACGGTCCACGCGAAAGGTTTAAAAGGAATTTCGCTTCGATGGTATATCAGCTCACTGTAAAGATGCTCAAAGGCGAGAATCCGAGGCTTTTCAAATTCGGCGATCAGAAGCGCGACTTCGTTTATGTGAAAGACATTGTTGAGGGCATCATCGGCGCCTGGCGGAGCGGCACAAGCGGCGTATTCAATCTGGGCAGCGGGAAAGCCGTTTCCTTCAATGAAACAGTTGCCATTATCAATAAGAACCTGAATACATCGTTCAAACCCGAATATTTCGATAATCCCTACGGAGCATTTTATCAGGAGATCACTCAAGCGGATCTCTCGCTTTCATCCAAGATCGGTTATGAACCTAAATGGGATATAGAGACAGGCATTGCCGACCTGATCAGAACGCTCAAGGCGGACCCTGCGCTGTATGAGTGATATCAGGCTTAGATTCGCACCGTCACCTACGGGATTTCTTCATGTAGGAGGAGCACGGACGGCCCTTTTCAATTACTTGTACGCAAGAAGGACAGGCGGTGCCTTTATTCTCCGGATCGAGGATACCGATATAGAGCGCTCTACGGAAGAATCCGTGGAGAACCTTCTTGGCAGTCTGAGATGGCTTGGATTGGACTGGGATGAGGGGCCGGGAAAAGGCGGAGAGTGCGGTCCATATTTTCAATCTCAAAGGATTGAGATATACAACGGATACGTTCAAAAACTTCTGGACGAGGAGAAGTGCTATACATGCTTCTGTACGGACGAGGAACTCGAAGCGGAAAGGGAGGAAATGGCTGCAAAAGGCCTTCCGCCAAAGTATAGCGGGAAATGCGCCAAACTCCGGAAAGAAGAGGTAAGGACCCTCCTGGATTCCGGGAAGCCTTTCGGCATCAGGTTCCGCGTGCCCCCGGGCGAAAAGATCGCAGTTGAGGACCTTGTTCACGGACACACCGAATTCGATTCCTCGATATTGGGTGATTTCATCATAAAGCGTTCCAACGGATTCCCCACGTATAATTTCACCTGCGTCGTGGATGATTATCTGATGAAGATATCCCATGTGATCCGCGGTGACGATCACCTTTCCAATACTCCAAAACAGATGCTCATATACAGGGCTCTCGGCTTCGATACACCTATTTTCGGTCACGTGTCGATGATACTCGGGCCTGACGGATCCCGCCTTTCTAAAAGGCACGGGGCCACATCAGTGGAAGAGTTCCGCAATAACGGGTTCTTGCCCGAGGCTGTAGTGAACTTTCTCTCTCTTCTCGGCTGGTCCCCGCCCGAGAAGGACGGCGCAGTGAAAGAGATCATGGACCTTCCTGAGATGTGCGGTCTTTTCGGATTCGACAGGGTCTCAAAGAACCCGGCTATCATGAACACCGAAAAACTACTCTGGATGAACGGCATGCATCTTCGTAAGCTGCCCGGTGAGAAGATCCTCGAACTATCCCCTTCGCTTCTGGAGGATTCCTTCATCGGCGGCAGCAGGGAAAAGGCCTTGAAGTATATCGAGGCAACAAGGGATTACTACAATACACTGGGGGATGTTACAGGCAGACTCGCAGAGTTCGCCGAGCCCGGATTGAGCAAGGAGTTGCTCTCGGAATATCCTCCGGAAAAATTCATTCCGCTTCTGGACTGCCTGTTAGAGGATATTCACGCGGCCGATCTATCTAATATGCAGATGCTTCCGGCGTTCTTTAAAAATATTTCAAAAAAGACGGGGCTCAAGGGCAGAGACCTTTACCACTCCATGCGCGTGTTCCTCACCGGAAAGAACGAAGGTCCCGAGATGCAGCATTTCTTTTTCGTTCTTTCCAAGGATGAGCTCTCTGCGCGGTTCGAAAAAGCCCGAGCGGTTCTCAAAGGATAGACGCGATGCTGAAGATATACGGAAGGAACGCTGTTTACGAAGCGCTTAAATCCAGAGACCGGGAGATCATAAAACTAATGCTGAAACAGAATATCGTGGGCGAAAAGATCCGCGAGATCGTGGAACTCGCCGCGGATAGGAAGGTGAAGATAGAATATGTGGAAGGTAAAAGTTTCGATTCGCGCTTTCCGGTTCGCGCCCAGGGCGTAGTGCTCGTTGCCGGAAAGAAAACTTTCTTCACACTTTCAGAGGTACTCGATTCTGCAAAGGCGAACAATGACCCGCCTTTCATCGTGCTCATAGACAGGGTGCAGGATGTCCGCAATCTCGGTTCGATCATACGCACCGCCGCGGCCTTCGGAATAAACGGGATCATCATCCCGAAATACGGGAGCGCCCAGATATCCGAAGAAGTCGAACGCATATCCCAGGGTACCGTGAACTATATGATGATCTGCGAAACATCCAATCTCCGCAATGATATAGGTTTTTTAAAAGACCGGTGTGTGAAGATAGTTTCCCTCGATATGGCCGGAGGGACATCACTTAATGATTTTTCGATGCCGCCCGAGGGTATTGCCCTGATCCTCGGCAATGAGGGAAAGGGCATTAAGGATATACTGAGGGAGGAGAGCGACATCGTTTTGAACATCCCGATGAATGAAGGGGTCGAATCCCTGAACGTCTCCGTTTCCTTTGCCGTGGTTGCATACAAATTGAGGCGGCTGTAATATGAAAAGATATGATATAAACGGCGTGAAAGTTTCAGCCGAACTCTACAATATGCTCGAAGGTGAGAATATCGAATTCATACTGCACTCAAAATTCACATCCGCCGCCATCAATAATATCCCCTTTCTTGTTCTGGGCGGCGCGTGGACATTCTACGGCCTTTTTTTCTTCCTTTCCTTCTACTATCAGTCGTTCAAAGGCTGGATCCCAGACCCGGCCAAACTTACACATGCACCTGAGAATATCATCATTATCGTCACATTGGGCGCCCTTGTCATATTCGTTCTTACGGGTGTGTTCATCATCCTCGCATCGATCAGGCATATCGCAAAATCCGGATGCTGGTATATCGGCACCGACCGCAAGCTCATAGTCGCAACGCGAAGAAGAGTACATTTCTATGATTGGGATCAGTTCACTCCGGACATCGAGCTCATAGGCAATGACAAGAAAGGAAGTCTGATACTGAATATGAAGACCGGCAAGACGATCATAAAGAAAAGCGGGAAACGTGTTATCGTTCCAGAAAAAATAGAGATGAGCGGGATCAGAAAAATGTTGACCGTAGAAGCGGTTATCAGAAAGCACTTAAAGAACCGGATCTAACCGCCCGCGGCCGGCAGGGATTCCAATATCACTTTATCGGTGATCTCGTTTTTATTGAGCAACCCGTTGCGGTAAAGATATATAGCAGCACGCAGTTTCCTTCCGTGAGAACCCTTGCGGAAGTGTTCCCTGAATACCTGTTCGAACACATGCTCCGGATCGTCGTACTTGTACGCACCTGCAGAGATCAGGCCCTCGTTCCCTCCCGATGCGTCCATGAATTTTTCCGGAGGTAATTTTTCGCATGCTATTATGAACGAAAAGAAAAGGAGCGGATCGTTCGTGCCGAGAATGCTTGCCGCGATCTTCTTTAGAATATTCATATTGCCGATCTCCGCAGCGATAACGATAAGGCATACCTTTTTTAAAGAGGGTGCTTTTTTGAATATCTTCAGGAATTCCCCCTCGTTTTCGATGATGCCGTATTTTGCAAGCGCATTTACGGCGGCATAACCGTATTGATCGGTTCCCGCGTACCGTTTCAGAAAAGGCAGATACCTTTCCTCCGTTTTCAGACCGGCATAATATATGAGGACCGGGATCCTGGCCGGGTCCGTTTCCGTTTTCAATTTTTCTTCGATGAAATCCCCCGAGCCCGCCGCATTCAGGAAAAGATGAGTGATCGCGCGTTCTTCAAGTGAATCAAAATCGGTCAAATGATCTCTGTAAACATAATCGAGCGCGGTCCGGCCGCAGGAGGCAAGGCGCTCACGGGCGTCCCGGACGATCTCCTTATTATCTCCAACCTCCCACAAAGAGGCGGTCTTGAATAATTCTTCAAGAAGTTCTTTTTCGCAGGCGGGAATATTCACGGACAGAATAATGCAAAGTATAAAAAAGAGAGCTTTATTTGTCAATGCCGACCCCCACGTGAGGAGTGAGCCAGACTTTCGAATTCCCGGCTTCCTTCCGCGTATATGCGTCATCCCCGCCACCATCGTAGAAAAGGCCGAAACTCGGCGCATCCCTGTCGGCAAAACCGGTTCCGCCGATGATCATGTCCTTCGCTCCCGCATAACTGTCATTTCCACCTTCATCGAAGAATATACCGCATCCATTCGCATGCCCCGAACCCATAGTGATGCCGGAACCCTGGTAGGCATCGTTGCCGATGTTCGCATTTATCAGTATCCCGAGGCTCAGGTCATGCCCGCCGCCGAGGCCGACTCCGTCAAGAAGGGAGAAAGCATCATTGCCTCCTCCGTCGAAAAGTATGCCCGCGGCAAGATGTACTCCGCTGCCTTGGCCGTATATATGGGCCGAGTAGACATCATTGCCCTTCTCGTCGATCAAGACGCCGAGAGAATACCAGTAACCGCATCCTTGCGCATAAACATCGGCAATATACCTGTCATTGCCTCCTCCGTCCCTCAGTACGGAGATGCCGCCGGCATATCCCTGTTCTCTGTCTCCGATCGAATAGCCCTGCGACAGTGATTGATATCTGTCATTGTACAAGGGTTCGTGAAGGTCCTTATTCCCCGAAAAATATATGTCATTGCCGGAGTGATCGTTCAGTACCGCGATGCCGAGCGTTTGGGTGAAAGCCTGAGCATACCTTCCTGCCGAATACTCGTCGTTCCCGCCTTCGTCCACGAGATAGCTTATCCCGAAAGCTGCAGCAGCCTCGCAGAATTCCGAATACCTGTATATATCATTTCCGCCGGCATCGCGGAAATATGAGAATCCCAGAAAGGCGTTCATCGCGCTCTCTCCCGAATATTCGGTGGAGGAAGTCGCAAGGTTTAAAAAGATCGAAAGTCCGAAAAAAGCAGAGGCGGGCGAACCTTTGACCGCATTACAATCCTCTGTTTTCACATAAAGCCTTGCCCGGCCTAAAACCGGAACGCATTCCACATCAGCTCCCGACCGGTCCACATAAATGAGATAATCGCCGCTCTTCCGGTCCGCACCGCAATATATAAGGCCCTCTTCATCCCGGTCCGCAAGGCCCTTCCAGTCTATATCCCCCGCTAAGGCGATTATCCTTTGGAACAACGGCGTTTTTTCACTCAGGCCGGCGGCTTTGAATAGACCGGCTGCTTTATCGGTAGAAATCAACATCAAGTCGGCGGGCTTTTTCACTTCCTCCTTTATATGCAGAGCAAAGGCGCTTTGGAAGAAACCGTCCATTTCCCTTAAAAGACCCGTCAATTCCAACAGCGCCGAACCCTTTCCTTTCTTGATCTTTTTCTTGGGAACGCCGTACAGGAATGAGGTCTCTCCCGAAATTATCCTGCCGAGAACATCGTTCATATGATCGAATTCTTCTGAAGGGCGGTCGATAAAATCACCCACCGGACCGAAACATTCTTTTCCGGTGCCAACGGTTTTCGTGAAATCAAAAACGCGGTCCGGGCCGAAATAAACGTAACTCTCCGTTAAAGCCTGCCTGAAAGCCGGAGGAAAAAGATCCTCTCCCCACGCGGCAATGCACATGAAAAGGAATAAGATCCAGGCTTTTTTCATTTCCCTTTATCGGGGTTAAGATTAGGCCTGTTCTTGAAATCCGGATGCACCGGCGGTTTTTTCTTGAGGTCTTTCAGGATCTCCGAGATGGCCGTATCGAGCTGCCGATCATAGCCTTTTTTGTAATCCTCGGGATAATTCTCTACGGGAATATGGGGGTCTGTGCCGTAGTTCTCCACGCCCCATCCCACATCTGTGAACCAGAACGAGAATTCCGGCTGTGTGGTGATCGTACCGTCTGACAGGAAATGTCGAGGCCAGATGCCGATGACGCCGCCCCATGTCCTTTTGCCGATCAGTTTGCCCAGTTCCATAAGTTTGGACGAATGCGAGAAGATATCCCCGTCGCTGCCGGCATGTTCATTTGTAAGGACCACGATCGGGCCCAGAACGGAGTCTGAAGGATACGGCTCCGGTTTTCCCCATCTTTTTATATCATATCCGATACGCTTTCTTTTCAGTTTTTCCAATATGAGCGGAGAGACATGACCTCCGCCGTTGAACCTAACGTCCACGATAAGAGAGTCGTGTTCAACTTCTGAAAGGTAGTATCTGTGGAACTCCGAGAATCCGAAAGGCCCCATATCGGGAATATGCACATAACCGGTGCGGCCTTTTGTCTTCTCATGAACGAGTTTTCTGTTCTTCTCGACCCATTCACGGTAGAGTATATTGGTCTCATTCCCGACCGCTTTAATGAAAGCGGAGAAATCTTTCTTGCCCGAAGCCGGCTTAACGAGAAGTTCCACTTCCTTTCCCGCCTCATTCAGCAGCATCTCGCCGAGCGTGATATTCTTTTTCACTGAAATGCCGTTGACCTTCTTTATCACATCGCCGCGGCCGAATGAGTAACCGGGCGTCTGAAGCGGGGAAGCGAATCTTGGTTCCCATGAGTCGCCTCCGTAAATGCGTTTGATCTCCCAGCCTTTCTTTGCGTCGCTCCAGGAGAACTCCGCTCCAAGGGCACCGACCGGGTAATTCGCCGGATGCCTGTAATCGCCGCCGAATTCATAGCAGTGAGAAGTACCCAGTTCCCCTTGCATCTCCCAGATGATATCTGAAAATTCGGCTCTGGTCGAGATCCTGTCCAGAAGGACATAGTAGCGGTCGAACACCTTTTTCCAGTTTATATGCGACATATTCTCCGTCCAGAAATTATCCCGCTGAAGTCTCCAGGCCTCGCCGTACATTTGTTTCCATTCCATCACCGGATCAACGAGCACAGATGCGCGGGAAAGGTCGATGTTCCCGCCTTCCCTGCCTGATTTAGAAAGCATTTCGGCGGGCACGGGCTCCGCATTGGAGAAAACTTTTATTGCGTCCCTACCTATGCGGACGAAGATATACTCTTTTGTGAGGTAGTAATACGAAACATTGGAAATGAATGTACCGTATTTCTTTTTTTCGATGTCATAATAGACTACGCTGCCTTGCGGAAGGTCATCATCAAAGAAATCATCTCCAAGAGACCCGCGGGGCGAAAGCGTCAGCGCGAATATCTTTTTTCCTTCCGCCTCGACATCACCGTAGATCCCGAGAGGGAAGGGAAGTTCTCTTATCCTGTTCTTAATATTCTCGTAGTCTACGGAAACGGTGATCTTCTTTTCTTCTTTCTTTTTTGCTTCCTTGGGCGTATCCTTTGGATCGGTCGCGGGCGGCTCCTCGAAAGGCATGAATTCTCCCGGAGCTTTTACATCGGCTCTGAGAGGGATGGCATAGATCTTCTCGGCCTTAGGAAAGCTCAACTCGAACTGAGCCTGATCATAAACGGGGTTGAAAACGCGTACGCCTATGAAGTAAATATATTTACCGTCCGGCGAGAAAGAGGGCGAATGATCCTGCAGAACGGGATCCGTTATCTGTGTTTCCCTTTTCTTTTCGGTATCGTAAAGGAAGATCGCCGTCCTTTTACCGGATATTCCCGCGGCATATGTAAGGAATTTCCCGTCGGGAGAAAAATTCAACCCGGCGATCATTCCGAATTTATTCCTGTGGACGAGTTGCGTCCTTTTTTGCACGATATCTATCAGCATTATCTCCTGTTTATGGTTCAAAAGCACGACCTTGTCTTCGGCCGGAGAGATCTTCGTCATGACCGCGCGGCCGAAGCCTGAGCAGATCTTTTCGCCTCTCTCGAAGTGCCTGAAATCGTATTTTCTGATCTCTTCCTCTCCGCTCTCATCATCCACCGCGATCACGGTATTGTCCTTTTTGAGAAATTTCGGGAGGCGGTACCTTGCGTTCATTTTATTCCGGAGTCTGTAGGCCGGGCCGTGAAAATTCTCCATTGCGAACACATTGCCTCGGGCAGAGAATGTGATGGACTTCCCATTATGCGCCGGATGAAAATCCTCAAGATATCTTAAAGCGGGGTCGAATTTAAGACGCGCCTGCATTTTAGGCACCGGCACGTGAAATATCAGCTTATCAAGAGTTCCGGATGACGTATCGAATACGAAGAGGTCGCCGCCGGCGTGGAATATAATCTTCCTTCCATCAGTTGACAGATTCCTCGCATAGTATTCCTTAAGATCGGAGTGTTTCTTGATGTTCTTGCCGAGTTTGTTCACGGAATAAAGATTACCATTGCCTTCGTGATCGGAAATGAAATAGATACGCTCACCAATCCACAGCGGACATGTGAGATTGCTTTTTAGGTCAATGAGCTTTTTATATTTGAAATCGCCTTTCAGGTCGATCCACAATTCTCCCGCAGTTCCGCCTTTATACCTCTTCCATCTGGCCGGTTCCCCGGTGTTCCTTCCAAGAACAACGCCCCTGCCTGAAGGTTCGAATGAAATATGGTTGGCCGGGCCGAAATCCCGCAGACGGGGCGAGCCTCCGTCCGGGGAGATGACGAACAAGTTGTTCTGTCTTCTTGTAAAATAACCCGCATTGGTCCGGAATAATATCTCGCTTTTTGATGTCCATTTGAGAGCAGTGCTCGCAGCACCGAGATAGGTGATCCTCTTTGCCTCGCCGCCCTTCGAGGGGATCACGTATATTTCATTCGCACCCTCTTCATAAGCGGTGAAGGCAATGTATTTCCCGTCGGGGGAAAAAACGGGGAATGTTACCTGAGACCTTCCGTTGGTCAGCCTCTGCGGCTTGAGGCCGGCATCCATTACCCAGAGATCATCGTCGCAAACAAAAGCAATGAGATCATTCCAAATCGATGGGAACCTGCAGTAGGTGTTCATATATCCTCCAGTATTTTTTTGAATATCCTTTTATTCTCGAATTGTTCCGCGGATTGAGGCAGGATAAGAGTGCGTACTCTGTGATGATAAGCAGCGAGAAGGGAATTGATCCCGCCGTGAGTTATAAAAAGTGAGGCATAGGGCAGGATTTCATTGAGCGAGATTCCTTTCATAAACTGCACTCCATCCTCCGTTCTCTCCGAATCGCCGAGAACGATTATCTTGTGCGGGAATTTTTTCAGCCCGTACTTCTTCACGATAGACCTTATCCGGGATGTCCTGTAAAAAACAGTCCCTAATGATATTATAATGTATTTCGCATCTTCTTTCAACCTTATCCCCCCTTTAAAGAGGGGTCTGTCCTCTGGAATATGGTCAAGGAAGATCATATTCCGCGGCTTTGCTCTCATAAAGGCATGGAATTTCTCCGGAATGGTCACATAGATCTTTTCATATCCGGTGTGTATGCGCCATCCGTAGCTTTTTACCTTCACACCGTACTTTCTGTAGAAAGATCCTATCACCGGAGCGAATGAATCAAGGAGCAGGCCGAATATGCCGTTCAGTACCACGTTCATTGCCCGCGGAAGTTCCGCCGGGATATTGTATGCGGGATCCGCGCCTGTTCTGAACGGCCAGATAATGGGACATATCGCCGCATATCCGATGCCGTGCTTTGATGCAAGAGGAGGACCGGCAAGCATGAACATATCGGACAGAAGAAGATCGTATCTTTCCCTTTCAAGATGGCTGTCGGCAAGGTCGCCGACGATCCTGTTATAATAAAAAAGCTTCAAGAACAGCAGGGCTTGAATGCCCTTGAGACGGGTATGGGTTCCACAGCCTTTTATAGTAAATACTCTTGAAGCGCCATGCGAATGAAAATAGGCCGCATATCTTTTTTCGCAGATAATGTCGGCGGAATATCCCTCTTCAGCCAGTTTTTTTATGACAGTCGCCGCCGGGAGTATATGACCGACCGCCGGAATGGTCAAGATCAGCGCTTTTCTCGGCATATCCACTCCTTCAAAGACCGGTCTTTAAGTGCCGGCGGGCCATTCGGCCGTGAGCACGCGTGCTTTGCCTTCTTTTTTCGCTTTATACATGAGAGAATCGGTTATCTTGATGGCTTCGTTAATATCCTTAGGCACTTTGCTGAAATACACTATGCCCACGCTGAGGGAAAGTTTAATCCCCCTGCTTGCCACTTTTCCCGCCATCTCGGGTATCAGTTTACTCATGACGGACTCGACCGCTTTCACATCCGTTTCCGGCATAAAGATCATGAATTCATCCCCGCCTATCCTTGCGGGTATATCAGTTGATCTGAGCGATTGTCCGAGATGTCCGCCAATAACGGAAAGAACAAAATCCCCTGTGGAATGGCCAAGATCGTCATTGATCTTTTTAAAATCGTCAACATCGAAATAAACGACAGAGAAACCTTTTCCGATCCTCCCGCTCATATGCATGGCATATGAGGCCAGATCATAGAATGACCGAGGATTGTTTATTCCGCTGAGGAAATCCTTCCGGGCAAATTCCTTTTCTTCTTTTAGGATCTTCTTCAGTCTCAGGATAAGATAAATGATAACATCGTAAAAACAAAGCCGGACCGCGGCATTCCAGTATCCGATATGGCCGAATGAATATTCGGAACCGCTTTTTTTATCAGCATAGAACCATATCATGGCGGAGATCACGGAGAAAATATAGGCCGTTACACCGTCCTTCTTCCAGGCGATCCAGAGTATCGGTAAAAGATAGAAGATGGAGAAAGAAAGCTCGGGACCGGTAATATAATCGATGAAGCCCAAAACGGCCGTCATTAAAGAAGCAGCCAGTACCAACAGGATATATTTCAGTGCTTTTTTCAATGCCATGATGAATTATACCAGAAAATATTGTGATATTGCAAAAAACATGAAAAAGTGTATAATGGTCCATGAAGAGGATTGCGCTCTTTGGGGCTCTTCTTATATCTGCTTTTGCCTTTTCCTGGGGATATCGTCTTCATTACGAGATAGCGAGAACGGGCATACCGCTGCTTGAGGAGAAAATGGGGAAGGGATTTACGGCCTATGCCGATATTATTGCAAGAATCTCGGACCTCCCCGACAGATGGAAGACATCCGATCCGGGGGAATCCCCGAATCATTATATGGACTACGAGGAATTTCTTGCCCGGCCGAAGGTCTCTCCGGACAGCGATTTCGAGGATATTAAGAAGGCGTACGGAACCGGATTTCTCAAAGATAACGGCACTGTTGTCTGGGCCATTGAATCATATGCGGGGCTTCTGAAGCAGGCCTTCGAAAAAAAAGACTACATAAGGATCGCTGTTTATTCTGCCGTGCTCGCGCATTATATCGGAGACCTTCACCAGCCGCTTCATGCAACAAGGAATTATGACGGACAGCTGACGGGGAACAAAGGGATACACTCCAGATTTGAGGCAACGATGATAAACCTGTACTGGAAAAGGGGAGATGGCGTGGAGGCCGAACCCGAGGATATCGGCTACGGGAATATCAGAAAATTCGCGATCGGGATAGTTGAAGAGTCGCTTGCGGCGGTCGAGCGTATACTGGATGCGGACGATATGGCGCGCGGGGAGGACCCCCTTTTTTCGGCGGATAAATATTACAAGATACTCTGGGATGAATTGCGCGAACTCACCTATGACCGTTTCAGTAAGGCGGCAAAAAGATACGCCGATCTTATTTATACGATATATCTTGCCGGCGGGAAACCGGCGCTCGAATACAAAGAACTTCCCGATCTTTCAGAACATACGCAGGTGGATAAACCCAAACTGCTTTCTTCTCCGAGAAGCACATACTACGAAAGAAAGAACGACAAATTGTTCGCATATATGATCGGAAGCGCCCTTGTCTTTGTCTGCATGATCCTGCTTCTGAAAAAGATGTAATACGGAGTAAAAAAGATGCCGGCAAGGAATTTTATTCCCGCTATCTTTGCCGCATTGATCTTCGGGATAAGCATTCCGGTGAGCAAAGCTCTGCTGGGTTCGGTAAATCCCCTCACCATATCGATGTACCTTTACGCCGGCGCTTTTCTGGGCCTTTTCGTTTACGGGATAATATTTAAACGGAAGGAGGCTGATAAGAACGAGCGGATAACGCCAAAAGATCTTATCTATTTTTTTCTGGCTTCATTATCGGGAGGGGTATTTGCACCGCTGTGCCTTTTTACCGGACTTACACTTATTTCCGGTTTCGCCGCTTCGCTGACGCTCAGTTTCGAAGCGGTAATAACCGTTCTAATCGCAGGGATCTTTTTCAAAGAAAAGATCACGCTCCATCTTCTGGTCGCCGTGGCGCTTCTCACTGCGGGAATCTTCTTTCTTGACTCGGGAGGGGAGGGAATTTTTTCCGTTAAAGGTTTCATCCTTCTTTTCGCCTCCCAATTCGGATGGGCTATCGACAATAATCTTTCCGCAAGGATCCGTTCGATCGGATCCGTCGATCTTGCCAAATACAAGGGGTTGGTTGCAGCAGCGATACTTTTCCTTTATGCCGTTGTATTCCGAATCCCGTTTCTGACAAGCAAGGCGCCGCTCATCCTACTTATCGGTATCCTCAGTTTCGGCTGCAGCCTGGTTTTCTATATCGATTCTTTGAAATTGATAGGCGCGGCAAGAACCGCCGCTCTTTTCATGGCAGCGCCATTCATCGGAGGCGTGCTTTCAATAATAATGCTTGGCGAAAGACCGGCCGCGGCAGGATGGATTGCCTTCTTCCTCTTTTTGTGCGGGTTATCCGTGCTTATCGGAAAGGAATTGCGAAAAATCCCTTCGGTCTGAATTTACTTTTTTTCCGCTCTCAGATCATCAAGGGTCTTTTTCGCTCCGGGGACCATTTCGAAGAATTTATTGAGATCGGGACAAGGATAATCCCCGCAGAGGCCGCAATGCTTGATGTTCTTCTTTATCGTGCATAATCTCATCGCACACTCGTTGCAATGCTTTATCTTCGGGCCGGTTTCAAGACAGCCCGAACAGTTCACATCTTCCGGCTTCACGTCCGCATGATACCTTTCAGACCATTCGGCTGCAGATTTTATCCGTAACTTCTGATCATCATTCTTGAAACAAATATATGCGCAGCATGTTGCACAATCGAGCCCGCATGAAGCAAGGATCTTGTCCATATGACCTCCTTTCTTTTTATTCGTACCTTAACGCGTCTATCGGATTCAGCGAAGCGGCTTTCTTTGCCGGGAGCAGGCCGAAGGTAATACCGATCAGAGTGGAGAACACATACGAAATGACCACGCTCAGGGCTGAGATATAGATCCCCCATTTTATGGCGCTTTCAATGAGTATCGTAATGAGTATGCCCACAAGAACGCCGAGCGTCGATCCGGCAAAAGAGATGATGACGGCTTCGCTGAGAAATTGCCTCATAATCGCGTTCTGGGAAGCGCCAAGCGCTTTTCTTATTCCGATCTCCCTCGTTCTTTCGGTAACCGAAATGAACATGATGTTCATAATGCCCACGCCGCCGACAAAGAGCGACAGCGCGCCGATCAGGGTAATGATGAAAGTGATCTTATTCATCACTCCGGTGAAAACATTGACCTGACTTTCGAGAAAGTTCATTCCGTAATAAGTGTTCTTTCCCTTTCTCAAACGGAAAAGGAACTCGAGAGAGTTTTTAGCCTTTTCCGGTTTAACGCCTTCCTTGAGACCGAAGATCAGATACCGGATATCGAAATTGCCAAATGTTATCTTAAGGGCGTTCTCCGGAACATACACATCCCTCTCTTCGCTCATGAGCGTAGAGAGGAATGATTTCAGTTCCGGTTTTTTCAGTACGCCGATGATATAGAAGGGGAAATCTCCTATCTTGATGATCCTGCCGACGGGATTGACGATGCCGTATTTCTTCTGGATATCGTTCTTTATACCTTCGGTAATGACGCACACTCTCCTTGACCCCGTATTCTCTTTTTCCGTAAAAAGACGCCCCGTCGAGACCGTTCTGTTATTGAGTTTGAAATAACCCTCGTTCACCCCGTTGACCATCGTGGTCGTTTTGAAATCATTGTACCGCACTTCCTTGTAAAGGTAGTAGATGGGAGAAACGGACTCGATAAAGGCGAGGTGCCTTAAAAATTCCGCATCGTATTTATTAAGGGGTTTGTAAACGGAATTCTCGCGGCGCTCCGGCCACATGGCGGCGATATTGGTTCCGAAGCTTTCAAGGTCCTTCTTTATCGAATTCTTGCCGGCCTGGCCGATGGATACAATGCCTATTATGGCCATAACGCCCACGATGATGCCTATCATCGTGAGCAGCGACCTCATCGCCTGTTCCTTGAGGCTTGAAATTGTCTGGACCAGTTCTTCGAAATATCCGCTCATTTGCCGTTTATCTCTTTCTCCACGATAAGGCCGTCCTTGAGATGGATTATATAGTGCATGTGTTTTGCGATATCCTTCTCGTGCGTCACCACGATGAGCGTTACACCTTCCTTATTGAGGTCGTCGAAGATCTTCATGATCTCTTCGCCGGACCTGGAATCAAGGTTCCCCGTCGGTTCGTCCGCGAGTATGATGTCCGGATTGTTGGCCAAAGCGCGAGCAATGGCCACCTTCTGCCTTTGTCCGCCGGAAAGCTCCCCGGGAAGATGGTTTACCCTGTCGCCGATGCCGACCTTCTCGAGAAGTTCGACTGCACGATGTTCGCGGTCCTTTTTTTTCATTCCGCTGTAAATGAGGGGCAGTTCCACGTTCTTTCTGGCATTCATCCGAGGAAGAAGGTTGAATGTCTGGAAAACGAATCCAATCTTCCTGTTCCGTATCGCCGCCAGTTCATTGTCCGAAAGTCTGCTCACATTATCTCCGGTGAGATGATATTCTCCCGAAGACGGCGTGTCAAGGCAGCCGATCACGTTCATCAAAGTGGATTTGCCGGACCCTGAAGGCCCCATGATGGCGAGATACTCTCCTTTATCTATATCCAGATCTATGCTTTGCAGGGCAGCCACATCGATCTTGCCCATCCTATAGATCTTTGATATCTTCTTGAGTTCTATCAATTTCATATTCAACATCCTCTTTGTTGAAAACGGGTTTCTCCGAATAATTCACGACCATCTCCCCTTCCTTGAGGCCATCCGTGATCTCGGCAAAAAAATCGTTCTGCATTCCGATCTGGACATCCCTTTTCTCGAGGATGCCATGCCTCTTCTTGGCATCCTCCGGTTTCACCACGAATACATAATACAAAGATTCCTTCTTCTTGTTCTTGAAATAGTTCTTGTTCTCGGAGAGAGATTCGAGCGGGATGCTGAGAACATCCTTCAGCACTTCATATACGATCTTACCCTCTATGGGTATATTGTCCGGAAGGGTTTCCGACATCTCAATCCCCGCATGGACCTCTATCACCTGAGTCTCATTGAGCTGCCTCGGGATGAGCGAAACGCTTTCGATCTTGCCTTCCGCTTTGAAAGACGGGAGTACGTCCGAAGTGATAGAGACGGGATCGCCGACCTTGATCTTTTTCGAATCAAGGATATTCACATTAAGAACGGCGTACATATCCGTGTCTCTTGACACTTCCATTATGGTCTGCACCTTGCTGAGATTCTCCCCGTCCTGGTAGTTCACGGAAAGCACTTTTCCGTTGAAAGGCGCCCGGACAAGGAAATCCCCGTTATCGTATCCGTACCCCGAATTCCGGTAATAAAGGAATTTGTGATTCTCATAATATGTTTTCGCTTCAAAATACCGGGCTTTCAGCTTGTTCATCTCGCTTAAGGATATCCCGCCGCGATCGAAAACAGAAAGCGCGCCGTTGTATTCTACTTCGAGAGAATCGAAGTTCACCTTTGCCCTTGCATAATCGGTGAAAAGGTCGAACAAGAAAGATGAATCCCCTATCTCCATAAGCTTATCGCCTTTCTTGAACGATTGCCCGGGAGAATAATAGATCTTCTTTATCCTACCCTGGTATTCGCCGCCGTATTTTTCGATGATCCTGTATTTCAAGTACCCGTTCGTGAATATATAACCTTCGAAGTCCGAACGCAGGGTTTCCACGCATCTGACCTTCTCTAAAGCGCCCTTCTTCTTGCTGAAGATGCCCACAACTATCGTCACGGCGATGAAGATGAGAACAAAGTAGAGGATGATCCTTGAACGGTTCATACATTACCACGAAGGAAAGCAAGGCCGGCGTTCAGAATAAGATACGGGATGAACAGGATGAACGCCGTTCTGGCGAACGGCTTTTTGGACAGCACGGATATCCCCGTTATAGTTACGAAAAGACTCCACAGGCTGAAGATATTAACAAAAGAGAGGAAGTTCTTCAGAACGGGATTGAGCCCCTTGATGAAAAGATGCACTCCCAGGGTCATATTCTGAAAATCGCCGAATCCCGCAATACCCTTGAAGCCCGTGGCATGATGGTATGCGATCGAGACAAGGGAGCCGATAATAGCGGGAGCATATGAAAGCATCATCACGGTGTATATCTTCCCGAAACTCAGATTGTAATAGAACAAGTAAAGGTATATCCATGTAAGAAGAGATACAAGAAGAATGATTAGGATGAGATTGACCGGGATGAAGTAGGATTGGAAAGAGATGCTCTTTTCCATTGAAGTCATCACTCTTGCCGTCATCGCTTCGTTGAAACCGTTCTTTTCGGCCATCTTCTCGACAAAGGCCGGAATGAACTGCTTCATTTTCGGCGTCATACTGAGCGAGGCCGGGATCATTATAGCCGAGTAGACCAGAAGCACGAAGATCCAGGGATAAGCATAGAATTCGTTCTTGCCGTATTCCTGATCAAGGTCGTTATATGCTTTTTCGGGTGCAAGGATCTGATTTAAAAGGATCTTAAACCACATATTATTCCTCCGAATAGTAGATCAATTCAAGATAACTGATATTGAGTTCCTTAATGGTATTGCCCAGCGAATAACGGGCGTTCTCATAAGCCACTTCGACCTCTTTCATCCTGTCAAGGCTTTCCAGGCCTTTGGCATATCTCAATTCCGTCAGCTCGAAGAGCTTTTTTGCTTTGTCCGCCTGCATCCTCGCGAGGTCGAGGTTCTTTTTAAGAAGCGTATATCTGTCATATGAGGTGCGGATCTGCTCGATTAGGTTCTTTTCATATTCATCCTTGTCCAGTTCGATCTTTTGAAGCGATAATTCCTTATATTTGATCTCGCTCGATTTTATGGACCCGGTGAATATCGGGACTGAAAGATTGAGGAAAACGAACCAGTAGTTCTTCCTGAAATCCCCTAAGGCCTCGTCCGCTGTTTCACCTTTCCCGTCAAGCGTGTACCCCGCGCTGACGCTCGCGGAGAAATATTTCCTGAATACATCGTATCGCAGTTCTCTTTTAATGAGGCCTATCTGGAGTTCCAGGCTGTCGAGATTCTCATCAGTTCTCAACGCGCGGGAGAGAATGTCCTCATAATCAAAATCCGGTTTCCCGTCGAAAAGCTCGGCCTGCCCTTCATCAACTGCGATCTCCGCGCCGGAGTTCACGAAATCCTTGAGTTTTTTAAAGGCCATCCCCTTCTGATTCTCCGCTTCGAGAAGGCCTATCTTCTTTTCGGAAAGGCGGATCTCTATATCAAGAAGATCAAGCTCCGAAGAGATGCCTGTTTTCAATTTATCCCTGGTCATTTCATACAACCGCTCCGTATTGGAGAGTTCCTCGCGGGCGATCATTTCCCTCACCGCGTACAACTGAGCCATTATATAGAATGACGCGGCGTTCTTTTCGATGGTCTTTTTCTCTTTATCGAATTTGTTTTTGGCGATGAGAAGATCGCATTTTTTTCTGCGCGCCTCGACCACCTGAAGGTCTTCTTCCAGTATCGGCACGGTCAGGCTTAGAGACGTGTTAAGGTCGAATTCATCAATATCGTCGTAAAGATTATACTCGGATCTGTATTTGCTGAAGCTGCCCGTGATGTTGAGGCGGCCGGAGAAGGGAAGCCATTGGGAAAGGCCGAGGCTGGCGCCGGTATTGTTCGTTTCCGAAATGAAGGATATCCTCTGCGGAAGGCCGAAATAGTTAATGAGGTCCTCCCGCCAGGAATAGTCGGGCGCGCGGAATTTGAACAGCACTTCGGGTAGAAAAGCGCCTTTTGCGATGCGGTAGGAAACCTCTTTCATCCTGTATTCGCTTTCTGCGATCCTGTAGGCATTGGATCTCTCGAGGGCCATTTCCATGTATTCCTCAATGCTCACGGTGAACATCACCATAGCCGTGAAAAAGATGAGTATTATTACTTTTTTCATAAATTATTATACTATAAAATTGAAAAATCACCGAATTTATCGATGAAATTCCTGAAATCCGCGTAAGATTCGGAGAAATTGACCGGAAAACCCTTGAACGAATCGATCATAAGGCTCACCATGGCGCGTCCCAGAAAGATCTCCGTCCGCCGGAAAATATCATCCCTGTTCCCCGCGCCGTAAAGCGAACAGACCCTGTCGAAAAAGGGTCTTCCGTAAAGCCTTATCCCGGTGAAATCGATGGAGATATCCCCTATCGCGGCATCGCTGAAATCGATGACGGATATTCTGTCATTTCCGTCATAGAGTATATGTTCCGGTCCGAGATCATTGTGTACGAGAGCCTTGTCCTCGGTACGCACTCTCATTTCGAGGAATGCCCGGATAAGCTTTTTTGCTGTTGCGTATTCTTCTTTTGAAAGCACGGGTTCGAGGAATTTCTCTGTATCGGCGCTCAGCGTTTCGGCCTGCTCTCTAAGGTTTTCCGAAGGAAATGCAAGGCCCGTATCGGCCGGCGGTGTGCCGTGGAGCATTTTTATGAACCCGGAGATCTGCTCTTCGATCCTTTCCTTCTTTTTCGCGGGGAGTGCAGTGTAAACGGACAATGTGAGCTCTTCCCCGGGAAGCATCCTGTATATGCCGAAAGAGCCGCCGGCGGCAACGAATTCGTATTCCGGAAGGCTTATCTCTGTTCGGGTTTTCAGAAATGCCGTGAATGCGGCCTCGCGCGAAAGCCTTTCTCTGTATTCCGCCGTCTTCGGGAAACGGAATACGCGCTCTCCGTCGAAGATGAGTATTACGTGATCCCAGCCGATTCTTATATCACGAACCTCCCTGTATCCGAAACCGGGAAATTCCCTTTTAATGAGACCGATATATTCTTCCGTGCTTTTCATATTCAAATATATCATAAATCCCAGACCGGGCAAAGCCGTTTATTTGGAAAAACCGTTTTTTTGTGTATAATTTCACATGATGCATAAGTTTTTTGAATACGCGTCCTATGCCTTACTGGCTTATATCGTTATCCGCGCCTTTAAAACCGGCACTATGCGAGGCTTTTTCAGATCATGTGCGGCCATGTTCAAAGGGAGAAGGAACATCCTCCGTCTTTGTTGTTTATTGGCGATGACAATGATCCTTATTTTTCTTTTCGATGCAAAGATAGATGAGCACTTTTGCAGGATAGGGTTTCTCGGCGGATTTTTCAGGATCACAAATAAATTCGGGGACGGACGGTATCTGTATCCCGCATTGAGCGGACTTTTCCTCGTTTCGCTTTTGCTGAACGACAGAAGGCCTTCACGACTGATCTCGCTTTCAGCCGTATCATCCCTTTTTAGCGGCGCCGCGGCGCAGATCGTCAAGTTCATCACCCACAGGGCCAAACCCTATATTACAGGAGAGCCTCTGGACTTTTTCCGCTTCGACCTTTCTTCCGCGGCCGGAAGGCTCTGGAAGATCGACTATAAAAGTTACCCTTCGGGGCATTCGATCATTATTTTCGCAGCAGTATTCCCCCTCATACTTTCCGTGAAGAGCAAAGTGCTGCGGGTGACGCTCTTTTTGATCGCCCTTTCAGCGTCATTGGCAAGGGTCTATCTCAGGAAGCACTGGTTCTCGGATATTTTTGCCGCCGGGATTCTTGCCTACTGGTTCTCGAAAGTACTTTTCGAAATAAATAAGGAGTGCATCTTTGAGGACTGACGGAAAAAAATTATTCTCTAAAAATCTGATCCCGGTCTCGCTGGCCAGCATGTTCAATGATATCGCTTCCGATATGATCTATCCGCTCATTCCTCTTTTCCTTTCCGCCGTCTCCGGAGTGCAGACCACTTTCATCCTCGGCATCATCGAGGGTATTGCCGAGACCGTCGCGGCGATCGGGAAATACTGGTTTGGCGAGCTTTCTGACAGGGCAAGGTCTAAAAAACCGTTCGCTATAACCGGATATACGCTCTCCAATGCTTCGCGGCCGCTTATGGCGCTCGCGTCGAATTGGTGGACTCTTTTCATCTTCAGGTTCCTGGACCGCGTGGGAAAGGGAATAAGAACTGCACCGAGAGACGCCATCCTTTCCGGTTCTACTCCCCGTGAGAACCGGGGATTCGCATTCAGCTTTCACAGGGCCATGGATAATTTGGGAGCCGTTATCGGGCCGCTGGCCGCCTCACTCATTCTTCTCATTTTCGCCAAGGACCCGCATTATCCCTGTATTGTCGATTATCAGGCCGTATTCTGGCTTTCTCTGGCACCCGGCCTCATCTCCGTTCTGATCTTCGTTTTCTTTGTGAAGGAAGACCGTTCCGGTCACGATCCCCGAAGCAGGCCATCGGCGGGAAAAACGCCGGTAAGGAAAGACCTCCGGATATTCTTTGCCGCGCTGTTTATCTTCACTTTGGGAAATTCATCCGATGCATTCCTTATACTCAGAGCAAAGGAAGCCGGCATAAGCGTTATCCTCATCCCCGTCCTTTGGTCCTTTTTCCACCTTTTCAAGATCTCGATCTCTCCACTTTTCGGGAAGTTGTCCGACAGGATAGGAAGAGTCAAACCGATGATCGCGGGATGGATCCTTTACTGTGCCGTTTATTTCATCTTCTCGCTGAATCTTTCGGCTATCATGGTGTGGGTGATATTTGCCGTGTACGGGATATATTTCGCGCTGACCGAAGGAGTGGAGAAAGCGCTCGTGGCTGACCTTGCACCCAAGGAAGCTCATGGAAAAGCTTTCGGACTTTATAACGGGATTACGGGGATCACGAAACTTCCCGCCTCAATTCTCTTCGGACTTCTCTGGAGATATTTCAATTATAGAATTGCATTCCTCACCGGCGCTTTTTTCAGCCTTGCCGCCGTGATCTTCTTTTTACTGCTGTTCCGGAGGAAAACAGATGAACGATGAAATGCTCATTTTGAAAACACTGGACAATGATTTCGAAGCCGAGATGCTGAAGACATTTCTCCGGAATAACGGCATAGACGCCGAGATAAAGATAGACAAGATCCCGGGGAATATCGGAACCAAGGGAGCATACATTCTCGTGCCCCCGGAACAGATGAAGGAAGCTGAGAAACTCCTGGAAAAAGGTATAGACATTTCCCCTGATGAGGCTTATGATTCACTGAATGAACTTACCGAAGATCAGATAGACGACGAAACCGGCAGGAAATGCCCGTTCTGCGGTGGAACAGATACCATGCGCAAGCTTAAGCCGAATATCGTAATCCTTTGCATAGTTGTATTCCCGCTTCTGCTTTTCATTCCATTTTTTTTTATTTTCTCGGAGCATTTCTCGTCCGTATTTTATTTCGAGTGCAATACCTGCAAGAACACTTTTTAGAAGAATCTCAGAACGACGGAATCGATGATATCAATAAGAAGCGATATCCTTGACATCACAGTATAGCCGAATGTGGCACCGAAAGCTATCATCATGAACACGATACCGGTTCCGGCGAAGAAGCGATCGAACTTCGTATTTTTCCTCACGGCAAAAAGAAAGTAGTACAGTGATGAAAGCGCGGAGATGAAAAGCACTGTTCTGTTTATGATCTCCACGGGTCCTGAAACGTGCGATCCCATTGCCGAGATCTGCTTTATTATCGATGTCTCTATCCTCGGGCCGATCTCCATGCCGGCGCCTGTGCCCAGCAAGAAAGCCAGCGGATACTTCGCGAGAAAAGCAGTTCTTCTGAAAAGGGTGAATACGAACATGAGCCCCAGAAGACCCGGAATGATCACAGAGAGGTCACCTGTCCGGAGCGGATCTACGAATTTCGCAAGGAAGCCGTCACGTATTATTATAAGGAATCCGTATCCGGCAGAAACGCCGACGAGAAGCCTTTCCGTAAATTTGAAGAACGGATTATCCTTGAAGAGAAATGAAAAGATACAGATGATGAGGGCAAGAGTGATAAGATCGAGGATCATTTCCTTCTCCCCGAAAAATATTCTATATTGCCGGCGAGCACAAGAAGGAGAACGAGTATATGGGCAAAGGTCTGCGCGGCCATTCCTCTTCTTCCCTTTCCGTTCACCCCGAGCATCGTTTCGTATTCCGCCGCGCCACGGAGGCCGCCCAGCATGCCGAGAAGCTGGCCGGAATTGAGATATGTATAGTATTCTCCGGCCATGATGGCGGTTGTTCCCGCAGCCATGGGAACGCCGTATTTTGTATTGACATATGTCAGAAGGTCCACCGTGGAATTGCCGTCAGAGATATCGATGAGCATCTTTGCGTCGGCTATTGTTTTGATATCCCGGTATAAAGGAAGGTCCTTGAGTTCGGCCTTCATGAATGTCTTCGAATAAACCGAATAGAAATCCTCTCCCATATTCTGGAGGGCGGACTTCTCCCCCGGCACATAACCGAGGAAATAATAATCATCGTTCTCCTTTTTTCCGTATAGGGATGCCGCGCGGGTTATAAGCTCATATCCCAGATTCCCTATGCTGTTATTCAGAGGGTTCATCATGATGATCTTCACATCACGGCTGAAGAGATGACCGCAGAGCGCGATCACCATGGGATTCAATTCAGCCTTTGTCGAGGGATCGTAAGAAAGCGTTACTGCGGCATAATCGCCTTCATTAAGACCGTTCACAGCGCTATAGAATTTTTTTACAGGAGGGCCCGGCCTGACCTTGAACGTGAGTCCGGTGGCAAGAGGTATTACCACAGAAATGAATAATACGGCGTATATGTACTGCCTTTTGATCTTCATTTCAGATATCCTCTTTCTATGCCGAAGATCACTTTAAGCGAAGTGAAAACGATACCTATCGTGATGCCGAAGGCGAAAGCTCTTTTAATCCCGACATTGGGCACATTGAGTATCCATTCGGCCCAGCGGGGAAAATCTATAAGCGCGAAGGGGCCGCTTTTAAGGGTAACCGTGGTCATATCCGCCAATGCGTCGCCGAGCGGGATCCGGCCGATTATCACGATCGAGGCGGCAGCGAGAAGAACGATCGAGGAAAAGTTCTTTGCCCGGAAAGCTCTGTACGAGGCCGAGGCGATATAGAATGCGAGAAGGGAGAATATTGCCGCCTGCATGGGAACAAGGAATTTTTTATAAACGGTATCCACGAATCCGCCTTCGCCGACGCCCCAGATGAGCCCTATGATAACAACCGCGGAAAACGAGACGATCGTGGTTAAGGGGAGTACTATATGCTCCGTTCTTTCGCGGATCGCTTTGAACTGCCTTGCAAGAAGCGAGCGGATGGCGATAACGAGAGCGAATATTGAGATCACAATGGACCAATCCAGGATTTTTTTATAAAGGCTGTTCAGAAAAGGTATGTTGAGAAAATATTGGGCTATCATCAGTATGCCGCCTATAAGAACGATAATGAGCACAGCGGTCTCCTTCACAGGAACGACCTTGCGAAGCTGTAGACCAAAAGGACCATCGTGACGATCTTCGCCGCATCCAAAGCGGCGATAGTGCGCAATTCCTTTTCATCGTTCTTTATTATTGCGCTGGCCGTAAAGAACTCCTCGCCGAGAAGAAGATAGTCGCAGCTCGTTATGAAGAACGGCATCTGCGCGACCGAGTCTGTACCGGCTATCTGAACGGCTCCCTGGGATTGACCGTATTCCGTGAGTATGAGCGATTCAGCGTAGAAAGTGCCCATATAGAAGATGGCCGAGGGTTTGAGTTCATTTGTAATGGAGTTCACGGAAGCGGCAAAGGGGAACTGAGAATCCGTTACGAAAAAGATCCTGCTCGAATTGATGAGTTCGAAATTGTTCTTTTTCTGGAATGCTTCACGGATCTCTTCCTGCGCCGCAAGCATCGTAAAGGAATTGCTGTGCGGGGAAACAATAGGTGTGTTGTAAGATGCGCATACCGATGCCACTTCGCCGAGTATATTCACGGCAGCAATCGCGGAGACTGCCGGTATAGGTTTCAATCCCGTAATGAAAAGGACCGGCTTTCCCATCTCCGTCGATCTGCCTACGGCTTCTTCCATAGCGCGAACGGCGGGGATCTCCCTTATTTTGATCTTTTTGATCCTTATTGTCTGTAAAATGAAAAAAGAAGCGAGAAGCATAAGAAAATAGGGTAGTGTTTCCGTGTGCGCCAATACATGCTCTGCACCCTCTGCCGCGGATGATGAAGAGGCTGTAAGGATCAGAAGAAGAGCCGCCGGAGCTTTCAATATCTTTTCGGGGATAAAGGTATCATTTTTCCGGAATGCTCTTTTCAACCTCGCTCATCTTTCCCTTGATGTATTTATCGAGCGTGTCGAGATAGATCTGCCTCTTATAGGGGCCTACCAGCTCCTTTTTCACGGGAATATTGAGCCGCCCGACCATCTTATCATAGTAGAGCGCTTTAATATAGTTCTCACGTTCCGCGAATTTCTCAATTTTTTCCACATAGATGATCACCCAGCCTTCGCGGGACCGGAAGGGTTCCGAGAATTTCCCCTCTTTCATTCTTTCAAGATTATAATCGAACACCTTGGAGCTCTCGCCGAGATGAACCCATCCTATTAAACCGCCCTGAGCGACCCAGTCGGGATTTCCCTCCAGATATATGCGCGCGACGCTGGGGAACGATTCTCCTTTTTTCAGAAGCGAGTATGCCTCCTCGATCTTATTTTTAGCCCTTATCACTTCTTCCTGAGTGCTGTTCTCGAAACATTGGGTTATAATGAGATACACATAATATCTGTCTATATCGTTTTTGTTCTCCCTGTAGAATTTTCGCAGTGCGGCAGCGGACCGGTCTATCCTTTTATCCACTTCCAAGGTGATGAGTTTTTTCACAAGATTATATTCGGCGCGAACCTCCCAATTTTTCTTGAGCATCTGCAGAGAATTCAGGAAATCCGGTTCGCGGTCGTATCCGCGGCTTTTTGCAATATAAACGCCGATCTTCTGCTCGAGAATGTCGTTTATTATCTTTTCCGTTTCCGCGGGATCGGAGAGGATGATGTTCTTCTTTCCGGAGTAGAACAGGTCCAGCCAGTCATAGAGATCTTGTGCCGTAACAACGATCCCTTCATCGGTCTTCCCGACTATTATCTTATCCTTGATGTCCTCCGTGAGCGGATAATCGTCCAGATTTATCCTCGTCATCTCCGGCGGAACGCATTCCCTGCCCTTGCAGTTTACCATCAGCAAAGCCGCGGTGAAGACCGCTATCATCAGTATTATTTTCTTCATACCTTTACTCCTCAATATTCATATGGACGCGGTTGCGTCCGGTCTCTTTCGCGCCGTACAGCGCTTTATCGCAATCCTCTATCACATTCAAGGCCGTACTTCCCTTACCCGGTTCATACCCGTTCACTCCGGCGCTCACAGTAATATTTATTGTTCGTCCGTCCACTGACCGGAATGTGCTTTTCTCAAGTTTTACCCTCACACGGTCCGCGATCGACACGGCCGATCTTACGTTCTTTTCGAACAGCAGAACGGCGAATTCCTCGCCGCCGTACCGTGCGATTATATCTTCATTCTCGAGTCTTATATTCTCCTTCAGCAAAGAAGCGAACCCGATAAGAACTATATCTCCCGTTTGATGCCCGTATGTGTCATTAATGCTCTTGAAATGATCGAGATCGAACATGATGAGCGAGAATGGCGAGCCGGCGTCGATCAATCCGGCAATATAATTCTTTAAAAATGACTGGTGGTAGAAACCCGTCATCCTGTCCGTATTGGCTTTATGGTAAAGCCTGGCATTATGAAGGAAGATCGCAGATTGTGACAGGTAACTTTCAAGAATCGCTTCCTTCTTGAAGGGAATATCGTCGCCGCCTTTGGCTTTCACCGCAGCGATATTCGCTGCCCCGTCATTGATATAGAATACTTTCTCTCCGCTCTTGATCGACGGTTTTTCCGGATCGACCAGCGCAGCGTGAGGCAGGCCCGACAATGCAAGGAATCCCTCCAGTATCTTCCCATGAAGAATGTTCTCGTCCAGTATCCCGGACAGTTCCCTGATCTTCTCGTTAAGCCTGTAAATATCCCCCAAGATCGGATCGTAGTTTATCGAGTATTTCAGATCCTCATCCGCATCAGGACAGATGATCTTGAAATTGCAGTACTTGCATTGACTGCCGGGAATGCCTTTAAAGCCCTCTTTCTTCATGTTGTTGTGGTCGTCGATAAATGTCCGTACAAGGCCTTTGGCGCGATCTTCCGGCAGCAGTTCTTCCCGGCGGAGTCTGATCTCCTGTCTGGATGTGAGATTGGTAAGAACGATCTCCTTTACGGGTTTTTTGAACTTCTCTTCTGTGAGGATCCTGTAAAGGGCGTTCTGGATATCTTCCTTCGCCTCGTCGGCCGACAGTCTTGACTTTCCCGTTTTGTAATCTATTACGGTCAGCATATCGTTTGAAATATCTATTCTGTCGCAGTGAATGAAGAATTCATTCTGCACCCATTTCACTGTCATATTCTCGTTGTTGCGGAAAACTTTTCCTTTAGAAGAAGAGCTTTTCAGATAATCCTCTATGGCGCTGCGCGCCTCGTCTATCATCGAATTGTCCCGTATACCCGAACTTGCGGCCGCTTCGGAAAGAGCTTTTCTGACATTCGCCTTTCCGGGATCATCTCCGTAAATGTCAAAAAGGGCGCTGTGAACAAGGTTCGAGTAACTGAACATCCTTGCATCACCCTTGTAAATCTCCCCTAATCCCTTCAGATACTGAAAACTGTATTTCCTGGGACAGGATGAGAAAGTCCTCATGATATATGGAGAGATGTTCATTTTCTGAATACGATGCCTGCGTAAGCCACTACGTCCCTGTCGTCACCTGTCACTGCGCCACTCGATGTGTATTCAAGAAGTTCCGGTCTAAGGCCGAGTGAGGCGGCGATAAAAGTGGTTATATAGACAGGGCCCAGGCCGCACATGGAAACATCGTTCTCCTTCACGGCCGAATGCAGGGCTCCGTGATCAAGAGCGAGTATCCTATCTATGACCAGCATATCGTTCTTTTGAGCACGGGCTGCAGGAACGAAATGGGAAAAATCGCTGCTTCCGATAAGGGCGGCGCTCCCTTTGCCTTCTCTGATGATCCCAAGAACGGCTTCAGCGATCTCATTCATTTTTTCTTTTTCGTAATCGTACATGATGAGCGGCACCAGCTGAGCGCTACTTCCGAAATGTTCAATGAGGAAAGGCAACAGCACTTCAAGGGAATGCTCCCTGTCATATTTGATATCAACTTCCGAAAGCCAGGGGCATGCGGACTTCATCTCTTTCACTTTTGGGGAACATGCAAGTTCCCCGTTCGGTAGTTTCCAGATGCAATCATGGGGATAGATGCCTGCGCGGCGGGAAATTCCGTAATGATCGGGTCCGAGCATGATCACTGTTGAAGCAGGAGCAAGGTTCTTCAGCGCTTTAAGCGCCGTGGAACCCGAATAGATCCAACCGGCATGAGGGACTATCGCGCAGACAGCGTCTTTTTTCTCCGGTTCGGGAACGGACCCGAAGAATTCAGCGATCTCTTTGTCACCGGAGGGATAGAAAGCTCCGGCTTGCGCCGGGAGCCTGATGCTCATCAATCCACCTTCATCGCATTGAATATCACATCCAGACTGGTTTCATGAGGGAATAGAAAGAAATCTCCGGTTATTACGCTTTTCTCGCTTCTTAATTCGGTCTCGATCCAAAGCACATTCTGGATCATTCCCTTGAACTCCATGGTGAAGAAACTCAAAACCCCGGAGAGCGTATCGATCGAAATGGAAGGGATCGAGGGAAGAAGCACGCCGTCAAGTATCTGGGATACGGCATTGAGATAAGCCGAAGAAAGTATGTTCCCGACCTCTTTAAGCGCAGATTCCTCTATCTCGGAGATCTTCTGCACGGACCCGGCTTCTCTTTTCAGAAGGATCTCGACCAGGTTCACGGCATTGGAGTATTCGAAGAACAGGAGTATTTTCCCTTTGATCTTTCCGTACATATCCGTATAGATGGCGATGCCCGTTTTATCCTTGAACTTTTCGGAATTCTCGATCTGTGTCTTCTTCACGAAAGTTACCTGCGGGACGGTCATCTGGATAGTATGCCCCAGCATCTGCGACAATGCCGTGGCCGCATGTGCGGCTCCGATATTGCCAAGCTCTTTCAATGCGTCCGTTCTCTTGTCGTTCAGAAAGTCTTTACTCATTTTTATAGATCCTCACATAGTTATCCGCTCTGGCATTTTTCAGGAATTCTTTGTAGAGTTCCTCGAATTTCTTGTCGTATATCTTTCCGTATATCTTATGATAAACATCCCCTATCGCAAGGGCTCTCGGGGAATTCACATTAAGAATCTTTATAAGATAGATTCCCCGCGTGGTGCTGACGGTCAAGATGCCGCCTTTTTTTACAGCCTCGAAAGCCTTCCTGTATTCGGAATCGATTTTACCCGCTTTGATATTCCCCGGGGAGAGCAGTTTCTCCGTATCTTCTTCGCTGAAGCGTTTGAGCTCTTCGAAACTGACCCCTTCCTTATTCTTTTTAAGCACCTCTTCAGCCCTGGAAGCAGCTTCGCCGGCGGATTTTTTGCTCGACGCATAGGGCATCGTGCAGTATTCTACATGCGGATTCTCTCCTTCCCATTTGATTATCCTGTAGAAGCAGAGCCCCTTATCGGTGAATATATATCCGGTAAAATTCTTCCTGATTGAAAACAGGTTTTTTTGCTCGTCGCTCAGGTAATCCAGATATAAAGGAGCAAATTCCTTCTTTTCAACGGAAGAAGGGATCTTTCCGGTGCGCACGATCTGATCGTACTGTTTGATCATCGCTCCCCTGTCAACGGCGGAAAAATAGATGACATCGATGTCCCAGCTGAGTTCTCCTTCAACGAAGCTGTCCTTCGCGGCGGCATAATAATCCTCTACCTCCTGGGTCGTTATCGAAATCCTTTTCCTGATCCGGTCATCAATGATCTTATCCTTGAGGAACTGGTTCTTTATTTGTTTCCTGTAATTCTCAGTGAGGGACGACAGGGTGAGCCCTTCATTTTTTATGGCCTCGAGGAACTCTTCTTCCGACTCGAACTGCGACCTCTGATTGGCGATGGTCTGATCCACATGATAATCGATCTCCTGATCGATGATCTCGTAGTTCATGTCTTTTGCAGAGGCGATGATGACCTGCTCGTCGATAAGATCGTTCAGGATACTTTCATATGTGAGTTTGCCCTGTTTATCGAAGAACATGACTATCTTCACATCGAAATCTGTAATGATCTCCTCATTGATCCGGGCCACTATCCCGTCAAGGAATTCAGCAGACAGCATGGATGCGGCGATCATAAAGATCGCAAGTGTTTTAAGTTTCATTTTTTTTGCCTTTTATCTCGTAGACGGATGCCTCTATTATATTTGAAAGCATATCCTCGTCTATATTCTTTTCATTTTCCTTGGCCAGGATCTCTTTAGCTATGCCTATGGCCATCGTCTTTTTGCCCGGGCCATTCACCGAAGTTCCCGATGTTCTTGTGAGTTGTTCGGTGATCTTGACCGCCATCAGAGCGGCATTAAGATATTTCTCGGACATGGTTTTCCCGAATTTTTTCTTTACGATACCTGCGAGCCAGAACACAAGAAAAGTAATGAATACCGTCAGAAGTGTCTGTATGACATTCTGGAGTATCTCAAGCCACTTCATTTGTTATCCGAAGAAGATCTTTGCAGTGCCGTACCGCTCGTTCGTTACGTGCTTAAGCGCAGCAAGCGCGTCCTGCAGGGGAACGGTGCCGATATCCGATCCCTTCAAAGAGACCATTTTACCCCACTCTTCGTTCATCACGCATTCGGCAGCGCGGACCCCGAAGCGGGTGCCGAGCACTCTGTCAAAGGCAGACGGATTGCCGCCTCTCTGAAGATGCCCCAGAACGAGGGCCCTCGTTTCAAGTCCCGTACGGTCATTAAGCTCTCTAGCCATGACCTCTCCGATGCCAATACCGCTCCACAGCTGGGCATGGCCGAATTCGTCCTTCTCCTGCGATCTCATGATATGGGCCTTTAATTTCGGTTCCTCTGCTCCTTCGGCGACAGCCACAATGCAATAGCCGTTCTTCTTGTGGGCTTCCTTGACCTGGGCGGCGACTTCGTCGATATCGAAAGGCACTTCGGGTATCAGAATGAGGTGCGCGCCGCCGGCGATCCCTCCGTGAAGCGTTATCCACCCCGCCGTGCGTCCCATTATCTCAACGACCATGACACGCCTGTGGGCTTTTGTAGTAGTATGCAACCAATCAAGCGTTTCCATCACCCTGTTTATCGCCGTATCGAAACCGAACGTGTAATCTGTCCCGTTCACATCATTGTCTATCGTTTTCGGCACGCCGACGACGTTGACACCGTCCGTAAAAAGTTTTGCCGCAACGCCCAGCGTATCATCCCCTCCGATCGCAATAAGTGCATCGATGGGGATGTCTTTGAAATTTTTCTTGACTATTTCGACGCCATTCTCCTTTTTATAGACATTTGTACGGGAACTGCCCAATATCGTCCCGCCGAAACGGTGAATGTCGGCGATCTTTTCGATCGTGAGGACCTCGAAATCCTTTTCGAGCATGCCCTTCCAGCCGAGATGGAATCCCAGAACCTCGTAACCCTTGCGGATCAGCGGATATGCCGCGCCGCGGATCACAGCGTTAAGTCCCGGGGCATCCCCGCCGCCGGTTAGTAGCCCTATTCTCTTTCCCATATGAACCTCCGACATTAATTAATGTATTTTACTTGATTTTTACAAGGTTGTCAAGAAAAAACAGGCATTTTTTCACTTATTTTCCGGAAGGAGCGGCGGTTTGCCGCTATTTCTGTTCCTTGCCGGAACGGGGGACGGATCTTGTATTTTTTTAAGATAGAAATCATTCCCTACTTTTAGGAAAATGTTCTTGGCCGCGTTGATGAATTCAGTGCTTTGCCCGGAAGAAAAAATCCCGGAACTGCCTGCCGCAAAAAGGGCTTTGGCAAGCTCGAAATCCCTGCCCGATTCGCGCAGAAGTCCGATGCCCTCTGAAAAACTCTTCTTTGCGGCCTCTGCATCTCCGTCCTTCCGGAGAGACCGGCCCTCGATCACCAGGCACCGGCCGGTTCCGAGTTTAAGGCCGCTCTGCCGGGCGAGGTCCAACGCAACGCGCAGATGAACATTTTCACGTGTTTTTGTTCCTTCAAGGTTCAACAGCTCCGCGAACGCTATATGATAACGTATCTTGATATTTGCACTTTTGAAATGCCCCTGGTCCACGGCAGACAGGAATTCCCTCATTCTTTTCATATCACCGAGTTCCCCGTGGATCTTGGAAATCTCTATTTTCATTGACTCGGACCCTTCCTTGTCACCGATACGGCGGCGCTCGGCCAGTGAATCATTGTAGTATTCCAAGGCCTTCTTATGCTCTCCTATCGCGGCGAAGATGAACCCCATATTAGCCCAGGTGGCCGTAATGTTCTGCATATCCTTGATCCTCTTTTTGATCTCAAGGGATCTTACATAGAACTCCGCCGCCTGCCTGTACAATGACCGTTCGCTATATACCGATCCGATATTGTGAAGGGTCTGGGCGATGCCGGCCTGGTCATTGATCGCCTTTCGTATCTTCAGCGATTCATTGAAGTACTTTTCAGCCTCTTCAAGGACGTCGAGAAGATGGTATGCAGTGCCTATATTATTGAATGTCTGGGCTAATCCCGGTCTATCTCCTATCCTCTTTTGTATATCCGCAGCTTTTTTAAAACGGGATAGGGCCTCGCCATACTCTTCCTTGGCAAAATGTATGTATCCGATATTCCCTTCAACAAGGGATTCTCCGTGAGGGTCATGAATGGAACTGTATATCCCAAGCGCTCTTTCATAGTGGAATTTTGCCCATTCGTATTCGCCTCTCACCTGCCTGATGTAGCCGATATTATTGTAAGATTGAGCCTGCCCGTCCCTATCCCCGATCTCCAGACGGATCGAAAGAGATTCCTCGTAAAGCCTCAAAGCGCCTTCATAATCGCCTGTTATCTGATACATGTATGCAAGATTGTTCAAACTCGATGCCTGACCGTGGCGGTCCCCGATCCTCTTTCTCAAGGCGAGCGCTTTTTCATGGAACTTCAGGGAGAGGTCGTAATTGCCGGTCAGTTGATGAACATGGCCGAGATTATTGTATGTTTTGGCCTTTCCCAGAAGATCGCCTTTCTTCTCATTGATCCGAAAAGCCTGTTCCTGGTATCTTTTCGCTTTTACGAAATCCCCTTTGGATACATAAACTTCGCCGAGATTGCTGTACGCGGTCGCCTGACCGCCGGCGTCGCCCGACGCCTTCGCTATACGAAGAGATCTTCCGTAACACTCTATTGCTGAATCGTATTCGCCGCGGATATCGTGAACATATCCGAGATTGTTGACCGAGCCCGCCAATCCGATCTCATCGTGCAGTTTTTCGAATAATACCGCCGATTCTTCGGCGTATTTTTTCATCTTGCCGTAATCGCTCAGATACCCGTATGTTGTGCTCAAACGGGCTATGAACTGAGCGCTCCAGTGCATCTTGCCCAGCTCCGAGGCTGTTGTTCTGCCCGAACGGATATCCGCGATCGCTTTTTCGTATTGGCCGAGAAGGCTGTAGATCTCCGAACGGAACAGCAATGCGTCAAAATATATTTCGGAGTTATCGCCCTTCACTTTATTCATGTTCGATTTTATTTCATTTTCCCGTTTTTTTCAAATCCGGAAGACCGCTCATAGAAGCATCTTTTTCAGTTGCGCAGCAGATGACCTCTGCTCCTCAAGTACTTTAGCGAATGCTGCCGCGGCCAGGGATTTCAATCTTCCCCTTGCATCATCCGAGGAAAGAAGCGCAGTAAGGAGTTCCTTCAATGCTCCCGCATCTCCTGAGGGATATGTTTTTCCCGCGGCGCCGAGAATAAGCGGTATTTCCCCGGCATCAGAGGCTGCTATAGCGCAGCCTGCCGCCATGGCATCGAACAGTTTGGCGGGCACCTGTCCGAATGAGGACGGTGTGCTCAGTTGAGGGATCACGAAGACATCGCAGGCCGATAAATATCCTCCCAGGGCTGAGAGCGGAGTGAAGCCGAGACGGATATACCTTTTCCCGATCTTCTCCTCAAGTTTCTTCTCCTGCATGCGGAACTGATCCTCGTTCTCCGAAGCTCCGGCAACAAGAAGTACTGTATCGGACGGCATATCCTCCATAGCGCGGAAAAGGGTCTTGAGCCCCTTGTGCGGACGCGGTGTACCGAGGAACATCACGAGTTTTCCTCCGTGGACGAGGCCGAGAGATTTTCTGATCTCTTCTTTTTTCCCTGGCGGCACGGGCGGCAGGTACTTTATATGCCGTATAACGGTACCCCCATAGATACTTTTCAGTGCGAGGCCCGATACTGTTTTATACTTCACCGCACGCGCGGCAAGGTCCAGCGCCATTACGGAAAAAAATGCCTCCGGCGACGGGAACCGGAAAAGGGAATAGAGGAGGTATCTCAGTTTTCCCAATAGGGGTTTTTCCCGGAATATCTCCCGGATAAAACCTTTCTCGTAATCGTCTATGTCGAGGATTAATTTGGTTCCGCAAAAAGCGGCTTTCAAGAGCGCGGGAATGAAACTGTAAAAAAGCGGTTTCACGCAAAGCACGGTCTTTCCCTTGATCGCTTTGCAGATATTGATCACTTTCTCCGGCCAAGTCCGCCCGTCAATGACCTTTATCTTCATGTTCTCTTCCCTGAGGGGTTCCCAAATGCGGCCGGTCGAAGACGGGCCGGCTATCTCAATATCGAAATCTTCATGCAACAGGTCATAGAATATATGGGCCCGGCCAAGTGCGTTCTTGGAAACATCGTGACAGAGTATGGTTAACCGCGGTTTCACTGCTTTTCTACCGCCTCACGGATAAGCTTTTCCGCAAAAACATGATTGATCCCTGCTGCGTCAACCGTTTTTTCAAGGGCAGATGCAATAGCCTTTTTAATATCACCCGCCTTTTCAGCGAGCGCTAAAAATCTCTCCGTTAGAAGTCCCTCCGTTAAACCGGCAGCTTTCACGCAATAGCCGGACATTCCGAATCTTGCCATAAGATCATCCGTTTTATGCTCATAGGAGACAGCAAGACATGGAATCGTGTTCTTTAAGGCAAAAATAAGGCTGTGATATCTGTTGCCTATAAAAAGATCCAGACCGGCGATGAGTTTCTGCTGTTCGTCGGAATCCGCAGTTTTGGGAAGGATGCCGTAATTCCCGGGGTTCTTCATACTGGAACCTATTCTTTCATGAATAACCAGATCCTCCTCGGCGCCGTAAAGCTGCGGGAAACAGATGATGCGGCCGCCCGTTCTCTCAATTATTGCATCAAGGGCGGCGGCGATATTGTTCACATATTTTTCTTCGAGCTCCTCTTTATTTTTTTCCATCCTGAAATTCCATGCGGCAGCGGCGGCGGTGAAACCGATCTTCAGGCTGTTCCCCTTTCCGATGAGGTCCGTATTGGCCGGAGACGCTTGAGAAAATTCCGCAACGGGGACCTGAAATGCGGAGTCTGCGGTCAAAGCAGTAAGAGGGCCTTTTAATTTGAGTGATCTCAGATGCTCCATCGATATACCGTCCCTTACCGTAATTGCCCTGCAGCGGCCCAATATATGCCGGCGTATCATATTGCGGAATTTCCTATTGAAAGGTCCCATCGATGGGCCGTATATCATTACCGGCTTTTTTAGAAGATGGGCGCAGAAAATGGAGAAAAGATGTTCGCTGATCTCGTGGTCCGTATAGAGGTCGCCGATATATGGCCCTCCGGGGGAAGAGATCACGATACTGCTTTCCTTTATAGCATAAAGAAGATCATCGAAGCTGTTCCTTCTATCCCCTTTTATACCTTTTCTTACTCTGTTCAATGCGGCTATAAATGCAAGAATGCCCTTTTTCGAGATCACGGGGGATCTTTTTACGGCAATGCCGGGCATCTCGAAAAGAGCGGAGGGATTATTCGTGAAGATATTGAATCTGCACCCCGGATGTTCTTTTCTTATCATCAGGATAAGGGCCTTCTGGGCGGCTTCGTCCCCCCGGTTATTGGCATGCGAATTGATAATGGAGAAAATAAGTTCCTTCACCGGTTCTCCCCTGCTTTTTTTAGAAGTGCTTTGAAGATCCCGTAGAGCGTCCTTAAAATCGGGATGCCGGCATTCGCAGCGAAGCGTCGCATGATATACGAGCGGCCGGACAGCACATTGAGAAGTAGGATAAAGTTGAATGCCGCGGGAAAGAACCCGGATTTTTCGGGAAGGCCCCCTTCAAGGAAAGGTCTGATCTCTCCGTATCCGAAAGCAGTGAGTATTTTTTTCCGGGAGAGGTACAGGGATTTCTTTATGGTAAGCGGAGCGCGCTGGGATTTCGCGGCTTTATTCGGATTCGAAGGAGTGAGGGCCAGAGTACTGCCGTTCATTTCGTTCAGAACGCTCAATAATTCCGGATCCCTTACGATGACCATAGAACTGCCTTGATCATCCCCGGCCATGACCTCTTTGAGCCATGCATCACCGAAGCTGATATCGGCCAGTTCATTTGTATGGTCTACACAGCAAAGACAGTGTATGAAAGAACAGAAATAACCGCCATACAGAAAACTCCAGACGGAATCCTGATTTGCGATCAGCGCCGTTCTTCCGTCTTTCAAGGAAATGCTGATGCCTCCTGGCCAACCGTTGCCCCGGAAAGACAATTTATCGACCGAGGCAGGGTCGATACCGCGGTTCTCAAGAACAGTGCGCACACCTGTTTCCGAGATCGTATGGGAGCAGAAGAGCCCGAATACGTATTTGATGCATTTTTTCAATTCGGGATCTTTTTCAAGGAGACATTTCAAACCATGCACATGACAGGGAAGCCCTATGAGAAGGTATCTTTTAGATCTGTCGATATCTTTCAGAACGGTATCGAGAGGAACAGGGATATATACGGCCCTTGTGAGTTCGGAAACATCGGAGAAGATCCCCGGAACATATTCGAAAAGCCCCTCCCGCCGGCCTAACCCTATTACGGCATCTATCGCTCCCTTTCGCAGGAGGTGTTCCGCTATCTCGGGCAAGACCCCGCCGGAAGTGGAAGTGTATCTTCTTTCTTTGTTCAGCGAATACCCCGTGAATATCTCTTCAAAACTGCCGATGGCATTGTTCCGGTGAGATCTTTCCTTTTTTATTCCCGACGGGCAGATGTTCAGAGCGGGGCAGATCGCCGTGCAATTCCCGCAGTCTACGCAAAGGGATATCTTCACTGAAGGGGCATATGAGCCATCCGGCGTCTTCTCCATTTTTATGGCACCGTAACGGCAGGCCGCAGTGCAGACACCGCAGCCGGTGCACGTTCCCTTTTCAACTGTATCCAGCAGATCCATCACTTCGCTTTCCTCAGGACCACGGCGATGCTTTTGCGTACCGGCGTGCCCGTAATGGCATCCGCCGATATAAGAACAGCCGCATAAAGAACTGAAAGGATCAGAAACTTCTCTATCATAAGAATGACAGTCACATGTTTTTCCCTGAAGATGAGAATCGAGCTCGCGGCCGCAAGAAGACCCGCAAGTTGGGGAGTACAGGCAAGGGCGATATCTCTCATTCTTCCTTTCAGCGACAATTTATAGGAAAACAGCAAGGTCACCGGAGTGATCAGCACGGAGGAGATGACGACCGCCACGGAAGTTCCGGTTATTCCCCATTTTTTCGTCAAAGGGAAGATCAGAACTGCAAGGATCAAAAGTTTCACGGCACTGAGCTTAGTGATGATATCGGGCCTTTTTACTGCGTTCAGTACAGAGGTGTTTATTCCCGCGATGGATCTCACCGCACCCCATACGGCAAGGATCTGAAGAGGGACCGCGGCGGCCATCCATTCGGGCTTGAGGAAATAGGCGATTATATCCGGAGCAAGTACCATGATCCCGGCAGTAAGATAGAAAGATACGAGCGCTGTCAGTGAAAGGACCTGCCTGAATGCGGTCCGTAGCTTTACGGGATCGTCCTGTATCAGTGAAAAAGCGGGAAAAGATACCTGGGTTACGACGGCAGCGATCTCGGTCGCAGGCATATTGGATACTCTGTAGGCGAATTGATAGAATGCCAGCATGGCAAGGCCGAGATACTTGCTCACGAAGATATCGTCACCGTGCATTATCAGGAAGAGAAGTACGGAGCTCAACGTAATCCATTTGCCGAATTTGAACATTTCCGCCGTCCGTTCCCGGTTGAGGGAAAACCTGGGCCTGTGCGGATGCAATGAATAACCGAGTATCATTATCACAACGGCATTAACTATGTATCCGGCCATCAAAGCCGCTATATTCCTCCATACGAGCGTCAGGATGACCGTGACAGTGAAGTCGAATATATTGGCGATAAAATTCACTGCGAACTTCTTTTGGAACTTGAGCTCTTTCTCGAAATATACCATTCCTATATTATTGAATCCGGCGATCAGGAATGAAACGGAAATCACCCTTATCACGGGCGTTAACCCCTTTTCACCGAGAAAGGCGGAGGCGGCAGGTGCGAAGAAGAAGCAAACGGCAAAGATCAGGATGCCTCTTAAAAGAAGCACGCTCCAGGCAGTATCCAGAAAATCAGAGATATCCTCCTTTTTCTGTATAAGCGCGGCAGATATCCCTGTTTGTGAGAATGTTTCGATTATCGAGACGGCGAGCAGCGCGGCGCCGAAGAGGCCGATCTCGTCCGGAGGGAGGATCCGCGCGATTATAATGAGTTTTACGAAGTTCATAAGGATCTTCGAAGCTCGAAGGATGAAATTCCAGATCCCCGAATCAAGTGTCCTTTTATATAAAGACTGACCCATAATAAGGAAGTTTACCATAAACCGCGGTAATATTCAATGTTTTAAGGTAAAGAAGACGCTCTTGCGGATTGGACTATTATCGCTTTTTTTTATATAATATCATTATAAAGGCCCGCAAGGGGGCGGAGGTGATCGGATGGACTTCAGAAGTTATATAATCGGCAATACCCCTTACTTGATCGCAGAGATCGGCGTTAATTATTACGAGGTGGCTCAGAAAGAGGGTTTAAGTCTGCTCGAGGCCGCGAAGACCATGATCAACTGCGCCGCAAAAGCCGGGGTCAGCGCCGTTAAATTCCAGTCTTACAAAGCCGATACGCTTGCTACGAAAAAGGCTCCGCTTTGGGGTCCCAAAAAAGAAAAGAGCGTATCTCAATTCGAACTTTTCAAGAAATTCGATAAATTCTCCGCGGCAGAATACAAGGAGCTGGCTGAATACACTACGGGCAAGGAGATCGATTTTCTCTCTACTCCATTCGATTTTGAATCGGTCGATTATCTGTATGAGATAACGCCTTTTTACAAGATCGCTTCGGCAGATATCACGAACCTTCCCTTTTTGGAATATATCGCAAGCACGAAAAAGCCCATTCTTCTTTCGACGGGCGCAGCAAGTATGGAGGAGATCCGTATCGCAGTGCGGGCAATAGAGAAAAATGATAATTTCGATATATGCATCCTCCACAGCGTGCTGGAATACCCTACTCCGGTCGAGGACGCCAATATCTATATGATCGAAAATCTCCGTGAGGAGTTCCCTGATTATCTGATAGGGTACTCCGATCACACGGTCCCGGATAAGCATATGGAGGTGCTCACCGCTTCATTCCTTCTCGGGGCACATGTACTCGAGAAGCATTTCACGCTGGATAAAACACTGCCGGGTAATGAGCATTATCATTCGATGGATATACAGGACATCGTCATCCTGAAGAAAAGGATCGCCTTTTTAAAGAAAGCCGGCGGATCATTTTACAAGAATTTCCTTCCCGGAGAGATCAATGCGCGGCATTTTGCGAGAAGGTCCGTTGTCGCTGCCATCGATATACCGAAAGGCGCTGTAATAGCGGCCGAACTTCTCACACTGAAAAGACCGGGAACGGGAATACCTCCATATGATATGAAGAAAATACTCGGCAGGAAAGCCGGGCGCGATATACCGGAAGATACAACGATCACAGAAGATATGCTCGAATAGATCTTCTTTCGTTCGGGATCAGATCTCGTTCAGGGACCGCACCACTTTAAAAAGAGAACTGAATTTTTTTATCTTATGGTCCGTTTCAATCTGGAGTTTAAGGAAATTATTGAATTCGACAGTGCGGATCCCGATCTTCCTCGCTCCGTCAAGCTCATCTTTATCGTGAGCCACGAAGATCACTTCATCGATCGCGAGCCCGTTCTTCTTGAGCGCATGTTCGAATATCTCCGGCGAAGGCTTGGTAAAACCCACTTCGGCGGATGAGATCACGTCGTCTATATATTCAGCGACCCCAAGCTCTTTCAGGATCCTCTCTCTAAGCTGCTCTCCTGTTGAAGTGGCATCGCTTATGATGATATTCTTTATTCCGAGACTTTTAAGTTTTTTCAAAGTGGGGATGATGCCCGGCAAAGTCTTTTTATATGGTTTAGAGATAGTTCTGCCAAGATAACGCTCGAAAAAATCGTTCCAATCCGGGAGGCTGTTTGCTTCGAAGAATTCCCTGAACCCGTCCCTGTATTTTTTCTGCCCTTTATACACGGCATCCACATAACGTTCGTATAACAGATAAAAGGCCGTAAAATCACCCTTGAACAAAGATTTTCTGTGTAATTCCCTATACAGGGCCAAGCGCCATTTGTAATTATTGTAGAATATGTCCCCGAGATCGTAAAAAATCGCCTTGATCATACTTTATTATAAACATTTTCTTTTATTTTCCAAATAATAGATGCATATTTTTTGTCTTTTTACAAAAATTGCTATAATAATTTTATGCTGAATAAAGAGGAATATTTTACTGCCGCTAATATAAGGCAAAAAAGCAGGGCGATGCTGAAAAAGCTCATCAAACGTTCAAGAAAACCCAAAGGAAATCCCTTCGGGGAACACCCAGCCCTTCTCATCCTTGATATGCAGAGATATTTTCTTGAATCCGGTTCCCATGCTTTTATACCGTCGGCCGGCGCGGTGATACCTGTGATCCGGGAATTGCGCGATCTTTTTTTAAAAAAGGGTTTTCCCGTTATTTTTACCAGGCATGTCAATACGGCGGAGGATGCCGGGATGATGGCCTCATACTGGAGAGACCTCCTACAAAGGGATTCGCCGATGTCGGGATTCTCTACGCTCCTTCCGCCGGGAGATCGCACTGTTGTCGAAAAAAAGCAGTATGATGCTTTTTTCGGAACAGAACTTGATAATATCTTGCGCAACGAGGCAGTCGATATGCTCGTCATAACAGGCTTATGCACACACCTCTGCTGTGAATCTACGGCAAGATCCTCTTTCATCCGCGGGTATAAGACCATCATACCGGTGGACGGCACGGCAACTTTCAATGAAGAACTCCACTTGTGCGCTTTACTCGGTCTCATGAACGGCTTTTCCGATCCTTTTTTGACTGAAGACATCCTCGAATATTATGAAAAGAACTGATATTGCCGTAATAGGTGCGGGACCGGCCGGCGTCGGCTGCGCCGTACAATTGAAGATGCTCGGATTCAATCCGGTCGTTTTTGAGAGGAATCGCGTGGGAGGACTTCTTCATGAGGCATCACTTCTGGGGAATTCATTTTCGGGTCGAGCGGAAAAAGCCGGGGCATTGATATCCGCCCTTAAGATGAAGATCCGAAAATTCGGCATCAAGTTGGAGAAGAACCGTATCACGGACATCTCATATGGCGCAAGAGGATTTCTTCTCGAAAAAGAGCACGGGGGGAAGACCCGCTGCGGGATACTCGTTATAGCCACCGGCACATACCCTGAGAATGGAGGGATCACTGCGGTTCCCGCCCGCGAGAACATAGTATTCTACGGGATCGGCAAACTGAGGAGAGTAAGTGGAATGAGCATTGCCGTGATAGGCGGCGGTGATGCGGCCTTTGATCATTCGATCGTCCTTGGGAAAAACAATAAGGTCAGCATTTTCGTTCGGGATAAGATCTCGGCTAGCGATCATCTCGTAAAGGAAGTTTTAGAAAACCGCAACATCTCGATCTTCAGGGGATTCTGCTTTAAAGAGATGGTTAAAAATGGACGTGGAATATGCCTTGTTTTCAGAGGCGGGGACGGTCTGAAGGAATGCCGTGCCGACTTTCTGGTCCTTGCGGTCGGCAGAAAGCCCGAACTTTCTTTTATCGGTCCGGAGTTCAGGCGGAAAATGCCGTATCTGAAAAAGAACGGTCTGATATTCCTGGCCGGCGATGTTAAGAACAGAGGATTCCGCATGGCATCGATCGCGTGGGCGGACGGAATAAAGGCGGCGATGGAGATAGCGGCAGCGGAAAGCGGGAGGGATTCTCGGTGAAAGTTATCTACAGAACTCCTCAAAACGATGTGGCTGCGGTTTTTATCGCAACGGACGGATCGACTGGGAGGTCCATCGAATTTGTGGAATCAACGCCTACGGGGAATATCCGGGAAAAATGGGTGCTCATCCTCTCTTCCCTATACGGTTGTCCGGTGCGCTGCGCGTTCTGCGATGCAGGCGGCGGATATTCCGGCCCGGTCCCTTATGAAGAACTTCTTTTTCAGGTCAGAACGCTTATCGGAGCGAGATTCCCCGGCAGCAAAGTAGACTGCGGCAAGTTCAAGGTCCAATTCGCCCGTATAGGCGAGCCGTCCTTTAATGATGATATTCTGAAGGCGATAGCAGATATACCCCGAATATTCGAATTAAAAAGTTATATACCTTCTCTTTCAACGGTCGCACCGGCGGGGAGAGAACATTTTTTCGAACAGCTGCTTGAGCTTATCTTTAAAGAGGGTTTGAAGGATTTCCAGCTTCAATTTTCCATTCATTCCACTGACGCGGAATACCGGGACAGGATCATCCCGTTTAAAAAGTGGGGATACAGAGAGATCGCTGAATATTCGCAAAGGTTCTTTAAAGCGATCGCGCCTAAAAAGGTTACTTTGAATTTTGCCCTGACGGAAGAAGCGCCGTTCAGCATTCCCGCATTGATGCAGTATTTTTCTCCGGAGATCTTCGTTTTAAAATTCACACCGGTCAATCCGACCTTAAAGGCCAGAGAGAACGGCATTGGTTCATTTCTTGGACAGGAGGGTTTTCACGAACTCATGGGCGACCTGCAGAAGGCCGGATATGATACGATCGTCAGCATCGGGGATCTTGAGGAGAATAAGATCGGTTCGAATTGCGGACAATATATACGGTCAATAGAGAAAAAACAGACAGGCGGTTCCGCCTATACCTATCCCTTGATAGAGTGCGGCGACTGATCACTTCCAGTCGCGGTCGATAAGGCCCATATAAAGAAGGTCGTGATATTTCCCTTCCTTGTATGAATGCTCCTTGAACACCCCTTCCGTTTTGAATCCGAGTTTCCCGTATAATTTCACTGCCCTTTCATTGAATGCGTATACTTCAAGAACGATCTTGTGCATGTTCAGTGTTTTAAACCCGTAATCAATGAAGATCCGCATGGCCTCTTCGCCGTAACCCTTCCCCTGCAGGGCAACTTCCCCGATCATGATCCCCAGTTCAGCGCGCCGATTGATCCAGTTGATCTCATAGGAGACCGAACCCACAGGGATCCTTTTCGTCTTTTCGCAGATGACGAGATGAACATTATTCCCCGTATTGAATCTTTTCACGATCTCTTCTTCTTTATCCGTTGAGATCGGTTTGCGTACCGTCAGGAATTTCCTTATCCTCTCATCGTTTATCCATCTGACGAAAAGCGGAATATCGCTTTTCTCCGGCGAGCGCAGGTAGATCTTCCTGCCGTCAAGAAATATGATGTCGTTATCCGTCGTACTCATTGATGGGGATCTCCTTTTTGAGGGCCATATGGACATTGCGCCCGAGGGCTGTCATCTCATACTGGCCGGGGAAAAGATGAACCGGGGCGATGAAGGATACCCGCTCCGTGATCATGTCCATCAGGAACTTCGCGCGCGCGATGCCTCCCGTTATATATATGCCGTCCACTTTACCGCTGAAAACCGTCGCCATTTCGCCTATGGTTTTCGCTATCCTGTAAGCAAAAGCGCCGGTGTAGAATTTCGCATCCTCGTCGCCCGCTTCATACCTTTTCTGTATCTCCCTGAAATCGGATGTGCCGAGATACGATATGAGGCCGGCTTTTTTAGTCAGCAATTTCTTCAGTTCTTCCTTTGTATATTGCCCGGAAAAAGACATATCAATGATATCCTCGGAAGGCATCGTGCCGGTTCTTTCCGGAGAGAACGGTCCTTCGCCCAGAAGGGCATTATTGACGTCTATGAATCTGCCGTTGCGCAAAGCCGCAACAGTAAGACCGCCGCCGAGATGAACGCCGATGAAGGCGGTCGCAGTAAAAGGTTTCCCAATCTTCTCTGCGAGCATCCTTCCTACCTGCCTTAAATTGAGGACATGCGCCCTGCATTTTCTTACCGTTCCCTTAAGCCCCGTGACGTACGCGTACGGTTCGAATTCTTTTACCGTTACCGGGTCCGCGATGAATGAATCGACTTTGAGTTCCAAAGCTATCTCGTTCGCAATGATAGCGCCCAGATTAGATGCATGGACACCGTATTTGAAGGATGAAAGATCGTTGAGCATAGCCTCGCTGACCCTGTAAACACCGCCCTCCTTAGGATTGAGCAGACCTCCCCTGCCGACGACTGCAGCCACATCATCCAGGGCATACCCGTTCTTTTTCACGGATTCCAGAACAAGGTCTTTCCTGAAAGACTTCTGGGCGATCAGGCCGTCGAATTTCTCCAGTTCCTCTTTCGGATGATCAATCTCCTTTTCGAAAACACAGGTGCTCTTCCCCATTGAATACACGCCGAATTTCGTCGAAGTCGAGCCGGGGTTCACTATCAGGATCAAGTCCCTCATTTTTTCTCCTCCTTCAAGTTTATGTTAATGTTCCTTAAAGCCGAAAAAACGAATAACTTCCTTAAGCCCTCCTTGTATACGGAGAGCCCCTCTCTTTTGATGTTCTCGCCAGGAGAGACCATTCTTTCATTGAATATGAAAGCGCCAGTGGTCCAATTGAGGATATTGTATATCACTTCCTCGCCTTCAAGATCGCCTTTGACCGCGCCGCACAGGCGGCCGTCCAGAAAATAAAGCACGGCCACATCTTCGTTGCGCGTGATCGTCAGAAAACCGGTCTTCTCCTGAAGTCCTATCATTTCTATCAGGCTGTCCAGCGGGACATCGTAGAGATCACCCTTTATTTCCATCTTTACCGTTCCTCTTTCTGTACGCTTTGGCAAGAGCAGATGCGATGGCGCGGATCTTTTTTATATAATTCGCACGTTGCGTTACCGATATAACGCCGCGGGCATCCAGGAGATTGAATGTATGGGAACATCTCAGCATATTCTCATAGGCAGAGAAGATATTATCGAGTTTCAGAAGCCTGTGAGCTTCGCTCTCGTATATTTCGTAAAGCTGAAACAGCGCCTTCGGATCGCTGTGTTTGAAATTGTAGAACGAGCAGTCCTTCTCCTCTTCAAGGTGAACGGTTCCGTACAGAAGCCCGGGCGACCATTCGATTTCGGCTATGCTTTTCTTTTCCTGGATGAACATGGCAAGCCGCTCGAGGCCGTATGTGATCTCAACGGGGGTCCGCTTCAGAGTGATGCCGCCCACTTGCCTGAAATAAGTGAACTGGGTTATCTCGAGGCCGTCGAGCCAGACCTCCCACCCGAGCCCCCAGGCGCCCAGGGTCGGGGATTCCCAATCGTCTTCCATAAGTTTAAGATCATGTTTTTCAACATCGATCGATATCGCCTTCAAACTCTCGCGGTATTCTGCCAGGATATTTTCGGGTGACGGATGGACCAGCACCTGCATCTGATAATATTTCTGCCATCTGTTCGGATTTTCTCCATAGCGGCCGTCCTTGGGCCGGCGCGACGGTTGGACATAGCAGCACGAATAAGGTTCATCGGAAAGCGCATTGAAGAAAGTGGCGGGATGGAAGGTGCCGGCACCCATCATCTCGTCGTATGGAAAAAGGATATTGGCACCTCGCAAGGCCCAGAAATCCTGAAGTTTCCTTATGATGTCCTGAAAATATTCCATATCAGATTATATCAAATATTTTTTTTAATGAAAGGGATTTTTATTTAAGCGATAGCGTTAAATAAAGCTTTATTTGCATGAATATCCGCATGAAGCATAAGCCGGATCGCGGCAGATTGGTCATGATATGCGGATTTTCATTTCGGAGATCTTATTTTCGATAACATCGTCCTTCAGATGTGAATTCAGGGTCTCTGTTTTTTTTATAAGTTCTCTCGCATTTATTTTCCTGCCGGACTTTACCATTAATTCGGCAAGCTCCAGAATAAGATAGGCCTCTTTCTTTTTATTGTCCTGCGCTTCCGAAAGAGCGATGCTCTTTTTATATGCCGATTCCGCTTCCTTGAGATGTCCCGTTTTTACGCTGAGTTCCGCAATAGAGGCCATCGCAGTGAGCCCGAGACGGGCATAGCCCTGTTTTACCGTAAGCGCATAGAGTTTTCTGTATTCGGCGATCGCATCCCTCCATCTTCCGCACAATTCAAGCGCATGCGAGAGATTGAGGGACGAGTATGCTATCACATGGAGAAAACGGATCCTTTCCGCCATAGACCGTGCCTCCTTGAAGAAAAGCATGGCTTTTTCGAGATCCCCCTTCTCCGCATGGACGATGCCGAGATTAGAAAGGGTGGAACTGATATCCGCCGGATTGTTCTTCGCTTTGGCAAGCGCAAGCGCGCGTTCATAATAGACCTTCGCCTCATCGAATTTCCCCGTGTCCTGATGGCATCTGCCTATATTGATATTAAGAGCCCATTCAAGCGTTTTATCTTCAATGCGCTCCGTTATCTTGAGCCCTTTCTTGTAATATTCGAGGGCTTTTCCAATATTTCCGTCGCGAGCCTGGAATATAAGCCCGAGATTGTTGCAAAGCGAGACGGATACGATATGAAGCTTCTTTCCGAAAGAAGCGCGGAAGTGCTCAAGCAAAGTTTCCGCCTTGTCGTATTCACGGGTCTTGTCTATTAGCATATAGGCATAATTCATAAGGGCTTTCCGATACGGGACGGTAAGGGATATAGGATCGTCTTCAAGCATCCGGCGCATAGTTTCATAGTCCGCGGAAGCATTGCCGTATGAACCCAGAGTGGAATATACGGTAGCCCTATTGAAAAGGGCTTTAAAGATGCAGCGTACGGGTGTGTAGGAATTATCGGCCGCGGGGCGTTTCATCCGCTGATAAGGGGATCCCTTTCGCCGGCAAGGGTAAAGCCTTTTGCGCGCAGAATACAGGATTCGCATTCGCCGCAAGGTCTGTCCTCGTTCTTGTAGCATGACCAGGTCATCTCAAAAGGCACCTTAAGCCCTATTCCTTTTTTCACTATCTCCTGTTTGCTCAATTTAAGAAGTGGGGCTTCGACTGTAATGCCGTTTTTCGTTCCCGTTGAAAGCGCGGCGGAGAATGATTTGATGAATTTAGGACCGCAATCCGGATACCCCGAGAAATCGATCGCGGCAACACCGATAAAGATCACGGAAGCTCCGAGTTTTTCGGCCCAGGCAGCGGCAAGCGAAAGGATAATGCCGTTGCGGAAGGGGACATATGTAGGAGGGATGTCCTTCGGATCCCTTTTCAAGATGCCTTGATAGTCCGTTTTTCCCACTGTTCCGCCCCGGAAGAGCGCGCTGCCCCCAATATTGAAAAGAGCATCCGTTGAAAGAACGATCTTCTCCTTGATACGGTAATGGGCTGTAAGAAGTTCAAAGCTCTCAAACTCCTTCTTCTCCGTGATCTGTCGGTAGTTCAAGTGAAAGGCCGCGGTCTCATACCCTTCCTTTACGGATAGGGCAAGACAAACAGCCGAATCCATTCCTCCGGACGCGACGACGACCGATCTTTTATTTTTCACTTTTCTTCCCGAAAATAAGTTTGTGAAGCTGGAAACCGAGGCGGACCTTTTTCATCTCGCTTTTTACTATATGTTCCCAGAGATATCCGTGGTCCATATCCCCGTAAACCGGCGTGAAATAGATGAAATCCGTTTTCAATTTCCCCGATCTTACGAATTTTTTCGCAAAATCAAGGTCTTTTTTATCCGTGATCACGAAATTGATCCAGTCCCTGCGTCTGATATGTTTTAAGTTCTCCTCATTGAAAAATCCCTTTGAAGAGGGCGTTTTTATATCTAAAGCCCAGATGACATTCCTATACTTTCTTGTTATCTCTATGGTCCCGTTGGTCTCGATCTCGAAAGATTTATCGGGGAATCTTTCCACAAGGGCAAAAACGGCTGCTTTCTGAAGAAGCGGTTCGCCGCCCGTGATGATAATGTCGAAGACGCTTTTTTCCACCCTTTTCACAACTTCGGTGAAGAGGATCTTCTTTACGGCTTTTCTCTTCAATTTCATTTTGGTATCGCAGTAAGGGCACTTGAGATTACAGCCGGCAAGGCGAATGAAAAGTTTAGGGTAACCGGCATACGGACCTTCCCCTTGGATCGATTCGAAGATCTCCGAGATCAGAAAAGTATGTTTTGTCATATTTTATTATAGTGCAAACACAGGATTTTGTCAAACTTGGCTTCCCGGCACCGTGATATTCACCTTGAACCTTTTTAAATTCCCGGACTGCTGACATCAAGCGAAGCCGTATGTAATGCTGAAAATGAAGTTTTTTGGAAAATGGTGTTGAAAAAATTAGATAAATGTTGTAAAATATAGTATAAATGTTTATATGGTTCTATATTAATTTGCTGTTTATTGGGAAATGTTGGTTAATGGTTTTTTTGGTATAGAAAATGCATGTTATTTTACTTAAATTAGGAGTTTTTATATGAAACGTATCCTTCTCGTTTTCTTAGCCGTTCTTACCGCAGTTGCTGTTTTTTCTCTGGATGAATTCGATAAACACTTGTACAATGCCAGGATCTATTATGAAAATGCCGAATTCGATAAGGTCATCGAAGAGCTCGGCTCGGCCATGAAGATCGTAAAAAAGAGCAATCAGCAGGGTATGATCGAAGCATATAAATATCTTGCTTTTTCACATGTTGCCTTTGAGGAGATCGATAAAGCCGAATATTTTTTCGGAGAGATCCTGAAACTGGTGCCTGATTATGAATTGGACAAGGACACGACCTCGCCTAAGATACTGACCGTTTTTGAAAAGGTCAGAACACAGTTCCTGCTCGCCCAGAAAGAGAAGGAAACAAAGAAGGAGGAACCTCCCGCCGAAGTGAAGAAAGAGGAACCCAAGAAAGAGGAACCTCCGGTTGAGGTGAAGAAAGAGGAACCCAAGAAAGAGGAACCTCCCGCCGAAGTGAAGAAAGAGGAACCTCCGGTTGAGGTGAAAAAAGAGGAGCCCAAGAAAGAGGAACCTCCGATCGTTAAAGAGGATAAAAAGAAAAAGGACGCATACGATTACGGGTACAATAAACCCAAAGAGAAAAAAGAGAAGAAGAAAAAAGATGCGGGTTTGACGGATGCGGAGAGAGAGGCGAAGAAAAAGGACAAGAAGAACGATTATGATTTTTCTTTCAATCAGCCCCGGAAACCTCGTGAGCTGAAACCGCCCAAAGTGCTGAAATACACGCCTACGACATTCAATGCCGCGTGGCGCGCTGCTTTGGTTCCCGGATGGGGCCAGATATACAAGGGCCAGAGCGGGAAGGGGTGGCTTTTCCTCATATCCAATATAGCTCTTGATGCGGCACAGATCGTAACGTTCCTTTCTGTAAAATCGGCTGAGGACGACTATAATGCGAACAAGGTCATATCCGCAGACAAAGAAGGAGAATATTGGCTTGCATACGAGGATTCTTTTAAATTTCACCGCACCGTATCACTGGTCCACGCGATCTTCTGGGCCTACAATATGGTGGATGCTTCATTCTTCGGGTGGAAGAAGATAAAAGTGAACATGCGCTCCGATATCAAGGGCAATTATATGCTGGCGCTTGAATATAAATTTTAACAAGAGAACACATTCTATGGAAGGCAGGAAGGTATTTCTTTTACTTTTACTTCCGTTTCTTCTGATAGTAATGACCGGGTGCGCCGGAAAGATATCGAGGACATTCGGGCCCATCACTTTAAAAGCGGCAAATCTCCATTTTCATCAGAACAATGTTTATACCTTGCGCGGATCGCTCGGCTTCGAACCTTATACTTACGAGATATACTATGACGAATCGGGCACATGCTGGATCGACGAATTCGGAAGGATACACGTGGGTTCATACGCGGGAGAATATACGCTTCAGGTAAAAGTGAGGGATTCAAAGGGGAATGAAGGGATCAGCGAATATGTCGTGAACGAGTTAATTGTAAGCGGACCCGATCCGATCGACATGTCCTATTCGAGCACTTTCCAGTTCGATCTTTTCAATGCGGTACCCGACAGATACGGAAATTACAGGACACGCTGGACCATTGTCGGCAATTCCTACAATGCATACTGGTATTATTGCGGGTGGTACGGATACAACCCCTGGTGGAACACTTATGACTATATATATGATTCATACTGCAACCAGTCTATTTCATTCAGTATAAATGCGGTCATCTATGATGTCAATGCGGGGTCTTCCGTAACGAAGACCATTAATTTCATTCCCTAGATGGGAGGGCAACAATGAAGAGGAAGGCGGCATTTTTACTTGCACTGCTTATAGTAGCCGTTTTTTCATTATCCTGCGCCGTGAAGATCGAGAGAACATTCGGGCCGATCGCCCTAAAAGCGGCAAATCTCCATTTTCATCAGAATAATGTTTATAAGTTGAAGGGAATGCTCGGCTTCGAACCGTATACATTCGAGATCACATACGATGAATCAGGCACGTGCTGGATAGATGAATATTTCAGGCTTCATGCCGGGCTCTATGCCAATGACACTTATCTTCTTGGGATCAAGGTTCGTGACGCAAAGGGAAATGAGGGTGTCAACGAATATATCGTGGACAGATTATGGATAAGCGGACCCGATACGATCGACATGTCGCTGGGAACATATTTCCAGTATTTTCTGGTGAATGCGGCAGAGGATAGAAGCGGGAGCATTAAGACACACTGGGTCATCACGGGGAATACATATAACGCATACTGGTGGTACTCCGGCTATAACTGGAACTATCCGGTATGGGGAAACTTCGATTATATATACGATCAATACTGCAATCACAGTAATTCATTCAGCATAAATACTGTCGTATATGATGTCAATGCGGGGTCTTCCGTAACGAAGACCATTAATTTCATTCCCTAGATGGGAGGGCAACAATGAAGAGGAAGGCGGCATTTTTACTTGCACTGCTTATAGTAGCCGTTTTGTCATTATCCTGCGCCGTGAAGATCGACAGGACATTCGGGCCGATCACTTTGAAAGTGGCGAATATCCATTTTCATCAGAACAATGTATATCCCCTGAAAGGAGCACTCGGTTTTGAGCCGTATACCTTCGAGATCGTATACGACGGATCGGGCACATGCTGGATCGACGAGTTCGGAAGGATACATGCGGGAGCATTCGCAACGGATTATCTGCTTCAGATAAAGGTAAAAGATTCCAAGGGGAATGAAGGCATCTCTGAATACACTGTGAATAAACTGATCCTGACCGGGCCGTCATCGATCGCCCTCTCGATGACAACCACTTATTCTAACTATTATTATCTTAATAATTGCGCAACGGACAAGAATGGATGGGTGCGTACGAGATTCACGATCTCGGGATCCCGATATAATAACTACTTTCTTTACTGCGAATATTATGGGTATACCAACTGGAACAGCGACTATGATTATGTGTACGATCAACTCGGCCAATCGGGCACATATACCCTTAATCTGCTCGTTTATGATCTTGTGGCAGGAAGTACGGTCACAAAATCCGTCTCTGTATCACCGTGAAAAGGAGTTGTATGTTGAAAAGAAGATCAATTATCCTGATTTCTCTGGCCTTAATTATCCTGCTTACCGCCTCATGCGCCATGAAGATCGACAGGACATTCGGGCCGATCACTTTAAAAGTTGGGAATATTCACCTCCATCAGAATAATGTATATACCTTGAAAGGAATGCTCGGTTTCGAGCCGTATACCTTCGAGATCACATACGACGGATCGGGCACGTGCTGGATCGACGAATTCGGAAGGATACATGTGGGCTCGGTCGCATCAGATTACTGGCTTTATATTAAGGTGAAAGATTCTAAGGGCAATGAAGGCGTCACGGAATATTATGTAGATACTTTTTATCTAGAGGGGAACTGGACCTATAATTATTCCTCTTACAGCTATCAGTGGTACTATGCCTATAATTATGCCACTGACCGTTATGGGAACTGCAATTTATCATGGAGCGTAATCCCCGGTGCTACAACTATGGGGTATTGGTACTATTCATATCCGATATCGTGGTACAACAACCGTTTCTACGATTACAATATCGGCGGAACTGCAACTATCATGGTGACCGATAATATTGCGGGCTCTACGGTCACGGCCACGATCACCTTTATTCCCTGATATAAAGGGACACTGCATATCTTCTACTTGGGAAATTCAATTAAATTAATCCGTATAAATACCATCTGCCTTTCTTGCCGATCTTTTCGATAGTGCCCATTCTGCTTAGGCAATAAACGGCGCGGCCGGCTTCATATATCTTAATCGCGGCGGCATCCGATAATTCCCGCACGGTAAACAGATCCCCTTTCTTGAAAGGAAGGAAAGTAAGAAAATCGTTCTTGTGGTTCAGGGGTATTGAGGCGTTCACCGAGATCAAATCCCGGTCCTCTATCGAAACCCCTTTTCTTCTCCAGCTGCCCTTGCCGTCGGTAACCCTCATCTCTTCAATATTGGTCAATAGAAGTTCAAGCGTAAAGTGCGCTTCGTTTATCAAATCCGGCATGGCGACGAGTTCATCGAAGATCTTGTAGATATTCTCCTTTTTGGGAGACAACCGTCTCGAGAGCACCCTTCCGGAGGGATCTTTTCTTTCGATATACTTTGTCTGATAGACAGGATGAACAACCTTCACTTGATATGAAGGGAGAAGCGCTTTCAGTTTTTTTCTTATTCCGGTGAAATTCCCGGTCTGGATCTCTATCAGCATATTCCCTCTTACGATATCGATATAGTAACCGCCGATCTTCTTCTCTAATTCGTCCCCGGGAGCAGCATAGTATTCTTTTAATTTTCTGTGAAGCGTGCTTTCGGCGCGGATACCGATATTATTCATACGCGTATATAAGAAAAAAACTAGAGCTCAGGAAAAGCGGTTCCCTCGCGGCGGGAACTGCGATCTGAGCCGGTCTTTTGACCTTATTCGTCAAGGATCTTGTCTATCTCCTCTTTCTTCTCCCCTTCTATCTTTTTCTCGTTGGAACTCACAACGGCGAAATTGACGGTCTTCAGGACCTCACCCGTGGATTTCTCTACGATCTCGACCTTCCATTCGCCTGTCCAGTGACAATCCAGGGTTTTATAGCTCCAGGTCCTCCACGGATTCCCGGCAATATTAAGTTCGATCTCGGCCATGACCTTGTCCTTATAAATCCATCTGTGGATCACGGTCACAGGTGTTTCCGGTGTGGCGGTCTCAAGCTGTATCTTGGACCAGCAGTACACCTTTACCGTGTCATTCGTGAACTCGGACTTTTCATCTACGGGCATCCTGTTCACGACATCCTGACAGATCGAGGCCATAACCTGTTGCAAATCGGTCTCCTCGGCATATACTGGTCCGCTGTCCTGTATAAGCATGACTGCGGCCAATAAAAACGCAGAAACTATAAAGGCTGCTTTCCTCATATTACCTCCCTGGTTGATTATAATCCTTTTCATATGAAAAATCAAATAACCATTTGACAAAATTGCCGATAAATAATACAATATAACAATGGAAGAAATGATTAAAAAATACAGGGATTCACTTGAAGAGGCTGTATGGGATAAATTCCGCAGGGTATTCAAAACCTCGGTCAAACCTCAAAATAAAAAGGCCTTCTGCAATGTTCCCAGGCACTTCTTCATCCCCGCTCTTTTTTCTTATGATGAAACAGAGAAAAAGCAGGTGAAAGCATTATTGGATCCCGAGAATCCGACGGAGGAACAGCTCCGGATAATCTACCAGGACCGGCCCCTTCCGATCGCCTTTAAAGGTGCAGGAGAGGTGCTCTCCACATGCTCTCAGCCTTCTTTGATCCTGTATATGATCGAGATCTCCAATATCAAATCAGGCCATAATGTATTGGAGATCGGAACGGGGAGCGGATACAATGCAAGCATCATCTCGGAGATCGTCGGAGAGGATAAGATCACAACGATAGAGATCGATCCCGAGATAACGAAGATCGCGATGACCAATATTTCTAAATTGAACAAGAATATCAAAGTGATAACTGCGGACGGGGGCAAGGGGTTCATTGAGAAAGCGCCGTTCAATTCGATCATTTCAACATGCGCCACTCCGGACATCCCCTGGTTCGACCAGATCGCAGAGGGGGGGACCATCGTAATTCCTCTTCTCACCCATGGCCTTGAAATGCTCATGTTCTTCGAGAGAAAAGGGGAAATGCTTTCAGGAAAAGCCGTTCTTCCGGTGCGATTTCTGACTTTTACCGGATTGAGCAGCATTATTGCCGATTATAAAAAGAACATACAGATGCTGGGAGCCCTCGTGAAGAGAGCCCAACCCGTAGAAGAGCTCAACGTAAAATTGTCGGGATTGAACAAGCAGGAACGCAGTTCTTTTCTTTTTTACCTATCGCTAATCGATCCGGATTCGATCTATTTCATGTCTGACACGCCGGAATTGAAGAACGGATACGGCATTTGGAGAAAAAAATCCCCGTACGGCCTGATCCTGATAACGGATACCGATATCATACACTGGGGAGACGATTCGCTGAAGAAGGATATCGAGAATTATTACAATACCTGGCTTTCCAAGAATCTTCAATATAGAAATTTCAGGATAGAAGCATATTCCAGAAGGGCCGGGGGCAAACCGGCCGACATATCCAATGCGATCATTGTTGAGAAGAAATTCATGAATTACTATTTCTTCCCGAAGGATTGATCCCGTTCCCTTCTTTTGCCGAATTGAGGTGTCATTATGAGAACCGTTGATTTTCTCCCCAGCATTATTTCCGTTCTGGTCGCCTTGGCCGCGCTTCTTCTCGTGAATAAGGTCCTCGGGGAAAAATTCACGATAACCAGACAGCGCAAGGTATTTAAAAGAACAGTGGGCGGGTTGATAGTTTTTTTTACCCTCGTGTTCTTCATTATCCTTCTTCCGCTTGACTGGAAGACAAAGGAACAGGTATTCAAACTGATCGGCGGTATCTTTGCTGTTCTGATCGCATTTTCGTCAACTACTTTTTTCTCGAATCTGATCGCCGGGATAATGCTGCGGATAATGCGAAGTTACAGAGTGGGGGATTTCATCGAGGCAGGAAGTTTTTTCGGTCGCGTTGCGGAGAAAGGCATTTTAAAAACAGAACTCCAGACCCTTGAGAGGGATCTTATTACATTGCCGAGTCTATATCTCGTGCAGAACCCTATGCGGACGCTGCGCAATTCCGGCACCGTTATTTCGACCAATGTTTCACTAGGATACAATGAAGATATAACGACCATTAAAAAGGCGATGATAAAAGCCGCTGAGAAAGCCGGTCTCGAAAAGCCCTGGATAAGCATCATCTCTCTGAACGATTTTTCGGTATCATACCGCGTGAACGGCCTCCTTACCGATCTGGATTTTCTTGTATCAAAAAGATCTGCTCTGAATGAAGCTGTTATTAACGAGCTTCACGCGGCGGGAGTTGAGATCGTTTCACCTGCATTTCAGAATATACGCACGCATTCACCGGTAACGAAATTCATTCCGGAAGCAAAAAGCCATCTCACAGAGCATGTTCAGGCATCGCCGGACGAACTGCTTTTCGATAAAGCGCTGGCAGCGGAAACACTGGACAAGCTCAAGACAGGATTTGACAGGATCGATGCCGAGGTGGCAAAGCTGAAAGACGGGATAAAGGATATTGACGAAGCGGAGAAGGAAGAGATAAAGGACAGGATCAGGAAATTAGAGGACAGCAAGGAACGGATAAAGGACGAGATAGAAAAAAGGGAAATGAAATAAATTAAATAATCGAAACACAATATAAAACATGAAGTGCGGAGTAAGGCGGATAGACACGCAGCGCACGGCGATTAGAGGGAGTTGTTATTCATTGCAAGTTAACGAGTTGGCAAGAAGCTTGCCTTTGAGTGGCCATAAGAATGCCTTTGAGTGGCCATAAGAATGCCTTTGAGTGGCCATAAGAATGCCTTTGAGTGGCCATAAGAATGTCTTTGAGTGGCCATAAGAATGCCTTTGAGTGGCCATAAGAATGTCTTTGAGTGACCATAAGAATGTCTCCGGATGGACATAAGAATGTCTCCGAGTTAAAATATCTTTCCTTATTTCAACGCGTTAACATGTTAACCGTACAATAGAATAATAGGTTTTTCATTATCCATTTTTCATTCTTCATTTTCTTCGCTTTTCCCTTCGGCGGGCGCCGCTCTATTTTATGACCGCCCCTTTGAGAGGTTCATACGATTCTTTTTTACCTTCATATTCCGCCGATATCACTATGAAGTAGATGCCCGAAGCTACTTTCTTGCCTGTTTTATTATCAAGAAGCCATACGATCTCCTCGTCATCCTTATCTGTATTCACGAGTTTTTGAACGCTGTTACCTGCAACATCATAGATATGCACCGTCACATCGGCAGCATAATTCGGTGAATAGGCGATCCGCATCGTATCTTTGGCGGGATTGGGGTACAATCGCAGATTTTGTATGATTTTATCGGGAGCGGCATTTATAAGGAGGTTCTCTTTTACCATGACCTCGGATCCCGAAGCGTATTGCACGCGCAAGCGCACATAATATTCTCCGTCGGGAAGGATATCGCCGCTGTCGTCAATGCCGTCAAAATTGATCGTTACAGCATTGAAAAATACGTCCACCGTATCTTTATAGCCGTCATAATTAGGCGAGATCACTGTTCCCGACAAGCTGATATCCGCTTCCATTCCGGAGCGGAAGATCGTCTCCGGCATTAGCGTGCGGCACTGCGCGTTCTTGGAATTGAACACGGCAATGTCGTATGTATCGTTCAGAAGCGTCACGCTGGAAAGTTTTGTATCGTTAGATGTGGTCTTCTGCGTAAAAGGAACGCCGAGATATGCCACTACATTATCGGTGTCTTTTACATGCGAAGATGCGTTCTCGTAACTGATCGTGAACGTCTCGCCTCTTGAGCCGGATGCCGGAAGCGCGGCTTCATTGTATGTAATGGTCTGGCCTGTCACGGTCCCGGAACCCGCATCTGCTATGCTGAAGTAATCGGGAACATCAATATAAAGGTAGAACGATGCGGAGCCGGTATCGCCGGGATTGCCAACAGTGACAGTGAATACGGATGTATCGCCAATCGCAAAGGACGAGACCGTTCTCGTCACAGTTAGCACCGCCGGGTCCGGATACACGCCTATGAGCGTTTGAACGAAATTCGTTGATCTGTTCGTGAAATTATCTCCGGTGAACAGGGCAGAGTTATTGATAATGGAATTGGATGCCGTGGCGGTCGAGACCATAACTGTGAAAGACCTTGCAGACATCGCTCCGGCCGCAAGGTCGCCGAAATCGATATACACCGTATTCCCGGATGTCCAGTCGGCGCCGGAAACATACTGAAGGTAGACTGAAAGCACATCCGAGGCAACGATATTGAAGGCCGTATCGGAACCGGTATTTTCCGCAATAAGCGTATAGAGCAGTGTATCCCCCGCAGAAGCCGAAGTAAGATTGACCGTTTTTGAAACATTCATCTCGGGAGCAGATACAATAGTCGTTGAGACGGGATTAGAGCCGGCATACGGTATTTCATTGGAGTATGCATATGCGCGGTCGTTCACAATATACCCGTTAGTAAAAACAGCAGGGGCAGTAACGGTATAGGATACCGTATCGGCGGGGGAATATGCGGGTACATTCCCGATATTGAAGCTCACCTTCGTTCCGTCGAAAGAACCTCCGGATACATAAGAGAGCGGATAAGGAACCGTGTCGTATATAACAAGGCCGGTCAAAGGATCGGCGCCGTCATTCCTGTATGAGATATAGTATACGAAGGATTCTCCGCAGTTGATCGAAGAGGGCGCGGTAAGAGAAAGCATCAAGACCGCAGAGTTCAGAACGATCACGTCGCATTCGTCGTATGATGAATTGCCGTATGACGCGTTTGCCGTAACCCCGTTCGTAGCAAGAGTATTGTTCGGGATCGAAATGTCCGAAACAAGGGTCAGCGTATATGTGTTCCCGGCATCCTCGGGCAGTGATGCCAGAGCCCATGATATGTTCTGTCCGGACTGAGTATAAGTGAAATCTGCCGAAGAAACGGAGAAGAGCGCCGGGAGAGCGTCAGTGAAAGTGATGCCTGACGCTGCATCCGAACCGTCGTTTCTTATCACGATCTTGTATGTAACCGTTTCTCCGGCATAGATCGTTCCGGAAAGGGCATATTTATCGATAGTCAGATACGGGTATCTCCTTACTTCAAAATAAACGGAATTCGAATATGCCCAAAGGGATTCGGCGGACTCTTTTGCGCGGGCCTGGTTGTAGATCTCCTCCCCTTCCCCGGCTGTCAGCGAAACCGTTACAGAGAAAGAGACCGTTATCTCGGATGCCGCATTGAGTGCGGGCACGGTCCAGGTCACTTTGCCTCCGGAAAGGGTCCCGCCGCCTGTGGCGTTCTGGAATAACGTATTAAACGGGACAGAATCCTCGAGAGTAATATCGGCAGCGTTCTCATTGCCGTTATTTCTCAAGGTGAGCGAGTATGTTACCGTATCGCCGTAGTAGGCATATATGATATCCTGGGTTTTAATGATCTCTAAGGAGGGCGAGGAGATGACCGTGGTGCCCGTTACTCCGCTGTTCACCCTTGGCGAATTATCGGCCGTTGTGAAGGCGTTCTGCTCGATCACCGTACCGTTAGCGATCGGCAAGTCCGTCAGAACGGAATAAACGAAAGTGTCAGAGCTCCCTGCGGGAAGGAGCGCTACTGAAAAAACCACCGTATCTACGGAAAGCGTGCCTCCGGATAAGTAAGAAGTAAGCGGCGGCACCGAGGCGGAAACGAGCATGTTCTTAGCGGCCGTATTTCCGATATTCTCGACCGCCATAGTGTATGTAATGCTGTTGCCTGCATTCACCGGATCCGGAGTATCGTTAACAAGGCTGAACACGAGTTCGGGGAATTTTCCTACGATGAACGATACAGCGGATGCATACACCGTTTTAGAAGCATCTCTTACTAAAGCGATATTATCCACTGTAGTGGAATCCGGCGCGGCAATATCCACATCAACTGAAAATGTTCTTGTGGAAAATGTTGCCGAAGGGTCAAGGTTCGCAATGCTCCAAGTGACCGTTTCGCCAATAAGAGCGCCGCCGTCTGAAGCGCTGCCCGCAGTGTAAACGGTATTGAGGGGTATCTTGTCCAGCAATGAAACGGCACCTGAGGGTGTTGTGGAATAATTGCGGAGCGATATGGTATAATTCTGTCTTTCACCCTGAGCCCTGGCAGGGAATTCCCTTTCCTTGAATATTTGATATTTCGCCGTTCCAGAGAATAGAGCCGAGGTTTCCACGGCCACCGTTGAAGGAGAGGGGCTCGCCTCATCATAATAAACGGCCGAGATCGTGTTCGCTCCCGTGTATCCGCTGCAGTGTAAGGTTCCGTCATATAAAGTGAAAACGGACGGCATTTCGTTCTCCGGTACGCTGATCGAACCTGTAAAGGTCTCTGAATCTGAAGAAAGTTCCGTTAGAAGCACTTTTTCCGTATCCCCGCTCTGCGAGCTGATCCAGATCTCAACCGTTTCCGCCAGAACAGCGCTTGTATTGAGATCGGGATCCCAAAGCGAGATATTAACGCTTTCCGTTTCGTAGTACGCGGATTTATCGAGTGAGAGTACGCCCAGATTCGAACTTATGATCGACACTGTAACGGATGATGTGTCCGCAGGATCTGACGCGTCCGTATAAGTGAATACAACGGTGTCGGGAGACGATATGCCGAGTATGCCGTCTTCCGGTGAAGATGCGGTCCGTGAGAATTTCAGAAGGCTTGAGAGGAAAACGCCGCTCGCCGCCGATGTTTCCGTAAGAGTGAACGTTTCCGTATCGCCTCTGATCACGGATACGGCCGTTACCGTTACCGTGTTCTGCAACAGGGAATTCAGGTTCCTGTCCGCGTCAGTGAGCCTTGAATAGAAGTTCTCATTAGGCATGAAAGAAGATTTCGAGGTCATTGCCGAATCAAGTATTTCGAGCGTTGATGAAGTGTGGTCGATAATGTATACCGTGCGCGAACATGTTTCCGAGGGTTTATATATATCCGTATATGAGATCTGGACAGTATTGCCGATGGAGGTCTCCAGAATCCCATTGCCTGAGGATGCCGGAGTGACGCCCGTTACAATGCTTCCCCTGAATATCCCGTCATTCGAGGTCTCAGTGAGCACAACCGTTTCGATGTCGCCGGATATGGCATCGGCCACAGTGACCGCTACGGTATCATTGGAAAAAGTAAGGTTTTTATCCCGGTCCGTAAGAACAATGTAAATGGTGTCCAAAAGAGGATACCTGTCCGTCGTTATGCCGGACCCATCCGTAGTATTGATGGAGGAGACGGTCGAGGTGACCGCGATCTGAAGCGCATAACTGTCCGTTACGCCGTTGGACTCCACTGCAGTGAACAATACGTCGTATAAGCCTTCTGTTGTTGTGTTCGCAGCAGATCCATAGATCTTCGCGTCATATCCGCTGTCATAGGCGAGCGTCATAAGGTCATTATTGAATCCGAGGGATGGAGAATAGAGCAGTGCGCCGTTAGAATCCAGGATGTCCTGGCTGCCGAACGGGTCAGTGATCGTCTGCCGGAAGAAAATATCCTGTCCGATGTAGAAACTCCCGGATATCGATGATCCGGAAGGATCGGAGGCATAATCGGACCTGAAGGCGCCCGCTTCCGGGATATTGACAAAGGTGGTCGTGGGAAGATCGAGGCGAGAATCCCGCAACGGCGAATTATAGTAGACCGTAGCGGGAGCAGAGAGGTAAAGGCTGACCTTTAGTTTCTCCCCTTCACGGATACTGTTCACTGAAGGAAAGACCGAGACCGCATAGCTGATATTGGAAGGGCTTACGCTGAAATTCGCCGAACTGGCGATCGTCTGGGCAGTGCCGCCCGGGAGTACCCTTTCCACCGTATAGTATGCGGTAATATCGGCAGCGGAAGAAATGAAGAATGTCCCCGTAAGGAGCCCGGAAATATAAAAATCCTCTCTGAACGCAGGAGTTTGTGTCCATGAAAGCGAAGCGACCGAGGTGGACATCGTATTCGTTCCGGTGAACGTATCGCAGATGAGATCGTGAAAATGCAGCGTTTTAACTCTGGAAGAAGCCTCTGCAATGAAAGCATATGCGTAAGAAATATCCGCATCCTCATAGATATCCGAATATCTCACTACTATCGTATCCGAATTCGCCACTTCAAGTACGCCGTTCTCGATCGAAGCAGTTGCGCGCTGCGTCCCTATCCCCTCCGAGAGGAAGAAGGTGCCGCTGGAAACGGCGGTTTCATGAAGGATCACCGTTTCCGTATCGTTCTTTACCGTACTGTGGATCGTCATCTCTATCTGGTCCTGAGTTGAAAGGTCCCTGTTGCGGTCGGTATCCTCCGCTTTGATAAAGATCTTGTCACCCGCATAGAAGAGGTCTTTCACGACAAGGCCTGTTACATCCGTAGTGTAAATGGACGCATTGGTGGGCATCTTGAAAAGAACCTCTCCTCCGGATATATCGGCAGCGTCATAAGGATCGGAATATGAAAGGGCGCAGATCTGATTATTGTATGCCGAGAGCTTCCCATTTTCCGTGTAGGAAGGCCCGCCGTCGGAAGAAATGTAACCGTAGAAAATACCCGAGGAAGGGCCTGTTTCCGTGAGAACGAAGGTCTCCGTATCCCCGGCAACGGCATTGATGATGATGACATAAACCGCCTCGGCCGAATAAGGATCGAGATTCACATTCCCGTCAGTAACGAGAACATGGATATCCTGTCCGATCAGAAATACCGACGCGGGATTAAGGTCATCATCCGTTGTGGTGAATGTGGAATCTGCCTTAATAACGGTGTATGCGGAATCCAGAGCCGTATCGGAAGCGTCATACGGATCGGTATACCTGGCGAAAATAAAGCCTCCGTTATTGAACGAGATCGAGCCGTCCCAGGGAACCGATGCCCCCGTCTTCGAAACGAGTCCTCCCGAGAAGAAGATGCCGGAATTTGAAGATGTCTCATAAAGAACAACGCTCTCGCTGTCCGTTCCCGTATCATTGAAAACCACGCACGTTCCCGTGTCGATCTTTCCGGCATCGATGTTCAGATTCATATCCGAAATAAGGATGTAGACCGGATTGCCGGCAATATATCCCGTAACGGATATTTTGGACGAATTGGTGAAATATATGCTTGAAGAGAAGGCGTTGGACCATACGGGAACGCTTATCTGAACATTGTCCGCCGGGTCCGTCGGATCGGTATATGATGCCGTTACGGTATCCGGATCGCTTGCCTCCAGGGTCCCGTTCCCGTTACTGGAGGAACCCTCGGTAAGAGGAAGTCCTATCATGTTCCTGAAGATCCCGCTGTCCGTACCTGTTTCCGAAAGTACTGCCGTTTCGGCATCTCCCGAAACGGATGCGCTTACGCTGACACTCAGGTTCTCGGCGGAAAGGGGGTTTTTATTCTGGTCGGGATCGTTCACTTCGATGAAAATATTCTTTCCGATGATATAATACGTGGCGGAAGCGCCGAGTGAATCGAGGAAGGCCACGGAGGCCGATGAGGGAATTACGCACTGTACCGTGTCTGTTGCTGTATCCGCACCATCATTCCCATCGACATAAAGAACGGTAAGCGCCCCGTCAACGGGCTGATTCAGGGTCCCGTCATAACTTGTACCCGCGAAATCACCTATCGTCATCGGCAGTGTATTGGTGAAGATCCCGCTTGCAACGGAGGTTTCCAGAAGATTCATCGTTTCCGTATCCGATGAGTTTGTAATGACAACGGAGAGCTTCTCTTTTACGGTATTGGAGAGATTCCTGTCGGCATCGGAGAGATAGATATTGGCCGTATCCTCTCCCGCAATATATTTGTACGCTCTGGCCACGAAGTCCGTAAAGTAAACGGCGGAGGCGGTTTTGGCAACGATACTGGCGCTGTCGATGTCCGTATCGGTAGGGTCATTGTTATCCGAATAGAATGCGTAAATGACCTGCCCCGGATCAGCGTTCACCGTTGAATTACCCGGAGAGGCAGGTTTATAGTCAAGGGGAAGTGATCCCCTGAAGATACCTGTGGCGGTCCCCGTTTCGGTAAGTAGAGCGGTCTCTGTATCGGTATGATCGTTATTATATACTGTTACGGATACCGTTTCCACGGCAGCCGGATTTTCATTCTCGTCAAAGTCCGTAAGCTGTATGTAGACCGTATTGCCCACTGCATAACCTGATGCATCGGCAAATGAAGCATCGGTGAACCGAAGATCTGATGTGGTCGTCGCATAAAGCGCTGCGTACGCATATTGATATGAAGCACCCCCGAGATAATCCTTAAGATCGTAATAACGGGCCGTTACGGTATTCGCATTTGCACCCTGTAATGTGCCGTCCCAGCGTACGTATGCGGCGATATCCGCGCTTATCGTCCCTTCAAAGACCGAAACATCGGGAAGTACCTCGGTAAGAGTGAGGTTCTCGCTGTCGCCCGCGGTGGAGTTTAGGATGATGTTTACAGTGTCCTTTACATTCGGATCGGGATTGAGATCGTGATCTTCAACGGTCACTTTTACAGTATCCCCGTCACGGTATATGGAGCTGTCAAAGTAGATCGCGCCGGATGTGTAATGATAAAGACAGGTATTAACGGTGTAGATCGTTCCATTGCTTATCGAGTATCCCGCACCGCCGTTATCGTCAAGGAAAGAACTGTACGCAGAATCGAAATCCGCGTCCGCAGGATCGTTGAAGTACAGTTTATAGATACCGTCGTCTTTAACACCGAAAGCATAACTCCCGTTCGAGAGAGTTGCCGGCCGGCTGTCATAGAGCGTATTATCCATCCGGTAAACGGAAACAGGGATGCCCGGAGCGCCTATGCCTGACCGGCATTCCGTGACCGTGCCCTGGAAACCCTGAGGGTAGACCACCCAGCTTCCGATCCCCGTTCCGAGCGTCTGTGAATCCTGCGTGCGCCATTGCGTTCCCGTATCTCCGAGAAAATAATTATTAAGAGAAATGACATTCGTGGGAGCATTGGGTTCTATGTAGAATTTATAAGTTATTTCATAGGTGCCGAGAGGCGCCGCATAAGGTGAGTAGGTCTGCGGGTCCGAGTGAAAAGGAACATTTGATTTTATATCGACGAGCTTCACCACATCATATCTGTCAAAGAAATTCCCCCATGCCAGCCTGTTATTGTTCCCGCCCGAAATGGTGACGGATTGCACGACCTCCACATATCCTCCGGGAAGCAGATCGCCAACGATATTATTGGTGACCTGGAATTGAGGAGTTGAGAAGGACTCCTCAACATTCATATTCCTCGTTATCGCGGAAAGATCGTACTTAATACCGGATACCCAGTATGATGCGTTCATTGTGAGCGCGTTGGCGACGGTCATCGTCGTTCCCGGCGGTTTAATGTTCCAGTAAAGATATTTTACTTGGTTCGGGTACAAGTTCTTTATGGTTTTGACTGACGTTTCTCCGGCGGGGAAATCAAATCCGGACGCCAGTGAAAGGGATGCGGCGAAAGTGTCGGCTTTTACTGAAGTATCCCCGGTCACTTTCAGAATAACGGTGAAATCCACGCGCAGACCGTCATCCTTCCTGTAATGCGCGGGCGCTCCGCTGTTGCCTACCATCAGCCCCCATTCCATTTTCGGGGCCGCACGGATGCTTCCGGCAAAGATAAGGATCAGGGCGCAGACAAGAGAAAGCCTGTAAAGTCTACCCATCCGGTAGCTCCTTCTTCATTATCATAGATCATTTGGTCGATATCCTCGCTGTTCAGCGAGTGCCAGTAATTGTTTCGCGCAAAAATCATATTAGTTGAAAGGTTCACCACATGATACGACGCGGCATTAAAATCATTGTTCCCGGGCGTAAAAAGGTCGCCGAGCGAAGCGGTCGCGTTGGGATTGACGATGATGCCTCTTACGCAGGATGAAAAACCGGAATCGTTAACCTGAAGGGTCGAATTCTCTATGATGATACACGAGACGCATTCCGAAATAAAACTGTATCTTAGTCTGTTGACCGTTATTTCCGAATCGACCAGCATGATCCCCGTTTCCGTTTTATTCACGGTTATATATGTTGCATCGAGCTTATTCGTATAAAGCGCAGTTTTTGTGTTCTTTATCTCGGTATATGAGAGGTCCAGCGTTTCTCCGGAGAAAACGATGCCTTCCCAGACCCCCGTTTCGTCGTTCGCTCCTTTTAAAATGACAGGTTGTGACGATGTCCCTGCAAGGATAAGCGAACCGCTGCATATGAGTTCGATCAATGAGCTTCCGCCGAGGTCTGCCGAATCCGTATCGGCAAAAGTAACCGTGCTGCCCGGCATGATCGTCAGCGTTTTCCCCCGCGGTACAAGGATGTCGCCCGTTACGGTGTGGGGCCCGGTCCATATCTCGCTTTTAACAAGAACTCCTTGAAATGTTTTCCCTATTTGAAGGTATTCCGTTTTATCGGTCCAGAGCCCCGCTTCGTCCGTTGCTCTGCATGTGATCCTGAAAACCCCGTATGTGTTACCCGCCGTGAACACGGTATCCGTTCCCGCTGACACGGAGAAGGATCCTCCGTTCGAACTCCACTGATATGTTATCGCATCCTGTTCATAATCCTTTGCAGATGCGGTGAGTGCTACCGTATCGCTGTAATCGAGATATTCCGGCATATTAGTTATCATTACGTCGTAAGGAGCGTTCTGGGCAATTTCCGAATAGGGGTCCAGCGGATTGTCCCGGTCGAAGGAGCAGCCCGCGAAGGTCAAAAGTAATAACGCCGTCAGAATCGGAAAGACAGATTTAAGCATAGTGTATTACCCCTCTCCCTGATCTTAATTTCCGCTTTGCGAAGCTGCTTGTATCTTTTCCCGAAGAACAGCTCGTAAACGGCCAGCGTGCCGAAGGCGGTCCCCGCAGCAAGGTAAGCCTTATACCGTTCATCGTTCACCTGTACGCTGTTCCAGAGCGAATTTATCTCTCTTCTGTCAGAGGAGGCCAAATAATCGTCGTGAAATGACGCGGTTCGACCATAGTAGTATCCGGAAAGAAGCGAGCAGATAAGCGTTAGTCCGGCAGAAGAGATCACCACTGCTTTTCTTTCTTTCGTAGCCTTTGCGATCAACTCTGCCTTCGGGATTATTTTCGGTTTAAGGGGTACCGGGGACGGCTTTATTATTTTTCCGTCGGGCCCTACTTTTGGTTCATCCGCTTTGGCAACAGGAACTTTATAGGTTTCTTTTCTTTGATATACAACCGCACCGAAACGGTTCATCTTCAATCTGGCGGTCATCTTCCTGTTCTCTTCATAAGAATCTGTTTCAAGGATCTTTATTCCGTACTTGATAACGCCGTCTACTTTTTTTGTAATGAGCTCCATTCCCTTGAATCCCGAAAGGCGCAGAAGGTCCAACTGCGAAGATGCTTCTTTTCCTGTTTCATAGAATCCTTCATAAATGATATAAATGACTTTGATCTTTTCTTCGTATTGAATATCTTCCCCGTAAAAGACACCGGCAAGAAGGAAAAACACCAATAAGGGTATAAATACCATTTGCCTCATACAATAATTATAATGATTTTTATTGAAAAAGTCAAAAAAAAGGATATTTTGTTTTTCGAATTAAAAAAAAAAGTCCGGATAACAGCCATCTAAAAGATACTTATTATCCGGACTTACGGAGATCTAATTGATAAGATGACCCCTCGGGGTTATCTTCTTCCGTATCCCCTTCTGCCATCCGACCTGTTGTCGGTTTTGGGCTTGGCCTGGTTTACAACGATGTTTTTACCGTCAACGTTAGAACCGTTCAGTGCATCGATCGCCTTCTGGGCATCATCGTCACTGGGCATTTCCACGAAAGCGAATCCTCTCGAGCGGCCCGTCATTTTGTCTTTAATGACCATAGCAGAAGATACTTCGCCATGCGCCGCGAACAGTTCGCGCAGTTTGTCGTCCGTTACCTCGTAAGGCAGGTTTCCGATGTAGATGTTCATAGACATCCTCCATAAATTTTGAGCGTTCACGGATTCTGATCTGATAGAATAAACACGGAACGCCGCCTTAAGATCGTAGAACGCCAAAGGTTGTTCGTTTGGCCGTGTATTTATCGTCAAGAACATGAAAGAACTCAATAAAGATTATTATAACAGATAATTTTTAAAAAAGCAAGTTAATTTTTAAAAAAGTCGGCATTATAACTATTTACTTTTACTATTTACTCGAATAATTCTTGATTTGCGAAATTTTATCCCGGATTGTGTCTATTAAATCCTTGGTGTTTTTAAGGCTCAATTTGAGCGCTTTTTCAGCCACCTTCATGGCGTCGCCGGGTTCTTTTATTATAAGGAGAAGATCGCATAACTCCATCATATGCCCGACGCTCCTTTGCGGATTTCCCAATTTAAGATCAATTTCGATCGTTTTCCGGTAATAGTAAACGGCCTTATCATGTTTGCCCATCCGTCGGAAGACCTCTCCGAGATTATGAAATATTGCCGAAAGACCCTGCAGATTCCCTAATGAGAGGCAGATATCAAGAGCCCTGTTCAGATATTCGAGCGCTTTGCCGTATTTTTTCATCACCAGGTAGGTGTGCCCTATCTGGTGACAGCCCATTGCCATACTCTCGGCATCATTTATTTTTTCCCTTATCGCAAGCGCTTCAAAAAAAAATCTAAGCCCTGTTGCGGGATCCTTGTTTTTCTTATAGAAAAGACCGGTTGCTTCCAAAGCCATGGCTTTTATGATCATATTACCGGATTTTTCAGCATCCAGCATTGCCTTAACGGCATATGCCTTCATATTCTTAAGATCTCCCGAGAACATATAATTAGTAGAGATATTGATCAATATCACCGCGGCTTTTTCGGGAGCCTTTTCTTTTCTATAGATAGCAAGAGCTTCCCTGTAGAGTTCTATTGCCCTGCTAATATTGCCCGCATTCCCGCTCATGATCGCTTTATTCGAAATGGCATGTGCAAGGCCGTCATTATATTCGATCTTTCTGCATCCTTTCAATGCCCTTTCCGTAACAGCCCTGTATCTGTCATATTCCCCCCTCATTTCATATATATTGCTCAATGTGAGAAGAGCGCTGTAAAACATTTCCATGATACGGGCTTTCCTCGTATATTTCATCGCGTCGTGAAGATCACGCTCCGCAGATGCGATATCCCCAAGTATTATTTCTATTTCCGCTCTTTTATTAAGTGCCTCGATAAAGTATTTAACCGGATCGTTCTTTCCCGCCGGCGCATGCATTCTGTCCATATCGGCCTATTTTAACATTTTTCCCTTTTAGAACAAAATACGCTGTCAATTCTTCACCCGCGAATATATAAAAAAACCGCTTGACTTTTTTATATTAATATATTATAATATTATAAGAGGTTAATATGGAACGACGAATTGAGACCACACTTAAATTGATAGCGAACCGTACAAGGTTGAAGATACTCTTCACTCTTTTTTCCGGGAAGTACTGCGTGAACGAACTGACCCGGCTTACCGGGATCTCCCAGTCTCTTGTATCGCAAAGCCTCTCAAAATTCCGCGCGGCGGGCATTATCGACGTGAAGCGCAAAGGCAATGCGCACATATACTGCATCAAAGACAGAAAACTATTCAATATACTGTTAAAATTAAAGGAGCACTTTGAAAATGAATAGGAACCCGTTTTTTCTTTTTTCAGGCATACTGACCGTGATCATGCTCAGCTGCGCTGCGGCACCGCAACAGGCCGATAAACCCCATGTCGTGACCCAGGATAATAAAAAAGTATATCTGGACGAATTTAAGGGGCGGCTCGTGATCATCGATGTCTGGGCCACCTGGTGCGGCCCCTGCAGGATGCTCATACCCGAGTTGATCAAGATCCACAATATGTACGGGAAGACGGCCGCAGTCGTAGGTATAAGTGTTGACCGCGGCCTTTCCGAGGAATCTTTGAAGAAATTCGTAAAGGAGAATAAAATGAACTACCCCGTGGGTTTCGGCAACCCTTCTTTGAAAGATTTTCTCCGCGGGGTCTCTGCCATACCCACCGTTTTCATTCTCGATCCTCAGGGGAAAGTGATCGAACGCATTGAGGGTTTCGATCCCGATATCGGAGCACGGATAAAGGGGTATCTTCTGAAATATAAACTTCTGGAGGAAATATGAACACCTACGATGCCGCGGTGATCGGCGGAGGGCCTGCCGGATTAACAGCTTCCATTTATTTAAAACGGGCATTGTTCTCCGTTGCAATGATCGAGAAGATGGCCGAAGGCGGCCAGATGAACTTGACCTGGATGATCGAGAATTATCCCGGTTTCCCCGAAGGCATTTCCGGAGTCGACCTTTCCATGAAATTCAAGGAACAGGCAAAGAACCTCGGTGTTGAGATCATCTCGGACGAGATTACCTCAATACATCCCGAGGGAAATGATTTCATCCTGAAGGGTTACGGCGGGGATATGCGCGCTAAAGGCGTGATCATCGCAACGGGCGCTGTGGCCAAAAAACTCGGCATCCCCGGTGAAGCCAAATTCACCGGAAGAGGCGTGAGTTATTGCGCTACATGCGATGCGCCCTTCTACAAGGACGGACGGGTTGCCGTGATCGGCGGAGGGGACACGGCCCTGGAAGAAGCCCTTTACCTTTCAAAATTCGCTTCCAGAGTGTATTTGATCCACAGAAGACATGAGTTCCGCGGAGCAAAAATACTGCAGGAGAGAGTAAAGGCGAATGAGAAGATCGAGCTTCTGCTCGGCAAGGTCCCTGTTGAGATCAAAGGGGATAAGAAGATAACCGCAGTATCGTTCAAGAGTACCGAGGGGGATGAAATCTCCGAGATCGCTTTGGACGGTATTTTCATTTTCGTAGGCAATTCTCCGGCCACTGAGTTCATTCAGGCAGACGGATTGAGACCGGACAGCGCGCCTGACGGAAGGCTCATATGCGACGCTTCCGGAGCAACAACGATTCCCGGCCTTTTTGCAGCCGGGGACGCGGTCATGAAAAAATTGTATCAGATATCCACTGCCGTAGGCGACGGGGCCAATGCGGCTTTCGGACTGCAAAAATATTTAGAGGAGATATATCATGAGTGAGATTATTCTCAATGAAAGCAATTTCGGGAACGAGATCGAGCAGCACAAGGGTGTTTCCCTTGTAGATTTCTGGGCGCCCTGGTGCATGCCGTGCAAGATGCTCGCACCGGCGATCGAAGCAATAGCCGAAGATTACAAAGGCAAAGTGAAGGTAGGAAAGGTCAATGTGGATGACAACAGGTCCCTCGCCGCGAAATTCGGCATTATGAGCATTCCAACCATTATCATCTTCAAGGAAGGAAAGATCGCCGATCAGATAATCGGGTCGGTCCCTAAAGCGGTACTTGAAAGTAAGTTAAGACAGTATATCTCCGAATAGTGGATTAGCTTTTGTCTTCTTTCGGCGGGCGCGCGAAGTTGATGAAAAGCTTTCTTCCCATGAATTCGGAATTGTTCAAAGCGTCCATCGCCTTCTGAGCGGTAGCTTCATCGAGGAATTCGACAAAGCCGAAGCCTTTTCTGGGGATGACGACCGCTTTTACGATCTCGCCATGGGATTCAAACAGTTTTTTCAATTCATCGTTCGTGCATTCGTACTTGAGATTGCCCACATACAGTGTCTTGTTCATACAAAATACTCCTAATATTCTCTCGCAGCCAACGGGTACCTTACCCTCTCCTGCGGCTAATTTAAAAGATCATATTTATTTTATTACATATTCCAATTAAAATCAACTTTTTTTTTGGATAACGTGAATATACGGGGCAATATTTTATGCCGGGAGTCGGACTTGAACCGACACACCCCAGAAGGGCGAGGGATTTTAAGTCCCTTGCGTCTGCCAATTTCGCCATCCCGGCGTAGAACCGAAAGAGGCGGCAACCCGGATCGAACGGGTGTATAACGGTTTTGCAGACCGTCGCCTTACCACTTGGCTATGCCGCCGCAATGGTGGGCGATAGTGGGCTCGAACCACTGACCCCCACGATGTCAACGTGGTACTCTAACCAACTGAGCTAATCGCCCTTAAAAAGTGGCGGGAGCCGGAATTGAACCAGCGACGCAGGGATTTTCAGTCCCTCGCTCTACCAACTGAGCTATCCCGCCTTTTAAAAATGAGCAGGAAAGAGCGGGTGACCGGGCTCGAACCGGCGACAATCACGTTGGCAACGTGATGCTCTACCAACTGAGCTACACCCGCAAGTTAAAGTCGATTATAGCAAATATCGTTTTTAATGTCAACAGGTATTTAACTTTTTTCCAAAGCACCCGCGGAAATGATCAGTTTCAGCGCCTCATCGACCTTCAGGTCCACTTCGATGACATCTTCCGCGCGGTACATGAGAAAATAGCCCGTTGTGATATTGGGTGTGGTCGGAACAAAAACGGAGATATAGTCCTCCGTGTTCCTGTCTATAATGGTTTTCTCATTTGTTACAAAAGCCAGGGTCTTTACGCCTTTTATAGGATAATCGACGATAACGACCCTTTGGAAGACCTTTCTTTGCGTATTCCCGAGAAGCGCATCGGAGATCTCCTTTGCTCCGAGATAGATCTTGCCTGTAAGCGGAACGCTTTTAAGCGTATTCTCAATGAACTTCAGAAAACCCTTGCCCACTATGTTCTTTGCTAAGGAGCCGACCCACAGGATGAGAAGGACCATCAGAACGAACCCTATCACCGGATGGTACGGTATCTTTATATCCGGATTACCCGAGATACGGCCGGCAATGAACCTTATCAGGTCGTATATGGGATCGAAGAATCCGCCGCCGACTTCGATGATGATCTTGAGAACATAGATCGTAATGAAGATCGGTATCGTTACCAGAAGCCCTGTAAGGAACGTTCTTGTCACATTTGAGATCTTAGGTTTTTTGTTTGACATTCAGAAGCACCCATTTGATTTTTCTTTCATCGGATTCAAGTATCCTGAAATGCAGATTATGGTATTCGAGCGTTTCTCCTTTTTGAGGGATCTTCTCAAAAACAGAAAGAATGAATCCGCCTATTGTTTCGATGTTCTCTGCTTTCGGGATCTGCACGCCGAGCGTTTCATTTATATATTCGATCTCAAGGGAAGCCTTGATCTTATATGTGTTTTTCTCGATCTTATCGATCTCCTTCGAGTGTTTCTCATATTCGTCCTCGACTTCACCGATGATCTCTTCGATAATGTCCTCCATGGTCACTATGCCGGCAGTGCCCCCGTATTCGTCCAGGATCACGATGAGCTGCATCTTCTTTTCGATCATGATCTTGAGAAGTTCGTCGAGTTTGACCGTTTCAGGCATGAACACCGGTTTTCTCATAAGGTTCGAAAGCGAAAAAGCTTCCTTTGAGACCCCTATGATATCCTTTACATAAAGCACGCCTATGATCTCGTCAATATTCTCCCTGTAAACGGGTATTCTTGAAAAACCCTTACTCTTGAAGAGCTTGATAATGGAATCGTAATCCTCTTCGGTATCTACCGCTACGACAGAAGTCCTCGGGATCATGATCTCGTTCGCTTTGATATCTGAAAGCCCTATTATGGACGTTATCATATCCTTCTCATCCTCTTCGAGCTCCGAATCCTGTTCAATGATGTCCAGAAGTTCGTCCTCAGAGAGGTTCGGGGAGATCTTGTTCTCTGCTATCGCCTGTTTGTGTTTTTTCAGAACGAGATAGGCGGGGAAAGTGAGGGGGATGAGCAGAATGTACATGATCGCGGCAAAACCGTTGATATTAACAAGAAATTCCTTTTTTATCTTGCCGATGAAACCGTTAAGAAATGTTTTGACCAAGATGAAGAACCCGAACAAAAATGCAATTAGGATCACATAATACCAGGAGCCGTATATGCCGCCCAATTTGAACGATCTCAAAAGGAAATATACGCTGAGCGCAGCTGAGATGAAAAGAAGCGTATTCAGCGCAATATGGGAACGGAGTTTGGCTTCCGGCGGCGTGTCATCCTCAGAAAAAAGGAAGATGAATATCTTGATGAAAAAATCCAGGATTATTACGGCGGCAAAAGCGGTTACCGCTAAGAAAAGAACGAGCAGAAGTTCGATCATATTCTACTGTTTTCCTTCGTCGAGTTTTTTATTCCAGTCAAGCCATTCCTTGTTCAGTTGCGATTCTTTGAGATTGGAGATCTCCGTGGTTCCGTCCTTGCCGATCGTGATCCTTTGCATGTTCTTGATCACCTCCATCCATTTTTCCTTTGAGACTCTGTGATAGGGTTTATTGATCCGGACGAAAGGTTTTTTATTTGCGCCCCAATTCTTCTTGAAGTAGTCGCGGGGATCGGTAATATTGTTTGAATAGACCCATACTTCTCCCTTGATGACATCCAGCTCAACCTTTTCTTCGCCGTCGCAGGTCACCTGGAAAACAGTGCCCCTGATCGTGGCGGAAGCGAGCGGCGTGATTATCTCAAGTTCCTCATCCTCGCCCAGGGCGTCTATCTTGCTGTAGATCTGGCCTTCGCTGACGCGGACCTTCATATCGCTCACCTGGCCTTTTTCCGTAACTTCTTTGTACAGTTTAAGGATATCAACTTCGGTCAAAGGCGCCATGCGTATCGTTTTCCCGATATCGAGTTTGAGCTCCGCGCGGGATTCGTTCAGGGTTTTGACCTTTTCGCCGCCCTTTACCGGATCCTGATCTTTCATGAACTCCCATTTCTCCATATTAAGTTCGGATTTCTGCGCACTGCCTTCGAGATAGGACAGTATGCCCTGCTCCTCTTTCGGATCATCGGCGGTACCTGTGCCTGTCAATATCAACGCAAGTATTGCTATACCCAGTATCATTGCAAAGCCTTTTTTCATATTTTCTTACCTCACTTTAAATCTGTATATCTTATAAACAATGCCGTCCTTTTCGAACTCGCCCAATGCTTCAAGGAAATTCACATATTCTCCCCTAAGAGAGAGCTCTTCTTCTCCCGTTTTAAGAAATTTCATGAATATCGCTCCCCAGCGTTTCGCATCAAGTTCCGCAGCACGCCTTTTCATTTCTCTGATCCCTTCTTTGGAGGAACGGCCCACAACATAATAATACGAGCCGAATTTGAAATTGATTATATTCTTATTGATGGCCTCGATACCGGACAGCATAGCCCCTTCGAGAGCCGCAAGGTCCGATATCTGCTCCGGAGTGAATTTCACAGGTTCTTCATAGATATCATTCTGCGTGTTATCCGGAAAGGGATTTTCGGATACGGGCTTTTTCCCCTGTACCGCGTCCGGACTGTTGCAGGCGGTCAGAAGAATGAGCGTGCAGATGAAAAGGAGCTTTTTCATCTATTCCCCCTTGACAATATAGCCCGCAGAAAAAATGCTTCCCGACGCCTGGATCACTACTTCGCATATCGAGTATTTTTCCTCGACGGAAACGGCCTTTATCTTCCCGATGGTCTCATTGTTCGATCCCAGAGAAAGCCCCGTATCGGGATCGATGAGCTCCTCTCCCGGTTTTTCGACTATAAAGAAATCTCCTTCCTTTATCCCGCAGTTCTTTCCGCCGTTTATGTATACCATGCCTTCTTTGAAGGTGACGACCTTGCCTTGCCATTGTCCGCTTCCGACTTTCTCGCTTATGGCAAGCACTGCTTTTTCGATCGCTTCCCGTGCCGCTTTACCGACCGGTGATTTTTCGATCTTGGAAGTGCTGAAATTGATCGGTCCCCTGTAAAGCCCGAGATCCAGGCCGGCGCCGCTGTTCTCGCCGTCCGTTGTCACAGCCGCGATTATCTCTCCCGTTGTAACATCGTATATCCTCAGATCGATAACGACTTTTGCATAGTACATCTTCGCGCCGACGGAAATACCTCTGATATTAATACCCGTGGAACCGGAAGAGGCGGTATTGATAAATTCCGTGACCGCACCTGTAACAAGATAGTTCACGCCCAGAAGCTGACCTATCTGGAGGCTGGTCTGGGGCGTCACCATACCGCTTTGCGAAAGCTGCTGTTCGGCAAGTATCTTATCCATTTCAGCGCGTTCGAATACAGTGAATTTTCCCGAATTAAAAAGCGCAGTGATAAGCATTTCGCTTAAGCCGGAGCCTATCTGCCAGGCGGCATAGCTTTGGGATTTATCTTCAAAATGGGATACTGCAATACGGAGCTTCGGGCCGGTCGTTTCAGTGTTCATCAGGACCGCAGCGAGTAAAAAAAGCATCACAATGTACTTCTTCATATTCATTCTCCTGGTATTTTAATGGATTTTCATGTTTTTTTCAATATATAGCAAGGCATTGAGGGCGATCTCATTGGACGGTTCCAGGTCCACAGCCTTTTTCAATGCCTCCTTTGCGGCGCGCAGATCGCCAAGCAAAAGAAAACACAGCCCCAGATTTGTATAACTTCTGTGGTCTTCGGGATTATATTTCAGGGCCTTCTTGAAATTATCCGCCGCAAGGAGCAATGGTTCCTTGATGCGGCCGCCCTTTTCATTTTCCGCGCGAGCCTGAGAGAAGAAGGCCACGCCTTTGGAATAAAGCGCTTCATAGGATTCTCCGTTCACTTTAATATCCCTGTCAAGGACCTGGACGGCATAAACGAATTTATGGGTCTCGATCAGCACATTGGCATAGTTCATGGCAATATTGCTTGCGGATATTTTCATTTCATAGGCTTTTTTCAGAATATCCGCGGCTTTTGCGCTTTCACCTTTCCGGAAATAGTAATATGAGATGTCATTGTATATTTCGGGATAATGTCTTCCCGTTTTTTCTACATCTCCAAGAACGCTTTCGTCATTTTCGGCAAAAAGTCTTAAGGTCAGATATCTTGCGAAAAGAGGAAGATATTCCGCCCTTTTAGTACGGCAGTCTTCGATAATGGCCTTTTCTTCGGAAACATCTGCCGGAATGGGAATATTCTTATTTTTATTTTTCCCTATCACGGCAGTGAGAAAATGGTATTGAGGGTCAATCTTGTCGTAATAATCTCCCATCAGTACTCTTGAAGCAAATATCGTACCATACTTATCGCCAAATTCGGATATGACCTTTGCATATCTTTCCTGTGACTGGCTTTTTCTGAAACGCCAGAACTGGAAAACATCTTCGAAAAGGTTCCCGGCGCCGTCATAGCAGGTGATGTCCGGCCGAAGACCCTCGACATATCTCAGGTAAAGAACGCCGAAAGTGATGTCGTCTCCGTCTGTGACCAGCCTGGCATTTTGGGGAAGGCTTTTCAGAAGGGCGGTATTATATGCGCGGAAGATATGCTTTCCGCTTAGATCGGCGAATCTGAAATTCAAAACAAGGAATGCCGCTATGTGAACGCCTGCGATATATCTAAGCACCTTACTGCTTTTTACAAGGGGGGCCAGCATAAGTACGAAGAAGGCGTATGCCTGAAGATAATAAACGGAGAAGATCTCCGCTTTCTCCGCGGTAAAGCGCACAGGGATAAGAAGGGCAGGACCGAGAACATTGAGAAGGATAATGATGATCTTATCGATGTTCCTGATATCCCTATTCTTAATAGCGACGATAGCGCCGTATGTGCCGAATACCGTAAGGAAAAAGAACTGGAAAAAGAGCCCCTTGAAGAAATCGCCTATAAAAAGAAGTTTATCCTTTATTCCGTATATGCCGCCGGTAACGAGCTTCTCATACTGCCCCCGCGTTATATGAGTCCAGAAAGAACCGAATGCGGAAGGATGCCCCCAGTTAATAGGAAAATCGTGGTGGCCGCGCACGAGAAGAAGGGTATAGACCGAGAGGCCGCCGAAAAGGAAAAGAGACGTATACAGAGGATAATTCCGGACCGGAGGCTTCAGGCAGAATATCACGGTGAACAGGAAGGCGGGAAGAACGAGCGCATAGAGATTGTGTCCTCCCAGAGCCACGCCGGCAAGGAAGAAGAACAGTTTGAGACGCTCTTTGTTCCTTCTTGCCAGAACGATTATATAATAGGAAAGAAGGGTCATAAAAAGATTCAACGTATATGTTTCCGCATACATGCTCTGATACCAGAACATCCTGGAAAAGGCAAGAAGATATACGCTTATGACCGCGGCCGTGCCGTTTTTGGTCTCCTCCTTTACGATATTCTCTATAAGAACAAGCGAGAGAAAAGAAATAATGACATTGAAAAGATTCGCCGCGATAGCGGGGTTCAGAGGGATGAACATGAAAACCCTGAACAGCAGTGTGAATAGCGGATAACCCGGCGGGTGGGCGGATGAAAGAAAATACGCCGCAGAGATCAGTTCGGGGGAATCCCCTCCCCACATATCCCTGGAGAATGTTAAAAGATACACTGCCGCTACCGGTAGATAGGGCAGGATCCTCTTCAATTTCATTTTAAATTCCATGTAAGGGAAAGGAGTGAAAGCAGTTTTATGAAGACGACCTTGAAGAAAGCCTCCAGAGTCACTTTTTTCGAGAGCTTCGATCGTCCAGAAACGCGTTCATAGAAGATGATGGGGAATTCGATGATGCGCGTATGTTTTTTATAAAGCCTGAACTTCATCTCTATCTGGAATGAATAGCCGTTGGACAATACTCTTTGAAGCGGTATCGAAGACAGTGCGTCCCGATCGTAAACCACGAATCCGGAAGTGGAATCGATAACAGGCATGTTCAGTATCAGTTTCACGTAAACATTGGCGAAATACGAGATGATAAGCCTTAGAAGAGGCCAATTTATAACGCTTACGCCGTTCACGTAGCGGGAGCCGACCACACAACCCGCGTTTGATCTTTTTAAATACTGAAGCATGCCGGGAACATATTCCGGTGAATGCGACATATCGCCGTCCATCTCGAAGAAATATTTATATTCTTTTGCGAGACCCCATAGAAAGCCGTCCACATAGGCGGTTCCAAGGCCCAGTTTACCCGGTCTTTCAATAAGGAACAATTGCTTCCCGTATTCCGGGCATGATTTGATAAACTCCGCGGTCCCGTCGGTCGAATTATCGTCGATGAACATAATGTCAAGGTCCAGGCCGAGGGCCAGAACGGACTTGATCAGCCGAGGGATATTCTCTCTTTCGTTGAGAGTAGGGATGACGATCAGTATCTTTTCTTTTTCCATAGGAAAATTATAATGGTTAAAACGAATAAAATCAACAGGTAGACCGTTAAAATCGCGTCAAAGGGAATATCCTTATATTTGAACACAAGAACATGCTCCCCCTGATCAGCGAAGAACCCGCAGAACATCCCCGAGACGAGCTTTTTCTCGATCCGCTTTCCATCCAGGCTCAATTCGAGCTTCTTATTATAAGCGAACCTCGTTTTCACAAAGCCTGAAAACGGGACTTCGATACCGACCTTGAGGCCTGAGGACCACTTTTCGGTGAACCGTATTTTTACGGGAACCGGTTCTGCGGATTTTATCTCTTTCACTTCGTCCGGATACTTCAGTGCCCTTCCCTCGGAAGGATCGATCACCGAATCTTCCAAGGCAGAACCGGGAATGCACGGCCGGCCCTTTGAAAGCAGGTAAAGCATCATAGGGATATCTTCTTTTCTTTGACCGTTGAGAACGAGAGGAGGTTCGTATAACGCGAACTCCGGAAGTCCCTCCCTCTTGTAAAGATTAAGGTAATAGCCCCTGATGTCCGGATATTCGCGGAGAAAGTGTTCCGAATGCATCGCTATGCTGTCATTAAAATATACTACCGGGGATCTTTTAACATGCAGAATTATATATTTGCAGGACGAGAATTTCAGTATCTCCTCAAAGGTTTCATAGGCTGATATCCTCGAGAATACGTGCCTATATCCGGAAGAAGCGAGATAAGAAAATATACTCGAATAAACGTTCGTTCCCTTAATACATACATCATTGAAGTACGGAGAGAAGGCGAAATAAGGTTCGTCCTTCAGCTTTTTTTGAATATTCATCCTCTCTTCAGTATATAAATAGGGTTCTTTCTGGAAAAAATATTTTATAAAGAACGATGCGTCGATAATCATTATACCTATCAGTAAATACTTTAGCCACTTTCTTTTAAATGTCGCAAGTATGTCAAATGTTACTGAAATGGCAAATAATGGAAGAATTATATCAAAATAATTAACCGGCGCCCTTATATTGGAAAGAGGCGGGAGTTTACTTAAAAGAGGGAATATCGGTATACTTATTAGTATAATATATACGGCCTTCTGCCACTTCTCCAATTTTGAAAAAATGACGGCAATGGAATATATGGAGATAATTATACTTAATGGTATACTTTGTCTATAGATAAACCCGCGGCGGCCCAAGGCCAGGTTCAAGATGAGGATAAATGCTAAAAATATGTTCTTCCGTCCTTTTTCCGTTTTAAAGAAAGGAAGGGCAAAGCAGACAATTGCGGGGATCAGAAGGACATACTTGATATCCGCTTCAAAATGCTCATAGGCCAGCGTATCATATCTGAACACATTTAAAGTATTGAACAAATAAGAGATCTCTCTCAAAGAATAGTGGTCGAGCATCTCGCCGCTTGTCTGCACGGGAGCGGTATTTCCGTTAGCATAAAAGAAGACGGCCCAGGGCAGCAGGACGGCAGCCGTCAAGCCGATCGCCGCAAGATTAGAGGAAAATCTTTTTTCCGCCATTGTAAGCATATAAAGAAATGGAAGGAATATGAAAAACCTCTGATTGTCGATCAAGAACAACAGTATTAAAGCAAAGATATACCTGAGAATTCTGTCCCGGAACGAATGTGCCGCCTTTATTATTAATATACTTAATGGTATAATCGCAATAAATAGCGAGACGCTTACTTGTCCCATCAATCCCGTGTGCAACAAAAGTTGCGGTGAAAGCTGGTAGACCAGTCCCGCCCCGATCGCTGTATTCTCGCCGAGTTTTTTACGCATATAGGCGTAAAATGAAAGACCGGCTATCAATAAAACCAGCATAAAGAATATTTTTATAGCCTGTATACTGCCTGTCAGAAGTGATAAACAGCCGATGGCAATATATGAAAGGGGCTGCGAATTGAGAAGAGTGTATTCTTCTCCATTGAAATTGTCCGTATTGTAGCGGGGATACGGATTTCCTTCTTTGAGAGCATCTCTATAGGCATCTATCCTGGAAACAAGCGCGGGGAATTCATTAGTTGTTTCTCTTTCAATGAAGGGTAATCTTCCGTCTATATAGAATACCGATATTAAAACAGGTATTAAAAATAATATCAGTTTCTTCACTTAGAAGTCCTTGAGATGACCGAACAGCGAAGCCGCTCCGCGCATGGCAGTCGCCATGTCGTATTTATTCCTTATTGTGAAAAGCGATCTCAGCAGGAATCCGGGATCGAGGTGTAGCCCCCATATCTTCCGGCACCATTTATTCGCATCGATGCTGTGGGCAATAACGCTTTTCTCCATTGAATATTCGTCGGCATTGGCCTCAGGGGAGATCGAACCTCTTTCTTTAAGCAGCTTGAACAGCGGCGTACCAGGATACGGTACAAGGATAGAAGCTTGAAGACAATCCCCGAAACGCGTTTTATACAGCATCAATTCCTTTGCCGCCCTGAATGTCATCTCCGCCTCCGCATCCGTCTCATCGGGAAAACCAGTCATAACGGTCAGCATGATCTTGAGCCCTTGATCCTTGGCATTTTTGATACCTGTTCTTATCTCCGATGCGGTCTCCCCCTTGCCGATCAGAGACAGATATTTATCCGTTCCCGATTCCAGACCTACTTTAAGGAGCCTGTAACCGATCCTTTTAAGAAGAACGCAGGTCTTTTCATCAAGCGCGTCCGCCCTGGCATTCGAAGAGAGGAAAAATCTGCCGATAAGATCCCTTTTCTCTAAACGGACAAGAAATTCCTCGAGCCATCCGAAATCGTAAATAGCGCCGGACTCATTATCATCGAAGATCTCTACGGCACCGTATTTCTTCACAAGCATTTCTATCTCTTCAGCAACACGGTCCGGAGAGTGCAGCCTCATTGTCCTTTCCCAAAGTACGTTCTGCCATATACAGAAGGTACAGACTCCCGCACTGCGGCGGGCGCCGCATCCCCTGCCCGTGAGAATATATGCGCAGGGATGATAAAGGTAGGCTTCCTCGTACAGGTCGGAGGATGTCAGGTCTCTGTCGACAAGAGGGAGCATGTCCAATTCCCCGATCAACTCGAAATGCGATCCCTTGACAGTCCCGTTCTCCTTCAGGTACACTCCACGGGGCAATTCGGTCCCTTTTTCGACAGCATCCGCAAGCAGGCCTCCGAAGTGATCGTAGTCACCGCCCGTTAATACATAGTCGCAATCCGTACTTCCAAGCGCTTCAGCAGGACGGCATGTACATTCATCTCCGAATAGGACCGTTCTACAGGATGGAAGATCCTCCCGGAGCTTTCCTATATATCCTGCGATCTCGTTCATGAGCGGCGCCTTGGTCTCAATAAAAACAAGTTCCGGGTTAAAATCCCGTACCGACCCGTCAAAATCAGACCGGGACATGCGCCTTGTAACACCGTCCAGGAACAGGACCTCATGTCCTTTGTTTTTCAGCACCGTTGCAAGCGATGCGGCAACAAGCGGGAATATTTTCACTTTAAGGGAGTGAGCATATCTGAATTGCCTGTTCTGCGTGATCAGAGGATACAAGCCGTTTTTCGTAAATGGAGGGTACAGTACGGCGGTTCTCATCACTTCCTTAAAAGAGTGAAGCGGTGCATCGCGGTACCGGTTTTCGCTTCGAACTGATCTTCATGGAACGCAGGACCTACACCTTCAGGCGTTCCCGTTAAAAGTATGGTTCCTTCCGGGATCGTGATAAATCTGCTCGCATAAGAGATTATCTCCGAAGGTTTAAAAAGCATTTGGGCCGTATTTGAGCTCTGTACCGTCTTGCCGTTCACTGAAAGCGAGATATCGCAGTTTTGCGGATTATCTGAAAATGCTTCTTTTTTTATAAATCGCCCGCAGGGCGCTGAATTATCGAAAGCCTTTGAAAGTTCCCATGGAAGTCCTTTATTTTTAAAACCCGTCTGCAATTCCCTCAGCGTAAAATCAATTGCTACGCCGTAACCTTCTATTGCGGCCTCAGATTCATCTTCGGAAGCATTTTTCAATTCCCTTCCTATTAGAACGGCCAATTCGACCTCATAATGGAGAGTGCCGAGGACCTCCGGAATGAAGATCTTGCTACTCTCATTGTATGAGCGCGGCTGTTTCATGAAGATCACGGGTTCTTCCTCTCTCCGTGCGTTCATTTCTTTGATATGCTGCTGATAGTTCCTGCCTACGCACAATATCATCGGAGGAGCGTTTTCATTCATATATAATCCTCCAGCCGGGCATTAAGGACGCCCTTATATACCAGGCGCGCTTCACCGGTCAGAATGACTCCGGTGATCTCCCCTTTTCGATCCATAGTCGCCTTTATCTTAAGAACCGCACCCCCTGCGGTTTCTACAGAAACCGATCGGCCGGTAAGACCTTCACGCATGGCGGTAAGGGCACATGCCGTCGCCCCCGTTCCGCAGGCAAGGGTTTCATCTTCTACACCGCGCTCATATGTCCTGATCCTTATCCTGCCTTTGTTCTCTATACGGATAAAATCAACATTGGTACCTGCCGGCTTGAATGTTCTATGCTCACGGAAAAACCTCCCTATTTCCCTGATGTTCCCGTGAGGCCACTTAGGGATCACAAAATGCGGAACCCCCGTATCTGTTAATATGCCATTATATTTTTCCTTTTTATACCTTATGGTATATTTTTTAAAGGACTTCGGCGGTATCATCTCTACCGATACGGCGTCCGGCAGAATAGATGCATTGTGTATCCCCGCTTTTGTTTCGATGCTCATCTTTTTACCGGCTATCCTTTTTTCATATGCGAACTGAGCACTGCAACGTGCTCCGTTGCCGCACATTTCTGCTTCACTTCCGTCAGCATTGAATATCCTCATCCTTATATCTGCGAGCCGGGACCTTTCGATGAAGATGATCCCGTCTGCGCCGGCGGAACTGCCCCTCGGACACGCAAACCTGGCTAAGCGCGCGTATTTATATTTATACCCCTCGGTATAATTACTGATCATGATAAAATCATTTCCCGCTCCGGAATACTTTGCGAATGTTATTCTTCTATCCATTTTTTTAGCCATTTTTTTACATCCTTCTCCTCGGCATTATTACCTCGCCCCGCCTTTTTTAGAACGATATGCGACAGGATTATCCCGGCACTGACCGACACATTCAGCGATTGGCTGAAACCTCTCGGCATGATTATAACATTTTTCGCCGCATTTTCAATGAGCAGTTCATCCTTTATTCCCGATTTTTCATTGCCGAGGACAACAATGATCCTGCCCTGGTATTTCTCCTTCGAATAGTCGGCTGCATCTTCTGATAAAGTCGTCAAATATATTTCAAAACCGTTCTTCCGGGCCCAATTAACATATTCCGCCGATCCTCTCCAGATCTTCAGGTCCATCCATTTATGGGCTCCTTTTGTGATCAATGCATTGATCGGCATGCCTTCTTTATCGTACTTTTCGTTAATGATATCTATGTTCTGAACGCCGAAAAAATCGCATGTCCTTATTATCGCCGCGATATTATGCTCGTTTTTAATATCATAAAGACATATCCTGAGATCGGGGAACCGGGCCTTGGCTACACGGCGCATCTTTTCCAATCTTTCCGCATTCAAATCCTTTTTCATTTTATATAGACATCCACCCTTTTTGCCGTGCGCGTCGTCTTTGAGATATTCATCACGATCCCTATCAGAAAGGAAAAACTTAAATATACGCTCCCTCCGTATGAAACGAAAGGCAGAGGGATCCCGGTAACGGGAAGTATGCCGAGGTTCATGCCCGTATTGAGGGCAGAATGTGTCAAGAACAGGGAGAACACCGATGCGGAGAGATAGAAACCTGTTGCACTTGATGTGTGTGCGGCGGTATTGAAAAGAAAGAAAAGTATTAGAAATTGAGACAGGAGCACCGCCATAGACCCAAGGAATCCGAACTCTTCAGAGATCAGGGAGAAGATAAAATCGGTATGACGCTCAGGCAGGAAGTTCATCTTGTTCTGAGTGCCCTTCAATAATCCTTTGCCCTTGTAACCTCCGGAACCGATGGATATCTTTGATTGTATCACATGCCAGCCGCTGCCCTTCATATCCTCGTAAGGATTAAGAAATGTCCGCAGACGCTGGATCTGATAAGGTTTAAGCATCTTCATGGCGGCCGCGGAGAAAAGGAACCCCGCATTAAGAACGAGCGAAAGGGCGGCGATCAGCGTGAATTTTATCCGTAATCCGATGAGGAAGCGTGCCAGGATATAAAACAGAAGTGAAAAGGCCAGACCCGTCGAGACAAGGGCTGTCATCTTTATCCAGCCGGAGCTTTTTAAAAAGGTTATTAAAGCGGACCCGACGCCCTCTGAGAAGCGGAGGATCACGCCGAGAAGAATTCCCAGGGCAAAAAAGAACATGAAGATGAATATGGAGGAACTTTCACCAATGAAAAGGAGCAGCATGGCATAGACGATGACAAAGGAAAGTCCCGTGCCCAGATCCGGCTGCCTGAAGATAAGGATAGCGGGAAAAAGGGTCAGAAGCGCCGTTCTGGCAATAAAGGAAAGGATGTTGATAAAGTACATACGCCTTTTATTTTTTGAGAAGGCGGCGAATTCCTTCGATATATAAACGATGAAAATAATCTTCATAAGCTCCGAGGGTTGAAAGGAAAAAAGACCGAGATTCAGCCATCTGCCTTTTACTGCAGGCAGAAATGTCAGCATCGCTATCAAAAGAACGATCCCTCCCGCATAGAATAACAGAGAGTTTTTTAAAAAGAATTTAAAATCGATCTCTGAGACGATGTTCATCAAGAGAAGGCCTATAATGACAAAAATCAGCTGCTTGATGAATAGCGGATTGTGAAGCGCGTTCGTATATTTGTATGAAAAGGCGCTGTAGATCGCCAGAAGTCCGAATATGGAAAGAATAACGGTAAGAAATGTTACAAGTTGCTTCTCTCTAATCTCCAAAATAACCTTCCTTCTTCATGAATTCATAAATATCCTTTGATATCATTGCAGGGAAATATCCTCCCGATCCGTGATGTTCGACAAAGACGGCCATGCAGTATTCCGGTTTACCGTAAGGCGCAAATGAAACGAACCACCCGCTGTCCCTGTCCGCATAAGGAAGTTCCTGCTGATCCGGTGAAAGTTTCCGGAAATACTCTTTTATCTTCTTTGTCTGCATCGTACCCGTTTTCCCGCATATCTCAATAAGCGTGGAATGCGCGCGCCAGGAAGTTCCTCCGGCATTCACCGAATCCCTCAATCCCTTTCTGATCTTGGCAAGCATATCTTCATTTACTTCCGGTTTTGAGGGAGCAGAAATAAGATCGGCTTTCACAAGGTGCGGTACAGGCATGAAGCCGGTGGCCAGAAAAGCATAGAGCTGCAGCATCTTTACCGGTGTCACCTGAACCAGTCCCTGTCCGATCGCGGCATCAAGGGTTTCAGCGGGATACCATCTGCCGTCCAGGATCTTATTGCGGAATTTGTACTTGAGGTCCGGAATAACGGGTTTCTCTTCGTCTGCAAGATCTTTCTGGCCTGTCGTCCCGGTCAGACCGATATATTTGGCGAATTCATGCATGCGCTCGATCCCGACCAGATCGCCGGCCTGATAAAAATATACATTGCAAGAGTTTCTTATCGCTTCGGAAATATTCTGTGTGCCGTGGCCTTCCTCTTTCCAGCAGTGTTTTTCCACATTGTGCATCTCGACCGATCCCCGGCACGGAGGCAGTATCTCCGGTATGCCGAAATACATCCCCGCCAGAGCCGTGAACGGTTTGAACGTCGAGGCTGGGCTGTACAGGTTCAGCGCTTTATTGAAAAGCGGATTTTTTTCGTCCTTCAGGATGTTTTCCCATATCTCGTCGGAGATCCCTTCAAGGAAAAGATTCGGGTCGATGCAGGGAGTGGAGATAAAGGCTAAAAGTTCACCCGTACTTACATCCATCACCATAGCACAGGCGGGAAGGTCTTTGAGTTTATCATAGATGAACTTTTGAAGTTTCATGCTGAGCGTAAGGTCCATATCCCTGCCGTGGATCACTTCCTTTTTCCCTTTTAAAAGAAGCGCCAGAAGATTCTTGTCCCCTACATTTTCCGGCGTAAGCTCCTTTTTGGTCCCGTATGCATCTTTGATCAACACTTCGATCCCGTCCTCACCGCGCAGGACAGGGTCATATGTTCTTTCCATTCCGGTCTTTCCCGTATAGTCATCCTCGGCGGCATTTTCCTTGATCTCGGCCGGCGTTGCGAGCGAAACATAGCCTAAGGGGTAGTACAATCCGGCTCCGAAGGGATAATTCCTGAGCGGGGCCTCCTTCGTGAACAGGAAAGGAAATTCGTCTTTGTTAACCTGAATATACACGTATTTTTCATATCCGATATTGCGTGCTATAAGGTTTTCCCTGTTGTTTTTATATTTTCCCGTATTGAAAACGATACCCGCCTTTACTAAAGAAGCTTTAAGCCCGAGCAGGTCTTTCCTCGCTACAAATGGCATGATATAGAGATCGTAAGACTGTTTATTTCCCGCGATGACCTCTCCGTGGCGGTCCTTTATAACGCCTCTTTGGGCTTTTATCCTTTCCTTGTAAACGATATTCCGTGTAGAAAGAAGGAAGTACTTCTCCTTTTCGACGATCTGCATCCGGATCAGATTTAGGGCAAATATCACGAATACCAGAGCGGTAAAAAAGAATGCCACCCTGAGGTTCGGGCGGGCGTTTATTATGGAATTGCCGTCATCAGTTCTCAACCGGGATCTATCCGAGTTCTTTCAGCTTGAGTTTCGCTATAATATAGTTCGGTTCGATCTGGAGCGTTCTTTCGAATTCCCTCTTCGCTTTCTCTTTCATGCCTTTTTTCATACAGTATTCACCATATTTGAAATGCGTGTAGGGATCCTCTTCATTCTTCATCACGGACATCTCGAAAAACCGGTTCGCATTCTCATCCTCGCCGAGCATCATATAGCATGTGGCGATCTTATTTACTGAATAACTGTCGTCATTGTTCAGGTCATAGGCCTTCATGAAATGTTCCAACGCGGTCTTATACTGCTTTTGATCCAGGTAGAGAAGACCCATATCATAATATATCATGAAGTCCATGGGGAACTCCTCGCACGCTTTTTTATACATCTCTTCGGCTTTTCCGAATTCCTTTTTGAGTTTATAGATATCTCCGAGATTGACATAGTTCAGGTAATTGGACGGATTGACCTCAATGGCCTTTATGAAATACTCGATCGCCTTATCGTAATTGCTCTTGAATTTATAAAGATATGCTGTATTGAAATAGTAATTGTCATTATCCGGCTTCAAAGCAATGAGTTTGAGGAAAACATCGATCCCTTCATCTGCCATTTTTAGATCGAAATAGAGATATCCCAGACTCTCAAGCGTATTAAGATCATCCGGGCATTTCCCGAGTATATCCTGGAATTCATCGATCGCTCCCTTGTAATTGCCGGATTTGGAAAAGATCTGCCCTAGATAATACTGGGCAAACTGGTTTTTTTCATTAACGAGGCGGACCTTCGTGAATATCTCCAGAGCATCATCGATGAGTCCTCTTTTAAAGAAGACCACACCTGCATTGAAATAGAGCTTCTCAAGAAGTCCGCCTGAGATCTCATTGGCTTTCTTGAAGTAAAAAGAGGCTTCCGCCTCATTGCCCTCTTTTAAATGCGCGATGCCCATATATTCGTATGCATCGCTGATATTGGGTTTCTTTTTGATCGCTTTCTCAAGTACCTCCTTCGCCTTGCCGTACTGCTTCAATTGAATATAACCGACAGAGCTGACGATAAAATCCTCATAATTCTTAGAGAACAAATTCATTCGGCCTCCTTCCTCATCGTTGGGAACAGTATGACATCCCTTATCGTTTTCGCATTTGTCAGGATCATGACGAGGCGGTCCACTCCTATCCCGAGGCCTCCCGTTGGGGGCATACCGTAGTGCAGCGCCTCAAGAAAATCTTCGTCCATCCTCTGAGCTTCATCATCGCCTTTGGTCCTTAACGCCTCCTGCATCTCAAAACGCTCTTTCTGTTCCAAAGGATCGTTCAGTTCCGAATATGCGTTCGCTATCTCCATGCCTGCGAAATAGAGCTCGAACCTCTCCACAACCCCTTCTCTGCTTCTGTGCTTTTTTGTAAGCGGCGATGATTCGATCGGGAAATCCGTGATGAATACGGGTTTATTCAAAGAGGGTTCCACATAATGCTCGAAAAGTTTTTCGATGGCTTTCCCTTTGGACCGTGGGGCTTCTTTACCCAGCTCCTTTACCTTGGAAATGAGCTCATCCTCATTCATGGACGCTATGTCCAGACCGGATACCTTTGAAAGCTCGTCCAGCATGGATATCCTCTTAAAAGGGAATGAAAGAGGGATCTGTCTGCCGTCCCTGACGATATCCACGGTCCCGCCGAATACCTCATCCACAACGGTTTTGATCATGCCTTCCGTAAAATCCATTACATCATTGTAGTCCCAATAGGCGGCATATGTTTCAAGCATCGTGAACTCCGGATTGTGATTTTTGTCCATTCCTTCATTGCGGAAATTCCTGTTAAGTTCATATACGCGTTCGAACCCGCCGATTATGAGCCTCTTCAGATAAAGTTCGGGAGCAATACGAAGATAAAGCTCCATATCAAGCGCATTATGATGGGTTACGAAGGGTCTGGCATCGGCGCCGCCGGGAAGCGTTTGCAATATGGGCGTTTCCACTTCTATGAAACCTTTCGAATCCAAATACTTCCTTATGCTCTTTATGATCTTCGTTCTCTTCAGGAAGATATCGAAAGAATCCCCGTTGGAGATAAGGTCCAGGTATCTCTTTCTGTAGATCAGCTCTATATCCTTGAGCCCGTGCCATTTCTCAGGCAAGGGCTTGAGCGATTTTGCCAGAACGGAAAAACCCTTCACCAGTATTGTCAGCTCACCGGTCTTCGTTTTGAAAACATTTCCCGTGATCCCTATGAAATCGCCTATATCGGCTTTTTTGAATATCTCGTATGAATCGCCCAGCACATCCTGGCGGCAGTATATCTGGATCTTCTCGCTTCCGTCCGCGATATTCCCGAAACCGGCCTTCCCCTGTCTCCTCTTGCCGATGAGGCGGCCTGCCGTGCAAGTGGAATATCCTGATTCCTCTTCCTCTTTTAGATGTCCGAAGCGCTCCCTTAATTCTTTTACTCCGTCTTTCTTTTCCCATCTATAAGGGAATGCATCGATGTTCATCTCTTTCAATTCCCGTAATTTTTCGATCCGGCCCTGAACAATGCCGTCTTCTTCAGTATTCATCTTGTTCTCCATTACTGATTTTATAGGTTTTTAAAATAAAAATCAAATACGCAGCTTGCGGCGGATGAACGCGGCGAACCTTTGAAGGGCAATGCGTCTGTGGGAATGCCTTGTTCCCTCCGCCTCGCTCATCTTCGATCTTGCTTTTCTGTTGTGCAAGGGCATGAAAAGCGCGTCATACGGGAAGAACGGATCGCGGGTGGAGACCGGCCTCATCCGGATCGTCCCGTGGTATTCTCCCGTGAACTGATGGACCCTGCCGTCATCGGTGTAGGAGATCACGCTTTTATAGTATGCATCACGCCTTTTTCCGGCAAGCATCTTTAAAATACCCTTATATCCGACCATCATGAAGAAATCCTTAGAGTACGGCCCCGGAAAACATCCGTATTCGCCGAATATGATGCCGGTATCATCAACGAGGACAGGTGCGTGCAGGAGTTTATAGGCGGATAAGGCCTTCTCTCTGGATATATCCTCAAGAAGCAGTCCTTTCGGTTCTGCGAGATCGATCTTTTTCCCTAAGATCTTGAGAGCCGGACATTCTTCGCTCAAGATATATTCGATCTCTCTTTGTTTGCTCAGGTTGCCCGATACGAAGTATATTCTATTTCTTCTCATAGATCGCGTTCTTCACTTCCTTTGTCAATTCTTCGTAAACAAGTGTAAAGCCCGAACCTTCTCTGGCCACTTCCTTGTTCAACCCTGTCTGGATGATCAGGATCCCTCCTTTCCGTATTGATCTTCCGAACCATTTCAGTATCCTGAACGAATCGCCGAGCGCCCTTGCCGTTCCCGCATCGAAAACACCGGCAATATCCTCTATGCGGATATGCCGGGCTTCCACGTTCGATATCCCGTTCTCCCTTATAAATTCGTTCAAGACGGAGACCTTCTTTCCCACGGAATCGACAAGCTTGAATACTTTGTTGGGAAAGGCCAGGGCGAGCGGCAGTCCCGGGATACCCGCGCCGGTACCGCCGTCGAGGATCTCCCTATGAGAGCCGCTGAAGTATTTAACGAGTTCAAGCGAAGGAAGTATCAGTTTTTTGTAGATCTCTTGCTTATCTTTTAATGATGATATATTTACCGGCGAACGGGATATGTGTTCCGAAAACCTGTCAAGAAGTGTTTCGTTCACCGTTCCGAACGGGTGATCCCCGGCCTTCCGGCCTTTAGAAGATCATCGCTCCCGCTTCGAACGTTATCTTATCCCCGAAGTGCTTCGTCATATTGTATGCGATTGCCACATCTATCATCGTTCCTCCGATCCTGAATTTCAGTTGGGATCCGAGCGAGATCGGTTTAAAAAGCTTCGTATCGGAACTGCCGGCTATGAAGAGGTGGAAGAATGAATTGAAAATATACGTAAGTGCTCCCGCACCGTACATGTCTTTATCCTTGTACTGGGCTGCGTTTCCTTCCAGAACAAATTTATGTTTAGCGTCGGGCGTCTGGTATACATCCCATCTTAACGCATATTTCATGACCAGAGGAAGCGTTGCAGGTTCGCTGTCTTCGAAATAAGCTATTGTTGTGCCGAAGTTCTCAGCTGTGAAACCCAGCCGCAGGCCTTTCAGATATTCTTCGTTCTCGTAGATGAACCCGATATTGAAGAACACACCGTCCATGCTGTATTCTTCGAGGGTCTCGACGGCATAGTTCATGCCTACGCCGAAAGCGAAGTTCTTGGTAAGCTGTTTGCCCCAACCGAGCGTCGTGCATATCGCACCGCCCGTGAACGTTTCGCCGGATTCGGCGGGATCCTCGGTATAGCCCCAGGGGATCGTATAATCGAAATCGCCGTAAGAGAAATTCCTTACTACGAGTGAAACAACGCCAAGCCTGTCTGAAAGCCTTTTTGCGATCCCGGCGAACTGGTAATTCGTATCAAGGATCCATTGCGTGGAACCGCCTCTGATATCCCAGTTGCCGATCTCTGAAAGTCTTGCAGGGTTCACGACGGCCGCAAGAGAGTTATCCATCGATGCGATCATCGCCTGTCCCGTTGCAAAGTTCACAGCACCGATGGGAAGCCTTAGAAAATCAAAGGCCGCCGTGCCGTGCCTGAAAGAGAACGATGTGCCGGCAAAAATAAGTCCACTCAGAAGAAGTACTGCCGTTATAACTAATATCTTTTTCATCTATCTCTCCTACTTGATTATCATGATTTTTCCGGTCTGCTCTTCGGAGCCGTCTTCCGGAATGACCCTGTAGAAATAAATACCCGGCGCAAGGTTCTGTCCTCTGTCATTATTGAGTGTCCAGGATTCATCAGCATCTTCGTCGTTATGATAGATCGTTCTGACCTTATTGCCGGAAAAGGAATAAATTTTTATCGTACATGTATAAGACCCGTCTTCATTCTGGGGAAGGTGAATGAAGTCCACTTTTCTAACATCGCTTTCCCAGGTCGTGTACTGGCCTTCCACATACGGGTTCGGAACAACTTCCACTTTATCCCTGTAGGTTTGCGGGGTCGTTTCGTAGATCCAAGCCGGGGTTGCGGGCTGAACGTTCGCAAGAGCCGATGAATAAGAAGGATCTATCGGCGGTATTTTTGTTCTATCGCCCGTATCATATGCGCACACGGAATAATAGTAGGTGAAACCGTTGAAGATGGAAGGGTCGCGGTCCGTATATTCGCAGTAATATGTTTCGTTCCACTGCGATTTATCAAGCTCGGCTTCGGGAATGACACCGTAAATGTTGTAGACATACGTAGAATCCATCTGGGTCACAAGTGCGTAGTCGCCGAGTTCTATATCGCCCATACCGGTGAGGTTCCTGTAAACGCGGTAGCCGTCCCAGTCTCTCTCCAAAGAGGCGGGGTCCAGGGCCGATTCCGAGCCTTCGGAATACTCGGGCGCGGGGTCTGTATCTTCCGTATAGAAACCCGAAGTTCCCGCGGGAAGCGGTTTGGGTATATAATTGCGGTTTCGCGACCAGCTGAGATTAACTTCTTTATTGCCTGCTTCGACAATAAGGAACGGCGCTTCCGGCGGGGGATTGGGTATTACCCAGCCGTTCTCTTTGGTATCGCGTGCGGTTTTTACGTTCTGTTTGAATTTTTCAACATCGTATCCGTTCGGCGTTGCCCAGAAGAACTCCATTGTAGCGCCGGCAGCGAAGGAGTAGGGGCCTATGCCGAATACGATCCTCGCATCGTAGGGTTTCGTATACGAATAGTCCATCGTATCGCCGGTGAGGATATCCCAAACCCACGGATCGGCGAAATTAGCCGTTTCATCGTAGCCGATCTTGAGTTCGCAAACGCTGATCTGTTCGGTATCGAATACCGTGATGCCGACGCAGCCCAGCGATTTCGTCGGGTGGTAGATATAAGCCGTTCCTATGTCAGGGTCAAAGTAGGAAATATTATCTGCGGCATTCGAATAATCTACGTCAGCGTCCATATAAAGGCCGAAATAGAATTGATCGTAATTGACGCCGGAATTGTTCTTAAGCTCAAGCAAATGGATATTGAAGTCGTCCGCATTGGGGTAGTTCCATCTGAGCATTCTCGCTTTACCTCCGATCCCGAGAGGCTTCGCACTGTAGGAATCGTCTATGTAAGTGATGTAGTCCGACTGGGAAATGCGCCCCATGACCTCTTCATTGATGCTGGAAAGATAGAAGCCGTAGAAGCTGATCATCCCTTCGTAGGTCTTGGGATAGTAAACAAGCGAGGCTTCCGGCGACTGAATATCCGATTCCCAGAGGAAGTCGGACACTATATTATTCGCCGCCCACATGATATTGTGATCGTAAACGATCTGGCCCGCCATCTGGTCCCCGAGGTTCTTGGGATACTGCCAACCGGCGAAAAGAGGCGCCCAACCGCCGAAAATGGACGGGTTCGCCATTGCGCCGTACCACCAGGCATTGGTGCCCGAGGTTATGGCATAGTTCCCGAAACAGTCATTGTATTCGGAAACCTTGAGAGAGACCCACAGGTAATCATGCGGAATGACATAGAAACAGTAGTAGAAGGGTCCTTTCTCAACAGCGGATTCCTCATAAGGCCTGAATGCCGGGTTTTGAGATATGCGTGATTTAGCAAAAGGAGCAATCGCAACTAATAAGATGAGCGTCGTAAATAAAAGGGCTTTCAGCCTCTTATTCATAAGTGCCTCCTTATAATTTTTTTTATTATATCAAATGTTATCTTTTCAGTCAAACGGAATTTACCTTATTTTTAAAAGAAGCCCAAAAGCCGCCGCCTGGACGGGGTCAAGAACCCTGTTGATGAAGGGCGCGTAGGGAATATCGGCGGCGATCAGCTCGTTAAGAGGCCTTCCAAGGAACGATCCGAGCAGAGTCACGGCTTGAAGAGCGTATGTTCCCGGTGAAAAAACTTCGCCGTATTTTATTATGCCTGACTCCGAACAGCCGAGCACGATAAGACCGCCGGACGGCCGACCTTTATCATCTTTGCTGTCCGGAAGCTTTTTGACGATACAGACCGAACCCTCTTCCACACCGGTCCTGGCCGCAACGATACCGTCCAGGTCGATCATTGTACTTCCCGAAGCGAAAAAGCCGGGGGTCCTCTTTGAAAGCATCGAGTATGCCGCCGTTTTCCCTGTTTTATTGGCATAGACCGCAGAGGGCATCGTACCGGTTCTATTGTTCACAAAGGTTACCGATGCGCAATCGCCCGCCGCGAAGATGTCTTCATTCTCCGTTCTGCACTTCGCATCCGTCCGGACAGCACCGTTTTTCATCTTGGGGATATCTATCATTTCCGTTGAGGGCTTGGGGGTCAGGCAGAAAAATGCCGCATCGTATTTCCTTTCAAAGCGTGATGTGCGGAGCAATTCTCCATCCGTTCCTAAAAAATCAGTGTTTTCCATCATCCGCGTATTTCCGCCTAAAAAACCCTTTAATTCTTCAGCGAATTGAGGGGAGAACAGAGAAAGAACGCGGTTCTTCTCAATAAGGTCTACCGCAATACCGACCCTGGAAAGCTCCAAAGCCGTTTCACACCCGGCAAAACCGCCTCCGATCACAGCGGCGGTTCTTATCTTTCCCGCGCGGATGAGTTCCCCTGCTCTTATATAATCGTCCGGAACCGGCATGAAGAAATTCTCTCCTTCCGGTTTGCTGTAGCGGGTTCCCGTGGCAAGAAGTAATTTTCTGTACCGCAAGGTCCGCAAACGGCCGTTCTCGATATACAAAACTTCCCTGCTTCTGACGTCTATTCTTGTGACCTCGGCCTGCAGGATCTCAATGCCTTGGTCAGAAAAAAAGACAGCGGGTTTTACCGAAATAGCGTCAATCCCCTCGATTCTACCGCTCAGATAATACGGAAGGAGGCATTTAGAATAGGAGACAAGCCCGCTTTTTTCGAATAGAATAACATGTGTTTTCGGAGAAAGTCTTTTTATCTGCATTGCTGCAGAAAGTCCGGCGGCATTGCCGCCGATCACACAGAAAAGATCATTCATGGAATTCTATATGTCCTTCCGTCGTCATTTTCTTGATCCGGACGCAGGCATATATATCGGCCTCGGGGTATTTTTCCTTTATGATGTCCCTGCCTCCCAGGAAAGCGTTCTCGATGATCGCTCCAATGCCGACCACCTTACATCCGGCGTCCCTGATCAGATCCATAATGGCCAGCGATGTTACCCCCGTTGCCAGAAAATCGTCAACAATATAGACGCTGTCTTTTTCCGAAAGGTATTTTGAAGAAATGACTATTTCCACTTCATCAAGCTTTGTCGGTGAAACGATCTTTCTGGAATAGAGCGGTTCAATGAGCGTTACAGGAATCTTCTTTCTTGCGAACACCATAGGCAAAGAGAGCTTATGGGCTACCATCGTAGCAAGAGGAATGCCGGAAGTCTCGATCGTTACGATCTTATTTATTTTTTTCAGTATGCCCGAACTTTCAAGATGATTCAACATATCCTGGGCGATCTTCTCCATGAGCTGAAGGTCCACTTGATGATCGATAAATGAATCGACTTTAATGATCTCGCCATTGCGTATCACTTTGCCTTCGCTTAATATTCTCTGTTCAAGTTCCTTCATATTCAACTCCCTTTTTCAATGAAAATACCATTTTTCCGTATTTTTTTCAATATTGAGTTCATTTTTTACTCTTACTCTTTACTGCTCACTCTTTATTTTTCATTATTTCATTGTCCATTCTTCATTATTCATTCATCTCCGCATAATTGTCAATTCTCCATCATAAATTGCTCATTCTTCATTCTTCCCTGCAATAATATCCCAATAAAAAACAACTTCAATATATATTCACGCTATTTCCTTTTATATTGGGATTTTATTGACTATTTTTAGTATATTGGGTTAAATCTAGAAAATTTTAAAAATCTCTTGACAAAGCAAAAAAAATACTATATACTCCTTTTAACAAAATTCAATCACTACATATAGTTGCGGAGGTTTTATGGATATCAGGTATGTTGAGAAGAGAGATGGAGCTTTCGAGAAATTCGACCTTTTTAAGATCGAAAGCGCTATCAGGAAAGCTTTCAAGGAAACAAAAGAAGAAACAAGGATAGAACTTTATAAAGAGCTTTCTCTGGAAGTCGTGAAAAGACTCGATAAACTCTTCCCTACCGTCGAGGATATTCAGGACATCACCGAAGTCGTCCTTATGGAAAGGGGTTACCATAAAACCGCAAAGGCCTATATCATCTACCGCGAAAAACACTCCGATCTTCGAAAAATGCAGGAAGGGGTGCTCGAAACATTGAAGATCATCGACGATTACATAGATATTAAAGACTGGCGCATAAACGAGAACAGCAATATGAGTTTTTCTCTCCAGGGACTCAACAATCATGTTTCATCGACGATCTCCGCTAATTACTGGCTTACCAAGATATATCCGGCCAGCATTGCCAATGCTCATATCTCCGGGGATTTCCATATACACGACCTCGGCTCCCTCTCTTCGTATTGCGTAGGCTGGGACCTCGGCGAACTTCTGCGGAGGGGTTTCCGCGGCGTTACCGGCAAGGTGCGTTCCAATCCGCCGAAACATCTGAGGACCGCTTTGGGGCAGATCGTCAATTTTATGTACACGATGCAGGGTGAAGCTGCAGGCGCGCAGGCTTTTGCAAATTTCGACACCCTTCTTGCGCCTTTTATCAGATATGACGGTCTCACATATTCGGAAACAAAACAGGCTATGCAGGAATTCATATTCAATCTGAACGTGCCTACAAGGACCGGGTTCCAGACGCCTTTCTCCAATCTGACCATGGACCTTACAGTTCCTTCTTCGATGAAGAACAAGAATGTGATCATCGCCGGACAGACGAGAGATGAGGTCTACGGTGATTTCCAGAATGAGATGGACATCCTCAATAATGTCTTTGCCGAGGTCATGCTCGAAGGTGACGCCGCGCACCGCATATTCACTTTCCCTATCCCGACTTATAATATTACTAAGGATTTTGACTGGGGCGATAAGAACCTCGGCAAGGTCTGGGAAATGACCGCGAAATACGGCATCCCTTATTTCGCCAATTTCGTCAATTCCGATATGAACCCGGATGATGCGCGGTCCATGTGCTGCAGGCTCAGGCTCGATAACAGGGCCATATCCGCGCATATGAAGCCGCAGCTTTTTCCCGCCGCAGCTTTGCCGGATGCGCAAAAACCGGAAAGTCATGAGCAGAGAAGAGGCGGAATTTTCGCTGCGAACCCCCTTACCGGTTCCATTGGCGTCGTCACGATCAACCTCCCCCGGATCGGATTCGTCGCCGATGATGAGGACGGATTCTTCTCCCGGCTCGAAGAAACGATGGACAAGGCCAAGGAGAGTCTTGAAATAAAAAGAAAACTAATAGAAAAACTCACCGAGAGCAATCTGTACCCCTATACAAAATACTGGCTCTCAGATATCAAGATCCAGAAAGGCGAATACTGGAGCAATCATTTCTCAACGATAGGTTTTCTCGGCATGAACGAGGCCGTTCTCAATTTCCTCAAATGTCCGTATAATTCCAGCGAAGGCAAAGGGTTCGCAGGCAAAGTCCTTGATTTCATGCTGGGCAAGCTCGAGGAGTTCAAGAAGGAAACGGGAAATCTGTACAATCTTGAAGCTTCTCCCGCCGAAAGCGCCAGTTACCGCCTTGCTAAAAAGGATAAGGGTTTCTTCGAAGACATCATCTCCTCGGGAAGTGAAGCCGTTCCTTACTACACGAACTCGGTGCACCTCCCGGTATGGGAAACAAAGGATATATTCGAGACGCTTGCTCATCAGGATGAACTGCAGGCAAAATTCACCGGTGGTACCGTTCTCCACTTTTTCATCGGAGAAGAGATCAAGGATATAGAGGCGATGAAACTTTTAATAAGGAAAATATCTTCTTCTTCAAGGCTTCCATATTTTTCGATCACTCCCACATTCAGCATCTGTCCCGTTCACGGCTATCATCCCGGCGAAAAACCTTTCTGCGATAAAGAGCATTCCGAAGCGGAATTGAAGCGCTACGGGAAAGCCCGTGAAGACGGTTCAACGGCCGTTCCGATGGAGATATATTCGAGGATAGTCGGATATTACCGGCCCGTGCAGGACTGGAACAAAGGCAAACAGGTCGAGTTCAAACAAAGGTCCACTTATGATATTAACAAGGCCTTCGATGTTTGCAGGAATTCAAGTCCAGACGCTGATTGATTTTCCGGGCAGGATCGCGGCCGCGGTTTTCGTAAAGGGATGTAATTTCAGGTGTCCATGGTGTCATAATGCGGATTTCGCATATAAAGACCCCGATAATTTCCCCTCCATTGACGAAGAAGAGATATTAAGTACTCTCGAGAACAGGAAAGCTTTTCTGGACGGACTTGTGATCTCAGGGGGAGAGCCGTCTTTGTACGGAGAGGACATTCTGCATTTCGCAAAAAAGGTAAAGGCACTTGGTTATGCCCTGAAACTCGACACGAACGGTTATGATCCGGATTTCATCGAAGACTCCATCGGGCTTTTCGACTTCATTGCCATGGATGTTAAGAACTCCTTCGAAAAATATCCGGAAACCTGCGGCCTTATAACAATGGATATCGGCAGGATCAGGAAAAGCATTGAGTTTATCAAAAGACATTTCTCCGCGCACCAGTTCAGGACCACAAAGATACCCGGCCTTGTAACCGATGAAGACCTCGACAAGATCCGCTCATATATCGGAGAGGAATTGATCGTGCAGGAATATAAAAACCGTAATGTGTGAGGCTTGGCATATGAAATATGAAGTGAATAATAGAAATACAATTAGTCGGTTATTTTATTGCGGGTTGACAAGAGGCTTGTCTTAGAGTTAACGGATTATTAAAGATCTTTTTCCCTATTTCAGCCCGAAGACATTCCCATGTCAACACGTTAACCCGTTAACTGTGCAATAAAATATAATTCAGCGCATCACTCCCACTCAGCCGGATCGGGAGGCGTCAGATGACTTATCAGGATATTGTAGAATGTGCCGCTGCCTTCAGGATATTCCATTCTTATCGGTTTATCCGCAAATACCCAGGCATTCCTAGAGACCCTGTTTCTATTAACATTCACAAAGTTTGAAAAATCTTTATATCCCGCAAATGAATTTCCTTTGAGCGAAAGCGAGTCGAAGCTGATTATAGAGCCGAAAAAATCTTCATCGCCCGAGAGCAGATTATCATTGGTTACTTCGTAATCACCCATAACTATCACTATACCCTGAAAGTCGGGCGTTCCGGTCATTTTAAGGTTTCCCTTCACGATGATAATAGGAGGCGGTATTTCACCCAGGTCCTCATCCGAATAATCCATATCTCCATCCACATCAACGGGAACAACTCCCGGAGCATTACCAGCCCACTGAACGTCGTTCTCAAAGCAGAAATTACCTTCGAGCTCTCCCGAAGCATTGAGCCCGGTAAAGCTGTTATTCAAAGCCACCATTGAATCCGTAAATAGATTCCCCTCTTCGGCAGCGCCGTCGCATATATCATTAGCCCATGCCTCCACTGCGTCCAGAACATCAGTGCATTCCTCGGCGGTCATGGAGCAGTCCGAGTCACCGTCGACGATCGTTCCCGTGATCGTCGGTGCGCAGATATCGCCCTCCACTTCCGCGGATCCCTGTCCGTCTATTGTACCGCAGGAGAAGATCGTGTCCTTGAAGGGGTTTATAGGAACGGCTGCGGCGACTTTAGCAAGGATCGTGCGTGCCACGACCTGTTCATTGGCAACGCTCTGGCCGTTTAAAAGCATGTTCTTGTACCTGTTCGGATCATTATGCGGATAATGGAATCCCGTCACCTTGACCCACATGGTGAGTTGATTGGTATCGAAATTCGGATCAGATATCCCCGTATTTTCCGTGATCGGGTTCACGGTGGAGCTTAATATCTGGACCTTGAAATTCATGTTCTCAAAAATGAAGCTGTAGGGAACGGTATTTGGAAAACCGTATTTCGGGCATTTGCTTCCCGCGGTTCTGAAATCCCAGTCCGGATCCCTCATAAGGACATTGATCACATTATTGAGCCCTTCTTCGGCATTGTAAAGTGCTATCTCAGCTTTTCTCGTGTAATCTGCATTCTTTTTAAAATTGCGCACAATAGTGATAAAAAGAAGCGTCATTATCTCAAGTGCAGCAAGTATTATGATGATCATGATCAAAAGGGATCCTCTTTTTTTCATACCGGCCTCCATTTTATTTACCTCTAATATAGAGTGTAAAGAATTTTGTTGTTTCGTAATTGTAAACGTCGTGCTTCGTCCGCAGATCCTCGGAGATCTTGGACCTTTTCATATAATGTCTGGCGGAGAGACTGAAATTCAGTATCTTGTTATTGGTAGATCCGCTGCCGAGGCGCTGGGGGATTATCTCGAGTCTTCTTATCCACATGAGCTCCGGTTTGGTCACAAGATTCTTTATCGAATGCCCTCCTGTAAGAGGATTGTATTCCACATAGACAAGATTACTTTTGTCTGTTACCTGCCCCGAAGACATGTTGGATACACCCAGAAGATACCAGTAATCTACAGAAGTGGTAGAACGGTTATATAGAGGATTCTCATAAGCAAATGCAAGAAGGACAAGTATATCCCCGTATATATCTTCCCCTGATGAAAGATAATCTCCGCCGGCATATGGGGGGTCGACCAGAGCGAAACCCCTGCTGAAAGAAGGAGCAGTTATTTTCTGCTTATTCAGAAAGCCCGGCATTACCATCGTAAGGGAGGCAGTATTTGTGCTGCTCACCTGTATATATCTCGCCCCCGTGAAGGTTCTCGTCATCTGGAGGACCACATTGTCGATGTATGTTTCCGTTTCGGATTTCGCTTTATTTTTCGCCATGGCGTTCTGCATCATATCGAACGATGAAAGCACCATCCCCAGAACGAGGAGGCTGACCGTCATAACGACGAGGAGTTCAATGAGCGTAAAACCCTTTCTTCTTTTCATGCGGCCTCCTAATTACACGTACATTTTGCAGGGGTTGATGTACACGTGATCCCTTTTGTACCCATAATGAAATTGCCTGCGCTGTCGTATACGGTGACCCTCATAGTATAACTCGGCGAAAGAACACTGTATGGATGGGTAACACTTACCGTCAATCCGCCGTTCGTTGTATTTGCAACGGTATCCCCGAAATCGAATATATACGTGAAATTCGTATCGTCCGGATCGCTTACCGTTACCGTGAATGTGATTTTAGTTTTATTTGTATTATCGTTGTTCGCGCAGGTTATGGATACTATGGTCGGAGCGATATTCGTTAAACATGCCGCATCTCCCGCGCAGTCGCCGTCCTGGCAGTCGGTAAGTCCGTCGCCGTCGTCGTCTATCCCGTTATTACACACACTTTCTATACAGTTGCCGGCTCCGGAACAATCGGTATCGGCGCAATCGATATCCCCGTCGCCGTCGTCGTCTATCCCGTTATCGCAGATCTCAGCCGTGCCGCCGCATGGAGAGTGCCCGTAGCAATCGCCGTCGTCGCAGTCGATATCTCCGTCCCCGTCGTCGTCGATTCCGTTGCCACAGTCCTCATAGCAACCCGGCGTAGAGAAGCATTCGGGATCGTCGCAATCCGTATATCCGTCAAGATCGTCATCATAACCGTTGCCGCAGAGTTCGGCGCGCGGTCCCGTGGGATAGAGGAACAGGAAGATGTACGAGGTATCCGAATCGGTATTTCCCGAAGGATCCCAGACAGTTAGACTTACAGGTACGATCGCAGATGTCGTATCCGGCGCGCCGGCGGTCTTCAAGCTATAAAAATCGGTCGAGGTGTAAACATGGTAAGCGGTGGCGCCATAGGCGCTTTCCCCGTCCCCGAAATCCCAGTAATATGTGAGTTCATCCTTTGTGTTGTCGCAATCGCTGCATCCACGGCCTTCAAAATAGGTCTGAACGTCGACTACGGCGACCATCGGTGTTCCCGCAACGGCAACGGGCGGGAAATTGTACTCGAAAGTCTTAGTAGAGAACGTCAGCTGGTTATCGCACTTATAATCCTGCGTTTGATCGGATTTCAGTGTTATATCCCAGTCTGTCTGGTCCATTCCGAACGGGTTGGCGTTATAGGGATAATCCGTAGGTCTGTCCTTGAAATACATATAGAGTTTTACGGTCGCATATCCCCATACTCTGAGTTTTTCCATATCGTCATTCCGGAAAAAGATCTCGATCGGCCCCCTTTCCCTTGAATCCGGGGTGGGCTGATCATATCTCCAATCCCAAACCACGTTCTTTTTATAGTATCCGCTCCAGTAATCCCAGACCTCGAGCGTCACCGAGTCAAGATAAGGATAAGCAAGGGAAGTATCACCAGCAGAGACACAGATGAGCTTCGCTACTGGCTCCACTATATCTATTCCGCTCAGGATTATCTCTTCCTGGCGGAAATTATAAAGAGTCATTGCTACCGTTTCGCCGTAAGTACCAAGAAGTTCCACCTCACCGGTCCCCACAGGGTCAGGGTCTTCGCTGTAGAATGTAAGAGCATTGCCCTGATGAATCTTTTTATCGCCCGTCCAGTAATCGTCCGGCATCATCGTCCAGTTATAGGAATCTGAATTATCACAGGCGGCCATGTAAAAATAAAGGTCCTGCCTGATGAGCGGATAATAATCGTAATTGAAGGAATGCCAGTTCAGCGAAGGAAATGTAACGGAAGAATAGGTGTATGTATAATCCGTTTCGGTGCCAATATAATGGTACTGATAACCGTACGGGATATAGTTCAGCACATATTCCCAGTACTGTCTTCCGCTTATATAATCGTAGCCGTACATGTATCCGTAAGCATAATAGACCTGGCATTCATCAATGACTTCGAAGCTGATATTTATAGGTTGGCCGTAAGGTACGCACTCGGCGAATCCGAGTCCATTGTAATTAGGATATATGGCCGGAGGTGAATAATCATAGGCCGTGATCGTGATATAGGTCGAAGTGTCGCCCGTAGTATCTACCGTATTTCCGCATTTATCCGACGCCGTGATATAGTAGTAAAGGTCGGGTTTATCGTCGAAGGTACCCTCCCCGCTCCAGTCGTAGATCTCGGAATCGGACACGTACCAAACGTACCTTCCCGAGGCATCCGGGCCGGTCCTGCTCATGAGTTCGGCAAGCTCACCGACATCACCTGAAGCATCAACCCTTCCGAGGAAAGCTTTAACAGTGGAATCATTGAGGCCTGAAACGCCGTTGGCGCCGTCGTATATCGTAGCGAGTATGAGACCGTCGCATCCTGATGCGACGATGCGGCTCGTGTAATCGGTAATTGTGGGTTTTTCGATATCTTTGACATTGGCGGGAAAAGTCTCCGATAAAGATTCTCTAACCGTTGTTTTGCAGGATTCCCCGATAAAATTATCCCTCGCGTATATCTGGAAAATCATATCATACGGTTCCACATCGAAGGTATCTTCCTGGCAGGTGAGGTCCGTTCCGTAGCCTGACGCAATATCGGCATTTTTGATCTCGCTGCCTGAGAGTTCTGCCGTATAATAGTTCAGATTGCCGGCATATTTCATGTCCAAGGTCCTTGCAGAAGCTTCCGTTTCTCCATAATACCAGTATCTGAGCTGTACTATGGGAAGTCTGGATACGCACTGATCATTAAGCGCTATACGCACTTTATACGGAACAGAAACTGTAAGCGTCGCACCATGGGAGAGATCATAGTTATCACCTGAATCTGAATATATTTCGATTGTATCGATGGTCGGATTATCGCAGCAGGCCTGATCGCTCGGTTTATAGCTCGAAATAACCGTAGCCATGACGAAATCGCGCATCCTGTTGTCCCTGAAATACTGTTGATTATTGGATAGAAGGGCGTTCAATGCTTCGGTAATGTTCGCCGCGCGGGTCACTTCAGCCCAGGAGACGGTCACGGTTATCTTCTTCATGTCATAGCCCTGACCCGTATAATCGTCCGCACCATTATTATCCGTATCTATCATCGCTCTGACCCGGTAAGGTTTATCCTCTTCAGCGGAAAGAGCCTGGTCCATAACGACATATTCAACATCTTCTTTCACATAGTAATTCTTTGAAAGGAGGATTCCGAGCTGATTGTATACCGGATTAGTGTTCTCATACTGCCAAGATTTAGTCGCAATCGCCATGAAATCGCTTTTCGCGATCGATTCTGCCTGCTCAAGATGGGTTTTAGCAATGATCTTGGCCTCGTTCCTGTGGGTCAGCTGTTTCGTGTGATTTGCCGCCATGAGGATCATTCTGATCGTAGCGAAAAATCCGACCGTCACGAGACCCACGGCAATGAGAAGTTCGATTATTGTCGTACCTGAGCGCTTCATAAAAGCCTCCATTATATTTGATGAATATAAGGCAATTTATGTGCCAGGCGCGTATTTACTTATATATTGGGATTATCCCTTTTGATCTCACCATTGATCAAGGCAATTTTCAGCGATTTTATCGGAAATTTTATCAATTATCCCTATGATGACCGCGCTTTCTTCAATCCCGGATATTTCAACAGGTATGTATTCGCCGCGGTCGGAGACCTCGCCGTCCTTGAATTTTTCTTCTCCTGAAAGGAGTACATAGCACATCTTTATCACTACATCGTATTTCACCGGAATATTGGATTCATCGTAGAGGGAAGGCCTTTTATCAATTCCTTTCAATGTCACTTTAAGAATAAGTGAAGCAGAACCCTTTATCTTGATCCCGCGGATCCGGAATTTGCTCTCGAGCGAGTTCTCTATATCGTTTTCTACGGCATAAACGGACTCGTTTTCGATATTTTCTATTCTCAGCTCGTTCTCATTCCCCGGGAGAACGCTTCTAAACCTGTACCCGCAGGCCGAGAGGAGTATGATAAGGCTAAATAATGATATTAACGATCTTACCCGGTACATAGATCACCTTTTTCACCGTTTTGCCCTGCATGTATTTATCGAATCCCGAACTGCTTAAAGCCGCCATGACTTCGGATTCTGCAGCATCCCTTTTAACAGCGATCACGCCGCGGAGTTTCCCCAGTATCTGCACGGGAAGCTCGCATGTATCGCGAACGAGCTTTTTCTCGTCGAAGGAAGGGTATGCCCGTGTGAAGACCGAGCCGGAATGCCCCGTCCCCTGCCAGACCTCTTCGGCAAGATGAGGGAAGAAAGGAGCGATCGCAAGGATGAATTTTTCATATACAGCCGCGTCCAGTATAAAATTCGGGTCACCCTCCTTTTTTTTGTAAACAAAATTCACGAACTCCATCATGGCGGATATTGCCGTATTAAGATGGAACCGTTCCGTACTTTCCGTGATCCTTTTTACCGTATTATCGATCTCATATTCGGTGTCTTTGTCGGCACCGGCACCGGTCCGCGCGAACTCCCCTAGGGCAAGTATCCTTTTTAGGAACCTTATCATCGCGTCGGCCGAGGCATCGCTCCATTCCAGCTCCCGGTCCGGCGGAGCCAGGAACAGTATCGTAGCCCTTGCCGCATCCGCTCCCTTCTCTTCAACAAAAGGCCCGACAGGCACGGCATTACCTTTCGATTTGGACATGACATGGAGTTCTCCCCCCACCCTGTTCAGAACCATTCCCTGAGTGAAGAGCTGTTTGAAAGGTTCTTTGTGAGAAATTCGACCCGCGTCATAAAGAACCTTCACAATAAATCTTGAGAACATCAGATGGAGTATCGCATGCTCGATCCCGCCTATGTAAAGATCCACGGGCATCCAGTAATCGGCCTTGCCTTTTTCAAAGATGTCCTTGCCGTTTTTGGGATCACAGTATCTTAAAAAATACCAGCAGGAATCCACGAATGTATCCATCGTATCCGTATCTCTTTTAGCCTCCGTTCCGCATACGGGGCATTTGGTTCTCACGAAATCCTCCGCCGTACCGAGAGGGGATCTCCCCTTAGGCACATAATCCACGGAAGAGGGATCGGGCAGAAGGACCGGAAGGTTCTCCTTCTTTTCAGGGACAATACCGCATTTAGGGCAGTAGACAACAGGGATCGGGGCTCCCCAGTATCTTTGTCTGGAGATCAACCAGTCCCTGAGTTTATAATTCAGCGTCCTTCTTCCGGTATTCTTCCCTTCAAGCCAATCCATTATCTTTCCTTTGGCCTCTTCCGAAGGAGATCCGCTGAATTCTCCGGAATCCTTCATTATACCGGCTTCAGTATAAGCATTTTCTAATTCTTCCTTGAATCCCCCTTCGGGTTCTATGACGATCTTTACCGGCAGGCCGTATTTTTCCGCAAATGCAAAATCCCTTTCATCGTGCGCAGGAACGCCCATTACCGCTCCGGTGGCATATGTGGAGATGACATAATCGGCGACAAATACAGCGGCCTTTTTACCGCCGGCGGGATTGATCACATATTTTCCTGTGAAGACGCCGTCCTTTTCGGAGGCCGTACCCACTCTCTCGATCTCGCTTTTCAGTTTCGCCTTTTCCTGATATTCCTTTACCTCTTTGAGGTGTTTTTCATCTAAGTCCAGCATATCCACAAGGGGGCTTTCCGGCGATACGGCCAGAAATGTCACGCCAAATAGCGTGTCGGGCCGGGTTGTAAAGACCTCTATCTTCTTCCCATTTCCGCCGTCGAGGGCGAAATCCACAGTGATGCCCTCCGATCTTCCGATCCAGTTGCGCTGCATCGTTTTCACTTTTTCCGGCCAGGCAGGGAGTTCATCAAGATCGGAAAGCAGTCTGTCGGCATATTCGGTGATCTTGAAATACCATTGCTCGAGATCCTTTTTTGTAACAACGGTATCGCATCTGTAGCATTTGCCGTTAAGAACCTGTTCATTCGCAAGGACCGTATTGCAGGAAGGGCACCAGTTCACAGGCGACTCTTTTTTATAAGCCAATCCCCTTTCATACATTATGAGAAAAAGATACTGCGTCCATTTATAATAATCGGGAAGACAGGTGGTCACTTCCCTTTCCCAATCATACCCGATCCCCATCTTTTTAAATGTGCTTTTCGATACGGATATATTCCCTAGCGTCCATTCCTTCGGGGAGATCTTCTTTTTTATTGCGGCGTTCTCTGCGGGCAGACCGAAAGCGTCCCAGCCCATCGGATGAAGGACCGAATACCCTTTCATTTTATAGTATCTTGCGTACACATCTCCAATCACATAATTTCTCAGATGCCCTACGTGAAGATCGCCGGAAGGATACGGGAACATCTCGAGAACATAGAATTTATCGCCTTTTTCCGAGGCCTCGAATACTTTATTCTCTTCCCAGTATCTGCGCCATTTGTCCTCGTCGATGAACATGATGCCTCCAATGTATTAAAGTATTTATTATTTTAACAAAAGATATAAGATGTGTCAAGTGAAGAGTGAAGAATGAAAAGTGAAAAAAAAATACAACTCAGGCTTGTTATACGGTTTGTGGTTTAATAAATCAAGCGGCTTTGCCTAATTCTCAATTATCAATTTTTCAATTCTTATTATTCTTCATTGCTCATTATTCGTTTTCCACTATACGCTATTTACTGCTTCTCGCCTCCGACCCTAATCTCCAGCCTCTTTTGTAACTCTCAACTCTCAACTCTCAACTCTCAACTCTCTTCACTGCGCCTCGCCCCCTAGCCTCTAACCTCTAGCCTCTTTTGTAACTCTCAACTCTCAACTTTCAACTCTCAACTCTCTTCACTATTCGTTATTCACTATTCACTAATATTGCGGCTATCCCCTTACTTTTTTATAGGCCTTCAATACTTCAAGGGCATAATCGATATCCGCTTCGGTATGGTCTCCCGATATCTGAAAGCGTATCTCCTCGTCGCCTTTCGGGACAACCGGATAATTAAGACCTGTGGCCAGGATCCCGTTCTCTTTGAGATGCTTCACGATATCCGAGGTCTTCTGCGTGTCCCTTACCATTAGAGGCACAACAGGATGTTCACCGGGAAGCGTTTCAAAGCCGATAGAAGTAAGCCCCTCGCGGAATTTCTTCGTAAGGTCTCTTAAGTGTTCAAGTATGGCCAGACCTTTGGGACCGTCCAGTATCTCGAGCGCTTTATGCGCGGCCGATGCTTCGGAAGGGGTGATGGGATTTGAATAAATATACATCGGCGAGGTCTCCCTGAAAAATTTCAGGATCGCTTCCGGGCCTACCACATATCCGCCGTTCACCCCGTACGCTTTCCCGAGAGTTCCGATAACAAGGTCCACTTTCGATTTGGTGTATTCTTCCGTCCCGCGGCCGGTCTGGCCGAATGCGCCTACGCCGTGCGAATCGTCTATGATCGTGATGATGCCTTCTTCGAATTTATTCTCGTATTTTTTGCATATCTCAACGAATTCGGAAAGCGGCGCGTGGTCGCCCCGCATGCTGAAGATGCCGTCCGTGATCACAAGCATCCTTTTGCCCTTTCCGACGAAAGAGGAGATCTTCTCCTCCATATCCTTCATATTGTTGTGCTTGTAAATGGCCTTATCGAGAGGCCTTGAGAGGCGGATTGCATTGATGATGCAATTGTGGTTCAATTCATCGGATACGAGAATCGTCTCCGGCGTGGTGAGGGGTACGATCACGCTCATGCTGGTAACATATGCTGCAGAGAATATCATCGCCGCTTCCCTTCCGTGGAACTGCGCAAGCTTTTTCTCAAGTTCGGTATGGCATATATAAGTTCCGCTTATGAATCTGACGGCGCCGGGCCCTACTCCGAATTTTTTCACGGCATCCTCTTCCGCTTTGACGAGTTCTTTCTTTAATGACATCCCGAGATATGAATTGGAATTCATTTTCAGGAACTCTTTCTTGCCGAAGCCTTCGACGAAATATCTCGGGCCGAATTTCCCTTTGGCCTGCTTGACTCCGGTAATGACCATTTCATCGCCTTTGCTCACATTCCTTGCTTTAAGGTCTTCAACATGAGCCTTCAGTATCTTACAGAGTTTTTCAGTTGACATATCCTCTCCTTAGTATTTTAAATTAAGTTTTTTCGAAAGATTTAAAAGCATATCGTCCGTCATCTTGGCAAGATCGTATTCCGGTTTCCAGCCCCATTCCTTCCTCGCCGCGGAATCGTCCATATTGTCCGGCCATGAATCGGCGATCCCCTGCCTTACCGGATCGATCTCGTAATCAATCTTGAAGTCGGGGATCTTCTTTTTTATCGCTTTTGCAATCTGTTCCGGGGTGAAGTTCATGGCTGTCACATTGAAAGCATTCCGGTGTTTCAGTTTAGCGGGATCCGCTTCCATGAGATTTATCGCGGCATTCAGTGCGTCGGGCATGTACATCATGTCCAGTCTCGTATCAGCTTTCAGAAAGCATGTGTACTTCTTATTTTCCAAAGCCTTGTAGTAGATATCAACGGCATAATCGGTTGTTCCGCCGCCCGGAGGCGATACATATGAAATGATCCCGGGATATCTTAATCCTCTCGTATCGACCTTGAATTTCAGGAAATAATAATCGCAGAGGATCTCTCCGGCAACTTTGGTGACGCCGTACATCGATGTAGGGCGCTGTATTGTATCCTGGGGTGTGTTCTTTTTCGGGGTCGACGGGCCGAAAGCTCCGATCGAACTCGGTGTGAAGACAGAGCAGCCGTAATTGCGGGCGATCTCGAGCACGGCAACAAGGCCGTTGACATTGATATCCCATGCCAGCTGGGGTTTAGCTTCACCGACGGCGGAAAGAAGCGCGGCAAGATGATATATAACGCCGATATCATATTTCTTGACCACGGTTTCGACCTCGGCATAATTTCTCGCATCGAGGAACTCAAAAGGGCCTGAGTTCTTGAGTTCGTCCGAGGGCTGCTTGCTGTGGCCGCAGGCGATGACATTGTCATTGCCGTATTTTTTTCTCAGCACGAGGGTGAGTTCCGAGCCTATCTGGCCGACCGCACCCGTAACAAGGATCTTTTTCATATGCTCACCTTTGACAGTAAAAAGTGATTTTAACCGATTTCACTTTTTTTTTCAATTGAAAAACGATATACGGACATTTTTCCTTTTCAACCCTATTTCATTTAGTATGTTTTTTAGTATTTATCCATTAACAGTGCCGTTCCCTTTGATTTTTTCCTTTTATTTTATAGAATTGTAAAAAGAGGTGATAAAAATGAAAGAAAGAGCGGATATTAAACGCTTCCGAAAAGAACGTGAGCGTTTGAACGGGATCACGTTGAAATACGGGGATACTGCAACAAAGAGATTTTTCAATCTTGACGAAGCAACCTATAAAGACGGCGCTTTGAGCTCTAAACAGAAGGAAATGATGGGTCTGGTCGCCTCTCTTGTTTTAAGATGCGATGATTGTATCCGGTATCATCTTATCAACTGCTTCGAGAAAGGCGTAACTTGCGAAGAACTCCGCGAAGCGGCGAATATCGCCCTTATAGCCGGCGGTTCGATCGTCATCCCCCATCTGAGACGAATGTACGGCGACTGGGAAGACCTTTCAGGCGAAAGATGATGGACGCTGTTTATCGGGAACTTCTCGGGGAGATCACGCGGATCTCGAAAGCCGGCGGGGAAAGAGACGGAAAACTAAAAACCGTCTGCGAACTTATCTGCGGAAAACTGTCTCACTATCATTGGGCGGGGTTCTATCTTGTCGACCCGGAGAGAAAGGATGAGCTCATCCTCGGTCCCTTCTGCGGTGAGGATACTGAGCATAAAAGAATACGATTCGGATCGGGCATCTGCGGGCAGGCGGCC
>CALMGJ010000011.1 GCA_937863565.1 uncultured bacterium | reverse complement strand
TTTCAAATCCCTCGAGTTCATTATTCAAAATACGATTGTTGTATGTCAAAGATATGAATGCTTTGCATTCTAAAGATAAATAAACGCTGAAAAGAAGGATAATAAATAATATTTTTTTCATTCCCCCGCCTCCCAAACAAATATCCTCATAAAGCCCTTTTCGCTTGGATAATCTAATCCGAAGTATAAGGTCCAACCGTCGTAGTATCTCTTCGCCTTATTGTATGCTGAGGGTAATGGTGCGGCATTGTACATTAAACCAATCCCTGTAGGGAAATTTACATCTTGATTCCAATAATGTGTCATTGTAATTGTTAACCATGGAAGTCCATAAACATAGTCAGGAGCTGCATCTTCTTGCCAAACCTCTTCAGACCAAATACTTTCGCCATTATTAAATGTTTTTTCAAATAAAGATTTTGATTGACTGATAATGTATTGGTGAATCTCTTGCTTATGAGAATTAGCCGAACAATATAATAAAATAAATAAAATTAAAAAAGTCTTAGGGGTCATATTTTTCCCCCTAATCGTAATCCATATACATTTACGCGATTGGCTGTATGCTGAAAAAACACATTAATCTCTATATATTTAATAGGACAATTACAAATCGTAATATTATTTTTTCTGATAATTACTGTAAAATCTGTTATTCCTGCATATTCACCATCTAAAAACAGAGTAAAGCCGTTTAAAGAGAAAGAAAGCCCAAGAAAATCCCATGGAAAAAAATTTACCGTAAAGTGGTTTGGAATATAAACCTCTCCGCCGAAGTGCAAATTAAAACTTCCGAGCCCTATATCAATAAACCACAGTTCGGCAATTAAATCATTTATCGCTTTTTTGTCATAATCGAAGTGTTTTTCATCAGGAAACCATCTGATCTTATACTTCAAACCACAATTAACTTTCTTACTCAAGAAGAAAAGTATTTTTGGTGACATTCCAAGCATGTAATTTATCGATTTATTACCTTCCAGATCATTCTCTTGAAACGTTTTCTCGAATAATTCCAATTTAATCTCGAGAAGGTTTTTAAATATTTTATATTCGAATTCGATATTGAGAGATAATTGTGTATCGAAATAATCGGGAAAATTTGAGGCAGAAAAGAAATTATACTTTTCATTGCCATATCCCATATAATCATAATAATTATCATCATTGTAATTTAATGAAAAGTGTAAATTTGCTGAGTAAAAAAAATTTAACAAAAAACAAGTAAATAATAATAGAAATAATTTTTTCATTTATTCCTCTCCTCTTTCAATAGAGAATATCCTCATAAACCCGCTCTCACTCGGGTGCTCGGAATTGACACCCGTGAACCATATCCCTATCTTGCCGCTTTCATTCATCCCGCAGGCGCCGCCCGCTCCGTATTTATAGAGTGTTTCATCCTTCCCGATCACCGGCTCTTCGCTCATCTCAAGTATCCTGTTATCCTTCGACATTTCACCCGTGTGTACCGTGAGGTATCCATTCTCATCTTTGCCGCTGCATAAGAACATCTTCGTTTTATCTTTTAAAAATACCTTGAATGAAAAAATACCTCTTGATGTCCATTTCCCTCTTTCGCCGGCCCTCACAAAATTCCCTATATAATGCCAGTCAACCCCGTTCTTCGATTTAAGCAGGTTCACATTCTCTCCGTCCGAATACCACATCAGATAACTGTTATCCTCCTTTATCACCCAGGGCTCCCTTACTCTTTTCTCTCCGTTCACCTTCCCGTATACGGGTAAAACCCTCTGTGTCCAGTTTTTCCCGTCTTCCGATTCTGCATAGAAAATGAAATTATCTTCATGAGTATTCCCCGCATACCACATCCTGTATATGGCCTTTCCCGTCTTTTGGGCCTTTTCATACAATACGCAGGGTTCCATAAGGTCGATCAATCCAAGATCAGTCAGTATGCCGCTATCAAGAACAACACCCTTTTTTATCCAATTTGTGCCGTCATCCGATTCAGCCAGGCCTATTCTCGCCTTTTCATCCGGTCCATATCCCGTATAATACATCAGATATGTCCCGTTCACCTTCAATACGCACGGATCGGATACGAAATATTCATCGAATTCCCCCGGCATTCCCGCATCAAGCGCAAGGAGCGGGGAAGATGTGTCGTTATCTTCCGCGGATGGTGAAATTTGTATTGAAACGAATAGCAGAACCGATATAAGGACGATACCCCGAAGCCTCTGAATTAACATAACGCCTCCTTTATCAATATTCTATGGCGATTCAGGCGATTTGTCAAGAGTTTATCTTAATAGACCTCCGAATTTACTTAATGCTTTGCATCCGCCCTGGCATTCTATTATCTCCGCCTATGTGCTTTTTCCATAAAATAAGAGCGGCAAGAAGGATTTTACGGGATATTATATGGACTTTTTTAAAGCCCTTCAAGGGCGTCCGACATCTTTTTTGCAAAAGCGTTCTCGTTTATCGCGCGGAAGATCCCCGATGCCTTAACATAGCACTCCTTCGCTTTTTCCTTATCGCCCAGGGTTTTATAAAGATGCGCCATATTGGCAAGCGTGATTCCTTCGCCTCTTTTATGACCCGTTTCCGTTCTTATTATCAGGGATATTCCGTAGTAATTCAGCGCCGTTTTCACATCGCCTTTATCCTCGAAGGCGAATGCAAGATTATTGTAGCTTTCCCCCATTCTTATTCTATCGTTCAGGCGGGTCCGCATATCGAGCCCCTTTTGATAGTAGGATACCGCTTTATCAAGATCGTTCAGCGAATGAAAGATCATCCCGAGATTATTATAGGCATTGGCAAGTTCATCGGTCATCTTTGTTCTTTCCAGTATTTTCAACGCCTTAAAACAGCACTTAAGGGCTTTTCTATAATCCTTCCGCGCTTCATGCACAGCGGATATGGATATTAGTGCGGCCGCGGCGCCGCGGGCATCCCCGTTCTTTCTGAAAAGTCTCTCCGCCATTTTCCAGCAGTCCATGGATTCATCGAAGCGCTCAAGATATCCTAAAATAAACGCTTTTAGTGTGATCGCGGTCGGGAGGCTCTTGCCGGCGCCGGCAGAAGTTTTTCCCTTAAGGATCTTGATAAGGGCCTCTGTGTCCCCGAGCGCCTCTTTGCTCCTCCCCATCAGATTGAATATCTCCGCCCTGAACTGGAGCGCTTTTATCCGGTAAATGTTCAGGATATGTTCATTTTTCACGGAACCTTTTTATCTCGTCGATCCCGAAATCCCATTCGGGCGTACTTAATATGTCTCCTTCGGGTATTTCATACCAGCAATCATCCGAACCGGGAACCTTAAGGATATGTATATCCTGCGCCGGCATATAGCTCTGCGCGAGGATGAACCTTCTCTTCCCCACATCATTTTCTGCAACGTCCATTACGATCACCGCATGGCAGTATCCCGACGCCCTGCCGCAGATGAGAACGTCCCCGGGCATGACCGTACGGATATACGATGAGGCAAGTTCTTTTTTAAGGGAATAGGTATTGGCATAAGTAAATACCGCGTCAAGGTATTTCCTGAAGCATTCATGTGTGCCGTCATATCCCGCGGTCCGTTCCTCCTTAAGTTTCGAGCCTTCCATCCTGATCCGGCAGCCCTCGCGCCATCTTTCATAAGAGGCGTAGAACCCCGAAACGAAATTGAAGCCGATCTCGTCGAACCGCTCTTCGGACCAGAGGAATTCCGTGCGCAATCTGATCACAGCATCCGCGCATTGCTGGAGGTCCCTTTTTCCCGTATCGATATCTATGACGGCATAGTGAATATCCTGCCGCGCTTTCAGGCGTTTATTGTAGAGCCTGACAGGCGAACCTTTCTTTTTAAGAGGGAGGCCCCTGAGCCAGAGCCCGAAATGACCTTCTGGAAGATCGATCCTTCTGAAGCCTTCGGGGGCAGGTATCCTCTCCTTCAAAGCATTCTCTTTCAGATAGTTCCCGAGCCACGGATAGCGGGGATCTCCGCCGGAACCGGAAAGGATGATGGCCGCAGCGGCAATTGAAAGAATAAGGGATATTATTTTTCTTTTCACCGGCCTTTTCCAAAGACAGTATAACATAAAACTTTGCCTTTTGAAATACTCAGATCACATTTGATCCGCGAATTCGCGCAGGAGACCCTTTCGGAACGTGTTCTACCCTTGAAAAAATCGGCGATTATTGTAAAATATATCATGATATCCCGAAAAATCATTAAATCATTGGTGGAAATGTCCGATCCCGCAAAGGCCTGTTCCTATGCCCGCTTTTTCCAGACGCACAAGGGCGGATACGGCGAGGGCGACAGGTTCTACGGAATTACCGTTCCCGCGCAGAAGGCCGTTGCCAAAAAGTATTATAAGGAGACGGGGATCGAGGACCTTGCGGTTTTACTGAAAGACCCGTATCACGAAGTGCGGCTCACGGCGCTCATGATCGCGGTGGAAAAATTCAAAAAGGCGGACGAGAAAGAGAAGAAAGCGCTGTTCGGCCTTTATTTGAAGAATACGCGATTTATAAACAACTGGGACCTTGTGGATTGTTCGGCTCCGAAGATCGTAGGGGCATGGCTTTTTGACAAGGACCGGGCTGTTCTTTATAAACTCGCGCTTTCAAAAGACCTCTGGGAAAGAAGGATCGCCGTCATCGCCTCCTTTTATTTTATCCGGATGGGCGAGCCGCAGGATGCGCTGAAGATATGCGAGATCCTTCTCGGGGATGAACACGATCTGATCCACAAGGCTTGCGGCTGGATGCTCCGCGAGATCGGGGGCAGGGATATGAAGGCGGAACGCGACTTTCTCGATAAGCATAAAAAAGTAATGCCGCGCACTATGCTGAGATATGCCATCGAAAAATTCCCCGAAGAATTGAGGCTTTCATATCTGAGAAAATGAACCACTCCGCGCTTGTGACCCTCTTTCTCGAGGCCTTGAATTCAAAAGGCGGGCTTTTAAGCGTAATAGGGAAGAACGATGAGGCGATGTCCTGTTTCAATGAGAGCCTCCGTTATGCGGATAACGTGATCGAGCGCGCTACGGCAAAGACCTCGATCGCCAATATCTTACAGCAGCAGGGCAAATTCGATGCGGCGCTGGAGGCGATCGAAGAAGGTAAAAATCTGCTGAGGGGCTTTAAGGGGACATCCGGCAGAACCGCGGGAAAATCCCTTGCGCATGCCGCTCTTTTGGGGAAAGAGTGCTGGATATTCAGGATGAAAGGAGATATGGACAGGGCTCTTAATGCCGTTAATTCCGCTATGGAGGTTCTCGGATCGATCCGCGTTGATACGGGAACCGCTGCGGAAATAGAAGCATTGAAGGCGGAATTGAACAATGATCTTGCCGCGGTCCTTTATGTAAAAAGCGATTTTTCCGCCGCTTTAGAGATATGGAAAAAGAACTTATGCTATTATGAAGAGATATCCGATATTCCGGGCGTCATCACCGCATCGGCCAATACGGGCAATGTCTATTGGCAGCAGGGCGCTCTTGATGCGGCGAAAGACGCCTTTTCAAAAGCCCTGAGTGCGGCCGTGAAGATAGGGATCAAAAGACATGTCGGAGCCCTTGCGAACAATCTCGGCCTTGTACACCACGAATTGGGCGAAGACGATACGGCTATGATCTTCTACAGGAAATATCTTGCCATAAGCATCGAGATGGGGGATAAAACCGGCGAAGGCCGCGCCTGGTCCAATATCGGGATCATATACAAGAACCGCGGTAAATATGCGGAGGCCCTGGCCTGCCATGAAAAGCAATTATCCCTAAGCGAGTCATCCGGCGACAGATCGGGAATAAGCATGTCAACGGGCAATATCGCCATGATCCATCTGAATAGAGGGGACCTGACGAAAGCGGAAAACATGTACAGAAGATACCTTAAGATCAATCGGGCGATCGGATATAAAAGAGGGATGGGCATCGCTCATCTCAATCTCGGCGCAGTGCATATAAAGAGGAGAAGATACGGGGTCGCCGAAAAGGCCATGCGGGAGGCGCTCAGGATCTTCGAAGCCATTGGTGACCGCTATTTCATGGGTGAAGCCAAGATAGGATTCGCGGAGATCTATTTGGGATATGCCGGGAGCGGCTTTCTCGGAAAAGCGCGGGAATTCGCCGAAGGCGCCCTTGACGAGGCGAGGAAAATAAAAAATCTCTCCCTTGAGGCCGAGGCCTGCTGTATACTCGGGACATGCGGGAGCCGGGCATTAAACCTCTTATCGGAAAAGGAGTTCCGCGGCAAGGATATTTTGGCCTCTTCAATTAAGGCGGCGGAGCATTTTAAAAGATCTTTGGCTCTTTTTAAAACTTTGAAAAGGCTTCGGAATGAGGCCGACGCCCTTATCGAATACGGGAATTTTTTGAAACGGCTGGCAGCGCTCGGCATACGGATTCCGGGAAAGAATGAAACCGGAATATCCTGTTTGGAAAGGGCAAAGAGGATCTACCGCAGCCTGGCGATCCCGTTCCCCAAGATATAGAAATCACGAAGTTTTAAACTGTTCACCTTGAAAATACCATAAAGAATCTGTTATAATTCATATTAAGAGGTTAATTATGAAAAAGAAAGAAATGATCATCCGTTCGCCTTCCCTGGGGCTCATGCATTTCACGGGAGTGCTCGCCGATCTCATCGGAACGCCCGAAATGCAGAGGCTTTCCACGATTAGACAGCTGGGCCCCCTGTACATCATATATCCGGGCGCTCAGCATATGCGGCTCCTGCACGCTATGGAAGTGGCATATACGGCGATCAAAATATCCGAAAAACTGGGCCTTCCGCGTGATGAGGTCGATTGCCTCGGCGCCGCCGGACTTCTTCACGATCTGGGGCACGGGCCGTATTCGCATTCCACCGAGATCCTGTTCAATGAACTGTTCAAGGAAGATCATATGGACTTCACGTGCCAGCTGATCAAAGGGGAAAAGAACATGCCGGTACCGGAGGAGGAAAAGGGCCATGTAAATATGGGACAGATCCCCGAGATATTGAGATCCTACGGGCATGATCCGAACGTGATCTCCGCGCTGATCCGCAGGAAGTTCAGCAAAAAGCCCTATATGCAGCAGATGATCTTCGGCGCGATCGACGCCGATCAGCTCGCTTTTCTCATCACCGATTCAAGGTTCTCCGGGGTCAATTACGGAGATATTTCCGTTGATACGATCACGGAATTTTTCTCTCTCGAAACGAAATACGACCACAAGACATACCTTTTCGCGTCCGAGAAGGCGATCCCCGCGATCAAGGACATGCTGATGGCAAGAAGCTCCATGTATAATTTTTACCTCACCGATACCGGGCTCGTCGTCGGCAACATGATCCAGAATGCAATAAAGAAGGCTTTCGAGGGTGGCGAACTTAAGGATTTCTACATATATACGGACGATGAACTGAGAAGCAAGCTCATCGCTTCGAAGATACCGTTCGTACGCGAGATGGGCATCCGCATCAAGTACCGCGATCTTTTGAAGATCGCCTATCGCATCAAATCCGTATATTCCTCGAAGCAGCTGGAGTTCTTGAAAGACCTCGAGAACCACGAGCTTTCCCGCCGTTTGCGCGTTGAGCTCAATGAGGATTCCAAGAGACTTCTTGCAAAATTGAACGGTATCGGCGAAGAAAAGCTCCGCGATATGATCTATGAAGAGATAAAGGACGGCAAGATCACGAAAGACCATATCTTCATCAATATGAGGTCGATAGAGAATATCGACCTTACCGAACCCCGGCTCAAAGAGGCCCGGGACATCGATATCATCAAGGACGGAAAACAGGTCAAATTCGGCGCTCTGGAGCCGCTGTTCACGCTTTTCATTGAAAACGCGGTCACGCTTTCTGCAGTATTCTACATAGCCGTTCCGGAGGAATACAAGGCGGCAACGGCCGCCTTTATGGATAATCTGACGAAGGAGCTCGGCAAATGAGGGAAGACCTGAAATTAATGGAAGAGGAGATCTCCTTGCATTTTAACGGGATCGATCTTTTGAATACGGGTTTTGCAAAGGCGGTGATAGGCCAGAAAGATGTTTTCAGAAAACTTCTCATCTGCCTTCTTACCGACGGACATATGCTTCTCGAAGGCGTGCCCGGGATCGCCAAGACCCTTATGGCGCATACATTCGCCCGGCTCATATCCGTGGACATGAAGCGGATCCAGTTCACGCCCGATCTCATTCCGGGAGATATCATCGGCACGGTGATATTCAATCCTCAAACGCAGGAATTCTATCACAGGGAAGGGCCCGTGTTCACCAATATCCTTCTGGCGGATGAGATAAACAGGGCTCCCGCGAAAGTGCAGAGCGCGCTTCTCGAGGCGATGCAGGAGCGCCAGGTGACGATCGGAGAAAAAACGTACAAGCTGCAGGAACCGTTTTTTGTGATCGCCACCCAGAACCCCATTGAACAGGAAGGTACATATCCGCTGCCTGAGGCTCAGCTGGACAGGTTCATGTTCAAGACCATAGTCCCCTATCCCGCTTTCGAAGAAGAAAAAGAGATCCTTTCGATGTACGGGACGGTGAATTCCGTTCCTGTCGAGAGCGTGACGGATTATATAAAGTTCAAAGCGCTCAAGGATGTGGCCGGAAAGATCTTCATAGATCCGAAACTGAAGGATTATCTTCTCGGCATCGTATCTGCGAGCAGGGATCCGGAAAGCAAGGATACCGCGGATCTGATCCGTCTCGGCGCTTCGCCCAGGGCTTCGCTCTATCTTCTACGCGCCGCTAAAGCGAACGCATTCTTAGAAAAACGCGCTTTCGTAATTCCTGAGGATATACAGAAGGTCTCGTTCGATATACTGCGTCACCGGCTCATCATAAGCTTCAATGCCGTATCGGAGGGCATCACCTCCGATGATATCATTAAGATGATCCTGAAAAAGGTGCGCGTACCATAGCGTGGTGCGGCCGGGGGATTCGGCAGCGCAATGAAGAATGTCCGGGAAAAGATAAAAAAGAAGATCCGAAAGATCGAGATATTGAGCGGCCTTAAAAGCCGTTCATATCTTTTCGGCGCCTTCCGTTCGGTCTTCCGCGGAAAGGGCTATGATTTCAGGGAACTTTCCGAATACAGGCCCGGCGATCCGGTGCGTCATATCGACTGGAAGAAATTTTCCTATACCAATGTACCCTATCTTAAAACATTCGACGATGAACGCGAACGCAGGATCGTTTTTATGGTGGATATCTCCGGATCGATGTCAAAAGGGTTCACTCAGTCAAAGTCGGAAAGCGCCTGCGAATTCGTCGCATACCTTTCCAATGCCGCCCTGCTGAACAAGGACCTTGTCTCTCTTTGCGTTTTCGATAAAGATATCCGCGAATGGTTGCCGTTCACTAAAAACCCCGGCTCGCCGTATATATTCGCCGAAAAATCGTTCACTGCCGGGGGAGCCGAGAGCGTGCCGGATTGGGGGACCGTTTTTAAAAAAGCGCTTCTGCACATCAGGAAACACTATATCGTTTTTATCATATCCGATTTCCGCGGCTGGGATTTTAAGAGCGGGCAAATGCGATTTATGCGCAGTATGGCGGATGTGATCGGGATCTATATTACCCATATCGGGGATATCCCCGCCGCGATCCGCAGTTCTCTGCCCTTTTCGGACGGACGGGGCGCCGTATCCTATAAAGAGGCTCTCGGTATCGAGGCGGAGTTCACGGAAAAATTGAAGCGTGATTTCAATGCCGTACGCCCGTCTTTTCTCAGAGCATCTACGGCGGACGATCCGCTTCTTCTGATCCGGAAATTATTCGGGGAGCGGGCGCGGAATGGCTGACGGGCTGCGCGACATACGGGCGATCGAACCTTCTTATGCCGTTTTCTTTTTTGCTGCGCTCGCAATAGTTTTCATCTTGGCAGCGGTCTATATCATCATCCGTCTTTCAAAAAGGCAAAAACCGGTGGATTACCTGCGGATATGGAAAGGGATCAAGGACAGGTACGGGCTTGTCGGAGAAAAGGATTACAGGCTTTTTTATGCCAACCTAAATGTATCCTTCCGTGAGTTCGCAGGCCTCTTTTTGAATAAAGACCTTCTCGGGTACACGCTCAAAGATGTCCTTGACCTTCTGCCTGCAGGAGAGGGTGTAAAAAGGGATATTGAAGATTCCCTGGAGAGGATCTACCGGGGGGATTATTATTATCTTGAGGTCGATTTCGAGAAGTACCGTTTTGCCGATCTGGCCGTGATCGACAGGGCTGTCAGGGAGTTGGCCTTAAAGGGATCGGATTAGGAGGGGGCCGCATCCGTTCCGGATCCCGATCTGTCCGGACAGGGTCCGTATTCTATCTGAAGCGTTATATGGGAAATACCGTATTTATTCTTCAGTATCTTTCCGGCCGCCTTCCTGATACCGTTGCTTTCCAGAAGCGTAATATCGCAGTCTGCCTCTATATGCGCTTCAAGAAATATCCTTTCATCATCCAATTGCCACAGGTGGATGTGATGCATTTCTTTAACCTGCGGAAGCGCTTCGATATCTGATCTGATATCTGCAATGCTTATTCCGACAGGCGCGGACTGCATGAGAATATTGAAGGCCTGCCTGAATATCCCGGCCGCTTCGATGAAGATGAAAAACGATATCCCGATCGCCATAATGCCGTCTATCGCGATAATACCGAAGATCTTGATGAGCACTCCCCCGAGGACAACCGCGACGGATGACAGCGTATCTGCAAGCAGATGCAGGAAAGCGGAGCGGATATTCATTCCTTCGCGCGCATGTTTTCCGAGTATCAATATAGAGAACAGATTGCCGAAGAGCCCTATTACCGCTATTGCGATCATAAGACCTGCCCGGACCGGTTCGGGATGAAGCGATCTTCTGATGCCCTCAAAGAGCAGAAAAGCCGCTGCGATGATGAGGGCTGACGTATTCATGAAAGCGGCGATCACTTCTATACGGCCGTATCCGAATGTGCTTTTTTCATTCTTCTCCCTTGCCTTGATGCGGATAGCGGCATAGGAAAGAACTATAGACCATACGTCTGTGAAATTATGGAGCGCGTCGGATAGAAGCGCGTAACTTCCGGAAATGAGGCCGCCCGCCGCCTCGGCCGCCGTAATGATCAGATTGAATATTATTACGAAAAGAAGGCTGCCGCCTTTTATTCCGCCGTGATAGTGTTCGTGGCCCTGCATCTTACTGGAAGACAGCGACCAGGTCCTCCACAATGATCCTCTCTTTGTGTTTTTTCATGAACTCGTTCTGCTTTTCCTCGACTATCACTCCGATATTCGTATTGATATAGTTCTCTACGGCAAGATTTTTAGCCTCTTCATACGGCGTGGTGCGTTTTTCTGTCTGTTTGTCGAGGATGAAGAAAGTGAATACCTCATCATTGCGTTCATAGCTCTCCGTGAACCTGTTCTTGTCCGTTTTGAAGATATTCTCGAGCTCCGGCAGGCTTTTCTCGAAGATCTCCTTCAGAAAATCCTGGCTGAACATCTGGTCTGTGATCTCATATGCGTTCTCGCCGTATTTATCTACAAGCGCCGCCTTTACCTTCTCATAGTCGTTCTTATTCTTCTTTACGGCAGAACCGATGAACGTTTTTATGTCCGCAGGTTCCGCGCCGGCCAATTTCACCGCAATTTTATTGGCCTTTATGAACGGTTTCACCGTGAAGTAGATGTGCTTCACCTGTTCATAATACGCTTTGATGTCGTCTTCCGTATATGTGATCTGCGGTTTAATGATCTTTTCCACATATTCCTTTTGCACCCAGTATTCCCAGAGCATTCTGTCAATGTCCTTCTCGGGTATCCCGAAATTCAGAAGGAACGGTTTTCTTTCCTGTTCGAAATTCTTGACGAACAGCGTATATTGCTCGTTCTTTTCGGCAGGCACTTTGCTTTCCTTGGCCAGCATATAGATGAGTTTATGCGCCTTGGTCAGTTTGTACGCGTTCTCGAGCACTTTTGCTTTATATTCGGGCGTAAGTTTCGTGTAAAAATCGTATTTTCCCGGATCGAACCATGCCTTGAGATCGCTTAAATAGATCTTTTCTTTTCCTATGTACGCTATCACGCCTTCCTGTGTCCGGCAGCCGGAAAAGATCATCATGATAATGAAGCCCGCGAAGAATAAATAAAATACTTTTTTCATCCCCTTCCCCGTATTACATATTGAAGTGTTTCTTCAATTCTTTGACCAGGTCCGTCGCTTCCCATGTAAATCCGTTGAGCTCTTTATTTTTAAAGTGAACTTTTCTTTCGTCGCCGGTGCGGCCGAAATGTCCGTAAGCTGCGGTATGCATGTATATGGGCCTGAGAAGATCAAGATGCTTGATGATCTCTTTGGGTTTCATCGGGAATATCTCGCGCGCGATTTTCTCTATTTTCGCGGGATCGGCTTTTTCGGTGCCGTATGTATTGACCATGAACGAAACGGGATCGGAAACGCCGATCGCATATGCGAGCTGGACTTCGCAGATATCAGAAAGTCCCGCGGCAACGATGTTCTTGGCGATATAGCGCGCCATATAGGTTGCAGAGCGGTCGACCTTGGAGGGGTCTTTGCCCGAGAAAGCGCCTCCGCCGTGAAGACCGAGGCCGCCGTATGTATCAACTATGATCTTGCGGCCGGTAAGGCCTGTATCCCCTACGGGTCCGCCGATTATGAATCTGCCCGTCGGGTTGATGAATACCTTCATTTCCTTCGTTCTCATATTATCGGGGATCACCGGTTTGATCACATATTCAAGCACATCGTTCCGTATCTTTTTAATGTCCACATCGTCCGTCTGCGTGGAGATAACGACGGCGGTGACCTCTTTAGGCTGGCCGTTCTCATATCTTACGCTCACTTGTGATTTTCCGTCAGGCCTGAGATACGGGATGAGATTGGCCTCTTCCTTTCTGACATAGGCAAGTCTTTTGGTCAGCTTATGGGCAAGATAGATCGGCATAGGCATCAGGTCATCCGTTTCATTCGTTGCGAAACCGAACATCATACCCTGGTCTCCTGCGCCCTGATCGTCTTTCTCAACGCCCATCGCGATATCCGGCGATTGTTTCTTGATGCTGGTCACGATACCGACGGTGTCATCGCAGAAGCCGTATTCTTCTTTCGTATAACCGATCATCTTGATGACGCCTTTGGCTATATCGAAGATATCGGCATAGGCGGATGTCGTTACCTCTCCGGCGATGAAACATATGCCCGTAGTAACAAGCGTTTCAACTGCTACCTTGGAATTCTTGTCCTGCGCGATAAGTTCGTCAAGTATCGCATCTGAGATCTGGTCGGCAATTTTATCCGGGTGACCCTCCGTCACCGACTCGGATGAAAAGATCACATTCTTCTTGTTGCGTATCATAATGCGCTCCTGTATTTTATTTTATAAAACCGATTCTGTCAAAAGGAAAGAACCTGAAGCGGGCGATGCCGATGATATTCCTTCTCGGCACGGGACCCCAGAAACGGGAGTCGTAGGAATCGCTCCTGTGGTCGCCCATCATAAAATAATATCCCTCGGGAAGGATATATGCGGCACCTTCCGGAGGCCAGCCGGAGGGTATGGCGTCCCTTGTCCGTGAAAGGTCTTCCCTGTAAAATGTATAGTATCCCTTCTCGGAGAACGGCCAATCCTTGAAAAGAGCCCTTTTCGCCGGTTCGATCTTCAGATAGCTCTCGCCGAGCTTCTTTCCGTTCACATAGAGAATATTATTCTCCATGCGGATCTCATCGCCCGGAACCCCCATGCAGCGTTTCACGAAAAGGGGTTTATCGCTTTTGGAATAATCGGGCGGGATGAACACTATTATCTGCCCTCTTTTCGGCGTTCTTTTATCCATTATATGTATCTTGATCTTCGTGAACGGAATGCTGATCCCGTACATGAACTTGTCCACGAAAAGCTGGTCTTTCTCGAGCAGGGTATCTTCCATCGAAGACGACGGGATCATCGCCACCTCAATGAAAATAGACCTGATCAAAAGGGCGATCAGGAACGCCGAAACTATGGCATCGAGAAGTTCCAGTGCGAATGTTTTCTTTTTAGCTTTTGGCCGCTTTATCATCTTTCTCTTCTTTGGAGGGAATAAGGCCGATAGAGAACAGAATATAGCCAATAACGATAAGAATGGACGGAAGCGGCGCCTGACCAAGGTATAACAACAGCAAACCCACCGCTATCAGGATGCCGCCGGCGATCATCAGTATACTTTTCTTCATAAATATACTCCAAAAAAGTATTATAGTATTTTTTTCAAATAAAGCAAATTTTTCCTTTTCATTACTTAATTAAAGCCGCGTAAGTTTCAAATGTATGCTCTTGAATAAAAAACCCTGAGCGCATATATGTTAAAACGGGGAGGTAAAGCCGTAGTGAACAGTGAACAATAAGAATGCCCATTATTTTATTACACAGTTAAAGGGTTAACGTGTTAACGGGTTAGAAGCAGGGAATAACGAATAGTGAACAGTGAATAGTATAAATGAATTGAGAATTGATAATTGAGAATGAGAAGAAGTTGAGAGTTGATAGTTAAGTAAATGAAAAATGAATAATTATATGGATTATATTCCTTATCACACTCCACACTTCACACTTCACACTCCACACTCCACACCGCGCTTCGCTTGTTCAGTGCTTAGTGCAAAGTGCATAGTGCAATAGTGTTCATAAAAGAGTTATTTTATTGCGAGTTGACAAGAGGCTTGTCTTAGAGTTAACGAGTTAATAAATTTATCATTCCTTATTTGAACCCGTTAACACTTTAACCCGTTAACCGGATAACTGTTTAATTGTTTTTCTATTATCCACTTCACACTCCACACTTCACACTGCGGCCTTGCCGCTCTGCTCTCTTTACTTTTTCATCAATATTTGTTAAGATAAAACGTTGTTCTTCAAAAGGAGTTGATATGAGCAAGATCGTTGAATGCGTGCCTAATTTTTCAGAGGGCAGGGACCTTAGCAAGATCGAAGCGATAAAATCCGTCATTAAGGCCGTATCCGGGGCCTTTCTTCTTGACGTGGATCCCGGCGCCGCTACCAATAGAACGGTCGTGACTATTGTCGGCGAACCCGAGGCCGTAGCCGAAGCGGCATTTCTCGCGGTAAAAAAAGCCTCTGAATCGATCGATATGCGGGGGCATACCGGCGCGCATCCGAGGATGGGAGCTACCGATGTTTGTCCCTTTATTCCGGTCGCCGGCATGACGATGGAGGAGACCGTGGCGCTTTCCAGAAAGTTAGCCGAGCGCATAGGCAAGGAATTGAAGATCCCTGTCTACCTTTACGAATATTCAGCTTCCTGTGAGGAACGGAGGTCCCTTGCCAATATCCGCGAGGGAGAGTATGAAGGCATGGGAGAAAAAATGAAGGACCCGAAGTGGAAACCTGATTTCGGACCCGCGGAATTCAATCCCGTGACCGGCGCAACGGCTGTGGGGGCAAGGGAGTTCCTTATAGCCTATAATCTCAACCTTAATTCGAAGAATGTAAAACTTGCCGATAAGATCGCCAAAGAGATCAGGGAGAAAGGAACGAAGGACAAGCCCGGGCTTTTAAAGGCCGTACGCGCCGTAGGGTGGTATATCGATGAATATGAGCGGGCTCAGATCTCAGTCAACCTTATCAATTATAAAGTAACCCCGCTTTGGAAGCTTTTCGACACTGCCTGCAGTGTAGCCGAGAAGTACGGCATAAGGATCACGGGATCGGAACTGGTCGGGCTGATCCCGCTCGGCGCATTGAAGGAGGCCGGGGAATATTACCTGAAAAAACAGGGGGAGTTCACGGCAATGCCCGAAAGGGAGGTTCTTAAGATCGCGGTCAAGTCGCTCGGACTCGGCGAATTGTACCCGTTCGATCTTAACGAAAAAGTTATTGAATACAAGATCTCGAAAAAAGGCATTCTCACATCAATGAGTCTCGCAGCTTTTGCGGACGAACTTTCCTCTTCATCGCCGGCGCCCGGCGGCGGTTCCGTTGCTGCTTTAGCAGGGTCTCTTGCCGCTGCGCTCGTTTCTATGGTGGCTTCCCTCACATTCGGAAAGAAGGGTTATGAGGAACACTTTTCATCTGTTGAGGAGCTCGCGATCAAGGCTCAGGCGCTCAAGGCCGATCTTATGAAGATCGTTGATACCGATACGGAACTTTTCAATGAATTCATGGCGGCAAGAAGACTTCCCAAGGGGAGCGAGGAAGAGAAAAAGGCGCGGGATGCAAAAATACTTTCATGCGCCGTGAATATAACAAGATCCCCTCTTGAACTGCTCCGGAAACTTCAAGAGGTTTTGCCGCTCACTGAAAAGATCGCCGGCATAGGGAATGCCAATTCGATATCCGATGCCGCAGTTGCCGCTTCTATGCTGAAAGCCGCCGCAGAAGGAGCGCTTCTGAACGTTCTCATCAATCTCCCGTCGCTCGAAGATGCGGCAATGAAGGATTCCTTCAAGAAAGAATCCGAGGCCGCCTGCGCCGAGATCCAAAAAGGCTGTGACGGAGTATTCTCCGCTGTTTCCGGTAAACTCAAGAGGGAAGCCAAATGAACGCGCAAGACCTGAATAAGAAGGCCATTCTGGACATCCTTACCATGACCACCCTTTCGGCCTCCGGACACCCGGGCGGCTCAATGTCTTCCCTGGATATTCTTTTCGCCTCTTACAGAGCTGCCGGCTGGGGTGCTGCGAACGGAAAAACGGATCCCGTGATCGTATCCAACGGGCATATTGCGCCTGGAGTTTATGTTGTGCTCGGCCATTTAGGCGTCATCCCCCTTGATGATGCGATAGCGTATTTCCGTCTTACCGGCTCCCCTTATGAAGGACATATCGAGAATCATCTTGAAGGCATTCCCTGGTCCACGGGCAATCTCGGACAGGGTCTTTCCGCAGGATGCGGTTTTGCGCTTTCGAAGAAGATAATGAACGAAGAGGGATTTGTTTATGTCGTGATGGGGGATGCCGAACAGGCAAAAGGACAGGTTGCCGAAGCGCGCAAATTCGCAAAGCAGCACCGTCTCAACAATATCATAGCCCTGATCGACAGGAACCATATCCAGATATCCGGGCGGACGGAGAATGTAATGAACGTGGATATAACCCGCAATTACGAAGCGGACGGATGGAAGGTTATAACTGCGGACGGGCATGATTTGGAGAAAATAAACGGGGCGATACAAAGCGCGCAGGAGGACGGGAGCGCACCCTATCTCATCATTGCAGAGACCGTGATGGGCAAAGGCATCGATTTCATGGAGGGCAAACACGACTACCATGGAAAGGCCCTGACGAAAGAAGAGTACGGGACCGCATGTAAATATCTCGGGGTCGAGCCCGTGATCGAAAAATATTCCGCAATAAGAAAGAACGCGAAATTCTCTCACGGGAATATGCCGGCCAAGGAAGAGGAACGGCCTTTTAAAAAGCCGCCGAAGGATTATAAGAAAGACGCGGCGGACAACAGGGGCAGTTTCGGGAGCTACTTATCGAAGGCCGGCGTGCTGAACCCCGATATCGCCGTATTCGATTGCGACCTTTCCGGGTCCGTCAAGACCGACGGTTTTGCAAAAAATTTCCCGAACAGGTTCTTCGAGGCGGGCGTAATGGAGCACAATATCGCAACCGCGGCGGGCGCGCTTTCGAGGGACCGGCGGATCAATGTTTTCTGGGCCGATTTCGGCATGTTCAATATCGCGGAGACATACAATCAGCTCCGCCTGAACGATATAAACGAGGCCAACCTCAATATCATTTCCACCCATGTGGGAATAGATGTCGGAGAGGACGGGAAGACACACCAGTCGATAGATTATATAGGCCTTGCCGCAAATCTTTTCAGAACGAAACTTTTCCTTCCGGCTGATTTCAACCAGACACAGCATATCATGGAATATGTGTTCTCTCACTACGGGAACAAGATCGTCGCAATGGGCCGCTCAAAGCTTCTTCCGGTAACAAGAGAGGACGGAGAGCCTTTTTACGGCGCTGAATATCAATTCGCCCCGGGCGGCATCGATCTCATCCGTGAGGGGCATGATGTGCTTTTGGTTTCCACCGGGCAGACAGCGGGCATCTGTCAGCGCGCTTGCGATCTTTTAAGAAATAATGGCATCGATGCCGGGATGATGCATACCGCAACACCGCTCATGCTGTCGCCGGATCATTCGCACATGTTCGAAGGATATAAGCTAATCGTAACCGCCGAGGATCACAATGTACTCTCCGGCCTCGGCGCAATGTTATCGCGGATCCTCATCAATAAAGGGAATGTGATCAATCTCGGCATTGGGCGATATTTCTATTCCGGAACGTCGCAAAGCCTTTACGATGCCGCCGGCATTTCGGAAGAAAAAATATTATCCCGAATAAAAGAGCATTTACACTGATTATTTCGAATGGACGGCTTTTTATATTTAGATTTACACATCTAAAAAATTAACTAAAAACCGGGGTATCTTCTTATATGTTGGATTACATTCTGATATTATCCACAGTTTTTAAAATCTATTCCACAGGTTTTCCACAGAGTAAAAATGCTCCCAATAATCGCCTATTTATAAGGATGGCCCGGAAAGGGCTATAAAAATAATTTCTCGAATATACTATGATTTATATCGACTCCATATTTAACTTCTTTTTTATTCGATGTTTTTTTTTCTTGATATCCTCTTGAACGGATCTTCAATATCGGATATAAATACTCGGAAGATGAAAACAACATTAGCGGCAAACCCTTTACTTAAAATGAAAATTTGGTATAATAGCCTTTGTATTTATGGATAAGGAACGAATCTGGACTTTAATCAAGAAGGGTATCGAAGAGAGGCTCGGCACAAGCGTGTTCGGACTGTGGTTCTCGGGGATCGAACTTTTAACTCTCGGCGACAACAGCCTGGAACTTGGCGTAGACACTCTGTTCAAGCGGGATTGGATCGACAATAATTACAGGGATGCAATCCTGGGTTCGGCAAAGGACTGTCTTGGGAAGGATATCTCCGTCGCCTTCAAGATCACCAAGACCGGCGCCGCGCAGAAGGGCGGATACGATCTTGCTTCTTATATTAAAACGATCAAGGAAAGGCCCGGCGATTTCTATTTCAACCCGGAATACAATTTCGAGAAGCTTGCCGTCGGTTCCTTCAACGAGATCGCCGTGAGCTATGCAAGGCATCTTGCCGATAATTTCACCGACAGCGCGATCAACCCGCTTTTCATATACGGCGGCGTCGGCCTCGGAAAAACCCATATCATACAGGCCATCGGAAATCACGTTCGCGGCAAATATCCCGATCTCAAGGTCGGCTACACCACAATGGAAGGGTTCACCAATGACTGGATCCGGGCGATCAACAGCAAAGAGATGCACGTGTTCAAGGAGAAGTACGAGTGCCTCGATATGTTCTTCGTGGACGACATTCATTTCATCACTGGAAAGTTCGGGATGCAGGAGCAGTTCTTCCACCTGTTCAATAACCTGTACAACCGCTCAAAGGCAATCGTGTTCACGGCGGACAGGCCGATATCGGAACTTCGGGATATCGAAGAGCGCCTTCTTTCCCGTTTCGGTTCCGGCCAATCCGTGGAGATAACATCACCTACCGAGGTCGACAAGATCTCGATACTCACAAAAAGGATGTCCGAGTATGCCGTCTCCCTTGAAAGCGATTGCGCCTATTTCCTCTCGCAGAATATAAAAAGCAATGTACGCGATCTTATCACATCGATAAAGAGGATATCCGTACGCGAGAAACTTCTCGGTAAAAAGATGACGCTTGACGAGATCCGGGAGCTGCTGCGGGATATGTTCCCGACCAATACGCTCAATATCGATGTGATACTCAAAGAGACCGCGGCCTTTTTCGATGTGCGCTTATCGGAGATCACATCCACAAAAAGGACCAGGAATATCCTTATCCCGAGACAGGTGGCCATGTATTTCATGAAAAAACTTCTCAATCTTTCATATCCCGCGATCGCCAGCGAGTTCGGAGGCAAGGACCATACTACCGTGATCAATGCGGTGAGAAAGATCGAGAAACTTCAGCTCACCGATAATGATTTTTCCGTGAAGATGAACCGGCTCAAAGGTTCTCTCTGCAATTCCGGACCCAAGCTCTGATCTAAACTTTCTTTTCTATATTCTTGATCCTGCCACTGCGGATTTTCAATTTTTTTTTCACTATTTATTTATTATTGTTCACTACTCATTGTTCCCTTCATTTCGCCCCTATCCTCTAGCCTCCAGCCTCTAACCTCTTTTATCTCTTTTCACTCTTCGCTTTTCACTTCGTTTCGACCAACTTTCAACTCTTAACTTTCAACTCTCAACTCTTTTCACTGTTCACTGTTCGCTGTTCACTTCTTTTTAACCCGTTAATCCTGGGGCGTTGCTACGTCAACACGTTAACCGGACAACCGTATAATTGTTATTTTATTATTCTCTCTTCCCTGCTTTTCTCACAACTATCCACTCTCAACTATCAACTATCAACTCTTCACTGCGCTTCGCCCCGTCTCTCACTTGTTTAAAAGCACGTTCAGAAGGTATCCCGCGGCGATGAGCACCGCGCCCGGCGCAAGCATCTTGAGATATATCTTGAAAAGAGAGGCCTTAAAATATTCCTTGGAAAGAAGCAGGCACAGATGCATCGGAGAGAAAAGTATTCCGGCATAGCCGCCGAGGAAAAGAAGCGTGGTATAATATGTGTTCACGCTTCCCGGTTCCGGTACAAGGAAGGACATCAGAAGCGGCACCGACATCGAGATGAACGCGATCGTGAGCCCGAACAGCATCCCGAAAATGAACGGCACCGTAAAGATCACGAGGTCCAGGGGAAAATTAGACCCCGTTATAACGGCTTCTATCGCCTCCTTCAATCCGGAATGTTCCACATAGTATTTGAATATGAAGATAATGGGGATGAGCGCGAGAAGTTTCAGGGAGAAACCTCTTTTCATTGCATTGTATATTTTCTTCATCTCGAGTTTTTTCAGGACGGAATACATTACCGAAATAAGTATGAGAAGGATGGAAAGATAAAGGGGGCCGCTGGGGATGAGAAGGACGCCGGCCACAAGAAGTATTACGGGCCAGAGCTCCCCGAGAAGCCGGAGGAGAGGGAATGGCCCATTCCCTTTTTTTGCGGGCAGGTTCTTCGCCTGAGGCAAAAGAAGAAAGGCGATACCGCCGGCAATGGAAAGAAGGGTTAAGAAGAATTGTTTGGCGAACACCTGCCCCACCGAAAGGTCGAAATATCCCATCATCAGAATGATGCCCGGGTACAGGGGCCATATCGGCTCCCACAGATGTCTGAACCAGAAATTGACCACAGCCTTCGATTCTGGCGCGATCTTTTTATCTTCTGCCAGTTTTTCCAGCATCGGAGCGGATACCAGGGCTCCGCCCGGCATCGGGAAGAGGCCGATTATCGCGGGAAAGACCGGAAGTATGAATGCGGGGGAAGCGGATGAGCCGTTCAGAATAAGGCTCGCCTGCTCGATCGTCCTGCCTTCGTCTATCAGGGCGGTAAAACTAACTGTAATCCAAATAAGAAGAACAAGGTTCAATGTGCCGCCCGAGAAAGTCCCGCGGAAGATGCCGGCCAGTATCTCTTTCGGGGGCAGGAAAAAGATCCCGAGAAGAAGGGTGAGGGAAAGAAGCGTAAGGAAAAGCGGCTTTTTTTTAACGGACATCCAGATGAAGACGGAGACGATGAGGAATATTTTAATGTACGGGATCAAGATCCTCCAGAATATCCTTCAATTCCGCTATTTCCGCACTGAATTTTTCAGCCGGGAGGTTCTTCGCGGCAAAAAGCGCATTCCCGGTTATTTTTTTTATCACTTCGGGTTCTTTCGATTCGGTAAGATAAAGCGATTTGGCTATATAATAATTGGCGATCACGCTGCCCGGAAATACCTTTTTCCAAAGAAGCGCGGTCAAGGAGGCATTCCCGTAATGATCTTTCCGGTTCCCGGGCTCGAGAAGAGCCGTTTCGTAGAGCATATTTATATATACGATATAGGCCTCTTCGTTCCTTGCGCCCTTTTCCACATAAGGGCCGAGTTCCGACCTTATCGAGGCCAGCGCTCCGAGCTTCTCCGTGTCGCCGGGAAGGTCATTTAATCCGGAGAGGGTCGTGCGCGCCCGTTTCACGGCCGTTCCGGGACCCGCGCAGGAAACGGCGAGAAAAAGCGCGAGAACGGTCAGGACCGTTCTTTTATTTTTTTCCATATCTCCCTTATCTTGTTCGCGTTCCTTGCCAGATCGAGAAGCGCTTTTACGATACGGCTTCCCTTGAGGGGGTCGTATCTTTTATTGGAGTTAATGACCTTTTCCAGATTTCTTGCCATAATCCCGAACTCTTCCGAATTCCCGAGCGCTCTTTTTAATATGAAATCCGCGGGAAGGCATGGATAAAGCTCTTTCATGGCCTTGATGTCCCCCGAATAGTTGAGCATGATATATGCGTCCTTGAGTTGCATGATATTTTTTTCCGGATCGGCAAGCTCCTCTTGAAAATATCCCGCAAGTTCCGGATCCCTTTTAAAGAAATAGATGATCTGCCTGTAGCCCGGGACCGGTATATAGGGCATCTCTATCCGTCTGTGCCCGTTCATGTAAAGAAAAATGTTCTTTGCGCCGGCGGCGATCCCGTCTATTATGGAAACGATGTCCTCATCCGTGAATTTAATGAGAGAGAGGGGAGAACCCATCAGGCAAGCCCCTTTGCTTTCAGTTCTCTTGCCGCTTTTTCGAAGCCGTCGGCCGCCTTCTGGTGTTTCAGCCATTCAAGATATGTTCCGATGCCTTCTTCGAACGATGTTCCCGTCTTGAAACCGATGACCTTCTCCGCAAGGGCCGCATCGGCATAGCAATGCCTGATATCGCCCTTTCTGAATTTCCGCGCTATCTCGATCTTCACCGCCGGTGCAAGTGCGTCCCTCAGAGCCCCGGCCACTCTTTTGACGGAGACCGGCCTCCCGCAGCCGAGATTTATCGATGAATTCCCCTCTGCCTTCAGCGCCGCAAGATATATTCCCCGGGCAAGGTCTTTCACATAGATGAAGTCCCTCGTCTGTTCGGCGTCCTCGAAAATATACGGGGAATTGCCGTTCAGAAGCCTTGAGGCGAAAATGGCCAGAACGCCTGTATACGGATTTGAAAGAGCCTGCCGCTCGCCGTAAACATTGAAAAATCTCAGCGCTACAGTCGGGATGCCGTATGCGGAACCGACCGAATGCGTCATTTCCTCCTGGTCCCTTTTGCTTATCGCATATATGGACGTGGGGTAGAGGGGTTTGTCCTCGTTCGTGGGAGCGGCGGCAACGGCTTTCCCGCAGACCGGGCATTTCATCTCCCAGTCGCCGCGCGCAAGATCCCGTTCATCCCGGAGCCTGGGATAGACCGCGCCGTGCTGAGGGCATTTATAAGCGCCCTCGCCGTATATCGACATCGAAGAGGCAACGACGATCTTCTTCAAGCCGTGTTTGTTCTCCGAGATATACTGCAGTATTTTTGCCGTGGCCTGGGTATTGCCGGCCATATACTTTTTGATCTGATACATCGATTGACCCACGCCGACCAGCGCTGCAAGATGTATGAGTATGTCGGTGCGCGGAAGATATTTTTTCATTGCTTCCGGATTTTCGGCCTTCTCGAAGATATACTTCGCCTTCCTGTTCAGGTAGCCGGGTTTTTTCCCGAGATGGACCTGTTTTTCGAGCGAATCCACGACCAGCACATCGTGCCCTTTCCCGACAAGAAGGTCGGTCAGATGCGAACCGATGAAACCCGCGCCGCCCGTCACCGTTATTTTCATATCGTTCTCCCTATTCTCCCTTTTCCTGATGTTCTATGATGTCCTTGATTATATGGTCGAGGTTCAGGGTCGGTTTCCAGCCGATCTGTTTGCCTATCTTCTTTATATCCGGTACCCTTCTTTTCATATCCTCGAAATTCGGGCCCATCACTTTTTCATACGGGATGAAGATGATCTCGGATGTTGACCCCGTAGCCTTCTTTACTTTCTCCGCAAGTTCTTTTATCGTTACTTCTTCGGGATTGCCCACATTGAAGATCTTTCCTGCGGATTTCTCGTCCGAGAGGAGATCGAAAAGCGCTCTCACCACATCTTTCACGTGAGTGAAACATCTCGTTTGTTTCCCGTTGCCGTATATCGTGATGGGTTTATTTAAAAGCGCCTGCTTGATGAAGCGGGGCACTACCATTCCGTAATCCCCGACCTGCCCCGGCCCCGTCGTATTGAAGAGCCGCACGATCACAACGGGGAGTTTTTTCTCGCGATAATATGCAAGGGCAAGGAACTCGTCCAGCGCTTTCGTATTCGAATAGCTCCATCTCGAGATCGTCGTGGAGCCGAGTATCCTGTTATCCTCCTCGTGGAGCTGGTCCTTTTCGTTCTTTCCGTATATCTCGGAGGTAGATGCCAGAAGAACCGGTTTCTTGTATTTATTGGCAAGCTTCAGCACATTTTCCGTTCCCTGTACGTTCACCTCGATCGATCTCAAAGGATTGTTGATGATGTATTCAACGCCGACTGCGGCGGCAAGGTGGAATATCGCATTGCATTTCTTGACCGCTTTTTCAAGGATCTCGAAATTGAGGATCGAATCGAGGATGAACTCGAAGTCCTTATGATGCTCGAGGTCCCGGATGTTCTCGAAGAGCCCGGTAGAGAGATCGTCCAGCACGCAAACCCTCGCGCCTTTTTTGATGAGGTATCTTGAAAGATTTGATCCGATAAAGCCCGCGCCGCCCGTTACAAGGTATTTCATTTGAGTTTCCCCTTATTGTCGATGAGCCATCCGTACAGTTTGGCGATACCCCTTTTCTTGCCGTATTTAGGTTCCCAGCCGAGCGTCCTTTTCACTTTCGCGATATTGGATATATACGCCTTCTGGTCGCCGGGGCGCCATTTCCCGAAAGAGTATTTCACCTTTTTCCCGGTAAGGTCCTCGAGAATGTCCAGAAACTCGAGAAGGGAGATCACGTTCCCGGGCCCGCCACCGACATTGAACGCTTTTCCGCTTACTTTTCCTATATCGCAGACCGCGGCCTCGTAGAGGTCCACAAGGTCCCGCACATAGAGTATGTCGCGCACTTGAAGGCCGTCGCCGTATATTGATATCTTCCTTCCCTTGATCGCCGAGATGAGAAAGTGGGCCACCCAGCCCTGGTCCTCATTGCCCCACTGATGGTCGCCGTAAATGCAGGATTGTCTGAAAACGACCGTCTTGAACCCGTATATCCTAGCATAATCGATAAAATACTGATCTCCCGTGCCCTTCGAACAGCCGTACGGAGAATGGAAATCGAGGGGGAAATCCTCGGAAATGCCTTTCGGGAAATCCCTGTACCCGTAATGCTTTTTGTCTTTTTTGATGATGGCAACTTCTTCCATGCCGCCGTAGACCTTGTTCGTCGAGGAATACAGCATCACGGGTTTCTGCCCCGTCAGTCTGGCCCCTTCGAGCATATTGAAGGCGCCAAGCGCATTGACCTCGAAATCGGTTCTCGGGTCCGTCACCGATGTTGTTACCGCAACTTGCGCGGCAAGATGGAAAACAATCCCGAACCTGTACTTTTTATAGACGGAAAGGACCTTGTCGAAATCCGCGACGCTTCCCTTTACAAAAACGAGGTTTTTTATATTCTCCTTCAGATAAGTCAGATTGGTCATCGTGCCTTTTCTTGAAAGATCGTCCAATACAACTATCTTTTCGGCTTTTTTCGCGAACCTTTCCACCGTATTCGTTCCGATGAAACCGGCTCCGCCGGTAACGAGTATGTTCATTACTCACCTCTTCTGAATAAAGGGAATTTTAACACTTTTCGCCGATTTTTTCAATGATTTTATTGCATTAAAATATTTAAATTAAGCATTGAAACAAGGCCGAGGGTGGAAGCGTTTAATTTATCTTTGCCTTTTATCGCAGATTTTTACGTTCTATATTTTTTTAGTTTGGCTTTGATCTCTGAAATGGTTTTTAAATATTCTTTTTCTTCTCTTGTTTTTATGATAACGAGGAAGATATCGAGCGCTTTTTCTCCGTATACTCTCTTCTTTGTCAAAAGGAACAGCCGGTGGTATATCATTCCTTTTTCTGTGTTCTTTTTATATTTTTTCAGCATATTTTTCAGATTCGCTTCGGAGCGGCGGGGATCCTCTTTGTATTCCAATTCGTATTTCATGACAAGGGGTTCGAATAATTTTTCCGAAATATTCGCTTTTTCCAATACATCAATCGCTTTTAAAATACACTCCCGCATCTTTTCAAGATCGCCTTGCTTTTTATATACTTTTGCCAGATCCTTATAACTGTCTCCCAGGGGTGCTGTTGCGCCTATTTCCGTATTTATCCCGATCGCTTTATCGAAGAATTCCAGCGCCTTTTCCGTCTTTCCCGTTTTCCTGTAAAGATTTCCCAAAAAGCAGCATGTGAGCGCTTCGCTGCCTCTATTGTTCTGTTCCCTGTTTATCTCAAGTTTTTTCAAATAGCATTTTTCCGCGGACGCATGATCTTCAAGATCGCTGAGAACAAGGCCGAGATTCCCCAGCGCTCGGCCGTACATATTTGTAAAGCCATGCTTCTCGGAGAGTTCGATCTGTTTCTGATAGTATTCTCTGGCGGATCTCAATTTCCCCTGCTGCCATTCGATCACTCCGATATTCCCGAGGGCCATGGCCTGGCTTTCCATATTTCCCACTTTGAGCGCAAGATCATATTGTCTGGTGTGGTATTTAAGGGCCGTTTTAAACCTTCTCAGGTTATTATACACGGTTCCCAGATTCCCTAATACGGTCAATTGGCTTGAGTATTCGTATATTTCGCGAGATAGGTCCAGCCAGAGCTTGAAGTATTTCAATGCGTCCCTCATCAGGCCTTTATGGTAATAGATCACTCCGATATTCCCGTAGGCATAACTTTGCATATGCCTGTTCTTTGTCTGCTCGGCTAGTCTCAGCGTTTCGGTAAGACATTCTTTTGCTTTGTCATAGGCCCCCATTCTTGTATGGACAATGCCGATATTATTAAGCGCTTTTATGTACATCGGCAGGTCATTCCCCTTCGCATAATCGCTCCACTTTTTATAATTCGCCATCGCCTGTTTGAGATTACCTCTTGATAATTCGATATTTCCGAACGTACCGTTCACGGAAGCCTCGCCGGACCGGTCTTTTCCCGATTTGAAATACTTGAATGAGCTGTCAAGGTATTTTTGGGCTTTTTTGAAATCTCCCCGGCGCCAGGCAATGTCTCCCAGGCCGTTGCTCAGCTTTCCGAGGTATATGTTGTTGCCGGATCTTTCCGCGATCTTAAAGGCATTAGAATATATTTCCGTCGCCTCCGCATATCTTGCCATTGAAACGAGGATCTCGCCTTTATTGTGGAGGATGCACATCATCCTCTCCGGATCATCCGTATATTTCATGCACTCGTCGAAGTACTTCATGGCGCTATCGTTCCAGTAATTGCTCTTTGCATAGATCGCGGCATCGAAGAGATAATGAAGGGTTTTTTCCTTAAGGTCGGCCACGGAAAAGTGATGGGCCAGAATGGCGGCGATGGGAGCCGTATTTCCGCGGTGTACTTTCTCCATGGCCTTCCCTGCAAGAAGGTGGAGCGATCTTAACGTTTTCTTTAATTGTGTGCCATACACGGCATCCTTGATCAGCGCGTGATGGAAGATGTAGTTCAGTTCGGATGCGGGACGCCAGATATTCTCGTTCTCCCCGCCTGCAAGAAGGCTTTTAATATTCCTCATGCGGAGCATCTCGGAGAGCACCTTTAGCGAAAATTCGAGGCCCAGTACCGATGCGTCCACAACTCCCCTGCGCACTTCGGTCTCAAGTTTATCGATGCGGGAAATGATAAGATCGCTTATCCCCGCGGGTATCATGGTATCTTTTTTGATCATTGAGGTCTTTCCGTTCACGTTCTTCAGAAGGCCGTTCTCTTTCAAATACTCGCAGATCTGTTCGATATAGAAAGGATTTCCGCCGCTTCTTTTCGCTATGAAACCGTAGAGCTCTTTAGAGGGTTCGCCCGAGATCAGTGATCCGGCGTGACCGCGGATGTCTTCCGGCCCCAAACACTCAAGATCGATCGTACCCGTGGTCATATCTCTTTTCGTTCTGAAGAACTCCCTTTGGGCCTTTTCTCTCGTCATGATGAGAAAAGAGGGCAGATGACCCTGAGCTACGCTTAATACAGATTCGAAAAGATTTTTCGTGCCCGTATCGAGCCATTGGGCATCGTCTATCACGAAAAGACATTTCCCTTTTTCTGCAAAAGCGGCGAATATCTCAGTTAATACCGAGAGGATGATCCTGTGCTTTGCAAAAGGTGAGATCGCGCTTGCCTGAAGCGATGACGGGGGTATCCCGAGAAGGTCGGCTATGAATAATTTATTCTTTTTGACCGATGCGGGTACTTTGCCCCCGCCGAAAGCGCGGCCCGTGAAGCGCGGAAAGTTCTTCTCGAAAAGCGTTTGCTTTTCATTCAATGTCATGTCTTCTCTGAGACCGATGGCCTTCATCAGAAAATCGGCGATGCCGTACAGTTCCGAATCGCGGAATTCGTTCCCTTTGAACATCAGTATGCTGTTAAGGGTTTTCTCCGCATATGTAATGATCTTTTCGGCCAGCGAACTTTTTCCCATTCCCGCCGGGCCCGCAATGATCCGGAGTCCCGCCCTTTTCCCGCCGGCGATATCATCTATGAAGGTCTTCAGAGCGGATATCTCTTTTTTTCTTCCAAAGTATGTTCCGGCCTTATGAGATGCCCTGCTTTTTTTTGAAAGCGCTTCGTGTACGGTGACCGGCCGGTCGATACCTTTGTATTTTATTTCCCGCCCGGCGGTTATTTTATATTCATCAGAAACGGATGCGGCCGTTCTCCCGTCTATTATGAGTTTACCGGGTTCTGCTCCAACGGCTATCCTGGCTGAGAGATTAACTACAGAGCCTAAAGAGGTATACTCCTCCCTGTATTTCGGATTCCCGATAAATCCGGAAAAGACCGTTCCTTCGGCGATGCCGATCCTGTTCCCGGGAAAATTGTTCTTCAGTTCAAAAGCGAAGTCGAGCGCTTTCACAGAATGTTTTTCGATCGCGAGCGGAGCTCCGAAGATCACCAGGCAGACCGCTCCCTTGTCCCCGAATTCCGCCATATTGAGTATTCCGCCGTGTTTAATGGCAAGGTCTGAAACGAAAGAAATGAATCGGGAGATCTCGTATCTTTCGTGGTCCACTGCGATAAAAACCGAAGTGATGTTCTTGAATTCTCCGGGTGATGAGAAGAACAAAATGGGGTCCGGAATGAATTTTTTCAGTATCTCCGCGGTCAATGCGCGTGAAGATCCCCGTATTTTTGTTATCTTCCTTTCCTTGCTCTTTACTTCAAGCGTTTTTCCCGGAGGGCCAAACCCTATCGTTCCCGGTATGGCCTTGCTCTGTAGAAGAGCGGCTTCTTGTATCGGCTTTCCCGAAAAAAGAGGGACACATTGCCTTTTCCCGCAGAATATATTCCACTTGACCTTTCCAGATGCGATGCCGATCCTTGCAGTGATCTTCACTTTTCGCCGGCCGGCAGCGAAAGGTTTCAGCGATATTATATATCCGTTCATCCTGCCGGCTGCGCGAATTGCCCGGCCGGCTGCCGGATCGTCATCGGGGAAAATCGCCGTGAAGGCATCTCCCGCAAATGTTGTTATGAAACCATTCTCTTTATAGACCGCCTCTATCGTCTCTTCGAAAACAGTGTTTATTATATCGGAAAGAAGTTCCGCGCCTTCGGTCCCCTTTTTAAACAAGTGTTCTGTCAGTGCGGTGAAGCCCGTAATATCAATAGAAAGAACGGACCCGTAAAATGAGCCGCTTTTTTTCCCGGCCTTATAATTATCGTGTATGAAGCTGGTGATCAATTTTTTCATTGATGAATTGCAGTCCGTGGATAACATAAAAGGCGGCCCTTTTGGGCTGGCTTTATCAATGGGTACTTTCTCCGGCTATTATCCGCTTTCATTATTTGTTAATCGCCATTAACCGCATCAGATAATGGATTAAACTCTCTATCTTTACTCAGCGGTCAGTTTTCTATAAACGAATGTCATTGCAAGCCAGGTCGTCGGTATCGTAGCGAAAAGGCCTATCCCGAGGCAAAGCGCGCCGGCAATATTTATCAAGATCAGGAGCAACCCCAGAATGAACAATTGCCATTTATACCCTTCGGTGATCCTCGCGCTTTCCCTCAATGCATCGGGTGCGTTCATTTTTTTATCGATTATCAGAAACGGTGTGAATATGAATTTGACCGACCAGATGATGCCCGGGATTATCAGCAGTATCAGGCCGCCCAGAACGATGAGCCCGTAGAGGATATGTCCGAGAAGATAGTCCCAGAAGCGGTCTAATGCGGAGAACATATCGGATATTGATGCCTTTTCATTACTGTATGTTCTCAGGGATACACCGATCGCGGCAATATAAACGATTATATCCACGAGCCAGCTGAGCCAGTCGATCGAGAGCGTGACCGCCCTTGTTTCCTTGATAACGAACCGATCTATGACAGTTGCTATCAGCGAGAGTAGAACAAGCGGTATGAATATCCCTATATTCTCTTTCATCTTCTCCCAGCCGGAAGAGATGGCCTCTTTCGGCGAGAAGCCCCGGCCCGATGTCCCCAACGGCGCTTCCCCGTCACGGGCGCTCGGCCTGCCTTTCAGTTTTTTCCTACAATTGATGCATAACTCCGCCGTTTCATCGGTATTATTGAATCCGCAGTGTGGACATAGCATAAAGGCATCTCCTTTTCGAGTTCATTATAACAACTTATCCGCTCGTTGTCAAAACCGTCTGTCCGTATTTACATTTGCATAGTTGCGCAATTGCGCAATCGTCGAACCGTGTATGTCCTTGATCAAGCCGTATCAGTCGACCCCTTGATGGATTAACGCTTATGAATATCAGGGACGCTGGTTGACATTGTTGACAAAATAACAGGAGCCCCCTCAGCCAGATGCCCAAGAGAGAGGTAAATATAGAGAAAGATCATTGCAAGGCACCCTGCAGAAGAAAATCACCATTTGACATCAATATGATGTTATTGCCTATATATCGGTATATCTGCTCTAAATATGTCAACAATGTCAACCAACGTCCCTATTAAAACAGAGAAGACGGGCGGGTCGAACTTTCTTAATATTCCTCATCAACATTGTATACTTCAAAATACCAGTCGTAACCATTGAGCGGTATTATGTATCCCGCATTATCGTAATTTCTGGAGATGTAAGAGAATGTTACGCACCTTGCACCGCTGTCACTAAATGCTATGACATATGACAGAAAGCCGTGCTCTATTGCATAATGGAAACATCTCTCTCTTGACCAGCGCCTGTCATATCCCAAAAGCACGATCTTGTCCCCCTCGGTATTGCTGTAGACCGCCACCTTGGCCTGTTCTCTTAATTCTTCACCCGGACCCTTTTGATCTTTGTGTTTTCCTTCATTATTGTCTCTTTCATCAGCCATTTTAACCTCCCTGAAAGCCTCTGCTTTCTGTACCATATTATAATGTATGTGAAAAGAAGATTTTTTACTCCAATGAGCGCCGATTTGCGCCGGAAGTTCTTTATTGTGATGATAACCTGCCTATTTTTTGTGCAGAATAGCCCTGTTTTTTCGTGTTTTGCTTTGCGAAGTATCGGTGTTTAGTTTTAATTATACAGATGATCTTTATCGAATTTAATAAAGCCTTTTATTTAACTTTCTTCTTTTTATTATTTTAGTTCCTTCAATTCCTTCAAAAGCATATTCGCCATCTCTGTCAGATCCGGAAAGTCTTTTAATTTACCCGAGGAGAGCATTTCTTTTATTTCCTCGCGTGCTTGTTGGTGGAGATCCTTATCGAATTTTTCTTTTAAATCCTCTGTAATGATCGTTATTCTCTCCAATCTTGCCTCTAAAAGGAGATCTGCCGGGATATTTTCGGTCCCCATAAATTCCAATTCCGTTACGATCTTTCCGATTTCTTTGATCCTTTTCAATTTTAAAAGTGCCCTTGCCTGGAATATAAGGGTCTTGTATATCTCATGTCTGATACCCAGCTTTCTAAATATCTCAAGCGCTTTTGCCGCAGGTTCAAGGACCTCTTCATATTTTCGCGACCTAAAATTCAATAATGCGATGTTCTGGTCCGTCTGCGCGATGCCCTTGGGATAGGACATCTTATCCCATATCTCGCGGGTCTTTTGATACGTCTCCCCCGCCTTTTCGAACTTCTTCATCTTCGCATAAATATTACCCAGCATATTGAGGCAAGAGCCCTCCACCATCGTATTTCCCACCGTCTTTGCCACAGAGAGTGATTGCTTTATGTATTGCACTGCTTCGGGAAATCTTTCTTGATTTACCCTGATAGTCCCCATATTGTAAAAAAGAAAGGCTTGGGCGACAAGTTTTCCTATTTGCCGGCAAAGTGTGAGCCCCTTTTCAAAATAAGGAAAGGCCTCTTCATATTTTCGAATCTTGATATAGGCCGATCCGATATTATTATAGTTCTGCATCATACCTTCTTTGTCATCTATTTTAACGGCTATCTTCAGTGATCTGAAGAAATGATCGAGAGATTCTTCTACGCGGCCCGTGGTGAGAAGAATATCGCCGATATTATTCAATGTTGTGGACTGTATTTGCTTATGACCGATATCTTTGGCAAGTTGGTATGCCTTATTATAATATTCCACCGCCTTGGGATAATTGCCGGATGAAAAATATCCCAGGCCTAATGCCGTCAGCGTTGATGTAATGCCCTTTTGATTATTTAAGTGTTTATAGAAAGACAATGATATTTCGGCATTTTTTATTAAATTTATAAAATCCGCCCTTGAACCGTCTATTCCGCAGAGAACTTCATATGCAAGCGCTAAAAAATACTCTGCACCTGTCTTTTTCGATTCTTCAATGGCTATTTTTATATCCTTTTCCGCAAGAGCATTATTTCCAGCCACGGCAAATAATTCACCTCTAGCAATAAGGCTTTTTATGTAAAGGGGTTTTAATTTGGCGGCCGATGTCATTTTTCGCGCCCTGCGGGGGTCTTCTCATTTCTCATATATTTGTCCTCGTTTCGGGTCTTCTATGCTTTTCCCGCTTGAATAAATGTACCGCTTTTTATGTTTTAATCAAGTATTTTTAATTTGTGGTGCACGAATGGCCGGGTGCATATGGTAGTTATAAAAAATATATCCCTGTTCCCTGAATATATATTATGGCCGTAATATCGGAACTGGAGAGATTATTAATTCTTATAATATTTTGAACCCGATATCTTTTAAATAACAATATGTTGGATCGTAGAATTCCGGTTTACGTGTTGGGTCTTCTAAGTCCCCTTCTGGGACAACGATTACCATGCCCTGACGAGCTCTTGTTAACAATACCCTATACGCGTTTTTTAAATAAGTCTTTCTATATGTTTTATCTACATTTTTCCACTTATCTCCACAAAAGTTTTTATGAAGCCACCCATTATCGGTATATCTGAAATCAGCATCCCATGTAACACAAGCCCAATCAAGTTCTAGACCTTGAATGTGAAATTCTGTTGCCACTTGCTCTAAATAATAGGAGGATCTTACGTCCCCTTTATCATCAAGGAACCAATGTATGGGATCAATCGGAGATTTTACATCAATCGCATGTGGCTTTAATCTTTCGGCATTAGAGGAAACAATAAGGCCATATCTTTCTGAGCCTCTCGCATTTTTTCTCAACCAGTTTTTGGCTGTTTTAAGATTTCTGGTTAATACCATCGGGTAATTACATGAAATAGACCTCAGTGTCTCTCTGGCATTCTCTTTTTCCATATCAAGTATTTGTTTAACAAGTAAGGATACTTTTTCAGCTCTAAATGATCTTAAAGAAACAGAAAGATGGAGGTTCTCATCGTAACTAACATTTTCCCTACTTTGGATTTTTTCTAATGCTTTTGAGGCAGTGTATTCTGTATCTGTTAGTTTTGGTGAAATATAAACGTGCCAATCAGGATATGATTTATTCAAAGCCTCAATCCATGCGCCAATACTAGCTTCTCCGGTATTTATTTCTTGACCACCACCAACAAGACATACAATTACTGCCCACTCTTTATGTCTATCTAAACATGATATTAAAAATTCTGGTTCGGAAATATCGAAATTAGAAATATTCTTTTTTCTTCTCATGTAATTTCTTGTTTGTTCAATATTCCAAGCCCTTTGTGCTTCATCAAATAAAGCTACGTGTTCAATTGGGGCCTTTGTATCATCAACTAAACAATCATCTCTAAAGTGATGAACATTTTGGATGAACATTTTAACTTCACTTGCCACTTCAGTTTTTTTTATTTTTTTACCTCGTTCCCGTTCAGTTTTTACTTTATCACGTGTGAGCGCCTCTCTGAGCACCGATACCAGGGGTCCATTACCCGAAAGAAATACGCTATACATTTCATTATCTTTATCGATATTTTTTGTGGCAATATTTAAACCGACTAAAGTTTTACCTGCTCCCGGGACTCCAGTTACAAAGCAAATTGATTTTTGCGATCTTTCTTTTGAGATGTTGATTATATCAGAAATCGCTTGGGCTGTTGTTTTAAGATTTTGCGCACCAGCATCACTTCTTGATATTTCATGTACGGAATGTCCATTGTATAGGGCCATTGCTGCTTCAACGATTGTTGGAGTAGGACTATATCTTCCGGTCTCCCACCTTCTACTATCAATATTATTGCCATCGTCCATTTTACAAATGTATTCCATTACTCCGATTAGGGTATTCTGATTACATTTAATCGGAATGAATGTTTTGTCTTGATGATCGCTTAATGCGATTTCTTGCTTTACATTATTTGCATTTGTTGCTATCAATATTGGGACAATATATTGACTGTGACTTTCTTCATGGAAGTTTTTAAGATCAAGTGCATAGTCATAGACTTGATCAATTGCGTGGGCACTATATTCTTTTTCTCCTACTTTAAATTCAAGTATAAAAATTATGGATTTTATTATAATTACAGCATCAATTCTTTTCCCCATGCGTGGGATTGAATATTCTAAATAAATACTACCTTCAAATGTTCTTAATGCTGTTCGTAAAATTCTTATTTCTTCTATCCACGCATCCCTTTGATTTTGTTCCAGATTAAACTCATTATTAATTGCTAATTGTCCAATTATTTCTGTTATATCTTCTTTAATGAAATTCTTTATTGAATTCGAATAATAATACCTATTCATTCTACGATTTATCATATCATTTTCCTTTTAATTTTACAATGAAAGTAAGGATCGGTTTTATTTCTTCAATTCCTCCTCAATCTGCGTAAGAAGGGTGGTAAGGCGGGTGTGGATAAAGGGAGAGTGGTTTTCTTCCACCTTTGCCGCGAGCGGCTGGAAAAGATCCGGTTGAAGGTCGGCCTTCAGGCCCGTCCCTTCGGCATGAGCCCTTTTATCCTATTGAAGCAGAGGTCCGGGGCTTCAACGATCACGGATTCTTTTAAGCGGACCACTTCGTATCCCTCCGCAATGAGCGCTTTGTCCCTTTCCGCATCATAAAGCCTGCGCGCTTTCAGGGCATGCCATTTCTCTCCATCGCATTCAAGATCGATAATGCGGCCGCCCGTGAAAAGCGCAAAATCGAAGCGGTAACGTTTTTTATTTTTCAGGGTCACCGTGAATTCTTTTTTGTACTTTATCCTGAGGGCTTTGAGCATATCCTCGACCGGGCCGTCTATATCGGGTATATTGAAGAGTTCTCCGATATCCGCGCTCGAATAGAGTTTGGAAAAAACCGTATATTTGAAAAGGACGCGCATTCCTGTTCTGTTTATCACGGGTTTTTTGAGTTTTACCGTCCTCAGAATTTGCACTTTGATATATTTTTCATCGGGACGAAGCCCGTCCTTCACGAGTTCTCCCCTTTTGCATAGTTCCGTTCTGCCCGTGATGCCGTAGTATTCGATCCTCTTTGCCCGGGCTCCGAAAGAGGCGTTCTGATAGAAGGCGATCACCCTGTACTCCCGCTTAGGCGCATATTTAATAGGTATGCGGTACCATTTTTCCCGAAGCAGGATATCAAGATCCTCCGGGCACTTTAAAACCGCAACAAGAACTTTTTCCATTATGGTATTATAACACGTGCCGCAAAATAATGAAAACAGGCGGCGCTCCCAGGACCGGACTTCCCCTCCTGCCGCATTCCCTGTTTTTCGCATTTTTTCTGATTTTTTGTATAATTATCCGTGAGAAAATATCTTCTTCTGATCCTGGCTATCCTCCTCATCCCTGCCGGTGCGAGGGAAATGAAGGATGCTTTCGGATATAATGTGACCCTTCCCGATACGGTAACGAGGACCGTCTCCATGGATTCGATGGTCTCGCAGTTCATATTTGCTCTTCAGAAAACTGAACTTCTCGTCGCCGCCAGGGCGTCCAGCAGTGTAAGGGGCAGCAATATTAAAAGATCCTTCCCGCATATGAGGGAGCTCATAGATGCGGGCAATTCGCATAATGCCGATATAGAATTGATCTTTTCGCTCAAGCCCGATATCATTTTCACGACCGCGGGCAAGGCGGCTGACCGTTTGTCCTCTCTCGGAGCGCCCCTTTTTTTTCTTGAGATCGAAGGACTGGACAAGATCAGGAACACTCTTTTTCTTATGGGATCGGCGCTTAATGCTGAAAAAAGAGCCGCCGAGATCGTCTCATATCTGGGCGGTCTTCTTGAGAGGGCCGCGAAGAACCGCTCTTCTATCCCCGAAGAGAAAAAGAGGAAAGTATATATGACGGGCAGCGGTTTTTTATCCACTTTCGGAGCGGATTTTTTCCAGAACGAACTCGTTCTCGCCGCCGGAGGCATCAGCGTCACCTCCGGGCTCAAGGGCGGAAAAGTGAATATCTCTCTCGAGGAGGTATACCGTAAAGACCCCGATTTCATATTCAATGCCGCATACTGCAAAGAGGATCTGAAAAAGATCAAGCGGTCGAAGACATACCGCGGCCTCAGGGCGGTAAAGGAAGGGAATATAAAACGAATGCCCTTTTACCTTATTTCCTGGGATACTCCCGGGCCCGAGGCGGTCCTCGGGATACTGTGGATGCAGTCGGTCCTTTATCCGGAATTTTTTAAGGAAGACATTAAAAAACTTACCCGGGAATTCTATGAAAGAGTCTACGGCATAGCCCTTTCTGAAAAGGAGATAGAGGAGATCTTCAGATAGAGGCCCGCGGAGAGATCGCCCTTAATATCGAAAATATCTCCTTCTCATACGGGGATAATATTATTTTTGACGGATTTTCCTTAGAAGCAAGAAAGGGAGAAATGCTTACCGTCGCCGGACCTAATGCTGCGGGGAAATCAACTCTTTTAAGACTTATCACCAGAGCGATCAGGCCTTCGGGGGGAAGTATTTCCGTTTTCGGAAATGATATTGCCCATATGCCTCTCAGACAGATCGCTAAAACGATCTCTTTCGTCCCGCAGATACATAAACCGATGTTCCCGTTCACCGTTTTCGAAATGGTTCTGGCGGGCAGAAATCCCCATCTCGGCGAACTGAAACAGCCCGGAAAGGCGGATGAGGATAAGGCACTCGCGGCCGTCGCTTTAACCGGCATATCGGATATAGCCGGCCGGCCCTATACGAAGATAAGCGGAGGACAGCTGCAGTTGGTGCTTATTGCAAGGGCCATAGCCCAGGAAGCGCCGGTGATGCTTCTGGACGAACCTTCCTCGCATCTTGATATCAGAAACCAGATCGGCATACTGAAGACCATTGACAGGATACGCGATGAGCACGAACTGTGCATTATATCGGTTCTGCACGATATCAATCTTTCCCTGGCATTTTCCGACAGGTTGATCTTTTTAAAAAATGGCAAGAAGACCGCAGAGGGAAATCCCGGGGATATTGTCACCGCGGAAATGGTAAAAGAGGTCTACGGCGTCGAGACGGCCGTATTGAAGGACGGGGAGAATACTTATGTGGCCCCGCATCTTAAAAACAATGAAAAAAAATAAGCCGCTGCTCTTCACCGGACTTATCATCTTCGGCATTCTGGTTTTTCTTGCCTCGCTTTCCATCGGCCGTTATCATGTCTCTATGGCCGATACCGCCGAGGCGGTTATCTCAAAGATCCTCGGAACGCAAAGCGATCTGCCCGGTGAGGTCTTCACCGTCATTTTCGATATCCGGCTTCCCCGCATATTGCTGGCGCTCCTTGTGGGCATATCTCTTTCTTTGGCAGGCACTGTCTTTCAGGGCGTTTTCAGAAATCCTCTCGTCTCCCCTTTCATACTGGGCGTTTCATCCGGAGCGGGCTTCGGTATCGCTCTGGGCCTTGTTCTGGGACTGAACCTTTTTCTCGTGAAATTACTGGGCTTCGGGTTCGGCATCGTCACGGTTTTTCTTGCTTCATTTCTTGGGTCCGCCTTATACAACCGCTCATCGATCACGATGGTGCTGTCCGGTTTCGTTATCGGAAGCCTTTTTTCGGCCGCAACATCTTTTCTCAAGTATATAGCCGATCCTTATACAAGGCTTCCCGCCATTACATTCTGGCTGATGGGCTCTTTTTCCTATGCGGAAGGCGGGGACCTCAAATATTCGGCCCTGATCTTCATCGCCTGCATTATCGGCATCTTTCTTCTAAGGTGGAAACTCAATATACTTGCCATGGGTGAGGAGGAGGCAAGAAATCTCGGGGAGAATACGGGAAGGACGGGGAGCCTTTTCATTGTACTTGCAACACTTCTTACCGCCATTTCGGTCTCTCTTTGCGGTATCATCGGCTGGATCGGCCTGATCGTCCCCCATATAGGAAGGATGCTTGTGGGGCCCGATCACCGGAAACTGGTGCCTTTCAGCATACTGTTCGGGGGCACCTTTATGCTTATCGTTGACGACATCGCAAGAACGATCTCCTCCATAGAGATACCGGTCGGGATACTTATGGCTATAATCGGCGCGCCTCTTTTCATCATCCTGCTTCTTAAAAAGAACCTTCACTGGGAAGAATAAATCAATTTTTTCGCATGCCGGATTAACAGAAAAATTATTTACACCGGACAAGGTTCATGATCTCGAGAATACCAAGATAGCCGTGTTATCGGGGATCCTTTATCTTCAAATGCGGCTGAGACGGCCGGTTTTCCTGAAATGAAGGCGAGTGCCGTATCAGGTGTCCTCTTCCCCTTTGATCGGGATTATGAAGGAGAACCGGCTCCCCTTTCCCGGCTTGCTCTCGACGAAGAACCTGCCGCGATGAAGCTGAACAAGCTGTTTGGATATCGTAAGGCCGAGGCCCGTTCCTCCGGCTTTCCTTGAAAGTTTATTGTCAACCTGATAGAAGATATTCCAGATCTTCTCTATCTCCTTGGGATTGATCCCCACGCCCGTGTCCTGTACGGAGAATTGGAGATAATTGCCGTTTTGAGTAGACTTCTCCGAGTATTTCAAGGAATTCACCTGTTTAATATCGAGGGTTATAGAGCCCGAATCCGTGAATTTAAAAGCATTTATCAGAAGATTGTTCACGACCTGTTTGATCCTCAGTTCGTCAAAGTAGGCTGATTCCGCAGTGAATTCCGAATTCTCTATGAACTCGAGTTTTTTACCGGAGATTATGCTCTTGAACTCTTCGGTCACATCCTTGATGAAGCTCTTGATATTAGTCTTCTCGCGGTTCAGCGTGAATTTTTTAAGATCGATTTTCGAGACATCAATGATGTCGTTGATCAGGCGTAAAAGGTCTTTTGCCGAGTTCTCGACCGAGCTTAGACTGTCCTTCTGCTTGGCCGTGATATCGCCGAGAATGCCTGTGCTTATAAGTTGAGTATAGCCGATTATCGAAGTGAGTGGGGTGCGAAGTTCATGTGACATCATCGAGACGAACTGGCTTTTCATCTGATTGGATTCCTCGGCTCTTTCCTTTGCTTCGGAAAGGTCAAGAAGCGTCTTGTTTAGCTTTTCATTTATCTGCCTGTAATCCTCATTGAGCACTTCGAGCTGTTCCACCGAGGCCTGGAGCTCCTCGTTCTTTGCGTTCAGTTCTTCCGTCTGATTTGCGATGCGGCGCTCAAGCTCCTTGTTCCAATCCTCGATCCTCCGTGAATAGCTCACGATCTCTTTTCTCATGTTCTCAAAGCTTTCGGCAAGCATGCCTATCTCGTCATTACGCTGTATTGAGATCTTCTTGTGGAAATTAAGAAGCGATATTTCCTGAACCTGTTCATTAAGTTCAATGATCGGCCCCGTTATGGATTCTACGAAGAAATACGCCACGAGAAAAAGTATGAGGCCGATAAGAAGAACAAAGCCGTTGAAATAATTCATGAAGCGGATCTCTTTACGCACGGCTTTTTCCGAAAGACCGATCCTGAAAACAGCGGCCGCTTGCGGGTTTTCATTGAAAAGCAGCATATCCGGATTTACTTCGGGAACGATCTTGTCTTCGATCACGATCTCCTTGTCCCGGGTCAATTCTTCTTTCGAGGTCCAAGAGTAATATTCTTCCCCGCTGAGGATGATCTGGATTTTTTTTACGGTCTCTTTCTTCTGAAGTACTCCCAGTATCTGCTCAACGCTCTCCTTATCGTCTATCCAGACCGGATAGGAGAGCGATCGCGCAAGATTGGCCGCGGTGAAGCGCATGTTCCCCACATAAACATCGCGTACGAAATTGAAATTCAGTTTCAGGAAAACGGTAGATATGAACGCGTAAAGAAGCGCCAGGATAGGGACTATGAAAAGCACAAGCTTCAATTTGACGGAGATGAACTTTTTCATTGGATGAGCCTGATCTCCGGTTTTTTGGGGTCGACCCTGAGGCTATACCGCCTCAGCATTTTAATATTCACGAAAACCCTGTATTCCTTCATTATCTCTCGTGTTGCCGTATCCGGCGATGTGACCGATTTGAGCCCCATATTGAAGTAGTCCGGAAGTACGCTTAGGAATGCGCCCCTTTTTACGAAACCCTTTGAAAGCCCCGCGAAAGGTATCCTCCGTTCCGATGTGAGCCGGATGATATTGTATACATTGTTGAAACTGTACAGGTCCTTGTCGTAAACGGAAAGCAGCATATAGCCCGGGGGTACCGCGAGGCTTTTAAAGAACTCCACCGGATCGCCTTCTACGATCTCGAGCCTTACGGGAAGCTTGGCCTCGGAAACCGCGTGGTCGGCCTCCTTTTTGTGCTTCTTATACCAGGCTGCAGTACAGGGTATTATGATCCCCTTGAGATCGAGGATGTGTTCTTCGATGATCTTCACTTTCCCCGCAAGATCTATTTCCGGTTCAACCAGCGTGACCCTTTCAAGGTCATCTTCGGGTAAAACGGGCGGTTCATACACCATGAAGGCGATGATGTCGATATTCTGCGTGTTCTCGAGGGCGTACCTGTACGCAGAGTCACCGAGGACGAAGCAGTGATTTCCGTTATTATCTTCAATTAATGGTTTTTCTTTTGAAATATCGAATATGGTGATCTTATTGCCCGGAAGGGACCCTACGATCCCGTCTTTGATCTCGGTGAACACATCATAGTCAAAAGAAAAGAGAATATAGTTCTTTTCTGCCGTGAAGACGGCCGGCAAGAGCAGTATGATAAGAAGAGCGGCTCTTCTAAAATTCATAGGACACAGATACTCCGAATGTCCTGCCCGGCATTTTAAGGTCGTTAGTGTACGATGCGCTGGAGATCTTATCTATATAGTACATCGTGTAATACGGTGTATCAAACATATTCTTGAGAAAGAGGTTCAGCCTGTAACCCCATTTCGTATAGGAGAAGTAAACTGAAGTGAGCGCATAGGGGTCTCCGTCATTCTTGTCAAGTCCGTACTGGTCGGCCCATTCGCTTCTTCCGATCCTCCCCACGAATTCATTATTGAGGAAAACACGGGCATTCTCGGATATCATATAGTCCGCCATCACCGTGATCTTGTAGTCCGGATAGTTCGCCTGGACGAGATCGAGAAGCACGGCCCTCTGATATGTGCCGTTAACCTGTAAAAGGAATTTCCCTACATTATAACCCGCCGAGGCGGTAACCCCTCTTACGATAAGGCCCTTTTCAACATTCTCGTATTTGCCCGAGATCTTCTCTATGATGTTCTTGAGTTCCTCGTAGAACACATTGACCCTCAAGGAGAACGGACCCGGAGTATATTTCAAACCCGCATTGAAGGCATGCAGCTCCTCCGGTTCAAGGTCGGGATTCCCTTCGGCCCACGCTCCCGTCAAGATGAGGAGTTCGCGCGGCGTGGGAGCCCTGAAGGCGAGATTGTAGGTGAAGTTAAGGGAGACCGGTCTGAGCTTTATGTCCGCGACGAATTTCGGCGCAAGGAAGCCCTTGAAGAAGTGGTTGTAGTCGTATCTCACAGATGATGATACTTTAACGTTCTCCACGGGCTTTATAATAAGTTCGCCGAATGCGGCATAGTTATTGTATTTTGTCGGAATGAGGTAGTATGAATCCTCATCCTCATCCGGCAGCGGCACAGAGGAGTTGTTCTCGTAGATATAATCCTTGATATCCTTGAGATTGATATATTCCGCCATTACGCCGGCCACATATCTCAATTTGCCCGCTTCTTTCTTTATCGTGGCTTCACCAAAGATCTTCTCCGAGTATTTAACCGCATCAACGAGGCATTCATATGTTTTGTCCAGGGTGTCGGTCGAATCGTAAACGGTGTAGCCCCAGACGCTTTTTCTGTCGAACACCTGATAGTTCACGTCAATAGAGAGAATGTTTCCCCCGAGGTCGCTTTCATATCCGGCGCGAATGAACGTATCCTCAAAATGATGGTCGAAGATGCGGCTCTGCAGCACTTGGTCCCAGGAGTATATCGCATTGTTGAGCTCGCAGAACTGGTAATCGATCGTCCGCATGCTGAAATGAAGATTCCCGTATTTAAGATATCCCTTTAGAAAAAGATTGCTTTTAGGATCGTTATTTGTCGTTACGGGAAGGCCGGAGTAGTTTTTGTCCACACCTGTTCCGAACATATCTATTTTCGTTGCCGAACCGCCGAAGGAGAATTTCCCCGTGTTCTCCCCGAAAGAAACGTCAAGGCCGAAATACCCGTCCGATGACGCAGTTGTCATGATCTCATTCTTATAGGTCTCTTTTTCCACAACGTTTATATACCCCGCAAATGCGCCCGTTCCGTAGAGGGATGAATATCCGCCGAGGGCGACCTCCACTCTTTCTATATTTACAAGCGGCATGTATTCGTCCACATAGCTCTGGTTGTAGAACGGGTCCGCATACGATACGCCGTTAATAAGAAGAAGAAAGCGCTCATTGTGCGATGCGAGGATCCCTCTTGAGAAAACGAGCACTTCGCCGGAGCGGTACCTTGAGAGGAACACTTCCGAGACAAAAGCCAGGAGATCTTTCACGTTCTTGACCGAGAGGTCTTTGAGGTATTCCCCATCCAGAATAATGATCTTCTCGCCTATTTCCCCGTATTCGACCTTCATCTTATACGAGGATTCGATAAGAAGTTTATCCAGAAGATTGAAGTAGTCGCCGGACTCCGCAAACGCGGCAATAAGAAGCACCGCGAAAAGAACGGCAGTAAACGCTTTTTTCATCACACCCCTCCTTAGATACCCTGCTTGAACCGGGTTACTCCCAGATTTTTCAGCACCGGTATATTAAATTTATTCCCCACTATCTTAAGATCAAGTTTTTCCGAATTGGCAAGAAGCGATTTAACAATGTCCTGCTTAAGGTAATTCTTGTCGGCATCCACGGTCACCTTATTGTGCAGGATCACATATGCCGGCTCGAGGGCAAGAATATTGTCAAGCGAAGACCCTATCGTACCGAAATTATAGATCGCGATCTTATAATTGAGATATCTTAAAAGGTCCGTGAACTCTTTGAAATAAAGAAGCTCCGTGGATACGTCTATATCGTCCAGCGCGAACATGATATTGCGCGGCACCTTCTTCTCCCTCAGGTGGAAGATGAGCTCCTGATTAAGCGCCGCTTTATGTATGGGAACGATGTAATTCTCTTTTTCATCAAGCATATCGAGCACTTTTTTTGTAACGCAGAAGAAAATCTTTTCAGCCTGGGCGTGTGACATTCCGAAGCGCATCACTTCGTCTATGTTCTTCCCGTCCAGAAGCACTTTCACGAAATATTCCGTGATGCCGTCATCCTTGATCTCCTCTTTTTCGATCTGGATATTCCCGGAAACGGCGGATGAGATGGAAAATTCCCTGTATTTCTTTTTATCGTCCTCCATGAGCTTCAGCAGATTGAAGATATGTCTGTATATCTCCCTTTCGAACCGGGCGTTCTTTTCTTTTTTAAATGAGATGCCGTCGATGAAAATAAATCCGGGAAGTTCGGAGAGTTCGGGGAACTGGTTCTCGACGGCACGGTCAATGTATCTCTGGAGTTCCGAAGTGAAGTGAGCGCCGTCCACATGCTCCGGGGAAAGGAAGATCACGAAATCCCCCGCATAGAACTTCTTCACGCTTATCAGGGCCTTATAGTAATTTTTCTCAATGAACTCGTTTATCCTGTTAGAAACGAAAAGGATATAATCGTCTATAAGCCTCCAGTTCAAGATGCGTTCGAATTTCAGGATCTCGGTCGTATCAACATAGGCCACGAAAAATCCGTCCTCGTATTCTTTGCGCAGACGCTCAAATAAGGCCGGCATGATCGGCATTTTAGTAAGCTTGTCAATAAGGGGATCCATGCCGGAGAATTCGTCTCTCGCGTTTTTGTACTCCCCTACTATGCTTTTCAGCCTGTCAGAGATATTGCCTTTTTTAAGGATATTTATCACGCGGATATAGAGTTCCTCGAGATTGAATGGTTTCTTGATATAGTCGTCCGCACCGAGCGAGAGCCCTTTAATGACCGATTCCGGTGTGGAGAGCGCCGTCAGCATGAGGATGGGTATCATTGCGTACTTGTCTGAATTGCGCATCTTTTCGCAAACCTCGAAGCCGTTCATTTCGGGCATCATGATGTCCAGAATGATGAGGTCCGGGATGAATTTATCCTTCACCATCGCCATCACTTCAACGCCGTCGGTCGCTTCGATTATCTTGAAATCTTTCGCTTCCAGATAACTTTTCAGGACATTTCTTACATTCTCATCGTCGTCGGCGATCATAATGGTCTGTTTGTCGTTCATTATTTCTCCTTTTCAAGGTAGTCGGCGCATATATCGTATATCTTTTTCAGATTGAACGGTTTCACAAGATAATGATTGGCGCCGAGGCGGATGCCCTTTGATATATCGTCTTTAGAAACATATGCGGAAACGATGACGACCGGGACCTTGCTTTTGCAGTCCTCCCTGATCTGCTTCAGCACATCGTATCCGTTCATATCTTCAAGGCCTATGTCGAGAAATATAAGGCCGACGTCCCCGGGATGTCCCTCGACATATTCGATGGCTTTTCTTCCGCTTTTAAACGTGAGTTTTTCGTTCTTGTAGTTGCTGAGAGTGAGCGAGAAAAGATTCTGGATCTTCTCGTCATCCTCGCAGATCAGAATGGCCTTTAGTTTTTTAGCCATCAAGTCCCTCCAAGGCCTCAAGATAAACATCGTACGTTCTTTTATCGAAACACACGAAGATCACCTTTTCGACCGTTGGGGTTCTTTCGAGTTCCTCCATTACCGTTCTTACCGCAACAGGCGCAGCGCGCTCGACCGGATATCCGTAGATACCTGTTGATATCGAGGGGAATGCTATAGAGCTGATCTTGTGTTTTCTTGCTTCTTCAAAAACGGACTTGTAGCATTCGGCCAGGGTTTCCTCCTCTCCATTGCCCCCACCCCGCCAGACCGGGCCGACCGTGTGGATCACATATCCGGCCGACAGGGCATATCCTTTGGTCGTTTTTGCCTTTCCTGTCGCGCAACCGTTAAGGCTTTTGCACTCCTCCAGAAGCTCCGGTCCGGCGGCCCCGTGAATAGCACCGTCAACGCCACCGCCGCCGAGAAGCGAATTATTGGCAGCATTAACTATTGCATCGACCGAAAGTTCTGTTATATCCCCATTGATCGCCGAGATCAATTTTTCCTTCATAATATATTATAATACAAAAGATTGAAAAATTAAAGGTTTTTTTCCAAAATCACTCTTTTTTTTACGGACCCGGGATCTTCTTGAATTTTAACGCGTATGGTGGTAAAATCGTTCATGAAGAAAAACCATGTCCTTATCATCATTTTTGTGCTTTTCTGCTCCCTGTTATTCGTCAATATCCGTTTCCTCAGCCTTCTTGATATCAAATGGTGGGATTTTCTCCAAAGGGTGTTTCCCGAGAAGGCCAGCGACCGGATATACATCGTAGCTATAGACGATGCGGCGCTCAACCGCTTCGGGAGATGGCCTTTTGAAAGATCCCTTCTGGCCGATCTCATCAGCAGGATAAACGAGCATGGACCTAAATATATCGGCCTTGATATTGTTTTCCCCGAAACCTCTTCCGGCGATGAGACCTTGGCAAGCTCGATATTCTGGGCGGGCAATGTTGTGGGTTCCGTCTTTCTTCCCGGTAAACCCTCCGACGACAAGAACCTGGAAGAACTTGAATATTTTCCCGCCGCAGAGCGGTCGGACAAAGCGGGTGACTTTTCCTTTGTCGGGAACGTGGATGTGATCGCGCAGAGCCTTGTTTCGAGAGGACATGTGAAGCTCAATAGCGATTTTGACGGCCCTGTCCGCCATTACGGGCCTTTTTATTTTTACAAAGGCAGGGTTATCTGGGGTATGGCCTTTGATCTTTTCCGCCTGTACAAAGGCCTTGAAATGTCCGATATCTCGATCGGCGTGAATGAGATAAAGATGGGGGATATTTCCGTCCCGACCAATGATAATAAAAAGTTCATGATACATTTCACGCGGCACGAGAGGGAGATCAAGTATATTCCCATGACCGAGTTCTATGAGGAGGGGTTCAGATACGATCTGAATGACTCTATCGTTCTCGTCGGACTTACTTCGGTCGGTCTTCACGATTACCGCCCCAGCCCCATTTCACCTTCGATGCCCGGTATCGAGATCGAGGCGATGATCGTGAATAATCTTCTTACCGGGAATATCCTTAAACCGCACAGGGTCTTCAATTACCTGGTGATCCTTTTCTGTATGCTGATCTTGGGTTATATATTCGTTCGGGTGAACAAAGAGTTCAATCTTCTCAGGGGCGTATTGTCACTTTTTTTCGTTTTCCTTGTTTACACGGGGATACAGATGTTCTTTTTCGGGAAACTCAGGGAGCTTCTGCATTTTTTCATACCGAACCTGTTCTTTCTCGCCCTTTTCGGTTATCATCTGGCCTATTATTACCTTGTGTCCTCAAAGGGAGCAAGAGAGCTCAAGATGATCCTTTCGCATTACCTCTCCCCCAATGTCATGCATGAGCTGGTCAAGAACCCCGGCCTTGTGAAACTCGGCGGCAACAGGACCGCTGTGGCGATACTGTTCGGGGATGTGGCGGGATTTACCACTTATTCCGAATCACACTCTCCGGAAGAGGTCGTTAAAATGCTCAATATCATCCTCACCAAGCTCACCAATTCCGTTTTCGAGTTCAAGGGAACTTTGGATAAATATATCGGGGACTGCATAATGGCCTTCTGGGGCGCCCCTCTTCCGGATAAGGCGGCCTGTGATCATTGTGTGCTCGCCTGCATCGATATGATCGACGCTATCAAAGAAATGAACAAAGGTCTCGAAGAAAAATTCTATATCGGGATCGGCGTTAACTACGGTGATGCGGTCATAGGCAATATGGGTTCGGACAAAGTCTATGATTATACGGCCATGGGAGATACCGTTAATACCGCGTCCCGGGTAGAGGGTTTGACCAGAACACTTAACAATGCCCTTGTTCTGACAAAGGATGCTTTTGATAAATTGTCCGATGAGCTCAAGACCAGGTTCGAGCTCCACCCGGAGAAGATGTCGGTCAAGGGAAAGGCCGAGGGCCTTACCGTCTATAAGCTTATCGGTTATCCTTTGAAAGATGTGTAAAAACCTGTGGATATCCCTCCTTTTTTCCACAGTGTGGAGCTGTTTTTCCACCTCTTTTTCCGGTTCCTTCCCGGCCGGCGGGAAAAACCCGTTTTCCGTCACCTTTTCTTTCACAGGGTTTCCACATGAGGCTGAGGGCGAAACCGGCCATCGTTCTTGTATTTAAACGGATGTACACAGGGAAAGGGGCGCTCTATTACTACTATAGAGAGATATGTATAAGATAATATTATTGTTCATTGCCGGACTTCTGGCCGGGAGGTTATTCCAAAAAGCGCATTTTAGAAAGAGTATCGGGCATCTACTTTTTACCGTGCTGTCTCTCTTTCTCTTCTCCCTGAGCGCCGGGTTCGGTATAAAGATCGAAAACGGATTCAGCCATGATCTCCTCTTATCTTTTATTGCGGCTCTTACGGGTATAACCGGAAGCACCGCATTGATAATACTCGCTAAAAAGGCGGCGAGGGTCATATCAAAACGACACTGATCCTTCTTATTATTCTCGTTATCGGTTTCATGACCGGAAGATATTTTCTCCAAGGGTACGTTGATGCTGTAGACAATGCAGGAACAATACTATTGTATCTTCTTATGTTCCTTGCGGGAGCGAGCGCGGGCATGGAAATGAACATAAAGGATGCAATAAAGAAGATCGATCCGGGAAGCATAGCAATTCCGTTTGTATCGCTTGCCGGAAGCGTTCTATTTACTGCGATCGTATTCAAGGTCTCTGGTATCGGAAAATCCAATGAATTGATCGTCGCTTCAGCCGGAATGGGATATTACAGCATAACCTCCGCGATAATGCTCAAGGGTATAGGCGCCGCCGCAGGCTTCTACGGATTTACCGTGAATTATATAAGAGAATCGATCACGCTCGTATTTGCCCAGGCGATATCAAAGGTATTCGGTGCGGATGCGGTGCTGGCAGCCGGCGGCGCAACAACAATGGATACCACTCTTTATCCGGCGGTCCGGGCAGGAGGCCCGGAATACGCGCTCAAAGCGCTTGTGAACGGGATCGTACTGACGGTCACGGTTCCTCCGCTTCTTGTAGCTATGATAAAGTGGATATCCAGGTAAGACACAGAAGATCAGATATTCAAACCCCGCTCTCTTAATTTAACTATATATGAGATCATTTCGGCAATCGCCTCGTCATGAAGACGGGTTTTTCTGATCTTTCGCGCGAACCTTCCACCGTTAAGAAGGGAATAATTCGCGCCCATCGGCTGAAAGCCCTTTTGAGGCGAAGTGATATAGTTGAGAAGTGCGCCGGAGAGAGTTCTAGACGAGGGCATGAGGATGTCCTTGAAGCCCATTAGCTTCTGAACAAGCGAAAGACCGCAAAGGATGCCGCACAGCGCAGATTCGATATAGCCCTCGACACCGGTGATCTGACCGGCGAAATAGATCTTCTCATTGCCCTTGAGAGACAGATCATTGTTGAGGAGTTCCGGAGAATCGATATAGATGTTCCTGTGCATCATACCGTACCGGATGAATTTCGCATTTTTCAAAGCGGGCACTGTTGAAAGAAGGCGGGCCTGTTCACTCTGAAGGAGATTGGTCTGGAAACCGATCAACTCATAGGCATCGAAAAGAAGCGACTCAGGCCTGGCCTGGACCACCGCAAAAGGCCGCACGGAGGAATATTCCGCGAATCCGACCGGCCTGAGAGTGCCGAAGGTAAGGGCATCAAAACCTCTTTTGGCAACGACTTCAATAGGCAGACAGGCTTCGAAAAAATTCTTTTCGAATTCTTTCAAGGGATATGTCCGCGCGTTGACAAGGGTATTATAGAACAACCCGTACTCGTCCCTGTCAAGAGGCATATTGAGAATGTTCCCCGAACCCTTCCCGTATCTTGAACCAGAAAAACACCTGCTTTTGTCGATACTTCCGGCCTCGAGAACGATGGAGACTGCATCAAAAAAATATACGGCGTCACGCCTCAGGACACTGCGAAGATATTCGGCCATGGCTCCGGATGTCAAGGGCCCGGTGGCAATGATGCTTGTCCTGCCCGTGCGGATTGAAAGGGCCTCTTCCCGTACGATCTCGATATTGGGATCGCCCGCGATCCTCTCCGTGATCAGCGTAGAAAAGCGTTCGCGGTCAACATTGAGAGAAAGGCCTGCAGGCACGGCGCACTCATCCGCCGCCTCGAGAACAAGCGATCCCAGAAGGCGCATTTCTTTTTTCAAAAGGCCTTTTGAATTGCAGAGAGGATCATCGCTTTTTAAAGAATTGGAGCAGACGAGTTCGGCCAGAGCGCCCGACTTGTGGGCTTCGGTCATCTTTCCGGGGCGCATTTCGATGATCCGGCAGCAGAAACCGTTCCGAGAAAGGATGCGGGCCGCCTCAACGCCGGCCAATCCCCCGCCGATGATATCGATCATTGCTCTTTATAATCCCGTATAAGAGAATCCAGATCGTTCGGGGTCCGTTTTCCGCCTTTCAGTTTCGAGGAGATAGAGGGATACCACTTCTGTATGAAACGGCCCATGACCGAGAATCTGTAGTTATCGTCTTTTCTTTTATACATGGCGCGCTGCATTTCCAGGAGCTTCACCTCGATATGCCTTCCTTTTTCCGTCAGGCCCGGATCGTATCCTCCGGCCTCCCTGAGTTTTTCCTCAAGTTCCTCCATCTCTTTCAAAACCTCTCCTGCATCGCCCCGGGACAGCTCTCCGCGTTCTTTGGCCGCCTGCATCTCTTCCCCGAGCCTCTCAAGGGCCTCCTTGATCTCCCCTTGGCGCGAAGCCGCGCGCTCTAACGATTGCGAGAGCTTCTGATTGAGCCCGTTTTTCTTCAATTCTTCCATCAGTTTGTCCAAAAAAGAATTGAGCTGTCCCTGATCCTTTGACATCTGGTTCAATTTTTCGAATATGCTCGGACATGAACCCGAGCACGAGGACATACTGAGCTTCTCAAGCGTACTCAGAAGGTCTTCCATGAAATAAGAATAATTATTGCGGAAGAACACGAATTCTCCGGCATTCTTGTTAAGATCATAGTTCTTGAAGTGATCCAGGGCCGAACGGAATCGCCTATATAAAGAATAATCGAGCATGAGTATAACGGAAAAGTTCTTTAGAAGCTCTTTTTCTAAACCTTCAAGCCCCTTCAAGAGGAAAGCATTGTTCTCCGGAAAAGAATCCTTGGCAAGATCGATGGAAAAGGCGGCGTTCAAAAGCTCCGATGCATCGAGTTCATCCTGTTGCTGCCCTCGCATTTTCGTTTCGGCATATTTCTCGAAAGACTCCTTGAGCGGGATCTTCTTTTTATTGAACGATCCCGGATCTTTTTCTTCCCGCAATTCTTTCATATCGGAGAGAGTTTTCTCTTTCGGTAGGACCTTTTCATCATCTTCATTGAATTTCGAAAAAAGGTCACTCGCCATATCCGAAACTTCATCAAGGTCCTTTTCGTCGCCGGGCCCGGTCTTTTCGAGCCTATCAGCGATCTTCTTGGCGTCCACGCCCTTTTTGTATTCCTCGAGCTTCTTCACGATCCGCTCAAGCTCGAAAGCTATTTTATCGAGGTCTTCTCTGCGCAGCTGTCCGGACTGTCCGTTGCGGTCAAGAGATCCCTGCATTTTCTTCTGGAGAAGTTCCAGCACCTCCTTGTCGAGAAGCTCGCTGATAAGCTCCATCTGCCTGCGGTAATTTTCAAGGATGCTGTTCTCCAACTTCAGATCCTCCATCTGAGCCTCGAGGTATTCCATTGTTTTTTCAACGCTCTCCACGGCTTTTTCGGCATTTTTCAGAGCCTCGGTACGTTCTTTTTCGGGAACGGGGGAAAAGGCGCTTCCTTCGGATTCTTCGCGGGAGAAAAGATTTTTCGAGTTCTCAAGCTCGCCGAATATCTCGCCGGACAGATCATCGAATATCTCTTTGAGGGAATCCTTGCCGAAAAGCGTGAAAGCGAACTGGCGCGATATGCCGATAAGACCGTGCATGTCCTCTGCCTCCGCATGAAAATACAGCACGCGGTCTTCGAATCCGGCCAGGTCCTCGAGCCGAACGATCTTCTCTTTAGAGAAATGCTTCTTACCGCCTGCATTGAAATCATAGGATTTTCCGCGAAGCCCGCCCTCATTTTCAAGAACGAGCGAAAGACGCTTCAGGCCGTTGTCATCTTCAGCCTCGAAAGCGAAACGGAATTCGCCAAAGAACGCATCAAGTTCCTCATCCGCCGCAGGGCTTGTGATAAAGACCTTCGGCGCCGCGTTCTTTTCCACGGGGATATGCCTCTCAAGCGCACCTACGAGTTCCCCTGAAATATATGCGTGAACCGAAAATGTACACGGGGCAAGCGCCCGAAATTTCCCGGATAGATCCGAAAGAGGAACGGATTCCGCGCCGGTAAGAGCCATAACGAATGTATCGCAAGACGCGTCGATCCGGCAATCATAGGAGATCTCTTCCCCTTCCAGCACGCCCTCCCCCGCACGGAGCGTTCCGGCTTCCGTGCGAAGATTGAGTGAGATACCGGCCGGGCCGATGACCTTCACGGGCACGTCTACGGACATGTCTTCCGAAGAAAGAGTGATATCTCCGTCTTCGGGACTCTCCAGCCATAAAGGCCCGTCCTTTATGTCGGCCTTTTTGATCACACGACCGGCCCTGACCATTGATATCCTTACGGTTTCCCCGTATGTGCGCACAAAAACGGAGACCGGCCTTTTAAGATAGGCATTATAGAGAACTTCCCTCTCCTTTACAGAGAAAAGAGCCCTATCACGGCTTGTGCCGCCGAAGAACGGAATTATTAAAAAAAGTATGATACCCGAATAGAGGAAACGAAAAAAAATATCGGGCACCGTTTTACGAGGTGCGGAACGCAGAATTCTTTTCACGATGAGACCGGTCTCAAAATCCGTCAGAGCACCGCCATTGTTCTTTTTAAGTATCTCGTACAAGTGGAAGAACCGGGACCCATCATCCCCGAACTCCCGTCTTATGACGCGGGCCACACTCCTGTCGGAAAGAAGAAAGGCGAACAGAAGCGGAAGTGCCGCAAATACCGAACAGATCAGGAATTTTGGAAAATGGAGAAAAAGTATCAGAAAGTAAGGGAATAGAAATGCCCCGCGTCCGAGATAACGCAGAAACATTTTTCCGCGCACGACAGCCAGACACTTGCGCAGGATATCTATTGTTCTACCTCATCCTCAGAGAACACTATGGCGCGGAAAGTGAGAAGCTCCGTATCTTTTTCCTTCCAGGCATCCGGTGAAAGACCTGCCTTGTCCGCGCAAAGATGCCGAAGGAAAGTCGTTCTGTCCCAGCCGGTCTCCGTCGCTACCTGAGGCAAAAATACGCCCTGGTTCCATCCTCGGCGGACGATCACGCCATCCCGGCCCATAACGATCCCGTCTGCGGACGCGACCCTCTCGGGGATGGTCAGGATCGAGATCTCGATCGTGATCGATGCGAACTCGCTCTGTTTAAGAGGATAGAAGCGCGGATCGCCGAAAGCGGACTCAATGGCCGTATCCCGTACCGTTTCCCATAACGGTTTTTCGGCAACGATGAACCCGATACATCCGCGCAGCTCCCCGTCCTTCTTCCGGAGAGTTGTAAATGCCCCCGACTTTCCGGTGAATGTATTCTTAATCTCATCCGGAGGATCGTACTTTTTACCGTTCTTCAGGTAAAACGCGATCGTATCGCGCGCCAATTTCAGAAGCATTGTTTTTTCTTTCACGCTCAACATCATTTTGATCTCCTCGCCGGTAAAAACGATCGAAGCATACCCGACCACTCTATCACGGTCTCCCGTAACGGATGACGAATCGCCGAAGGAAACAATCTGCGCGCCTGAGCTCCCCATGTTTCCGGCAATGCCCATAAGAATATAGATAGGAAAAAATCCGCAGCACTCAATCTTCCCGCGCCGGTACTCGTCCAGAAAAAATCTGCGGTCCATACTGATGACCGCATCAATGAGCGCCTTATCCATAACATTCGCCCGGGCTTTCGTTTTATAATGGGAGAGATCCGAAGATGCGATAAAAAGCGAATCACCGGCATAAAGGGAAAGTGCCGTTACCAATTCTTCGGAATCCCCTTCACCAAGGGTACCGATGATTATCGGGACGATCGGGATGTCGGGCAGGAAACGTGCCAAAAACGGAAGCTGCGTTTCAATAGCATGCTCTTTATTGAACTTGTCATTGGAAATAAAGAAAGGTCTTTTCTCCGAGAGGCTGTCGATCGCTTTTTTATCGGTCCTTAAAACGGCGAATATCCCGTCAAATCCGTCCCATTCAGGAAGTGCCGCACCCTCAAAAGAAAAATAATGGCTGGGCGCGAGGACAAAAATACGCCTATAAGCCATATTCTTAGCTGCAGCAAGATATGCCGGAAGCGCATACTTTGCGCTGTACCGATAACCAGCATGCGGAACAATGAGGCCGAAGACCGCTCCGCAGGAAAACGCAGTTTCCACCATTCCCGGATCCATGAATACGGCAATATCCCGTTCATCAAAAGGGTAGAAAGACCCCCGCACGTCCGGTTTTTTTATATTATCGCAGGCTGTCATAAGAAGAAAAAAGAAAACAGCGAGAACGAATCCCCTTTTCACTTTTTGAATTTAATGCCCAGCTCTTTGAAATGCTCCGCTTTATCGGCAATGCCGGTGTTCTTATAATAAAAATAACAAATGCCGGCCTTCTCGAAAGTGTTAACATCTGTTTCGATACCCTCGACAATAAGGCGCACGGCATCCCCGTGTACTTTCAGATCTGCGCCGCGCAAGATCTCAAGGACCTTTGAAAGATCGGATTTTTTAAAAAAATGGAGCATCTTGAAAGAATCCATAATATTCTGCCCGATATTGTTGTTCTGAATAAAAGCTTTTTCCTCCTCGGACGATATCGTAAGGAATTCTCTGCGCAGGTCTTTCTCCGGGTCGGCAAGTGGGATATCCGAACTGTCCGGAACAGGGACCAGCTCCGGCTCGGCCGGAATCTCTTCCTTTTGGGTAACATCGTCAACGGCAGAAGTGGCGGTTTCCGGAGGAACCCCAGATTCCAAAGTATGCGCTTCATGAGAAGAAAGCGCTTCATCAGAAGAACTTGCTTCATCAGAAGGACCGCGGTCTTCTACAAGAGCACCGACCCTCTCCGCCTCATGAAGAAGCGCGTCGTCCAGGATCGAATCGGAGGGCGTTCCGCCCGAGGGGCCTTCTTCATCCGAATGCAAGGGCTCGCTCTCACTAAGGACGATAGGAATCTCATCCGGCTTCTCGGGAGAAATCCCTTCGGCAGCCGCCTCTCCGGTCTCGGAGGTCTGTCCGCTCTCCGGTTCTTCTATGGCGACCGGTCTCCCTTTTTTCTCTTTTTTCGGCTCAGGTTGTTTCTTGATCCGTGCCGCTTTTTCCTCTTTGGCAGCGGCAATGCGCGCTTTCTTTTTATCTTTAGAAAGCGCCAATTTCTTTGCGGCTTTTGCAGCGCCTTTAACGATCAGAACCACAATGAAAACGACCAGGAGAAAACCGAATCCGATCCCGGCAAGAAGGATCATATGGGATGTGCTCTCCTTTTTCAACCGTGCGTCCAGAGTAGAAAAATCCCTTTCAGGGAACTCAAGATGCATAGAGGCAAGAAGCTCGCGTGCTTCTTTGAGAACAACGAAATTCGTTATCTTTTTAAGGTCGGGAGAAGCCATGAGCTCATTGAATTTGGCGATCCTTGCCCTGTAAGTATTGTCGCGCATCAAGGTCTCAAGCATCTTCTTCAGATCGGGATTATCTATGCCGGCAGAAACGATCTTCTTTAAAAACAGGATCTTTACCGGCTGGTTTTTAATGTCTGCGATCTTCTTGTTCAAGAACGAGGAAACCTTTTCCTGCATGGCAAGATTTTCTGTTTCGAGAGCGATCTTATAACAGGAAGAAAGGTATCTCAATCCGGTATCGTCCTCTGAATTATTGACGAGGATCTCGCCGATATTGTAAAGATGAGAGGGATTTTTCTCCCAATCGGAGAAACCCTTGATCGCATTGACCGCCTCATGCGGACGCTCCGCTTTAATGTGCGCAAGCACAATCAGATCACGGATCTTTTCCTGAACGGGGGGCTCTTCGATCACATTAAGCGCTTCTCCCGCCTTTTTTACGGCTTCATCAAGGCGCTCCTGTTCGATAAGTATCTTGATATAGGTCTCGTAATCGATATATTTTTTCGCGTACACTCCGCCATTCTCGAGTTTTTTAATGTATATCAGCGCCTCTGCGAACTTCTTCTGTTCAAAAAGCGAAGCAACGAGATACCTGTAAATGGAATAAACGTTCGGATTCACCTTTATGATGTCCCGGAAAACGACCTCCGCTTCTTCAAAGCGACCGGCATTGTAAAGGTCCATGCCCTCTTTTATCGTAGCGGAGAAGGCCGCCGAAAAAAATGTCAGGAACAGAACAACAAATAGGATTCTTCCTTTCATGTTTTTATTATACCTTACTTTATTTTTAAATTCAAATATATTTAGGTCATGTGCCCGTTTCATGATACCGTCCGCCGTTTATTTGAAACGCTTTCTGATGCTTTCAATGAGGCCGTTGAGATCGTCAAGGTCGTAAAAATGAGCGGTAAGTGTGCCGCGGTATTTCTTGCCTGACCGGATCTCGACCTTGCGCGACAGCCGCTCGGAAAGCTCCTTTTCGATATCGGCAATGAAAATGTCTTTTTTAGTGCGGCTCTTTTTTACAGGCGGCTCCCGGGACCGTTTGAGCGCCTCTTCCGTTTCCCTCACGCTCAAAGCGCGGCGGATAATGCGTTCTGCCAGAGCAGAGGCGTCTTTTTCCGGAAGCCCCACAAGGCATCTGCCGTGACCCTCGGACAGGTCTCCCGATATGATCATTTCGCGTATTTTCGAGGGGAGCTGCAGCAGGCGCAGCAGATTCGTGATATAAACGCGCGATTTCCCAAGAAGGGATGCGATCTTCTCCTGCGAGTATCCGGTCTTATGGATAAGTTCCTCATAGGCCTTGGCCTCGTCGATCGGATTAAGGTCCTCCCGCTGCACATTTTCCACAAGCGAAATTATCAGATTGTCCTTATGCGCGTTCTTTATGATGCAGGGGATCTCTTTCAGACCGGCGAGCATAGCGGCGCGATACCGCCGCTCACCCGCGATGATCTCGTATCTCGCACCCTTTTTTACGACAAGAAGAGGGGAGAGCACTCCCTGGATCTTCACCGTTTCCGCCAATGATGCGATCGAGTCGTCGTTGAATTTTTTTCTGGGCTGCCCCGGCGACGGTTCGATGAGCCCGATATCTATAAACTCGAGATTACCCTTCTTCGGCTCATTGTCGGAATCCCCGAAAAAAGCGTCAAGGCCTCTGCCCAATCCCTTTTTTGCTTTATTCATATCCTCTCCAGGAGCTCTTTTACAAGCTCTTTATAGGCGAAAGCCCCCCTTGACGAGGGGTCGTAAGTAAGAACTGATTCTCCGAATCCGGGCGCCTCGGCGATGCGAACATTGCGGGGTATTATCGTTCTCAGTACTTTTCCGGCGAAATGTTTTTTCAGTTCTTCCTCGACCTGTCGCGCCATAGTCGTTCGCGAGTCGTACATGGTGATGAGAAAACCGAGTATATTTATCTTCTTGGCGATGGCCTCCTCAATGCGCTCTTTCGTTCGAAGAAGTTGCGAAAGCCCCTCAAGAGCGTAGAACTCCGATTGTACGGGAATAAGAATGTCGCTGGAAGCCGTCATGGCGTTGAGCGTAATGAGGTTCAGGGAAGGAGGGGAGTCGATGATGATGAAATCATATTCCGCCCTTACCGCCTTAAGCGCGCCATCAAGTATAAACAGCCTGTCCTTCTCGCCGGCCGCCTCCAGAGGAAAAGCGCTCAGATCCTCATTGGCCGGCAAACATGAAAGATATTCATTGTTCGTTACGGACATGATGGCCTCCCTTATCGGCACACGCCCGGAAAGAACGGTGTAAACATTGTTATATAGGCCCCTTTTAGAGATACCAAGGCCGGTTGTCGTATTGCCCTGGGGATCGAAATCGACTACAAGCACCCTCTTTTCCCAAAGAGCAAGTCCCCAGGCAAGATTGATCACGGTCGTGGTCTTCCCGACCCCGCCTTTTTGATTGGCGATATTGATGGTTCTCATTTTATATCGACCTCTTTCCAAGATTCAAGATCGATGCCGGAGAACGCTCCGTCGGGACCCTTTATCCAGATCTGATACTTGATCGATATGGGAAGTGTATTTGCATTTTCGATCGTGATCGGGCCGGATGTTAATTCCTCGTTCAGGCCGAGAAAGCGCTCGGTCAGCGTTAGATATGTCGTCGAGGACTCCTCCTCGAAATAATGATCATAGTTGTCAAATGAATTCTTCACGATGCTCTTCAATTTTGCATTTGACATCTTGATCAGAAACTGCGTGGCATTGTTCTCGACATAGGATTCAGAATTCCCCGCATTCTTGAGCGCCGTATAGAAAGTCAGGCCCCCGCCCTCCTCCGGTCTTTCAAAGATAAAATCCGCGGTCGGCTCGAAAACAAGGCTTTGACCGGCGAAGATGAACGGATAATACGAGGTCTTTATCAGATACGGCTCACTGTCCTTGGTAAACCGGAACACGCAAATGCCTTTACTGAATTTTGGCTTCTTTCCCGCAACGGCATCCTTGTATGCCTTGAGCCCCTGAGGCGTAATTACATTATATAAAAGGTAGGAGTTCTCGGGAAAATAATAGAATTTAAAAAATACCGGGAGTTTGACCTTGTAGATATAGATATTATCCCCGTTAAGAAGCTGTTCATTACCGATTACATAATTCTGCCTCGATTTTACGAGTTCAAACGCCTTATTGTCGGAGATCTCTTCGAAATCCACGAATGTCCAGCTTCTCACCCGCTCCTCTTTGTCATTGTAGTGGATCCTGTAATAATATGAGGGAAGACCGAAATAATAGGGGAATTTAAGCAGCTCACATTTCTGGACAACGGACTCTATCCAGGCGATGTCCGTTATCCTCGTATCGTCGTCGAGGTTCTTTCCGCGCTGAAAATCATAAACCATGGGAACATAAAAATCAATGCTCTTCAGGATATCCTTGAACTTCGCCTCGTCGAGCCAGCGAACCATAGGGGTTATCGAAATGATATATCCCGGGAATCTTTTTTTCACGGCGGCCAGAAGTTTGGCGTAATACGAAAGGCTCACCTCATAATCTTCGAGATCGAGCTGAATGCCTTTAACGGCGATCCCGTGCGCCGCGAACTGCTTTATCTGATTATCTATGACAGATAAAATGAATTCCGTTGCGCCGCTGTTTTTAAGCATGTATTGGCGGTAAAAAGTTCCCTCGCCCCAACTTTCGAACGTGAAACAAAGATGGATATTGAAATTGCCGAACCTCTCTTTTAAACCCGTGAACCCGTCATCGAACTCAAAACCGGAGAATTCCGGGAGACGGTCCCCGTTCCTGCCGAAAAGGTAGTAATAACCCGCATGAATGAATATCTCCGAAAAACCCGTCATCGAAAGGATCTCGAGATCCGACGCCGTGAAGGCATTGCCCTTATGCCAGTGCCAGATGGCATTGCCGCAGGCAAGGTGAACGGAAAAAAACGCTATAAATACCAGAAAGATCTTTTTCATGGCATAATGTTACAATAAAAGAGTTTTTTTTTCAAGTTTACGGATGTTTCACGTGAAACATATACAAGGCGAAGCGCCGTGTGAAGTGTGGAGTGGGGCAGTGAGGCAATGCGGTGTGGAGTGGAGCGGCAAAGCCGCAGCGAACAGTGAACAGTGAAAAGAGATAAAAGAGGTTAGAGGCTAGAGGTTAGAGGATAGGGGCGAGGCGCAGTGAATAGTGAATAGTGAACAGTGAAGGTAAAAATATTTATCCTCTTCCCACTCGGCACTCGGCACTCGACACTGCGGCCTTGCTGCTTTGCCATCAACTATCAACCCTTCACTCTTCATTGTCCATTCTTAATTGTTTATTATTCTCACTTCACACTCCGCACGTCACACTCCATACTTCATATTGCCTTTCGTGCAAAATACTTGTATTTTCCCTAAAAACCGTTATAATAAAAGTAGCGGGAGGAGGTCACTCCATCCGGATAGGAGAAGGACTTGTTAGAGATCAAGAACGTTTCAAAGAATTTCGTATTGCCGAAGAAAAAAATCAAGCAAGCTGTCAACGATGTATCTTTCGAAGTCAATCCCGGAAGAATATACGGACTTCTCGGTCCGAACGGAGCGGGAAAAACCACGACCCTCAGGATCATAGGCACCATATTTTCCCCGTCCATGGGGGACGTGATCTTCAAGGGAGAGAGCGTCTTCGGGGATCCCGTGGCGCACAGGAAGCGCCTTGGTTTCATTTCCGGGAATACGGGAGTATATGACCGTCTGAACCCAAAGGAGATCGCAACCTATTTCGGCAGCCTCAACGAGATACCGCGAAAAACCATAGACGAGAGGTTCGAGCGTATTTCTGAAATGCTTGATATGAAGGACCTTCTCGGGAAGCAGTGCTCGAAGTTCTCAACGGGTGAAAAGCAAAAAGTAAGCATAGCCCGTATGATGATAAGCGATCCCGAGATACTCATACTGGACGAGCCCACTCTCGGCCTGGATGTCATCACATCGCGCACGATAGTCGACTTCATCAATGATAGCAAGAAGAATGGAAAATATATCATTCTGTCCACACACATCATGTCGGAGGCGGAATATCTGTGCGATGATGTCGGGATCATACATAAGGGGGACCTTAAATTCAACGGAACGCTTGAAGCGCTGCACGGGAAGTACCCGGGAGAATCTTTAGAGAAGGTCTTTTTCAACCTGATAGGAGAGTAGCATGAGACGCAATATCATCACAACGATTTTTAAAAAGGAAGTGCTCGATATATTCAGGGACAAAAGGGTTATCTTCTCCATGATCGTTATCCCGCTTATTTCGTTTCCGCTTCTTTTGGCCGGCCTCACCGCCTTCATGCAGTCGCAAGTGGAAAAGGTTTCACGTGAAACGTTCAGGATATCATATACCGACGATGCCGATCTGGCGATGATAAAAGACGTTCTGAAAAATGCCGACTTTGAAGTGAACTATTTCAAGACTACGAATGAATCCTACCCGGCGCTCATAAAGGAGAAAAGGGTTCACTTCCATATTGATTACGAAAAGGCAGCGGAGGAGACCTTCACTGTTTATTTCGACAGGTCCAATACGGCAAGCGACATCAAATACGGGAAGCTCAGCAAATCCATTAATGAATACAAAGACGGCCGTATTAAAATAGAACTTGCCAAATTCAATGTTCCGGACAATATCTTCGACATCGTCAAGATCAAGATAGTGAACATCGCAAGCGAAGGCAAGATGAAGACGATGTTCTTAGGCATGATGTTGCCGTACCTTCTTATAATACTCAGCGTGAGCGGAGCGGCATATCCCGCTGTTGATCTCACGGTCGGGGAGAAGGAGAGGGGGACGCTGGAGACCCTTCTTTCATCGGGGGCCACCCGCAGAGAAATAGTAGTGGGCAAATATCTTACTACGGTGCTTGTTGCCGTGATCACGGCGCTGGCATCGCTCCTGTCGATCGTGATCACATTCAAGATGATGCCGGAATCGAGTGAATTCGGAGCAAAGATAGATTTTGTTACATTCCTTATATCTCTTTCTGCCATTGTTCCGATCACAATGATCTTCTCTGCCCTGACCTTTGCTATTTCGACATTCTCAAAATCGCAGAAGGAAGCGCAGAGCTATATACAGCCGATGATGATGTTCATTATCTTCCCCTCAATGGCATCCTTCATTCCCGGTTTCGAGCTCAATCTGAAAACGGCACTCATCCCGGTTTTCAACATTTCGCTTCTTCTTAAAAGTATAATCATGCAGGAAGTGAAATGGCTCTATTTTGGGATAACGATGGGTGAAAGCGTTCTGCTTGCCGCAATTTTCATCCTTCTTGCCTTCCGCCTTTTTGACCGGGAGGGCATTATTTTCAAGGGAGAATAAGATTAAAAACAGAATGGAAAAAGAACCACAAAAAATAGACCCCGGCATTTTTAAAGTACCCCTGTATGTTTCCGATTCCCTTAAAAAAAAGAAAGGCGGATATGAAAGAACGATCCTGAACGCACAAAGATCGCTTCGAGCCTTTGCAGAAAAATACGGATGGGGCGCGCTCACGGACGAGCCCTTCTTGAAAAGCGCCAGAATATTCGACGATCAGGGGATCTTCATAAGGAATCTTCTTGAAGTGACCGGTGCACCCGAAGCCACAGAACTTCCCGGAACGGTATCCGCTTGCCTTGAAAACGATATTTTAATGAGCGTATCTCCTGAATTGTACGCCATAATCTATCCGGAGGGGATCGAGGAGAGGTCATTTGAAAAACTCATCATTCACGAAATGGCGCATCGTCTTCATATCAGGATACTTGAAGGGGACGAGAATAAAATGGGGCCGGTCTGGTTCTTCGAGGGCTTCGCCCTGTTTGCCGCCGGACAATTTGAAAAAGCGCTTCCTCTACTGAACCCAGTGGAGATAAGGAAAATAATGAGCGACGACCGACGCGGCAGCTATAGGAAATATGCCGAAATGTTCAGGTTCTTCACCCGGAATTTCGGATTAAAGGACCTTATCGAAAAGGCGTACGATCCGGATTTTACAATTTGGCTGGAAAAAAAACTGTAAGGAGAATTGGGGACGGTGGTTGAAAAAGATGAATTTTCGGCCGAGCCGCCGATAGTAATTAAACAAAGTGTTAAAGAAATTCTGGCCTATACCGCAATCGATATTCTGTGCGCGGGTGCGGGGATGGGCGTTCCGGTAATCTGTATTCTTCTCGGCCTCCCCCTTGGCCGTCATATTGCAAAAAAATATCTGGAAAGGGAAAATACCATAAAAGAGGCGGGCCGTGAAATACTGCGCCTTTCCTTCAAAGCGGCTGCCGTAACGCTTCTTTTGATGGCGGTCATCTGGGGCCGGGCCGTTTTCCTTCTGTTCGATCCGAATGCGGATATCATCAATTTCGGGCACCCTATGATACTCTTTGAACCAAGGGCAAGCCTTATCGGTTGGCTTGTCCTCATGATAATAGTGTCGCCGGTTCTCCAGGCGCTAATGACGGTGTTCGCAGCGCTTTCGACCCTTGCGGCCGATCCTATTTCTCGAGATAAAAAACGAAACGGGAGGCCTTCCTCTTGAAGAAGAACATCGGACAGATGCCTCTGACATTGAATCCTGCGGATACCAATTTCTCCTCAAGGGAATTTTTTTCATAACCGCGCTCTACGAATTCCTCCACAATAGTCTCCCTTTTTGAAATGATACGCATTTTTATTTTGAGAAGGCGTTCGTCATCCCGGTATTCCGATATCCAGTGGATCTTGAAATCGTCATAGAATTCGTAGAAATTATCATTGTTCCACATCTTCTTCATACCCCAGAGCGAAAGAATGTCGAAAATGAAAACCCCTCCGGGCCTAAGACATTCGTGGACTTTCTTGAAAAGCACGGTTATATCCTTCGGGTTCAGGATATTGTTCAAAACATCAAAGAATATGATCACATAGTCGAATTTCCCCTTGAAGGGGATCTTCAGCATATCGCCCTGTGAAAAACAGATATTCTCCAAAGCGCTTTCCTTCGCATAATTCCGGGCGATCTTTATCATCTCGGCGCTTCTGTCGATGCCGACGCAATCCATACCCTGTTTTGCGTAATACAGCGAGAAAAAACCGGTCCCGCAACCCAATTCGAGAAGCCGCTTGTCGCTTCCCGGAATGACCTTGTCTGCAAGATACGAGATGAGTATCTTGTAAAAATCACGGTTGATGAAGCGGTCATAATAAGGGGCGATCTTTGCGTAACCCTGCACGGGATATTATAACCGATTTGCCCGAATATTACAAAGCAGGACGGTTTTTTCATTATGCGAACCCGATAATATGTGTTATAATAAAAAAATGCGGAGAGGAATTTGAACGTAAAGAACGGCCGCGTCCCCTCGGGCCTTTTTCTCGCACTGCTTCTGTTCTTGCCATGGAGCGGATACCTCCTCCGGTCTTTGTACCTGCTCATTCCGCTGTTCGCCGAAACGCTCCTCATGTTCACATCGGATATCCGGGCAAAAAAGAATTTTCTCAGAACGCTTTTGTTCATCTTCCCCCTTACGGCAGCCATGTCATTTGTCCTTCCGGAAAGCGAGATGACCATATTGAACGTGCTCGGGTACGCGCTTCCATTTACGGCAGCCTATTTTATCGCAGGGGCTTTCCTTACAAGGGCAGCGCTGTTCTTCTTCGAATATACGCGAAAAATCTCCGGCAAAAAGGGGAAAAACACGTTCAACGCTTTCGGTGTTTCGGCAATACTTCTTACCGTACTGAACATATTTTTCCAAAGCAGGAGACTTCTTGTTCTGCCGCGCACTGCCGCAGCAATATTAACGGCCGTCTCCGAAGCGGCGCTTTGCATTGTTCTTTTCATCCTATTGAAAAAAAGAACCGCTTTTCCCGACGACAACGGAAATGCGGATAACAAAGGGGTTTAAATATGAAAATACTGATGCTCGGCGGAACAGGGTTCCTTGGCAGGCATATCGTTGACGAAGCGGTAAGGCAAAAATGCGATATCACGCTCCTCAATAGAGGGAAAACGAATCCGGGCCTTTATCCGGAACTCAGGCATATAAAATGCGACCGGAGATCCGGGATCGAACTTCCCAAAGAAGAGAAATGGGACGCCGTAATCGATACATCCGCTTATTTCCCGGCCGATATAAGAAAAGCGATGAAGGTCTTAAAAAAAAGATGCGGGCACTATACGCTCATCTCCTCGGTTTCCGTGTATGCCGACGCCTTTGCAAAAAGCGTGAACGAAAGATCGCCGCTCGTGCCGCACGTGAAAGTGGATACATCTTCTGTTACGCATGAGAATTACGGTGCGCTCAAAGTACTGTGCGAAGAAGAACTTGCCGGCTCTTTTCCCGGGAAGGCTCTGATCATAAGGCCGGGCCTTATCGTGGGCCCGCACGATCCCTCGGACAGGTTCACTTACTGGCCGATGCGGATAAAAAGATGCGATAGAGTTCTCTTTCCGCAAAACGGCCGCACCGCTTTTCAGATCATCGATGCCAGGGACATTGCGCGGTTCATCCTGAAAAACGCGGCGGCAGGCACGGCAGGCACATTCAATGCCGCCGGCCCCCAAAACGGTATTTTAATGAGAACGCTTTTCAACACATGCGTGGACGCTTTAAATACCGAGTGTGAACCGGTGAACGCTTCCGCCGATTTCCTTGAAAAGAACGCCGTTTCCCAGTGGAACGACCTGCCTCTTTGGATCAAGGACTGCAGGGAGAATATCTCGGCCGAACGCGCCGTGAAAAAAGACCTTACATTCACTGCCCTTAAAAAAACGGTGATCGATACATATGAATGGCGGAGAACGGTGAAGGCACCGCTCCGGTTCGGGATGAAAAGAAGAAAAGAACTCGCCCTCATAGAAAAACTGCAAATGAAGAGTTGAGGTATAATGAATCCGGAAAAGATAAAAGAATATTTAGACGACCCGGCGGAATCCGAAGAAATGTACGGGGCGTCAAGACCGGCCTTTGCGCGCGCCGTCATTATTCGGCTCCGGCATCCGATGAAAAGACCCGGTACAATAAAAAAAACTTAGAATACAGTTGTTTTATATCTTCCCGCTTATTTTGTATGGGCATTAATCGTCGTTTTCGCCTTCTCCTTCATTATCGACATGAAATAGTGAAGCCTGAAAAAGAAAGAATTCAAACCTGTTGATTTTTAGAAAACAAAGTTATATAATCCAATAAATGAAAAGAGGAAAAATCGCTTTTTACGAAATGATACACCGGGTTCATTGGCATAATTATTGCCAATCAATCAATCAATCAATCAATCAATCAATGTCTTCTTCTCATAAAGAATATCTTTCTGTACCTTCTGCTTTCGAAGAACAAATACACGAAGGCCTTATATGACGGCCCCGTATAACAAAACTCCTTTTGAAAAGATTTTTTTTAAAAACAAAGAGATCCGCTCTTTCAAAGATCGATCAAAAAACAAAAGGAGGTTTAAATGAAGAGGTCTTTCAAATTATTTGTCTTGGTCATATGTGCGGTATTCGTACTGTTCTTGGGATGCTCGGAACAGGCCGAGATGCCGACAGTACCCGCAGAGGGAAAGATGGCCGTTCTTTCGCTTGCTTCCGGAGAGGGCGATTGTTCCGGTTGGACATTTGAAGAACTCGAAGCATACGCCGAAGAGAAAATGGCGGAATTAAACTGCTGCTGCGGCGAATTCAATGAATTGCTGAGGAAAGATAAATGTTTTAAAACATGGTTCGCTCAAAAACTGGCAAGGGACATTAAAGCAGGGATCGCCGTGCTCGTATCGGAAAAAACATATTCAGCGGATGAGCACACAAAGGGCCCGAATTGCGGTATTGTCGATCTTGGTAATGACCGGTGTTTCAACGGGGATTTCGAGGCTGTTAATACCTGGGTTGACCTGATCTTTGAAAATGACAATGAAAAACAGATCATCAATATGGCGAACCATAATCCCTGTTTCAGGTGGTGGATGTGGGAAATGGGCATTTTAAATGAAGATAATTACACCAATAAAATTCAAAATACAGTTATTACAGCTACTAAGTATGATGCCGGGCACTGTCCCGATAAGGTATGTACAGGCGGCTGCACGACAATTAAAAAAGAATATGTAGATGAATACGGCGGCCGGGTAACGGTATTTTATGTCAAAGATTGCATAATACTATAATAAATTAGACAATAGGTCCTTATTGGGAGGTTAATGATGAAACAGGGAGTGATAACAGTTTACATGTTTCTTTTTCTTCTGTCTGCCTCGGCGTCTAAATTCACCTTGAGATCATTGCCAAATGAAAAGTACATTCAAATGAACGAGGACAGGATATCGATATCATTCTACCCGGAAAATACCGGGAATGCGGAATATGAATTAGCATTCTTCGGGAATATCATGACGATATACAGCGAAGTAACAAGCCTTTTTCCCAAATTATCATATAAGGATATTCACCGGTCCTTCTTTGCCGGGACGGAAATTCTCCTAGTCACTACCGGAAATTATCCATTTTCGAAAAAGATAGGTGAAAATAAATATATATCAGAAACGGAATATTTCGTTCTGCGCGAAGGAAAATACTGCAAACTACAACATCAAAGTTTTACTCATGAGATCGTAGAGTACTTGTTGATGATGACTTTGGCTAAGGATAGCAAAAAATTACATTCAACAGATATCAATTATACGACAAGATGGTTCTTTGACGGATTGACGGAACTGATAAGCACCCGGATCGCAGGGCTCATGAACAATGCGGAATGGCCCGGATTCGACGACCCTTACGAATACTATTTTGAAGGTGTAATAAACAACTATGAAAAGATCGATCTCCATAAATTTTCGTACAATGATCCGAGCGTCATAGACAAGATCAATGAATTGATAGAAAAGGGAATGTCTCCGCCGGAGGCGATAGAAAAATGCGATACGATGATGACGGATATCGGAAGAGAATATTATGATGCGGTTTGTCTTGCGATGTATTACCTGCTATATCCCGACATTGAGACAAATGTGAAAAAATTGATTGCGGAAATGTCGAAAGACAAATATGATTTCGAACATTTCTCAAATAAGACGATCTTTAAGATAATGAAGAAGTTCTTTAAAAAAGATGCAAAGGTGATCTACGATAACTTCCCTGATTTTTGGAGAAACAACAAAATGTTTTTTAATAAAATGATCGAAGAACGAAAGAACGATTAAAAAATCCCCGGTCTTTGTATTTTACAAACAAATTATTAATTCCATGAAGAACCGGATTATTGATCCAGGATCGAAACACCGAAGATAAAGCTCGATCTGTTTGTTTCACACTGCCTTTGCAAAGTGCTCTTCGAGAGCCGGATTTTTATGATCAGCTCAAATGGCCTTTAACCCACCAACGGGACGGAGAATATCGGAATAATGCGAATGAAAACGATTCTTGCGGATAAGGGTAATAGAGAGAGAATAATCCCAATGACAACTTTATATTTATCATCAAAAGATTCCTCTTTGCCAAGAAGGTAATTTAATAACTACGATGAAAATACCAATAATCACCGATATTGGAAACAAGACATCAATGTTTGATAAATAATGTAATTTTTCATATAATAATAAATCGGAGGTTAAAATGGTCGTAAAGAAGCATTTTACGGAAGTGACCGAAGAGAAGGTCGATGTAGCGGGAGCAAAAAACGCCACGATCAGATGGCTGATCGCGAAAAAAGACGGAGCGGATAAATTCGCCCTGAGGATGTTCGTTCTGAAAAAAGACGGTTTTACGCCTGAACACTCGCATAACTGGGAACACGAGATATTCGCTCTCGAAGGAGAGGGGATGCTGGCGACCGAGGAAGGCGACCTTCCGCTCAAACCCGGGGATTTCGCATATGTTCCGCCCATGGCACTCCATCAATTCCGGAACCGCGGCGCCGCGGATTTTAAATTCCTCTGCATCATACCGGTAATGCCCGAATAAGGATAAACGGATAACGGATGATAAGATTCGAGAACGCATCGGTAATATTCGAGCGCGATATATTCGCTCTGAGGAACATCAATGTTCACATAGAGAACGGGGATTTCGCTTTTCTTCTGGGCCCCTCCGGCGCAGGGAAAACGACCTTTCTTCGGCTCATCTACCGCGATCTTCTGCCTACATCGGGCTTTGTGACGGTCAACGGGAAGGATATACGGAAACTTAACGAAAAGCAGATACCGTTCTTCAGAAGGAAGATCGGTATTGTGTTTCAGGACTTCAAACTCCTCTATGACAGAACGGTGTATGAGAACATAGAATTCGCCATGGTCTCAGTTTATCAGAGGCCGGGTTTCATTCCGAAGAAGATCACGGAAGCATTGAGGCTTCTTCGGCTTGAAGGGAAGGAACACCTGCACCCCCATCACCTCTCCGGCGGCGAACAACAGCGCGTTGCCATTGCGCGCGCCATAGTCAATTCTCCGCTCATACTGATCGCGGACGAACCGACGGGCAACCTCGACGACGATATAAGCAGGGATATTATAAATGAATTCAAAGAGCTCAATATGCTGGGCATGACGGTGATCGTGGCCACGCACAACGAGAAGATAACGGAGATCGTGAGCAACCATAAGAAGATAATCATCAAAAGCGGAGAATTGATTGAAAACGTTTAACTATTTCGATTTTTTCTTCAAGGAAGGAATAAAAAATATACAACGGAATTCATCCGTTACTTTTATATCCGTAACGCTGATCACCGTCTCAATCTTCATTATCGGCATCATGTTCTCTCTTTCCAATACCCTGAGGGCGATCATCGGGAACATCAGCGATTCTCCCGCCATCATATTCTTTCTCAAGGACAATTGCGCCCTTGCGGAGAAGGAGGAGCTGATATACAAGATGAGACAGACGCCCAATGTGCTTAAAGTGGAATTCTATGACCGGAATGACGCGTATACACTCATTGAGGAGGATGAAACGATAAAGGGTCTGGTGGATATCTACGGAAAGGAGATCATCCCGGAATCGATCGCGGTTTTCACCGGGGGCTCGGTGACTACCGAAGACATAAAGGCGGTTCATGATAAATACATAGATGATCCGTCCATAGATACCGGACTGCTTCAGAGCAGTATATCCGATATACTCCTTTATATAGACAAAATGGGCCATATCATATTCATCATTTTCTCGATACTGGTCATCCTGATAGTGGGTAATGCGATCAGGCTTTCGGTCTTCGCCAAAGAACAGGAGATCGTACTCAAAAGACTGATCGGCGCAACGGAATCGTTCATCCGCGTGCCGTTCATGGTCGAAGGCATACTGAAGGGCCTTGCCGGAGGCACTCTCGCGGCCCTTCTTTTTATTGTGATCCTCATTTTCAGGGATTCCATATTCCCTTCGAAGTTCTTCTCGAGTATTAAACTTCTGACTGTGGCTCAAAGTGCTTCGCTGATACTTATAGGAGGCGGATTCGGATGTCTCGGTTCGATCATTTCCGCAAAAGTCTATATAAAGTAACGCTTCTTCTGGTCGCCGCGCTGATCCTTTCTGCATCGGAGATAGATGACCATAAGAAAAAACTTCAGGACATAGAGAACGAGATCAATAAAAATAAGAAGTATATAGAGGAGGCGTCCAAAAGAGAGAATATAACGCTTCTGGACATCGAGAAGATAGACGAAAAGCTGAACTCCTCGGAAAGAGAAAAACAGAAAAACGAAAGGGAGCTCTCTTCGTTAAGCGCGAGCATGAGAATACTGGAAAAGAAGATCGAAGCTCTCGAGAACAGTTTCCGGGGGAATGCCGGGAATGTTAAAAAAGCCATTATTAAATATCTGGCGACAAGAAGGAGCAAGAACAATCTTCTCGCGCTTCTTTCGTCGGAAGACGCGAAGTATTCGCTTTTCAGATATGGAATCTTCAATAAGCTCAACAAGAAGAACGAAGAGTTCATAAGGGGCATACTTACGGAGAAGGAAAATCTCGGGAAAAGGCAGAGCGAGTATCTTATCAGGATGAACCAGGCCGAGAAGGTAAGTACGCTCCTGGAACTTAACAGAAAGAAGATCGAATCGGAAAAGAAACTCAAAAAAACATATCTCGAAGGGTTGAAAAAGAAAAAAAGCGGATACCGGGCCTATCTGGAAAAACTTGAAAAAGAGAAAAAGACCACAAGCGATAAGATCAAGGACCTCATCAGACAGGAAATGGCGAGAAAGGAACAGAAAAAAACGGATAAGAGTGAACTGCCCGCACTTCTTAAACGCTATATGGGGACTATAACATTCCCTCTGCCCGGACAGATCGTGACGAAATTCGGCAAAACGCGCAATGAGGAGTACCAGATCACGATCAACCATGACGGGATTGAATTCGCCGCAGCTTCCGAAGACCTTCCCTCGCCCGTCGGGGGCGCCGTCATTTTCGCCGAATGGATAAAGGGGAAAGGGAATGTCGTTATCATCAATATAGACGAGAACCTTTCCGTTGTGTTCGCGAACTTTGAAGAGATATACGTTGAAAAAGGAAAGAATATAAAAAAGAACGATGTTATCGGCCGCATTTCGGAGAACGAGAACGGCCGTAAGGTTCTTTATATGAGTACATGGCTCAACGGAGAACCCGTTGACCCCGAACTTATCATTAAGAGGTAGAATATGAAAAAGAAGATCATTTTGATCCTTGTGCTTCTCTTGGCCGCGGGGATCTTCCCGGCCAAATCTAAAGCGGATTACGAAAAGGACATAAAACTTTTCTATGAAGCCCTCGTCAATGTAAAGGACAACTATATCACGGATATCGAGTTCAAAGAGCTCATCTATTCCGCGATCGAAGGACTGATGTCCGGCCTGGACCCGCACTCTGCATTCCTCGAGCCGAAAGGCTATCAGGACCTTCAGAGAAATTCCGCCGGGGAATATGGCGGCGTGGGCATGGTGGTCAGCGTGAAGAACAATATCCTTACATGTGTCGCTCCCATGGAGGATACGCCGAGCTATAAGCTGGGGATAAAATCCGGAGATCAGATACTGAAGATCGACGGGATGGAAACGGCGAATATGAATCTTGAAATGGCCGTTGATATGCTCCGCGGCGAACCCGGCACCACTGTAAAGGTAACTATGTACAGGGAGGCGACACAGGAGCTCAAGGAATACAATATTAAAAGAGAGATCATTAAAGTAAAAAGCGTGAAATATGTCGTATATGACAAGATCGGGTACCTCCGCCTCACCGACTTCAAACAGAATTCGCATAAGGAGATCGCCGATGCGATCAAAGAAATGGAGAAATCCGATCCCATGGGATATATCATCGATCTTAGGAATAATCCCGGCGGACTTCTGCAATCCGCGATCGATGTATCGAACCTCTTCCTTCCCAAGGGCACGAAGATAGTCAGCGTGAAGGGAAGATATTCGCAGGAGAACATCACATACTATGCAATGGCGAAGCCCGTAATGGAAACAAAACCCATTGTTTTGATGATCAATGAAGGTTCGGCCTCGGCATCCGAGATCGTAGCCGGTGCGCTCAGAGACAATAAACGGGCCATTATCATCGGGGAGAAGAGTTTCGGAAAGGGTTCCGTGCAGAGGATCTTCCCGCTGTCGGACGGTTCGGCGATCAAGATAACGATCGCAAAATACTATACACCGGTAGACGAATGCATTCACGGAGTAGGCATCTCCCCCGACCTTCTCGTACGGCAGACCTACTATACCGATACCGAGCTGACATCTATGGAGAAGATCGAATCGGGGAAATTCATCGACGATTATCTGGGCGATATGGAGCTCCGGATAAAATCAAGGGAAAAAATGGATACGAGTTTCGAGAAAACGAACGAAGGATACGATAAACTGGACCTTGAGACCTATTCGCTCAACCCCGTGAATATCATCATGCTGGAGAATAAACTCAAAGGGAATAACCTTTCGGTTTCGAAGGAACTCCTCCGTCTCCTTGTTATAAAAGGGCTTGAGAAACGCAAACTTTCCACCGATATAATAGATCCGGTAATGGACGCCCAGCTCAAGAACGCCTTCAATTCTCTTAAAACGATCATATGGCAAAGCAAAGGAAGCTGAAGAAGAAAAGCAAACCCGGGAAAAAGCAGAATATAGCACCCTATCTGATAACGATAGTTGTGGCGGCCCTTCTGATATATTTCCTTCCCAAGAACATAGGAAGGATACGGATAGACCTCGGCGCGCTCTTTAAAAAACCGCCGAAAATAGAAAATGTCCCCCAGATGCCTTTGCCGCAGATCCCCGCCCCTGTTTCACCTGCTCCGGCTAAAGCGAAACCGAAGGTCCCTGAAACGGGACGCTCGGCACCCGGAGATCATTTCGATTACTACAAAGGTTCGCTCATAATAAACGGAAATATACACCGCTTCCTTCACGGGGAGGGATTTTCCCGCGACAGGGTCGAAGAACTCAACGAGGAGAAAAAAGAAGGCGAAAAAAGATTTCTCTACACTACATGGTCTTTCGAAGTCCCTCAGGAAGGCGATCTGCCGGGGTTCACCGCAAAGCTCAAAGCCGTGATTTCGGAAAGCGGCGGCCGCATAGAGGATGCTCATACGTACCTGATAAGGGACAAGGAGATCATCACTTTCTATGTTTCCATTTACGATGAGGTCACGCATTTCGTTTCCGTATTCCGGAAAATAAAAACCCCGATTGAAGGAGAAGGCCCTGTTATTGCGGTCATTATCGACGACTGCGGCTATCTTCCGCCGGAGAAGCTCCATTACTTGAAGGGAAAAGAGAACCTGGTGCTGGCCGTGATGCCGTATACGCCTTATTGCGGCGAGACCGTGGAATTCGCGACAAATAACGGGAACGAGATCATCCTGCATCAGCCGTTCGAGCCGGAAGACCTGTTGCAGGCAAAGGAAAAAGGCATGCTGCGTTCCTCCGATGAACCCGCCGCTCTTGCAAAAGTGCTCGGAGAAAATTTTCATATGGTGAATGCCGCCACGGGTTTCAATAATCATAAAGGTTCGAAGGCAACGGCCGCCCCCGAACTGATGGCCAGGGTAATGAAGTATGCAAGGGAAAGAGGGCTGTTCTTTGTGGACAGCAGAACAAGCTCGAAAAGCATAGCCTATGAGACGGCAAAAGCCCTGGGCGTGCCGGCAATAAAGAGGGACGTGTTCCTCGACAATGAAGCAAAAGAAGCATATATCATAGGGCAATTCCATAATCTTTTCCGCATCGCCTATCTTAAGGGATATGCCGTGGGGATCTGCCACTTCAAGGAAAGCACTCTCAAGGTCCTTGAAAAAGCGTTCGACGAGATCAATGCCCTTGGTATCCGCATCGTTCCGGTAAGTTATATCATAGAGAACGAAGCATCTCTCAATAAGAACGGAACAAAAGAGCTTCCCGATAAACTCAAGAAGATGATGTCTGAAATTGAGGAAGACTGATGATGATCCTCGGCATAGAGACATCATGCGATGAAACGGGCGCCTCCGTCGTTAAAGATACGCATGAAATACTTTCTAATACCGTTGAGTTCCAGGATGAGATACACGGACCCTTCGGCGGCGTCGTTCCCGAATTCGCCGCCAGGCATCATGCGGAAAAGATCGGGCTCATTTATGAATCCGCTCTCCGTAAAGCGGGGATCACGGCCTGTGAGATAAACGGCGTAGCGGTCGCGAACGGTCCGGGTCTTGTGGGATCGCTTCTTGTGGGGTTCATGTTCGCTAAAGGCGTAGCGGCGGCGCTGGGAATACCCCTCATCCCCGTCAACCACATACACGCGCATATCTTCATGCCCAGGATGATATTCGGAGACAGGATAAAATATCCCCATTATTCGGCACTTATTTCGGGCGGACACACCTTCATTATCCGTGCCGACGGTGAACTGGAATACTCGGTCAAAGCAAAAACGAGGGATGATGCCGCCGGCGAAGCGCTGGACAAGATAGCACATTTTTTAAAACTCGGTTACCCCGGAGGCAAGGCGATAGAAGACCTTGCCGAAAAGGGAGATCCGCGGAAAATAGAATTCCCACGCGTTAAGCTCAAAGACGGGAGCAATGATTTCTCTTATAGCGGTATCAAAACAGCCGCTTTCCATATTCTTACTGCGAAAACGGGAGAAAAACCGGATGTGACCGATCTTGCAGCGGCATACCAGAAAGCGGTCTTTGATATTTTCTTCGCATCTCTTGAATCTCTGATGAAAAAAGAACCCCTTCCCCAGGTAGTTTTCGGCGGCGGCGTTGCGGCGAACTCCTATTTGAGGAGAAGGGCCGCCGATTTCGGGCATGATACGGGAACGGAGGTCTATTTCCCTCCGGCCGCATACTGCACGGATAATGCCGCCATGATAGCCGGGCTTGGAAGCGCGATGCTGGAAAAGGGAAAGACCTATAAGAACGAAGATGTATTCTCACGCGCAGATTATAGAAAATTACTCTGATATCGTGATCGCCCCGTTGTGCGGATATACGCGCAGGCCCTTCAGACGGGCTCTCCGCGATATCGGCTTCAAGGGCCTCTATTTCACCGAAATGATGAATCCCTTTGAGATACTTGCCAAAAGGATCAAAAAAGCCGTGAGCATCGAAAAAGAATCCCCGATCGGCATACAGCTTTTTGGGGGATATTCGAAAGGGAAATTCAGGGAATCCGTGTTTCTTCTCAAAAACAGGTTCCGTTTTGACCATTTGGACCTCAACATGGGCTGCCCGGCAAAGCAGGTGACCGGCAGCGGCGGCGGCGCACGGCTTTTGGAGAGAATGGATGAAGCGCGGTTCATTCTTGAAGAGATCCGCTCCGTTTGGAACGGGTCTCTTTCCGTGAAAACAAGGATCGGATGGGATCTTTCGGAAAAAGATAAAACCCTGGAAGGTCTGAAAACGCTCATCCCCTTCGGCCTTGATTTCGTCACGATACACTTCAGAACGGTGAAAGAAGGCTTTGCGGGAGAACCGCATTTCGAATTGTATAACGAATTTAAAAAGGAGCTTGGCGTTTTCACATATCTTAACGGCGGTATTTTGGACAGAATGAAGTTGATCGAAGTGAAAGATCGTTATGATCCTGACGGTATAATGCTTGCCCGAGGCATCCTGGAAAACCCCTTCTTATGGGAGGGCATCACGCCGGGGCTTGATCAGAAGATCGAATTTGCGAGAAAACTGATATGCTACTATCCGCTTTATCCCCTGGAGTGTTCGATGCTGGAACTGAGAAAACACCTTGCGGTGCTTTTTAAAGGCGAGATATATTCTCACCGGCTGAGGGAGCAGATCTTCAAAGCCCAGACGAAAGAAGAATATTTGCGTGTTTTTGATGAATATCTTAAGTAACCTTTTTGCCTCCGGAGGCGTTATATTGTTAAGAGAGATATGAACGAAGCAGATGATTTTGAAGGGATTTACCGGGGATATGTCAGGCAGATATACAGCTTCATCTACAGGATCGTAGGTAACAGAAGCGATACCGAAGATCTGACGAGCGAGGTCTTTTTCAGATTCTACAAGAAGCGGAAACACTATGAGGAAAGGGGCAAGATGCTCTCTTACCTGTTCCGGATCGCCCATAATGCCGCCATCGATCACTTCCGCAGAAAAAAGGAGACGATCTCGTACGACGACAGGATCGCCGTTGATGAAGACTTCGATATTCCCGATACGCCGGAGGAGACCGCAGCGGAACGGCTGGAAATGTTATCTGCAATTGAAAGGATGAAGCCCGTCGAGAGGGAGATCCTTACGCTTTATTATCTCGAAGAGATGTCGGTCAAGCAGATCTGCAGGATCATAGGGAAGAACGAATCCGCAGTGAAGACTGCGCTCTATAGGGCGCGCCACAGTTTGCAAAAGGAGGTAAGCTATGGAAAATAACATCGAATGGAACAATGAGATCGAAAAGAACATCTACTATAAAAGCCTGGAACGGATAGCGAAATACGAACATAAAAAACTGAGATTCTATAAGGGTGTTTCGATGCTCGCGCTCATTATACTCTTTGTTTCCGTTTTCATGTTCACGCTCAAACCATTCGGCAAGAGCGACAAAAACACGGTCGCCGCGGCAGAAGAACTGCCTACATACGAACAGCAATATGTTGAACATTACGAAGAATTCTTCACTTTCACCGATTATGCCGGGACCGGAAGCTACTGAAAAGAGCGGATAACGGAAAAGAAAAAATGACAAGGAGAGGTTTGATACCGGTAGTGAAGCGCAATGAATAAGGAAGAATAATCGGGAATTGACAATTAAAGATCAGAGAAGCAAGATCGTACCAGAAGTTGACAGTTAGGATATTCAAGCGTTACTAACGGGCGTCAAGCAGCACAATGCGGCGGGATCCGCTCTGTTGAATTATTTTCAAAATTTGTTAAAATAAATAAATGTTCAAGAGGAGCCGCGAATGGAAAAAAAACTGCTTTCGGGCAATGAGGCCATAGCACGCGGGGCCTGGGAAGCGGGCGTTGTACTTGCCGCCGCTTATCCGGGAACCCCCTCTACCGAGATCCTTGAAAATATCGCGAAATACAAGGATATCTACAGCGAGTGGTCGACCAATGAAAAGGTCGCCTTCGAGGTCGCGCTTGGTGCCGCTTTCTCGGGAAAAAGAAGCATCTGCGCCATGAAGCATGTGGGGCTGAATGTGGCCGCCGATCCGTATTTCACCGCCTCCTATACAGGTATCGAAGGCGGATTCGTAATAGTTTCCGCCGACGACCCGGGTATGCATTCATCGCAGAATGAACAGGATAACCGCAATTACGCCAAATTCGCAAAGATACCGATGCTTGAACCGTCCGATTCTCAGGAGGCCAAGGATTTCGTGAAAGCGGCCCTGGAGATATCGGAAAAATACGATACGCCGGTGCTTCTCAGGATAACGACAAGGATCGCCCACTCGAAAAGCATTGTAGAGCTTCTTCCCAGAACGGAAGCGCCGCAAAAACCCTTCCCGGAGAAAAATCCCAAAAAATATGTGACGATACCTGCTCACGCAAGAGTGAAAAGAGCGAAGATCGAAGAAAGGAGCGCGGCTTTGGCCGAACTTTCCGAAGAAATCCCTCTGAACAAAGAAGAATCCGGCGGTACCGAGCTCGGGTTCATCACATCGGGTATTTCCTATCAGTATATAAAAGAGTCATTCCCCGAAGCCGCAGTGCTGAAGCTTGCCATGACGCATCCGCTTCCTTTTAAAAAAGCCGGGGCTTTTGTAAAGAAGATGAAAAGAACGGTCGTAGTTGAAGAACTTGACGCCTATATCGAAACTGAATTGAAGGCCCGAGGCATTACCGTAGAGGGGAAGAATGTCATCCCGGTGCTTGGCGAGTTGAACACGGACATCGTGAGAAATGCGATCAAGGACATAAGACCGGAAAAACCTGCCGCGAACATTCCCGTGAGGCCTCCCGCTCTGTGTCCGGGGTGTCCGCACAGAGGGGTCTTCGTTGTGCTTCGAGAACTCGGTCTCAGAGTGGTAGGGGACATCGGGTGCTATACGCTGGGAGTTCTTCCCCCGCTTTCATCGATAGATTGGCAGGTCTGCATGGGGGCGGGAATAAGCATGGTGCAGGGTATCGAGAAAGCATGGAAGGATGCGCCCGCGGAAAAGATCGTAGGAATGGTAGGGGATTCCACGTTCTTCCATTCTGGCATAACGGGGCTTATCGATGTAGTCTACAATAAGGGAAAAGGCACTCTTTTCGTAGTGGACAACTCTACGACCGCGATGACCGGTGTTCAGGACCACCCGGGGACCGGCCGCACGTTAATGGGTGAACCCGCGGAAAAGATAGATATAAAAGAGATTTGCAGGGCCTGCGGAGTGAAAGAAGTGTATGAAGTGAATCCGCATGATCTTGATGAACTTTACGATATAGTTGAAAAAGCCGTTGCGTCGCCCGTTCCGAGCGTTATTATAACGAAACTTCCATGCGTACTTCTCAGATTCAAGGCCAAGGAAAGATTCGTACCTATTGTGATCGATCAGGAAAAATGCATCGGATGCAAGACCTGTCTTTCTGTCGGCTGCCCCGCGCTGAGCTTTGATACGGAAAAGAAGAAAATGATCGCGATACCCTTTATGTGCGTCGGCTGCGAGGTCTGCAGCGCTCTCTGTCCCGTTGAAGCGCATATGCATAACGGAGAACGCATAAGGCCGAAGCGCAAACATAAGATAAGGGGGAAAAAATGAACAAGATAGATATCCTCATCGTAGGCGTAGGCGGGCAGGGTGTAATACTTGCTTCCGAGATACTTTCCGATGTCGGCCTTAAGGCCGGCTACGATGTGAAAAAAAGCGAGATACACGGGATGTCGCAGCGCGGCGGAAGCGTCTCTTCCGACATACGGTTCAATAAGAACAAGGTCTTTTCACCCATTATCCCGGCGGCGACCGCCGATTTCATCCTGGGATTCGAAAAACTGGAAACGTTCCGGGCTCTGCCCTCGATCAATGAAAAAGGGATCATCATATCTTCCGATTTCCGCCTTGATCCGATGACCGTTTCCACGGGCGCCGCCCAGTATCCGGCCGCCATAGAGGAAACGATCAAGAAAACACACGGTAAAACATATTTTTTCAATGAAGAGGGGATCGTAAAAAAGATCGGGAATCCCAAGGCGATAAATATTTATATTCTCGGTGCGCTGGCTTCCTTCCTGGAGATTGAAAAAGATCTATGGACGGATGTGATCAAGAGCCGGGTGCCGCCCGCTACGGTAGCCCTCAATATCGCCGCTTTCAATGAGGGAATGGATATTGCCAGATAAGACCGCCGTTTTTTCTTTGCTCGTTGAAGATATGCCTTTCGAGGAAGCCGGCCGCGCGAAGGAATTCCTTCCGGTGGAACTGGAGAAAAGACTGATCTTGGCCGCAGCGGTTCACGGGGGTACGTTCTGGGAGTTCTCCCGCAATAGGATCACCGCCGTTATCAATAATATCGGGAATAAGACATCGGATACCGTAGCACATATCTGGGGACCGCCCAAAAACATCGCCTTCTCCGCGAACGGAGAACCCACGAAGGCCTTAGAGGGCTTCCTTAAAAAGAACGGATGCTCTTCGGACCAGATCACGCTGAAGGCCAGGGACGGCACCGCATATGTCTACCTTGAAAAGACTGAAAAGGGCAGGGATATAAAAGAAGTATTGCCGCCGATATTCACGGAGCTTCTTTCAAGAATACCGTTTGAGAAAAAAATGCAGATAGGCGAAGGCCCTGAATTCATCAGGCCTTTAAGGAAGATACACTTTTTCATTAACGGTGAAACTGTCCCGTTCGAATACAAAGGCATAAAAAACTCACGGATCACGCTCACGGCTTTCTTTTCCGAGCCGCTGGAGATCAAAAATGGAGAGCAATTCCTTTCCGAACTCGAAAAAGCCGGATCATTGGGCGAAGCGGCACGTGCGAAGATACTAGAGAATGCCATATCCGGGCTTTCGCAAAGAGGTTTTAGCACCGACCTCAACGACCACCAGAAAAAATACCTTGCCTACCTTACCGAAAATCCCGCCGTAATCGAAGGTGAATTCGGGGAACGCTTTCTGCGCCTTCCGACCGAGATCATCGAAAGTACGTTGTGGAAACATCAGAAATGCGTTCTTTTGAGGAGGTCGGGCAATCCCGTTAACAGGTTCATCACGGTCATGGACCGCAGCTGCGATATGGAAACCGTGGTGAAAGGATATGAGGGCGTGGTCCTGTCTAGACTTGAAGATGCGGAGTTCTTTTGGGACCTGGACCTCGGAACGGACCTCGACGAGTTCAAGGACGTGTTGAAAGACATCGTGCTTTTCGAGGGTTGGGGAAGCTATAAGCGCCACTGCGAATATCTGGAACGGACTGCGGCATTGCTTGCCCGGTTACTGGGACTTAAGAATATCCGGGAAATAGAGAATGCGGCGAAATTCGCAAAAGCCGACCTTGCATCGAATGTGGTTAATGAAAAAACCTATGCCGATCTTCAGGGTATAATGGGATACTACTATGCAAAGAACAAAGGCCTCTCCGAGATAACCGCAACGGCCATTAAGGAACACTATCTTCCGGGCAGGGAAGAGAACTGTCCCGATTCCGAAGAAGGAGCGGTTCTTTCGATCGCCGATAAAATGGTGCTTCTGTCGGCCCTGTTCTCTGCGGGACTCCCCGTAAGCGGTTCCGAAGATATATACGGAGCCCGTCGCGCCGCGCTAGGGATATATAAGATCATTATTAAATTCGGCTTCTCCTTTGACATACTTAAACTGCTTCGGGAGTTCGATTATCTCGATGAACGGAAAGGGGAAGAGCTTTTCAAATTCATAATAGACCGCATCCGCTCATACGAAAAAGAGATCGGCCGCATCGGCGCCGACATCATAGAAGCTGCCGCGCGGTATCCCGGCGGAGACCTTCTCGCTTTACGACGGAAGATAAGAGCGCTGGGATCATTCTCCGAAAAGGAGGATTTTCCGAAAACGAAGATAACACTGAAAAGAGTGATGAACATTCTTGAGGGAGCGACGGACTTCGGGTTCGATCCGGAACTCATTTCCGAAAAGGAAGAAAAAGACCTTTTCAAGGCCTTCGAGGAATTTAAAAAGTGCCTTTCCAAGAGGGAGAACTATGAGGATATGTTCGCCGATATACTTTTGCTGAAACCTTATATAGACGCGTTCTTTGACAATGTTAAGGTGAATGTCGACGATGAGAAGATCAGGAATAACCGCAAGGGTCTTCTCGTAATGACGGCGAAAGAACTTTTAAAAATAGCCGACTTCAAAATAATTAATTAGGAGGAAAGATATGGCTAAGAAGAAGATGGTATACTTTTTCGGCGGTGGGAAAGCCGACGGAAACGAAAGCATGAAGAACCTGCTTGGCGGCAAGGGTGCCAATCTCGCCGAAATGGCGGGACATAAGGACCTGCGCCTTCCCGTTCCCCCGGGCTTCACGATCACTACCGAAGTATGCACGCATTATCAGAACGGGAAAAAATATCCGGCCGGCCTCGAAGAAGATGTTATAACCGCGCTCGGGAAGGTTGAAGCGGTCATCGGAAAAAAATTCGGCGATCCGAAGAACCCTCTTCTTGTATCCGTCCGCTCCGGCGCGCGCAAGTCCATGCCGGGCATGATGGAAACCGTTCTAAATGTGGGCCTTACCGAAAAAACGATACCCGGCCTGATCAAAGCGTCTAAGAACGAACGCTTTGTTTATGACGCCTACCGAAGGCTGATCATGATGTATTCGGATGTCGTGATGGAAAAGGCCGCCGGCATTGAGCCCAAGGACGATGAATCGGGAATCAGGAAACAACTCGAAGGCGTGATGGCGGCAATGAAGAAGAAAAATGGCTATAAGAACGATACGGAACTTAAAGCGGAGGACCTCAGGAAACTCTGCTCCGAATTCAAAGCAAAAGTAAAACAGGTCCTGAAAAAAGAATTCCCTGACGATCCGATGAAACAGCTCTGGGGCGGCATTGGCGCTGTTTTTGCCTCCTGGAACGGCAAAAGAGCGGTCAGCTATAGAAAGATCGAAGGCATCCCGGACGCTTGGGGAACCGCAGTGAACGTACAATCAATGGTTTTCGGCAACATGGGTTCCAGCTCCGCTACAGGCGTAGCCTTCACAAGGAACCCCGGGAACGGCGAGAATAAGTTCTACGGGGAATATCTCGTAAATGCTCAGGGCGAAGATGTTGTTGCGGGGATAAGAACACCCGCTCCCATCAATGATTATTCGAAATCCGACCAGAACAGAAAAGATAAAACGCTGGAAAAATTGATGCCCAAGATCTATAAGGAATTGGTCGATTTCCGCTCAAGACTCGAGAAGCATTATAGAGATATGCAGGACATAGAGTTCACCATCGAGAACGGAAAGCTCTATATGCTGCAGTGCAGAGTGGGAAAGCGCAACGGCCCCGCAGCCGTAAGGATGGCCGTCGATATGGTCAGGGAAAAACTCATCACAAGGGATATGGCCGTACTCAGGGTCAATCCTTCCCAGCTTGATGAACTGCTTCATCCTATCATCGATCCCAAAGCGGAAAAAACCCAGAAAGCTATCGCAAAGGGCCTTCCGGCCGGCCCCGGCGGCGCCTTCGGTCAGATCGTATTCTCAGCCGCCGACGCAGTAAAATGGGCGAAAGAAGGCAAAAAGGTCATCCTGGTAAGGGAGGAAACGAATCCCGAGGATGTCGAGGGGATGAGAGCGGCTCAGGCCGTTCTTACTGCGCGCGGCGGCATGACATCTCACGCGGCCCTCGTGGCAAGAGGCTGGGGGAAGTGCTGTATAGTAGGATGTTCGGGTATCCATATAGAATACGGGAAAAAACTTCTCGTAACGCCGAGCAAGACGTTCAAAGAAGGAGAATTCATCACGCTGAACGGGAATAAAGGACTCGTTTACGACGGAAAACTGTCCATGATGGATGCCACGGAAGAGAATAAGATCCTGAACGATTTTCTCGGCATGTGCGATTCGATTAAACGCCTCGGCGTACGGACAAATGCGGATACGCCGGAGGACGCAAAGAAGGCTCTGCAATTCGGCGCTAAAGGCATCGGCCTGTTCAGAACAGAACATATGTTCTACGGCAAGGGCTCGGAGCAGCCGCTTTTCCTTCTTCGGAAGATGATAATCTCAAATTCGCTTGCAGAGAGGGAAGCGGCCCTGAAACAGCTTTTCCCTTATGTTAAGAAAGATATCAAGGAAACGATGCGCGCCATGAACGGATATCCCGTCGTTATAAGGCTTCTCGATCCGCCGCTTCATGAATTCGTACCCAGAGAAAAGGATAAGCTCACTGCATTGGCAAAGGAACTGAGGATATCACATGTCGAACTTGAAAAGCGTGCGGAGAACCTCCATGAATCAAATCCGATGATGGGTCATCGCGGCGTCCGGCTCGGCGTAACTTATCCGGAGATCACACGAATGCAGATCCGGGCCATCCTCGAAGGAGCGGCCGAGCTTCTGAAAGAAGGCTTGAAACCTTATCCCGAAGTCATGATCCCGGTTGTCGGAGAAAAGCACGAGCTTCTCGACCAGAGAAATATCTTTAAAGAGATCTACGCGGAAGTGCTGAAAAAATTCGGGCTTAAAAAGATCAAATGCCTCTTCGGAACAATGATAGAGATCCCGCGCGCATGCATAGTTGCCGATGAGCTTGCCGAGGTTGCCGAGTTCTTCTCTTTCGGGACGAATGATCTTACGCAGATGGGATTCGGATTCTCAAGGGACGATATAGGCGGATTCGTACCGGATTATGTCAGTAAAGGCATACTGCCCGAAGATCCGTTCCAATCGCTTGATCAAAAAGGCATAGGGGAACTGGTCCGGCTCGGGATAACGAACGGCCGGAAAACGAATAAAAACCTCGAGATAGGTATATGCGGCGAACATGGCGGTGAAGCGCGTTCGGTGGAGTTCTGTCATAAAGTGAAGATGGACTATGTTTCATGCTCTCCGTTCAGGATCCCGATAGCGCGACTTGCCGCGGCCCAGGCTGTGGTCAAAGAGAGAACAAAAAAATAATACGGTTGCGGGCGGGCACATGCCCGCCCGTTTTTTTACTCCGTACATGAAAAAGAACATCATATTTGATTTCTACGACACCTTGTGCAAGGTGGATGAAGAAAAATTCCTGAACGGGAAAAAAGACCTTGCGGCAGTGTTCGGGACGGATTTTGATACATTTTTCCGCGCTTGGCGCGAAACGGGAAGAAGGAATATCACAGGTGAACTCCGGACCACAGCGGCCAGGCTCTCGGAAATAACGGCTATTTTGGAAATAAAAAGAGATAAGCAAGTGATCGAAGAGGCCGCCAAAAAGAACGATGAGGCCTTTGCCCTGTCCTGCTCGCCATATCCCGAGGCTCTGGATGCGGTCAAAGCCGCAAAAGCCGGGGGCTACGATCTTTTTATCCTATCAAACGCCTCTTCGAATATTCGGGCCGTTTGGAACAGGAACTTCCGCATGTTCGAAGGCCTGTTCAATAAAATTTATTTCTCCTGTGATCACGGGTTCGCTAAACCCGACGGAAATTTTTTCAAACTTCTTATCGAGAAAGAGGGGATCCGCCCGGCGGATTCCTATTATACGGGGGACGGCAATGATCTTGAGCTTGACGTTGCCGGGTCATACGGATTCACTACGATAAAGGTATCTCATGAAGTTCTTGGTGTTTACAGATTTTCCGAAAGCACGCGTTGGGACATCGAGATCGCCTCGCTTTCAGAACTGATGGAGAAAATCAAGAAGAATGAACAAAGAAAAGAATAGGGTAAGTTAATGGCGGAAGACCGAGCTGCGCCGAGGGACACGTTCTTTGAAAATAAAGGATTGAAACAATGAAAATATCGGAATTCAGTGTAAGAAGGCCCGTTGCGATCATGGTCGTCTTCACGCTTCTTATTCTCTTTGGCATACTTGCGATGTCGGGTCTTCCTATGGATATAATGCCGAATGTCGAAATGCCGACATTGAGCATTTCCACAACATACCGCGGCGCGAATCCCATCGATGTGGAAAAGAAGATCAGCGAACCTCTTGAAAAGAACCTTTCCACGGTGAACGGGCTCAAGGACATAAACTCCGTTTCTATGGAGGGGCTTTCGACGATCAGGCTCTCATTTGACTGGGGCTATGACCTTAACGAAGCGGCGGACGACATCAGGGGCCGTCTTGATTTTGCAAATTACTATCTTCCGGAAGATGCCGAAAAACCTGTGCTACGGAAATACAATGCTTCGATGGCGCCTATCATGTTCATCGGTATCGAAGTGGAACCGGGCGTAGAATTCCCTCAGAAATACATAGAAAGGAATGTAGTGGATAAACTGATGAAGGTGCGCGGCGTGGGTGCCGTGAATCTTAGCGGATTTGCGGACGAGATCGTTTCGATCGAACTGTCTGCCGATAAGATGGAAAAGTACAACCTCAGCCTTTCAGACGTGCATTCGCTGCTTTCGGGCTACAATGCATCCGTGCCGGCAACAGGCCTCGATATCGGCAAAAGATATGTTACCGTAAGAACCGAAGGCGAATTTCCCTCCATCCTGGAACTTGCCGAGATCCCCGTCCAAAGGTCCGGAGGAAAAACCATTCTTCTTCAGGATATTGCGAAAGTAGATTTCGGAAAAATGCGCCAAGTCGAATCAAAAGTAATGATAAACGGCCGTCCCGGCGGCCTGATAATGATAAGGAAAGCTTCCGACGAAAATACGGTGACGGTGGCGAAAAGGGTCGCGGCTGCGCTGGACTCGATAAAAAGGTCCGCGGATAAATTAAAGGTATTCGTACTGGTAGATCAGGCCGGCAATGTTGAAGCAACGCTAAAAAATCTCGGATATACGCTGATATTCTGCATGGTCTTCGTCGTTCTAATCGTCTTTTTACTTTTGTGGGATCTGAGGGGAGCCCTGATAATAGCATCCTCAATACCGTTCTCGCTCATTATTTCATTCATCTTCATGCGGATGTTCGGATATACGATCAACATGATCTCCCTCGGCGCACTGGCCATCGCGGTAGGTATGGTCGTGGATGCCGCAATAGTCATGTTCGAGAATATCTTCAGACACCGATATATACTGAAAGAACCCTTGCGCGAATCTGCAATGTTCGCGCCCGGGGAAGTAGGTATAGCTGTAAGCGCATCGGTCATGACAACGGCGGCCATATTCTTCCCCCTTACATTTGTCCGGGGCTTCGTGGGCGTATTTTTCTCCCAGCTCGGCGTTATCGTAACGATAGTCCTCTTTGCATCGCTTTTCACTTCCTTGACCGTTGTTCCCGCACTGAGCTCCCTTTTGCTCCCTTCCCGGAAAAAGAAGGATGAAAGACAGGAGCAGATCACCGCTTTCTGGCAGCGTTTCGGGAAAAGGACGGGTGCGATGGTCCGCTCTTCATTTAAACACGGCGGATTGCTCATCGCCGTCCTTCTTTTGATATTCGGCGTTTCGCTCATCCTTTTCAGATATATCCCGAAAGAATTCATACCTGAGCAGGACAATGGCCGGATCGAGATCACGATGGACCTTCCCGCCTTCATGAACGTCAATGAAAGCGAATCCATGGCAAGGGCCCTCGAGGACTTGATCAAGAACAACATACCCGACGAAAAAGTAATATTCTACACGGCCGGGACATCAAGAAGAGGAACCGCGATCAACACCAATCAATTCCAGCTGAATGTCCAGCTGACAACCTCATCGTCAAAACGCAGGCCGATAGATACCGTTGCGAACGAGATCAGAAAACTCATAACGGCAAAACTTATGGGGTACAAGAACTTCTCCATCTCCACATCCTCGGGATTCGGAGCAAGGATGATGAGCAGCGGGGGCAGCGGGGCGGAACTGGAGATATACGGCGACGATCTGGAAAAGATGGCAGAAAAGGCCGAATACTGGAAAAGCGAATTATTGAAACTGGACGAGGTGCGCAATGCGGTAATCTCTTTTGAAAGGGGGAAGATGGAAGCCCGGATCATCCCCGATATAAGCCGCGCCGCCGAGTTCGGATTGACGCCTCTTCAGCTCGGGGATACCATACGGACCGTTCTTTACGGCGCGAAAGTGGGCGAGTTCAGACAAAGCGGCGAAGTCTTCGAGATCTACCTTAATTATTCGAAAAAGGGACTAGAAGACCTTGATTCGCTGAGATCGCTCGTGATATCAACACCGGTAGGGAAAAAGGTCCGGTTGGAGAATATAGCGGAGATAAGGGAATTCGAAAGCCCGTTCGATATCTCGAGAAAGAACCGTCAGCGGATAATAACGGTGAGCGCCATACTGAAGAACTCAAAATTCCTCGGCAAAGTGACCGACTGGCTCGAAAAGAACTCGGCGCAAGACAGAACGCCGGGCATCACTTACGGCCTAGGGGGGACCTCAAAAGATATGAAGGATTCATTTAAGTCGCTGTACCGGATACTGGCGCTTGCCGTACTTCTCGTTTTTCTTGTAATGGCAGCCCAATTCGAATCTCTGAGAGGACCTTTTATAATAATGTTCTCCGTGCCATTTGCCGTGACAGGCGTATTCATAGGTCTTTTCATCACAGGAACGCCGATGTCGCTCAATGCCATGATAGGCATGATAATGCTTGTAGGCATCGTAGTCAACAATGCTATCGTTATGGTCGATTATACCAATACTCTGAGAAAAAGGGGCCGCGAGACCAGGGATGCTCTGGAAGAGGCCGTATCGGACCGTGTCAAGCCGATACTTATGACAACGCTTACGACCGCATTGGGCATGCTTCCGCTCGTTCTTGCAAGGGGAACGGGTTCTGAAACATGGCGTCCTCTCGGCGTTTCGGTCATATCCGGGCTTCTGCTTTCTACGGTCATAACCGTCTTTTTGGTCCCCAATGTATACCTCATTCTGCAAAGGCATTCCGAGATAAAAAATAAAGCCATCTATTAAAGGCCACATCCCCCTATTTAAGGCCATCTCCAAAACCACGGCCCGGAACGATCCCAGAACCTCCCCGGATCCGGAAATTAACAAGAAAAAACGGCCTTCCGGAACCTCTGAAAAGTTGCATTTCCCGCGAATATTTGGTATAATAAATAAACGGAGGATGAAATGAAATTCGTAGTCAAAACCGATGAATTTCGCAATGCTGTTTCAGAGCTTAACACGATACTCGTTCCGGCCACAACGTACAGAGCCATATCTTTCATTTTGATCAAAGCGATCAAGGATGAAGGCCTCGTGCTGCAGGCTACGGATTATGAGATCAATTTGAAAAAGAAGATAGAGGCGAATGTCATAGAAGAGGGCTCCATAGGGGTTCCTGGAAAATTCCTCAATCTGTCGCTCAAGGATTTCGAGACCGATGAGATAACCCTTGAACAGGTCGGCCCGGAGACCGTTATACTGAAATCAGGAGGAAAATCCGTGAACTTCGTTTGCCTTTCCGAGAACGAATATCCCGTGTTCCCCGCTTTCGAGACGAAGGATTCCTTCATACTGTCATCCGAAGTGCTTAAGAACGATATCAAAAAAACCTCCTATGCCGTTTCGAAGGACACCTCCAATATGATCCTTCTCGGATCGCTCTGGGAGATAGACGCAGATAACAAGAAGATGACCATGGTCTCTACGGACAGCCACCGCCTTGTTATAAAAAAATCCGCCGTAGCATTCCAGAAACTTCCCAAGAACAATCTTAAACTCATCGTTCCCGATAAGCTTTTGAACTACCTTTCCACTTCGCTGCCGCAGAACGATACTCCCGTGACGGTCGCCATCCCCGACAAAGAAGGCAAGATCGGGTTCATGTACGAGAACACGGAGATCCTCGGCAAGCTGATCGTCGGGTCCTTCCCCGATTATACGGCGATAATTCCCGACGAAGCCGGGATGAGCAGGATCGCGCTTCCTAAAAACGATGTTCTGAGAGCTATTAAATTCGTTTCGAACCTAGCCGAGAAGAAAAGCTATAATGCGAACCTCAATTTCGCCAAGGACAGCCTGACGGTATATACCGACCTTTCCGAAGTGGGAGAGGCGAAAGATGTCGTTGCCCTTGAGAAGAACACGCATTCGATAAAGATCATTTTCAATATTAATTACATTAAGGATGCGCTCTCCTGGTTCGACGAGGAGAACGTGGATATGGCGTTCAATGACGCGCGTTCACCCATACTGGTGTCCGCGCCGGAAAATAAGGACTATTTCACGATAATCATGCCGATCCGCCCCCTTGAATGAAAAACCATGAAGGCTCGTTAAGGGAAGCGTTAGACAGGTTTTTAAAGAATATCCCCCAAAGAGTTAAAGCGCTTAATGTACTGACACAGAACTGGGCGGTGATAGCGGGTAAAGAGCCGGCAAAACACACGAAGCCGTTCACGCTTGAAGAAGGAACTCTCTCCGTGAAGGCCGATTCGCCGGAATGGGGCAGTTTTATCAGAATGGAGACCAGAACCCTACTTGAGATCATGAAAAAAGATTTCAAGATCAAAGCGGATACCCTCCGCGTGATCTTCGATCCGATGATATCCAGGCCTCGCCGCCAGCGGAAGAAAAAGACGTCTCCCGCTCTGGCCCAGCTGGACGAAAAGGAAAAGAAAGCGGCATCGGACGCGGCATCGGGCGGAAAAGACCGCTTCGGCTACTTGCTTGTGAAATTCATTGAAAAGAATACGACAGAGAGGAAAGTATGACAGAGAAAGGTTACGGTTCAGAAAGCATCAAAGTCCTTGAAGGGCTTGACGGGGTCCGCAAGAGACCCAGTATGTACATCGGCTCCACGAGCGTGGAAGGGCTCCATCATCTTGTTTATGAAGTAGTGGATAATTCGATCGATGAAGCGCTCGCGGGATTCTGCAGCGAGATCACGGTAAAGATCCTCGCGGGCAACTCGGTCGAGGTCATAGACAACGGCCGCGGCATACCGACTGAAAAGCATAAGGATTACAATATGTCCGCCCTGGAGATAGTAATGACCAAACTCCACGCCGGCGGCAAATTCGATCATCAATCATACAAGGTATCCGGCGGCCTTCACGGTGTCGGCGTATCCGTTGTGAACGCACTTTCCGAATGGCTTGAAGTAGAAGTTAAAAGAAGCGGTTCCAGATTCAAGCAAAGTTATATCAAGGGTAAAAGAGAGACCGATGTGACGAAAACGGCGCTGCCAGCGGAAAAAGCGGCCGAAACCGGTACAAAGATCATATTCAAGCCCGACCTGGACATATTCGAGACGGGAGAATATTCTTTCAATACCATCAATGCGAGAATGAAGGAACTTGCCTTCCTCAATAAAGGACTGAGGATAATCGTAGAAGACCAAAGAAGCGAACCCAAGATAAGGGAGGAACATTTCTACGAGGGAGGGATCGTATCCTTTGTTAAACACCTCAATACGAACAAATCAACGATACATGACAGCATTATCTATGTGAGCAAAAAACAGGACAGTGTAGACATAGAAGTGGCAATGCAGTATGTGGATGCCTACTCATCCACCCAGTACACGTTCGTTAACAATATCAATACGCGGGAGGGCGGCACTCACCTTGAGGGGTTCAAGACCTCGCTCACGAAAGCGCTTAACCAGTATGCCAAATCCTACGGCTTCATCAAGGAAAAGGATACCATTTCCATTTCCGGCGAGGATGCAAGGGAGGGGCTGACGATGGTGATGTCGCTCAAGATCCCCGATCCTCAATTCGAAGGCCAGACGAAAACAAAACTCGGTAACAGCGAGATAAGGGGCATTGCCGCCTCTCTTGTTTATGAAGCGCTCAAAGAATATTTCGAGGAGCATCCCCAAGACGCCAAAAAGATCATTCAAAAAACGCTTCTGGCCCTGAAGGCGCGTGAAGCAGCGAGAAAGGCGCGGGACCTTACGAGGAAGAAGAGCATGCTCGAGGGGGCGAGCCTTCCGGGAAAATTGGCGGATTGCTCGAGCAAGGACCCCTTGATCTCGGAATTGTACATAGTTGAGGGCGATTCGGCAGGCGGCAGTGCAAAGCAGGGCCGCAACCGCGATTATCAGGCCATCCTTCCCCTCAGGGGAAAGATCCTTAATATCGAGAAATCGAGAATGGACAAGATCCTTTCCAATGAGATGATACGGGCGCTCATTACCGCGGTGGGGTGCGGCATAGGCGAGGAGTTCGATATCCAGAAACTGCGTTATCATAAGATAATCATCATGACGGACGCCGACGTGGACGGGTCTCACATAAGGACCCTGCTTCTTACCTTCTTCTTCAGACACATGCAGAACCTTATAGACGAGGGGTTCATATATATTGCCCAGCCGCCTCTTTTCAGGGTTAAAAAGGGCCAGAAGCTCGATTATCTGAAGAACGAGAAGGAAATGAACAGGTTCCTTCTGCAGAATGCGATGACACACGTAGAGTTCGAGATCCTGGAAGAAGGCGATAAGGGGAAAAGAAAATTCAGATCGGAAGAGATAAAAAAGATCATCTCCGTTATCGATACGCTCAATGACGATGAAACCTCTCTTCTCCCGTTTTCGATGAAAATGAAGGATTTCATAGACCGCCTGAAGGCCAAAAGGGACATAGCGGCGGTCTGGGAAGATCTTTATATCAGATATTTTCAGAACGACGATATCCATCTCCGCGATGAACCCCCTCCGATCTTCAAGATCATCGCCGAAAAATTCGCCGGTCTGAAAAAGGATTTCGGGATCGACTTCCTCAGCGGTCAGCAGACCTATATCGTTACGGAAAAGGATGAGATAGTGGACTTTAAAAATCCCTGCGAGATCCCGGCGGCGATCCGGTCTTTCGGGAAGAAGGGTTTCGAGATCCAGAGATACAAAGGCCTCGGCGAAATGAACGCGGAGCAGTTGTGGGAAACAACGATGAACCCGGAGACGAGAACATTGCTCAAGGTTGCCATTCAGGATTACGAAGGAGCGGATGTTTCTTTCGCGATCTTAATGGGGGATAATGTGGAGGAGAGAAGAAAATTCATCGAGACTGCAGCATCCAAGGTCAAGAACCTTGATATTTAGGAGAGCATATGCCCGAGAATATACAAGAAAGAAGCATTAAATCGGAAGTTGAATCATCTTATATCGATTATGCTATGAGCGTGATCATCGGCCGCGCCCTGCCCGACATCAGGGACGGACTGAAACCGGTGCACAGAAGGATACTCTACGTGATGCACAGGGAGGGTATCCTTCCAAATAAACGCTTCGTGAAATCCGCGAACGTAGTCGGAATGGTCCTCGGAAAATTCCATCCGCACGGCGACGGTGCCGTATACGACTCCATCGTACGCATGGCCCAGGAATTCTCGATGAGATACCCGCTCGTTCACGGCCAGGGAAACTTCGGCTCGATCGACGGGGATCCCGCCGCGGCTTACAGGTATACGGAAGCGAAGCTGTCCAAGATCGCAGTGAAAATGCTGGAGGATATCGACAAGGATACGGTCGATTTCATTCCTAATTTCGATGAGACCACGCTCGAACCCACCGTGCTTCCGGCCCTTCTGCCGAATTTCCTTCTGAACGGAAGTTCCGGCATTGCCGTAGGTATGGCCACGAACGTCCCTCCCCACAATCTCGGCGAGATCGTCGAAGCGCTCGTACATGTGATAGACAATCCCGAATCCTCGGTTGACGAACTGTTCCAGTTCATCAAAGGCCCCGATTTTCCAACCGGGGCCATCGTAACGGGCATTTCCGGAATACATGATATGTACCGAACAGGCCGCGGTCGCATCATCATGCAGGCAAAGGCCAGCATAGAAGAGGCCAAAGGCGGAAAAGCCGTGATCATCGTCTCCGAGATCCCGTATATGGTGAATAAAAGCAATCTGATAGAAGCCATTGCGAAATGTGCGGATGACGGGATCATCACCGGTATTTCGGATATACGGGATGAATCCAACAAGAACGGCATAAGGGTCGTGATCGAGCTGAAGAGGGACGCCATTCCCAAAGTGGTGCTCAATCTTCTGTACAAACATACTCAGATGAGAACAACGTTCGGCGCCATCATGCTCGCTATAGACAAAGGACGCCCAAAAGAGTTCAATCTTAAGGAGATACTGGGCGCGTATCTTGATCATAGAAGACTTGTAGTGCGAAGAAGGACGGAACACCTTCTTGCCAAAGCCCAGAGAAGGGCACATATACTCGAAGGATTGAAGATCGCCGTAGATAATATCGAACTTATCATAGAGCTGATAAAAACCTCGCCTAATCCGGATACGGCCAAGGAGAGGCTGAAAGAAAAATTCAACCTTTCCACGATCCAGGTCCAGGCCATACTGGAAATGCAGCTGCAGCGCTTGACCGGACTGGAGAGGTCCAATATCGAAGCGGAACTCAAAGAGAAATATAAGGAGATAGAACAGTACCAGATGATCCTTTCCAATCCGAGGGAGATAGAACGCATCATACGCAATGAACTTCTATCCCTGAAGGAGGATTTTTCAGAACCGAGAAGAACGATAATCGTTGCGAGCGAAGAAGAGATAGACCCCGAAGACCTTATCCCGAAAGAGGATATCGTGATCTCGATGACACACTCAGGGTATATCAAAAGGCTTAATCAGCTGGAAATAAGGACGCAAAGGCGCGGCGGCCGCGGAAGCACCGGAATGAAAACGAAGGAAGACGATTTCGTTGAAAAGATTTTTACGTCCAGCACGCATTCTTACCTTCTCGTTTTCACATCCATAGGAAAATGCTATTGGCTGAAGGGGTATGATATCCCTGAAGGGACGAAACAGTCCAAAGGACGGTCTATTGCGCAGCTTTTACCGATGACCCAGGATGAAAAGATAAAATCCATAGTCTGCATCGATGATTTCGACGATAAACACTTTGTATTCATGGCCACAAAGAAAGGTATCGTTAAAAAATCCAATCTGAGCCTCTATTCCAACCCGAGAAGCTCGGGCATCATCGCCGTCAACCTTGAGGAAGGGGACGATCTGATATATGCCGGCCTCACATCGGGCAAGGATAAGGTTTTCCTGGCCACAAAGGACGGCAAATGCATAACCTTCAATGAAAGCGACGCGCGGTCCATCGGAAGAAATACCATCGGCGTTATAGGGATAAGACTTGAAGGCGATGATCATGTCGTGGGCGCCGCGATACTTGCGAGTACGGAATCGATATTCACCGTAACCGAAAAGGGAATAGGTAAGCGCACGCCGTCCGAAAGCTACAGGGTCCAGTCCAGAGGAGGAAAGGGCATTATAAATATCAAGCTCTCCGATCGCAGCGGCTGCGTAGTGGCGGTAAAACAGGTCTCGGACGACGATGAGGTCATGGTCATATCAAAGAACGGGATCATGATCAAGATGCGCATGAGCGATTTCAGGGAGATCGGCAGGAATACTCAGGGCGTCAGAGTGATCAATCTGGACAAAGAGGATTCGGTCGTCTCATTCGAAAAGAGCTTTATTGAAAATGACGAAGAATAGAGCGCTGGCCGCGCTGTTCTGCTGTATTTTCATGAACGGCTGCGTGGTCAAGGCGAGGATAGATTACATAAACGCATACAAGGCATGGCGGGCCAATAATTTCGAAGAGGCCATCATGCTTTACCAGAAGGTAGCCGAAAGCAATCCGCGCAGCAGATATGCAGCGTTGTCCAGGTTCAATATGGGGAATATCTACAATATGAACCTGCAGAGATACGAGCTTGCCGTTATAGAATATCAGAAAGCCATAGTGCTCGCCGGATTCAAGGGGCCCTATGCGTATCTGTCGCAAAAAGGGATCGCGGAGATCTACAAAGGGGAATTTAAAAATTACGAACGCGCCATCTTCGAATACAAGGAGCTGTTCAAATACGAAGAATCCGGGCGTGATACGGAGGAGATACTCGAGGAGATCTACCAGTGTTATCTCTCCCTCAAGCTGTATGAGGATGCGGAAAAGGAGTTTTTGGCATATGCCGGTAAAACCGCGATCAGCGAAACGGAGAAGAACCGGATATATGTCATGATCGGGAACTTCAATAAGCTCCGCGGCAACTGGAGATCCGCAGTGGAGTATTACGGAAAAGCCGCGCGCGATCCGGTCCAGGAGAAGAACGCGAAATTTCTCATAGCGGAGATATATTTTGAGAAAAAAATGTACAAAGAAGCGCTTGAGATATACAGAATGCTCTACGAAGCAGAATATAACAGGGATGTAGTTCAGGAAAAGATCAAATTCCTTGAAGAAAAAGAATTGATAAAATGACCGGAAGTTCGATCAAGGATTATTTCAGAGAACTCGAGATCGAGAAAATAATCGACAAAGCCTCCCGGTTCACAAGTTCCGTCAAGATAAAAGAAAGGATCAAAAGAAGCGAGATCCTGGATAAAAAGGATGTTGAGAACATCTACGGCATCCTGAGGGTGATGCGGGAGCATCTGGACGAAAAACCCGCCTTCTCCGTTTGTGATGATTTCGCTTTATATGCGGACAGGATAAAAGCAGAGAACAGTCATCTTGAAGTGAGCGAGATCGCGGACCTGTACTTAATGCTGAGGTCTGCCGAGAAAGCCGCAGTATTTGTAAGGAAATTCGCCCTTGCGGAGCAGTTCCCGTTCACGGAAGCCAAGGAATTCCTGAAAAAAACCGAGAAGGCGCTCGATATCGATGAACGCAGGATAAAAAAAGACGCGACGCCCGAACTTGCGGAGCTGTTCCGCCGGCAGGCTTCCCAGGAAAAAAAGATCACCGGAAAGGTCCAGGCACTTCTTTCGGCATACAAAAACGATGATCTCCTCACGGAGGATTTCTTTACTTTCAAAGACGGCAGATATGTGCTTCCTGTCAGCTCATCGCAGAAGAACCGCGTGAACGGGATCGTGCACTCGATGTCGCAAACCGGCATAACCACATACATTGAGCCGATGGAGATCGTGTTCCTCACCAATGAGATGGTTACGATACAGGAGGATATAAGACTTGAAACGATAAAGGTCCTGACACGGATCACCGATACGGTACGGGAGAATATCGAGAGCATAACACATAATTCGGAAAGTATAGACAGGCTTGAACATATGTCCGCCCTCACGGGGTTCATGTGCGAATACAATTACACGATCCCGGTCATCGGAGAGGATATACTGATCAAGAATGGCCGCCATCCCATCCTTGAGTGGCGGCAGAACGTCGTCTCTTTCGATATGAAAGGCGAAGAATTCAGGATACTTATAATTACCGGTCCCAATACCGGCGGGAAAACGGTGCTTCTGAAAACACTCGGGCTCATGTTCATTATGGTGAAACTCGCCCTTCCTGTCCCCGCTAACGAGGGGACATCGATCCCCTATTACGGGAATATTTACATTGATATTGCGGACGACCAGAACATCGAGGAATCGCTTTCTACATTTTCTTCTCATTTAAAGAAGATGGAAAGAGCGCTTACGGGATTCACCTCTGCGGATGCCGCGCTTTTTGATGAACCCGGCAGCGGAACGGAAACCCATCTTTCGGACGCATTCACGATCGCTCTTATCGAGAGGTTAATAAAAGGCGGGGGGAAGGCGTTCATCACAACGCATTCATTCAAGATAAAGGAACGCACGGGTCATTATCCCGAAGCCGCATCGGCATCAATGGTATTCGACGTTAATACGCTTAAACCGACATACCGGCTTGCTTTCGGAGTATCCGGCGAAAGTTATGCCGTTGAGATAGCGCAAGGACTCGGGCTTCCGGCGGATTTCCTTGAAGCAGTAAGAGCGAATCTCGACAAGGATTATCTCGATTATAAAAAACTGAGAACGGAAGCGGACAGATTGTTATCCGATAACCTTGCCGAAAAAAGCAAGCTTACCGCACTGATAAAAGAATACACAGAGCTGCGGTACAAATATGAAGAGGGTATGAAAAAGGCGGCAAGGGAAATGAAAAGCGAATATGTCGAAAAATATCTTACGCTCAAAAAAGAGGCCGAAGAACTGAAAAAGAGCATTTCCGAGTTCCAGAAGGACAGAAAAGCATCAGAGGAAAGAAAGATAAAAAAAATCATAACCGCTGCGGATGCGGCGGTCGGCGGCGCTCCCGCCGGAGAGGAGTGTGCGGCGGGGGACCGCGTAAAACTTTTTAATTCCGATAATTTTTATGAAGTAACGGAGGTATCCGGAAAGACCATCAAATTGAAAGTGGGGGATTTTGTGATGGAGTTCCCCTCTTCAATGATAGAGGATGTCAGAAAAAAAACAGATAAGACCCCCGAAATTGCACGGGAGGAGCCGTATGTCGCGTCTCCTGCCCCCGGCTCCATAGATATCCGGGGGAAAACGGTCGACGAAGCCGTCTATGATGTGGAAAAACTAGTGAACGACTCGTATGTATCCGGTGCCGAAACGGTAAGCATTCTTCATGGGACCGGAACGGGAAGGCTTAAAGAAGGGATAAGAAGATTCCTCACTTCCCACCCGCTTGTAAGAACATTCTATGATATGAACGACGGAAAGAATATCAATCCCGGGGTCACCATTGTCGAGATCAGAAAATAAATTCCTTACCGTTGCGGTCTTTTCAGCATTTGCCCTGCTCACTATCGTTTTGAATATCTTCTGCACGCGTCTTGGCATCGCGTTCCTGCGGACCGCAGTTATCGTTAACTACCTTCTGCTTATCCCATTTTCGGTCTGGAGCCTGAGAAGATCATACGGAAAAACGGCTCTGCTCTTCGTGATCCTGTATTTATTCCCGGTTCCCGGCCGGTTTTTTTTACCGCAGAGCATATTGGTGAAAATAGATCAAGGGACTTTATATTCCGTTGCCAGGAAACTTGAACGCTTCACTTATGAACATAAAAGAGCTCCCGAATCCTGGAAGGAGATGAAGAACGTAAAGAGCATAAAGAGAACCCCGTATTCGCTTGTTAATTTTAAATACTTTGAACTGAACAGGACCTTTGACGGCAATTGTCTGATCATAATCCCTCCGTTCAAATACAAGGGGGAGCGGATATTAATCTATTACGATTCAAAGGAGAGCGCCATAAAATATGCTAAAGAGAACGGTTAAAATTATCCTTGCGATCTCCCTTCTTGCGGCCCTGCCGCTTTGCGTAAATGTCTTTCTCACCCCGAAACTTTTTTTAATATCACTGGCCGCGCTCTTGCTTTCCACCGGAGTGAAAAAGATCTCGATTGTTTCCGCGATCATCATTCCTTTCGGTTTGATCGGCCTGGCCGCCGCACCGAGTTACGGAGGGATTTTTACGGTTGCCGCCATGATCTCCGTGCTTTTTATTCTTGAAAGCGACATCGAGATTATAAATATGAAAACACCGCTGCGCATCGCGTATATGATGATATCCTTATATGCCATCCTGCAGTTTTTGGGTGTGGACCTCAATATTTGGTCATATGACTGGACGGGAAAAAGAGTTTTTTCCCTTCTTGGAAATCCGAACGCGCTGGGCATCTTTTGCGGCGCTGCCGCGCTGACAGAATACTTTATTTTCAAAGACAGGAAAGTATATGCGGTGCCTCCGCTTCTGGCTTTGGCGGCATCGCTTTCAAAGGGAGCTCTTCTGGCGTTCGCGCTCGCCTTTTCCTTCTCGTTGATCAAAAGGCCTGTCTTGAAAAAAGTACTCTTCGCAGTTTCCGTTCTCGCCGTTTTCCTTTTTGTTATTTTACTCAATTTCCGGGGAAATACACGGTATCATATCATGAGGAACACGCTTTCGGTGATCAAAAAGAAACCTTTCGGCCTCGGCACGGGCAGGTTCGCCCCGGCATATAAGACCGCGCTGGCGGATTATAATGTAAAGGCCGGTATCAAGAATGCGAGAAAATTGTTCGTAGACAATGCACATAACGAATTTCTCAATGCCGCCGCGCAGTGGGGGATAGCCGGCGCCGCATTGTTCACGGTGCTGTTTTTGCTGTTCATATCCGGCCGTGATTTCTGCCATGATGATAAAACGGCCGTTATAATGTTCTTCTTCATTACGGGAATATACGATCAAACGCTCCATGACCCGGCCGCGGCCGTTATTCTGGCTTTATGCGCCCCATCATTTTTAAAAAGGATAAAATACAGGATCCCGTCCCCGGGGATCATATTGACCGCCGCACTCTCTTTTGCCGTCATCGGGATCCAATTCACAGGCGAATTGTCCGGGCGCAATATCTTCCTTGGCCGCAGCCGCGATCTTTACAGACTGGCGCAGACGAAAAAGGGTTTCGGGATAAAAGAAGAATATCTGAAAAAGGCCTTTCGCGAGGATATTTTCCCGGAGATGTTAAACTACTGGGCCTCCTTGTACGCAGAGCAAGGTAGAACAGAAGATGCGGCGGAAATATTGATACGCTCAAAGAACATGGTCCCCGAACTTATTGCAACGAGGAAAATGCTCATCGGCCAATACTACGCACTGCGGGATATGAGAGCGGTCGAGCGCGAACTTTACGGCCTTCTCGAATATGAGAAGAACGATGCGAACTATTACAGTCTCTTTCTTTCCCTCGTTTTCAACGGGAAATTCAAAGATGCGCTTGAAATAGTAGAGAAGATGAACGCGATCAATACCAATATACTCTTCTTTCTTACGGCTACCGGGAGAATAGAAAAAGCGCTCCGTTATGCGAAAGATGGCGGATACGAACAGGAATTCCTCAGGGCTCTTCTGGAAAGAAAGGAAAATGAAGGAAAAAGGATCCGGTTCCCGGGGCGGGACCCCGTACACGGAAAGGACAATTACGGCTTCCCGGATATGGCGAGATATCTGCCCGGACTTACATCTGATGAAATACTCAATGCCCTGAACCCGGTTTCATATCTTTCGGAATTTCTTGAAGATCCGCTTGCAAGTAAAAATATGCTGACGGTTTTAAAGGATCAATTTTTCGGATTTGAATTTCTCGAGATACCCGTTTTTACATTATACGGGAGCGATACCGCCCCTCTCACGGTGAAAGTATGGCCTCACCCGGACACTCCGGACCTTTCCTTGCTGAGCGGGGAAAAAAGAATATTTGCAAACTACCTTTTCATGCATAATGACAGAAACGCTTTTAAGGAAATGTATGAACTTCTGAGAGGAAAAGATAAATACCGCGCGGCGCTTTTTGCATTGAACCATGACAGGATATACGGTAATGTGCTGGATATCTACGGACTTGATTTTATAGACGATCTTGGAGAAGTCCGTCTGGGCGCGAGCGTTGATGAATACCTTTTAAAAGCGGGAAAATACTTAACCAAGAAAGAAAATGCTCTGATAAAAAAATATTGGAGCATAAAAACAGTGGACGAAATCGAGTATGAGCGCCTTTTGAATAAAAAAAATTGGACGATGGAAGAGTATTTCATTTTTAATGCGCTGCATATCATAAAATACCCGCGGTCAGCTGTACCGGATAAGGATATAATAGATATGGCCGATTATCCCAATTTCCGGAGATTATTACAAAGATACTATGAAAATACCAAAGGCGGGATCCGCGTAGGAGAATCCAAGTAAGATCATTTCCGCGCGAACTGCGGGAAGGAGGAGTTGATGGAAGAGTATTACAAGAAAGGTTTTTTCTGGAGTATTCAGAACCTAGGCAAATTCGGGACCTCGGTCCCGAGAGAACTCACGGCCGCGTTCACTACCTTCATCACGATGAGCTATATTATAATAGTTAACCCTGCGATCCTCGGCTCCGCGCCCGGGATGGAACAAAATTTTGCGGGATTTCTGACGGCGACCATCCTGGTATGTTCCATAAGCACTATACTCATGGGGCTTTACGCGAACATCCCGTTCGCTCTTGCTCCGGGAATGGGGATAAATGCTTTCTTTGCCATTACCCTCATACAGATCAAGGGCCTTTCTCTTGAAACGGCTCTTGCCGCGGTCTTTATTTCCGGGCTTATCTTCATTCTTCTTTCCATCCTCAAGATAAGGGATGCCATAGTTGCAGCCATCCCCGGTTCGCTGAGAAAAGCCATCGCTGCCGGCATAGGTCTTTTTATAGCTTTTATAGGCTTCAAGAACGGAGGGTTCATAGTCGATCACCCGGCCACGCTGATCGGGCTCGGAAGTTTCGGCCCCCCGATGCTTTATTTTATTGCCGCTCTTGTCATAATGATCGTCCTTCTTTCCTTCCGGATCAAAGGCGCCCTCCTTTTAGGGATCGTATCCGCTTCTTTTCTTGCGCTTCCGTACGGGAGATTCATATTTCCGTCACATGATGCCATCATAGAAATGGCGGGCCCGATCCTTACAAAACCGGATTTTCATTCGGTCTTCTTCAAGCTTGATATAAAGTCGGTATTCTCCGTTGCGCTTATTGTACCTGTATTTACGCTTCTATTTACCGACCTTTTCGATTCTCTGGCAACATTCATCGGCATTTCACAGGCTGCGAATATGGTGGACGGCAAGGGTCAGCCCATCAATGTGGGCCGGGCGCTTCTCGTCGATGCGGTATCCACGACCATATCCGGGCTTTTCGGGACGAGTTCTGGAACCACGTATATCGAATCCGCGGCGGGCGTAGAGGAGGGCGGCCGCACGGGTCTTGTGGCGGTTTTCGCGGGTCTCATGTTCCTGCCCTTTCTGTTCTTTTCCAATCTTATAAAAGCGGTACCGGCATTTGCGACTGCAGCCGCTCTTGTCATCGTCGGCGTTTATATGATGCAGGGTGTCCGCGAGATAGATTTCCGCAATCCGGAAGAGGGTATCCCCTGTTTTCTTGCCGTCATACTGATACCGCTCACATATTCGATATCGCAGGGCATCATATGGGGATTTCTCGTCTATACGCTGATTAAAATAGTCAAGGGCAAATTCAAAGAAGTGCATCCGATGATGTATGCGATCTCGGCCTTGTCGATACTGGCGCTGATATATCACTGAAATGAGAGGAAAGAGGCCCGGCGGAAAAAAGAATGAAAAATAAAGAATGATGAATGATAAATAAATGAATTGATAATTGAGAATGGCTATGTTCAAGGCCAATAAAGAATTCTAAACTTCTATTGCACCGGAGTGAATGTGCTTAAGATGAAAAAGGTTTTTGCCGAACAATGTCCACGAATTGGAAAAAAAGGTGGGAGGGGGAGGTTATCCCCTCCCGGATTTAAAAGAGCAGGTATCTAAAAAGATACTATTTTTAAAAAGCTAAAATGATTTGAACTTCCCTTTCGGCACGCCGCATACCGGACATTTCTCGGGAAGGTCGCCATCACCCGAATGAGTGTATCCGCATACGGGGCAAACATAGATCTTTCCGTCCTCTACATCCTTGCCGGCCTTCACGAGGTCTTCTGCCTTGCGGTAATAATCCCTGTGTATCTTCTCGGCCTCTATGGCATAATGGATGCTCCTCAAAGCGGCATCCTCCTTTTGAAGATTGGCTATGGCATTGTAAGACGGGTACATTTCTTCGATCTCGAAATCCTCGCCGGATTCGGCGGCTGCAACATTCTCGGCCGTACCGTTCAATTTCCCCAGCGCTTTGAAATGGTTCTTGGCGTGAACATACTCGGCGTGGGATATGGCCCTGAACAAACGTGCAAGGTTAGGCTTGCCGTCTTCCTCCGCTTTCTCTGCGTAGATCAGATATTTAATGTGAGCCTGAGATTCACCGCAGAATGAATCCAGAAGTGCGTTTTCGGTCATTTTTTTCATTGTAACCCTCTGATCGGAAATAATGATATTGTGTTGAACACAAAATTCATATATAGAATTCTAACAAAAAATTAAATTTTGTCAAATGTTTTTTGCAATATCCGCGATTTTTTCTTACAATATCTCCGGAAGGTGAGCTCATGAAAAAGAAAATATTTCCATTAGTAATGATAATTGCCGTGCCGGCGGTCTTCATTTTTCTGATAAATTTCTCCGTTAAACGCGGGACTGCGGAAGTATATTTCACAAAAAGGATCGATCCCGTGGCGGTTGTGGAGCTTTTTGAAAAGATAGACCCCGGCTTCAAGGGTCATAAGATCGGCGTAAAGGTCCACTTCGGCGAAGACGGTAATGAGTATTACCTTCCGGCTTCACTTGCAAAGAACCTTGTTCTGATGCTCAAAGCAAATCTTGTAGAGACCAATGTGCTGTATAAAAGCAGAAGAAGCAGAACAGGGACCCATATCGAACTTGCGAGGGAACATGGTTTCGATTATGCACCCATCGACATCCTTGATTCTAAAAAAGAACTGTCAATAAAAACGCCGAGCCACAAATATTTCGAAGAGGTCAAGATCGGCGGGAACATGGACGATTATGACGGCTTCGTGATATTCTCTCATTTCAAGGGTCATGGGTATGCGGGCTTCGGGGGAGCTATTAAAAATGTATCGATGGGTTTTGCCACACCCGCGGGCAAACGTGCAATGCATGCGGCGTTCTATCCGCTTTACGATGAAAAAAAATGCGTGAAATGCGGACTTTGCGAGAAAGAATGCCCGGGTGAAGCAATAAAGATCGATCCCATAAAGATAGATCCGGTGAAATGCATCGGCTGCGGGAAATGCGTGAGCATCTGTCCCGCCAAGGTCTATACGGTATCGCAGAATAACGATAAACACAGGATCTTTCTCGAAAAACTCGTAGAGTACGCAAAAACCGTTATTGAAAGAAAGCCGGCAGTTTACATAAATGTGCTGGCGAATATCTCCAAATACTGCGACTGCTCCTCCAAGGCACCGGAACCCTTTGTTCCGGATATCGGAATCCTTGCCTCAAAGGATATCGTTGCTATCGAAGCGGCAAGTCATGATATTGTGAATAAAGCATATCAATGCAAGGATGCCTTTCTTAAGGAGAACGCGCTTAGCGGAAAAAGACAGATCGAATATGCGGAAGAATTGAAAATGGGAACATCCCTATATAGAATTATCGATATAGATGAAAAAAGTAAAAAATAATGTATGAATAGCCGGTTACCGGGGGGAAAGAAAGAACGATGGATGCAAAAATGAATTTGATCCCGGAATTCATCCTGGAGAATTTTGCCAGACAAAGAGAGTCGGGTTCTTTTTACGGCAGCGTACTTTCCGTGGACATAAAAGGATTCACCCCGATGACGGAGGTCCTCCAGAGATCGTCGGGCGGCGCGGAGATACTTTCAGATATACTCAACCGTATCTACGAGAACACGATAAACGCCATCTTTTCGGAAGGAGGCTTCGTTTCTTCATTTGCAGGGGATGCGCTTACAGCCGTGTTTATCAATGACCGCACCGGAAAAGCCGTCCGGGCATGTAAAAAGATCGAACATTTCATAAAGAAAAACAGAAATATCGGAACCCCCGAAGGGAATTTCGCGCTTTCACTTCGTACGGGTATCGCGGCAGGTAAGATCGAGTGGAGAATAATAACACAGGGTGTACAAAGCGTATACTTCTTTTTTGGTGAAGCGGTCCGGTTGGCCTGCGAAGCTCAGAACTCCGCCGATCCCGGAAAAACCGGGATAGTCGGAGGAAATATCATCGAAAAGAAAATACGGCCTTTTCACCTTACGGGCAGATCAAAGGCGCAATATACCGGTCATTTCATCCCCGACAGCGTTCTCGAGCTTGATTCGAAAGGGGAGTTCAGGTATATCTCCGCGGTATTCATCTCGATAAGGCGCCCGGCGGAACTTGAAAATACGGTAAGAAGGATCATAGAGTATTCGAGAGCGTACGGAGGGTTCCTCAATAAAGTGGATTATGGAGACAAAGGCTGGGTAGCGCTTGTTTTCTTCGGTACCCCTATCGCAGTGGAACGGCCGGAGCTGCGTGCCCTTCAGTTCTCTTTGCAGATCACTTCGTCATACCCCGGAATAATGACAGGAATTTCGGCCGGAAATGTCTTCTCGGGCTTCATCGGAAGCGCAAAAGCCGGCGAACACACATCTTTGGGAAATGTAGTGAATCTTGCCGCCCGTCTCGCAATGCTGCCCGGTCCCGATGTCAAATTCGAAAAAATAGTGAATGAGGCCATCTCGGGAGAATACAGCAGTAAATTCCTTGGCGCAAGCGGCCTTAAGGGGATCGCCGGAAAAACAGAAGTTTTCACATCGAACGGCAGAAAAAGGATCCGTCTGAAACAAGAGGCCGGAGATTTCATTGGAAGAGCGGAGGAAACGGCCAAAGCCGGAGAATTCATCGGCCGCGCGGTCTCAAAGAAGAATGGCGCCATCCTGTATATCGAAGGTCCCGCGGGCATGGGAAAAACATTTCTTGTAGAAAGAATAAAAAAGAACCTGCTTTCCGGGCGCCTGCTCTGGGCATACATGCCGAGTGACGAAGTGATAAGGGGAAGCTTCAATCCTTTTATTTATTTCCTTTCGGGATATTTCGGATGTTCCGGAGAAAATAGCGCTTCCATTAACAAAAGAAATTTCGAGAAAAATTTCACGGCACTATGTTCACGCCTCCGCTCTCCCGAGCTAAGCGAGGAACTGAAAAGGACGAAAAGCGTTCTCGCCGCTCTTCTCGATATCAGATATGCCGGCTCGCTTTATGAGGTGCTGGATTCAAAGGGCAGGCATCAGAACACGATCACGGCATTGAGAAATCTCATTCTCTGCCTTTCGGAAGGCCGGCCGTTCCTGATGGAATTCGATGATGCTCAATGGATCGACAAGGGAAGCCGGGAAGTTCTCGGGGACCTCGGGTACATTAGAGACCATCACGTTCCCGTTATAGTGGAATGCCGACCGAACGATGACGGAACACCGTTCGAACTTATCGCGTCCGCCATCCCCGCGGAGCGTATTATGCTCGATCCGTTCGGAGAAAAAGAAACGGAAGAGCTCGTGATGAAGGTCGCGGGTTTTAAGGTGGATAAAAGAACCTCGGCCGTTATATTGAAAAGAAGCGAAGGAAACCCTTTTTATGCCGAACAAATATGTCTTTATATTAAGGAAAGAAGCGGCGAAGGCTTCGATATCCGATGCGCGGAGATACCGGGTAATATCAGCACTGTCATCATAGCGAGAATAGACCGCCTTGAATCGCAGCTGAGGGAGATCGTGAAGACCGCCTCTGTCCTGGGAAGGGAATTCTCCGTAAAACTTCTCAATGCCATGTTGAAGGGAGATCGCCTTGTGAGAAAGAATATAAGGCGTATTGAAAAAGAAACGATATGGCAAGCCGTCAGCGAGATCATCTATGTTTTCAAGCATGCCCTTATCAGGGATGCCGTTTACGGAATGCAGCTTAGAAAAACACTTAAACGTCTGCATCTTCTCGCGGCCCGTCAAACGGAGATCTTGTATGCAAAATCCGTGGACGATCATGCGGTTGAGCTGGCATATCACTATGACAAAGCGGAACACGGGACAAAAGCGCCGAAATATCTTCTGTTGGCCGCGGCGAGGGCGAAAGAAAAATTCCGTAATGAAGAGGCGATAGAACATCTTGAGAGATCCCTGAAATATATTTCTGCACCCGCGCGTTCCGTCCGGATCAGGATCGAGATCGCTCTATTGAACTGTCATATAATGAAATATGCCAGCGCAGAAGAGATCTTGAGCGAAGCACTTGTCCTGGCAAAAAAGACCGGAGATACGATCCTTACCGCAGATGTTCTTCAAGCGCTGTCGCACCTGGCCTGGCATACGGGAAAATACGCCTTCGGCATCGAATGCGGCAATAAAGCGTATGGAATGTACCTCCGGTTGAGACACACGGACGGAATGAGAAGGTCCGTTCAGGACGCCGGATACTCGTACTTTTTTCTGGATGATATGAAAAAATGTCTTCAGTGCTTCGAACTTCAACTGGAATACGCGCGTCGTTCTGGGAAAAAGATCAATATCGGAGTCGCATATGACGATCTTGGCGCCATATACAACGACCGCGGAGAATACGGAAAGGCCGTTGCGGCCCATTTGGACTTTCTCCGGATAGCAAAGGAGACCGGCTCGAAAATACACCAGAACATCGCGTTCATGAGCCTCGGGAACGCACTATACGCAAAGGGGGAATATGCAAAAGCGTACGGATATTTTAAAAGATACGGGGAATTGTCCTCCAAATTGGGTGACCCCTACGGAAGGGGGTTCGCTCTGATGTCTTTGGGGAATTGCGAGCATGCCCTGGGGCATAACAAAAAAGCCGTTCATTGGCTTGAACAGAGCATAGCCCACTCTAAAACGGTAGGGACAGAGAGCATAGGAATGATATACAATTATATTATTATGGCCAAAGCACTATCGGGTTCAGGCGAATATAGGAGGGCGGCGGACTATTTCAAGAAAGCCTTGGCCCTGACCGCGGCTCTGAAAAGCGATCGCGCTTCGGCTTATGCGAACGGGAATTTTGGAACATTTCTTCTCGAAAGAGGCCGCTACGAGAAGGCCGAAGAACACTTGAAAAAAGCCCTTTTATTATCTGAAAGATGCGGCATACGCTCCAATATAGCATCATATTCCATCGAGATATTCAGGATCCGGCTTAAGAAAAAAGACCTGCGCGGTGCAAAGAAATACCTGAAAAAAGCCCGTGTTGCCGGAAACGGCGTTGACAATGCAATGCTCAAATTCAATCTGTGCTTTGCCGACGCTTCTTTTACTGCCTTCTCGGATAAAAAAGAAGCGGCTCTGATACTTAAAAAATGCATAGGGGAATTCCGGGTGCCTGCACAGCGGGCTAAAGCCTGTCTCGAACTCTTCAAACTTACAGGCGAACGCAACATAGGGTTCAAGGCTCTTGAGCTTTACAGGTCGCTCGGCATCGAGCGTGATTCACCGGCGCTTTCACGGATCGTGCGGATACTTGAAAAAGAATTGACATTGACTGAAACAAAGGGAAAAGGGAACGGAAAAAAATAGATTAGTCCGCCCGTGTGGAATTTCGCATCACGTATTTTCCTTTTTAAGCCTTTTCTCGAATCCCTCAACTCTGGCCATTATATCAGCCGACCCGGTCTTAGACGCATATTCCCTGAATTCTTTTATCCGCCGTTCCGCTATGCCGATCATCCGCTCTTTAAAAAGAACGTCGATAAGAACCGGGTAAATTTGCGGCAGAAAATATTCCATTTCCCCCTGTGAGATCTCTGTCAGGCAACCCTCGAGTTTTGTTATGATCTTCATATTATCATACCCTCCCGCCGGAGGCCCTTCCGAGATCAATTCGGCCAAAGAGGCATAGAAAGAGAAATATTCCTCCCACATCCGGCGCTCCCTGGCCCGGTCGATGATCTTGTCGAAGATGGCCACGGCGCCGTCCCTATCCCCGGATATCTTGAGATACTTTGCTTTCACGCTGAGATAATGGATGAAAAGGAAGGTGTTCTTCTCGATGTAAGACCGGTATTCTTCCCCTTTTTTGAAATAGGAAAGGCATATTTCGGTGTCGCCGGAATCGAGACGGATGTTCAAAAGATTGACAAGAGAAGAAACGATCAATGTCATTTCGCCTATAGCGGATGCAGTTTCCAGGCTTTTTTCAAGGTAATTAACGGCCTGTTCTATGTCCCCCAGCGATTTATACTGCAGGCCGATCGCAAGCTGCGTATGGGAAATGCCCTCCGGTTCTCCCGTATCGCCATAAATACTCAAGGCCTCTTTCAACAGTTTCAAAGCCTCTTTATGGCGGAACTGAAGGCTCAGGATCTTCCCCCGGTTGAGGAGAAGGTCCCCTTTTCCCGAAATGTCGCCTATCCGGTCGTAAAGCCTCCCGGCCTCGTCGTAGTATTTCAAAGCGCCATCCCAGTCGCCGACGGATTCACGGATGCTTCCCAGATTGTACATCACCGAAGCCTGATTTGGAAGCTCTTTGTTCTTTAAAAGAATGTTCAGGTTTTTCTGAAAAACCTTCTCCGCTTCATTGAACTTCCCGTATGAACACAGGATCAGCGCTTCGGTGTGCATGATGAACCCTTCAAGGCGCTCGCGATCATCCGGACCGATATTGCGCAAAAGGTCTTTCGCCTTTTTTAAAAATCCCAAGGCCTCTTCATAACGGCCCTCTCTCCATGATGCCCGTGCGAAAGCGGTGTGCCCGCTCACTATGAATTCCGTTAATCCCGTTCTCCTGCCTATCGCGATGGCCTTCTCGGCTTCGGCGAGCGATCCGATGCTATTGCCCATTTTAAAAAGGATTGTAGATGTCCTCAGATGCGCCGCCGCCTGTTCCCGGGCAGGAAAACCGCCTTCAATAATGGCTTTATTGTCAGATAAGGCTCCTTTAAAATCGCTTATCATATTATATACCATGCTGCGGAGTTCCAGAGCCTTCATGAACAACCCGGAAAGAGGATTGTCTTTTTCCCGGCAGTGCCCTGCTGCATTGCGCTTTTTCTTCCCCGTATTGTACGGCTTTGCAATACCGGGTTCTTTATTAAGAATTTTTCCTTTCTTTGCAGAAGTCATACAGTATATTCTACACAATTTCAGAGAAAAAAAAAATATTTTGTAACCTTTCAGCATCCGAATGCATCTAAAGGGTCGGAACACGGAGGTTGTTATGAACGAATTGACACTTGGTCTGTCCACATTGTTTTTCATGTTCGGTCTGCCTTTTATAGGCGAAACGCTCATGAATTCCGGTCTTTTCATGCAAAAGGGTTTTGAAAAAACACCCAAATACGATAAAATCCATAGGAGGTATTGAAATGGAAGACATTCTTGTACCGTTCTTTGCCCTGGCAGTACCTGTTGCCATAGTGCTCATCGTGCATGTTTTTGATTCTAAACACAAGGAGAGGATCCATAAGGAGAGGATGCTGGCAATGGAAAAGGGGATCGAGGTCCCGAAATTCGAAGAGCGTTCAAAAACACCCGGTCATATCCAGGCAAGAAATGCCGGCATCATCATAACCGCGTTGGGGCTTGGCGCCTTCGTTCCCGCATATGTCAATGCCGGCTGGAAACCCGCACTTGGAACGCTCGTGATCATACTTCTTGGCCTGGCGTTTCTTGCGATATCCGTGCTTTCGAAAAAAGATACCGAAAAATAATACAAAGACCCGAACGATATGCCAGCCACGGAAGAGGCCGTGCTCATTGAAAGGCTTAGGGCCCGCGAGGATGACGCCTATGAAGAGATATACCGCGAATACAGGCACAGGATATACAAAATGGCGTACAATCTGAGGCACGATCCATTCTTTGCGGACGATGTCTGCCAGGAAACGATGTTCAGGATCTACAACGGCATCAGCAGTATGAAGGGCGATGCCGCTCTTTCAACATGGATCTACAGAATAGCCTATAATACGGCTCTTGAACTTCACAGAAAGAATAAAAGGCATATTCATGAAATGCTGGACACCGAAAAGATCGATTTTGCCGATAAGGACCAGGCGGTCGGCAAATACGACGAGCTTGACAGGGTCCTTTCGAAATTAAAGGAAAAGGAAAGGAACATACTCGTTCTTTTTTATATTGACGACTTCAGTATTGCGGAACTTGCCCGGATAATAGGCGTCTCTGAGGCTAACGCGAAGGTGCTCCTTTTCAGGGCAAGGAAAAAAGCAGGGGAGGTGGCTTGTGAACTGCAAAGAGTTTAATGAATTATTGCTTGCGAAAAAGATCTCAATGCTTGATGAGGAAGAAAGAAAAATATTAAAAGCGCATGCCGATGCCTGCAACATCTGCCGCGCGCTATATGAAAAGCAGGCCGCACTTGAAGGTATTTTCGCGGCTCTTCCCGAGGAAAAGTATGCCAGGCCTCTTTCTTTGGCTCTTATCAGGGAGAAAGAGGAATACTTGAAGCAGAAAAAAAAGATGAGAAGGGCCCTTGTTGTCAATATTGCCGTTCTGGAAAGTTTTTTTATCACTTTTCTTGCCATATTCGGGAAAAAATTAAGTGCCTTTATAGGTGAGGCCGACCATGTCATTAATGTCGTTAAGGGGATATCTCCAAAGGCCATAGTCCTTTTTTCACTGGCCCTGGCGGTATTGTTATCCGTTCCGGCGCTTTTCGGGAAAAAACACTACTGATTCGGAAAGGTCTGCTGGAATAGCTTGATGATCCGCGGGGAATACGGAATATCAAATCCTGCCATCCCGCTCTGCCAGCACGGCCTTTTCACGATAATATTTTTCCTTTTCACTGTCATGAAGTTCGGAGTATATGGCGGCCGTATTTCTGTATGCTCCGGCCAGAAAAGGGATATCCCCGAGTTTTCCGTAGAGACCCGCCGCCTTCAAATAAAATGCAATGGCCTCCCGTTTATTCCCCTGCTCGGCTTTTATCGATCCGAGATTATTGTATACGTCGGCCACTCCGGGTTCGTCGCCAGTCCGGAGGAAAACGGTCAAAGCCTTAAGATAATGCCTCTTGGCCTTCAAAAGATCGTTTTGAATATAGAACAGATTTCCGAGATTGTTCTCTGCCTTTCCCGTCAAACTCACATCCTCAGTGATTTTACCCAGCCGTGAGCATTCCTTATAGTGGTGTTCCGACAAACCGCACCTTTTCGTTTTCTGATAGCAGTTCCCCAATGTAAGGTGGGCATATGCGCGGTTTTTCGGGTCATCGATCTCGGCGAAAATGTTAAGCGACAAAAACGCATATTCCTCCATCTTCGTGTAATCTTTAAGATAATAATAGAAATTTGCTATATTGTTGGCCGCTATGCCCTCTTTTGTGCGCGCGCCGATCCGGCGCGCTACAGCAAGCGCATTATCAAGCAGATGAAGCGATCTTCTATATTTTCCCACCGCCCGGTACGGCAGGGCAGCTTGAATGTAAAAATCCGCCAGATCGGCGGCGCTTCCTTTCCGTTCTGCCAATTCAAGGGTTTTCTCAAAGAGCCCGGCCGCCTTCTCATATTCCCCCCGGGCAAAGCAAATACATCCTATATTTGAAAGTACGAGTGCGCGGCCTTCCACATCGCGGCAACGGGAAAAGACGGAAAGCGCCCGTTTATAGTAATATCCCGCCTTTTTCAAATCGTTATGGTGAAAATAAAAAGTGCCTATTGCGGACAGAGCATTCGCCTTGCCGTGACGGTCGCCGATCCTTGAAAAAATATTGAGAGCATTTCCGGCCGCCTCTTTCATATGCAAGAGGTCGCAAAGAGTGCCGCACGCCCTTGCTTCAAGAAGAAGCGCTTGCGCACGAAGGCCCCTTTCGCTATTCCCGACGGCCGCCGCGCACGCTCTGCGCGCGCTCTCTTTTGCATCAGAGTTCTTCCCTATGAGAAGAAAGACCTCTGCTTGCCCGAGAAAAGCGGAGATCAAAAGCCGCCGCCGTCCGCCCGGCCCCGGATTTGCGGTCGGAATGCGTGTTATGTCAGAAGATCTTTTCATACCCCTTAAAAAGAATTATACGAAAAAAGAAAATTAAATACAAAACTAAGGAAATCCGGAAGATGATGTATAATAAAAAGAGGTGCAAAAGATGAAAGAAAAAAAGAACCGGGAAAGGAAAATGCATCCCGCTGCGGACGAAGTCCTGTCCGTTATGAAGGGACACAGATCGATAAGGAAATATAAAAAAAACACTGTGAACGACCGTCTGATAGACAGGATATGCGAAGCTGCGCAGCAGGCGGCATTCGCATCTCAGACCTATTCGGTCATCGTTTCGAAAAAGGGACCGCTTCCTTTCGGCGCGCCCGTTCTTCTAACATTCTGCGTGGACATACACAAATTCGAACTCATCATGAAAAAACGCGGCTGGAAATGGGTCACAAATGATGTTTTTTCCCTTTTATTGGGTCTTGAGGATGCCTGTTATTTTGCGCAGAATTTTGCGCTCGCCGCGGAAGCGCACGGGCTCGGCACCTGTTTTCTGGGATATGCCCCGTATGCCGCTTCGGCGATCAGGAAAAAATACGGGATACCTAAAAGGGTTTTCCCCTTCGTTCAGATGACCCTAGGGTTCCCCGATGAGGATCCGCCGGTCCGTCCGAGATATCCGCGCGAATTCGTCCTGTTCCGCGAACAGTATAAAATAAAAGATGAAAGCATCGCAAAGGCGATGAAGAAGATGGACGAAGGGTATCTCCGGCAGGATTACTATAAAAAACTAAATGCTAAAATACCGCTTATCAAAGGGAAAAAAGAGAATTTTACTTATAAAGGCTATTCATGGACGGAACATATATGCAGGAAATGGGGACAGTGGAATCCCGAGGATGGCAGGATAAAAAAACAGTTCAGGGAGGCGGGATTCGATATCTGAGGCGTTTACCCGGAAGCGGACGTCAAGATCCGATGGTTATAAGATCGTAAACATTCTTGCCTAAACCGATATGCTCGGCATGCGAAAGTGTATGCCGCCCCCGGAATATCCGCCTTCTCGCACGCTTTTCCAGAAGCGTGATGCAGGCATGATCGACGGCGACCGGATCGAGAGATCCCAGAATGCCGAGATCCGGAAGAAAGGGTTTCATCGGTCTTTTCTCGCAGTCGCAGCCCCGCGTGATATTAAGGGCAAAATTGATATAGTAGATATTTTTATCCTTTGCGGCGGCATACGCATATTCCGCCAATCTCTCAAGAAAAACCCGGGTCACCGAACTGAAAGCGCCTACAAGGTCCATCTGCACCGCTTCTTGCGGGCAGATCGCCATACACGCCGCGCAACCGATGCAGATATCCTTATTGATGCGGTGTTTATCCTTTTTTCCGATCGCCGAGACCGGACAGTTCTTTGCGCAAAGTCCGCAATTGACGCATTTGCGCTTGATGATCACGGGTTTGGAGCCGGCATGCTGGGCGAGTTTGCCTCCTCTCGAGGCGCAACCCATGGCAAGCTGTTTCACGGCGCCCCCGAAACCGGCGAGCATATGGCCTTTGAAATGGGAGCAGACCGCCATTTGTTTAAGGGCCGCGATCAGGCCTGCGATCTTGCAGCTTTTGAAACGTTTCCCCGCGATCTCGACCTCAGAGAAATATTCCCCCCGGTCGCCGTCAGCGATACGGACAGGGATCTGAGTGAACCCGTGCTCTGAAGCCAGTTTGATATGGTCTTCTTTTTTCATACGTCTTCCGCTGTAGAGGACATTTGTCTCGATAAAAGAAGTGTTCACACCTCTTTCTTTTAAAATGTCAATGATGCCGTTATAACAGTCCGCAGGTATGAAGGTTTTATTCCCTTCCTCGCCGAAATGCACCTTCAAAGGGAATTCCTCAGCGGTCATAGGAGAGACCTCCCCGAACAATTTTTCCATTACTGTTTTTGAAGCGCGGGAGACGGCTGCGGGATCGTTCGTATCAAGCGGATGAAAGAACACTTTTTTCATTTCACTATCCTCCCGGAATTCATTATACCCTAAAAAAAACGAAAATGAAAATAGCCAATCCGATAGCGGGATACCGTCACATTCAACCCGCTCCCTGCGGAAATTCCTAAAGTTGGAATTTTTTTTAAATATTGGAACTCCCTGAAAAGTATTTAAACTGAATATACCGCTATATTGGGTGTGTTCTACTATATTTAGTACTGGTATGATTATTGCAAGTTACTTCTGCTCTTTACATCTATTTTTTTTACATTGAAAAATTATTAGGAGCTGATATGAAAAAAGGACTTTTTGCATTGTTTTTACTTTTCTTTGCATTAAATTTATTTGCAGCCAGCGCCGGCGATATCGTGATCAATGAAATTGCCTGGTCCGGCACACCGGCATCTTCTTCCCAAGAGTGGATCGAACTTTACAATACGACCGATTCGGATATCGATATCTCCGGCTGGTCAATCTACGGCGCCGATACGGGCGTGACGCTTAATTTCTCGGCCGCGGATGGCCACACTACCTGGATCGTGCCTGCCGGCGGGTATCTTGTTTATGGGAATGCCGCTACGGCCAGCGTATTTTTAAGCGGTGCGACCGTGGAGATCTGGGATGCCACGATCGGCCTGAACGATACCAGCCCCGGAAACCTGATATTATATGACGGACAGAACGGGACGGGAAATGTGATCGATACCGCCGAAGATAATGCAAGCAACTGGTGCGCGGGAAATTCTACGACCGATCAATCGTCCGAAAGGATCGATCCCTGCAGTGCAGGCAATGTCTGCTCCAACTGGGCGTCCAATGATATGACAACAAGGAACGGTCTGGACACTGCGGGTAATCCCATCAACGGCACTCCGGGCGCGGTTAATTCCTGCGATGCGTCCACATGTGGTACGGGCGGCGATTCAACGCCCCCTGTCGTAGTATCAACCACTCCCGACTCAGGCGCTACGGGGGTCGCTCCGGCACAGAGCATAGTCATCGTATTCAATGAAGCTATGAACAAAACATCGGCCGAAGGCGCATTCTCCATTTCTCCCGATGTAACGGGGAAGATCTTCTCGTGGAATGCGTCCGATACGCAGATGACCGTTGTCCATAACAATTTCTCCCAGGGCCAATTATATACCGTTACGATATCGACCGCTGCGCAGGATGCCGCCGGGAACGGTCTTGACGGCGACGGCAACGGCTCGACAGGGCCCAATTACGTATTCAGTTTCACGACCGGCACAACGGACGGTTCCGGAACATGCACGGTGAACCCGACATCTTTGGAGAACGGGGTCTTCTCGCAATTTACTTTTCTTTTCACGGCGACCATAGATATTTCGGGGGGCCAGGTATCGATACTCGTTCCCGCAGGCTGGACGGCGCCGCAATCATCGCAGTCTAATAAGAACGGTTATGTATCAGTCACTGCCGGTTCCGGTGCAACGGTTTCCCTGAACGGGATCTCCGGCTCGGGACCCTGGACGATACTCGTCGATGCGACCAATCTCGAGGTCAATGAAACATTCACATTGAAATACGGGGATACCTCCGGAGGTGGTTCCGGCTCGACCTGTTCCACGGACGGGAACTATACGTTCACGACGAAATCGAAAGGTTCCGGCGGAACCCTGACGGAGATAGCGTCTTCCCCGGAGGTCATGGTATTTACGCCCGGGGCCGGCGACGGAACGGGTACGGCCTCTTTATACTATCAGGACAATGATCCGATATTCGCCGGCGGCATCGGGAACTATGTTTATATCGATTTCACGCCTTCGGTAACATATCCCGTATATAAGGCGGCCATGGCCGCGCCTGCGAACTGGACCGCACCCTCTACGCTAAACATGGATATCCTTCTCGACGGAACGACATACCTTCCGAAATATTCCACTTATTTCTCGGTCTCCGGCCAGGAGATCACCTACGATTACTATGCCTATAAGGGTTCGCCTCTTACAAGTTCTTCATACCTTCAGTTCAGGTTCAAGGGCATGACATCGTCTTCAAATACTTCGGATAACGGCTTCATAGTGAAATCCTCGGCATCCGACCCGGCTACCCCCGTGGAGCTTTCGGCGACATCGCCGGTAGAGGTCAATATGACGAGCACGAAATGGTATGCCCTCTACTTCAACGACACTGTGGATCAGACATATGCCGCCACGCCGCAGCTGCAGGCGACAACGGTCGGGAAAAGCCTAGGCACATCCCTTGATAATCAGTTGAACACGAGAATAGATTCCGCCGTAAACTATATTGCCGCAGCATTTTATACGGCCGGCCTTCAATCTATCGAAGATGCCTTGAAGAACGGGAATTTCGCCAATTTCCGCTGGTGGACGGAAGAAGATTACTGGAACAGCGAGAATAATTTCCATTCGGACCTGGAATCGAAATACGGCGGGTCCGCTGTCCGCAATGATCTGGATGACGGTTCGAACAAAGGTCTCTCGCATAATAAATTCATCGTGCTCGATTATAACTATACCGGTTCTTCCGTCAAGGATATGATAATGACCGGTTCATGGAACATAAACGAATCCGGAACGGAGAACGACGCTCAGAACGCCATCTTCTTCCAGAGTTACGATGCCGCCACTTTATACAAGCAGGAAATAGACGAATTCTGGGCCGGAAGGAGCGGAAGCAGCAAAACATATTCGGGAATTGGAACGAGATATCACGAATTCTCTATTGGCGGCGGCCAAAAAGTACAATTCGGAAGATCGAACAACAATGTAGAGATATATATGGCCCCGAAAGACGATGTCCATTCAAAGATAATAAACGCCATCAATGCGGCGAACGATTCTCTCTATTTCTGTATATTCACGTTCACGGCAGACGATATCTATGCCGCGATCAAGAACAGATGGCTCTCCGGCGTTCAGGTTGAAGGCGTATTCGACGCACTGCAGGCCGGAAGCTCTTATTCCAAGTACAATGACATGGTCGCGGACGGGATGGACGTGAAAAAGGATAATGTATCCGGACTTCTCCATCATAAATATATGATCATCGACAGCGATAATGTACGCTCGGACCCCGTTGTTATCACCGGCTCGACCAACTGGACCGCGGCGACGGACGTCTCCGGCGGCAATGACGAGAACACGATCATAATCCATGATGCCAACATTGCCAATGAATTCTATCAGGAGTTCCGGGCACGGTTCGGCCCCTCTTCCAACATCACGCCGGCCGATGCCGATATCACACCTCTGACCTGCGCAACGAACGAGGTGAAGACGATCACGGTAACGGTTTCCCATAACGGTAATTCTACGGACAATATCACGAAAGCGGCCGTCTGGGTGCCGAACACATGGACACCCGCACCGACTGCCGCCAATACTGTCGTGAAAAGGAACGACGGCCATTACTATAATCTTGTTGCCGATGTAACGTTCACAACGGAAGCGGAGGGCACGTGGGTGCAGCTGAACTGCCCGTCGAGTTACGAGATACTGTATGGCGGAAGCGGAGGCAGCGATTCGGCCGACTTTATATTCACGAATTTTACCGCGCCTTCCTCCGCCGGACCGACGATATTCTCGACGAAAGTCGACTGGGCTTCTAACCCGAATGTGCCGGATCTCACTGAAACATCACCTACCCCTGCGATCAATATCAGGGCCGGCGTTGTCGTCGTGAACGAGATCTTCATAACGGGGGATTCAACAAGTGACTGGCTTGAACTGTACTGCGCCTCCGGAGGCCCGATCAATATACAGAACTGGTATATAACAAGGTTCAGCGACAGCGATTCGCCGAACGACAAGATCAAGGTCATGCCCGATATCACGCTTGCCGACGGGGATTTCCTGCTCGTGCAGTGGCAGAACCCGCTTTCCGGAACGGATGAGACCGATGCGTCGGGCAAAGGCGATTCGAAATGGGACGTTTATGTGAACGGAGCGATGAACGGACAGCTCATTGCGACCGACGAACAGGTTGTACTCAAGGACAATCTGGACAGGTTCGTTGATGCCGTAGGCTGGGCGGAACACAGCGATTCGACCTTCAGGACCGGGGAGACGGACGATTTCACAATACTTATAGATAATGACCAGTGGGAGGATTATGCTGTACTCGGACAGGTGGAAACAACGGATTTCCTGAACTCGGACCTTCTCGATTCAAAACCGACCTACTCCTTTGCAAGGAAGAACGACGGTTTCGACAATAATCAGAAAGAGGATTGGGTCCTCGAAGCGGCTCCGACCCCGGGCGCCGGCAATGCCAACCTTCCCAGGCTTATCTTCAATGAAGTCGGCTACTACAATACTACAACGGCTAAAAAGTACTCTTTCCGCGGACTTACGATGGACTGGGACTGGGTCGAACTCTACTGCATCAATGATACGAATAACGGTAACGGCATAGATATAAGCAATTACCTGATCGACGAGACCAACTCTTCTTCCGGCGACCACGTCGTGATCCCCTCGGGAACGATCATAAAAACAGGGCAGTATCTCCTCGTCATGAACACGTCCGGAACGAGCGATCTTACCGCCCAGGTCATCGATAATACCATCGCGATATATGCAACGTTCGATCTTAAGAACACCCATGAGAGCTATCTTACGCTCAGGGATGCGGGGAACCATATCCTCGATTTCGTAGCGTGGAGCGATTATGACTGCGCACAGAACTTCTATGCAACGACGGACTTCGATAATGCCGAGGCCGCACTGGAATGGAAGGATTATTCTCCGGACGTCACCTGTACGGCGGGCCTGTACACGACGGACGGCCGCCAGATCGACTGCGTGAACGCGGCGGGATACAATACCAATGATACGCTGGCCAGAGATAAATATTCCAATGATACGAACGATAAAGTAGATTGGACAAGAAAGCTTTATAATACCGAAGGCGATGTCACGCCCGGACTTCCCAACTGCACACCGGCCCCGAGCGGAAAGATGTTCGTGACCCCGAATAAGGTGCGTCCGAGCACGCTTTATACGTTCACAGCCGAATTCGTAACGGAAAATGAACCGATAGAAATGTACTATATCGTTATTCCGACGGCATTCGGCGACCCGAACGAGTGGGATATCTCGATCTCCGGATCCGACGGAGGTTCCTTCAATGTCGGCGCATACGGCGCAGCTACGGGCGGAGGTACTGCGGTATGGGTCACCGGTTTTACGGGCGATTACCTGGAACCCGGAGCGACATCCACCCTTACCTTCACCGGCATCACCTCTCCCGCCGCTCTTGGAGGATATACGTGGTATTCCGGCTCTAAAGTGGTCGGCGAATCCCCGTATGAGGTTGCCAATCATCCCGTGGTCACCGTACTTGACGGCATCATCCTCATCAATGAGGTCCACTTCTACGAAAGCTCATCCAGTACGGAATACTACGAGAACCACGACTGGGTCGAACTTTATATCAAAGATGTGAATGCCGGCGGCTTGAATATCTCCCCGTTTATAATAACGGACCTTGACGGCACTGATACGGCATTTAATACCGCTAATGCCACCACGGTCCACACGGGCGATTATGTTATCGTACACTGGATCACCGGCGGCGTAGATGAAACGGATTCCGTCGGGGATGCCAACGGGAACGGGGTCATAGACCTGTATGTTAATGATACCAATCTGACATCGACGGACGATCAAGCCGTTTTGAAAAATGGCACGGTTTACTATGATTCGGTTTCATGGTCAAATGACAGCGGAGCATGGAGCAGCGGAGAGCAGACCGACGTTCAGACGCTCATTGATGCGGGGCAGTGGCTCATTTCCGGTTCCGTTCCGGTAGAAAGCGATGTGCCCTATTCGCTGAATTACATGTACGGGGATTCTTTGATCAGGATGTCCGCGGCAGCTGACAATGACGATCTTTATGATTGGGCAAGGACGCATACGCAGACTCCCGGCACAGCGAATGTTGCCGATTATGACGCAACCGGACTTCTCAAAGTAACCGATACGACCAAAATATATTATTATGATTTCTATTCCGATTACAGCGTTCTCACTGCGGGCACGAAATGGAAATTCATGTATATGCCGCAGGCACCGATATCGAACGGCACGCTCGCCATCAATATATTACCTGTTGCGGACGGATGGACCGTACCGAACGCATCGTTCATCTCCGTTTCTGCGGGCGAGAACGTTGTTTACGGCTCCGTGAGCGTATCCGGGAATATCATAACGGTGCCTGTTATTTCAATGTCCCAGAATGATACCCTTGCAGTAACATACGGCACCTCGAACAATGTCACGGTTGGGACGAAAGCGGGGAATGATTTCCCGTTCGGCACAAAGATAACCGGTTCCTCGGTCAAATATTCGTATTATCCCGAATATCCGACGGTGAATCTTGTTGCACTTGCCGGTGATCATATCGAGGTGAGCGCTCCTTACCTCAACGGCATGATGGTCAATGATACTGTGACATTTACAATAAAACTCTGTGATGTATACGGTAACCAGGCGGCCGCGGCCGATCCCAATGCAGCTTGCAAGGTCACGCTCACGATCGATGATTTCGTACCCGACAATAAAGAGGATATCAACACGACCACATTGACAAGCGCGACAAACGTATCCGGGATGAACGACATGACCGTCACGGGAAATCTTACGGGCGGCTCTGCAACCGTGAAGCTCATCGATTATGAACCCTCAAGTGGATCGCTTTCGAGGACTTTAAGGGTCACTGCCGTTGATAATCCCGTCGTACTTTCAGGCTCCGCCACCTTCACAAGGGACGTGACCGTTTATCCTCCGCTTTCCGTGAAACGCGCTTATTCGGTCTATACTTCGTCCTCCGACAAGTACCGTGAGATCAATGTCGAGTTCACAGCTCCGTTCAGGACATCCACGCTCGGCGAAACTACGTCTTATTCTCTCACAAAGGACAGCGGCGCACCGCATCCGGGCATTGATTCATTCTACGGTCTTTCCGACAATAAAATACTGAGAGTGATACCTGCGGCCGATCTTATACCGGGCGAGACATATACGATAACTGTATATGATCTAATACTGGACGGTCTTTACGCAGGCAGCACGATAGTCTCACCGTACAGCGCTAAGTTCGTAGTGCCCTATGAAACGGGCATCAATATCGCAGTGAACGAAACGAATACCTTCGACGGTACTGTCGTTGCAAGCGGACGGTATGACCTCTTCCCTGTCTGGAGCCCTGACGGCACGAAAGTAGCTTATGTTTCCAATAAAAACGGCGTATGCAATGTTTACACTTTGAACATAGGGGACATAGGGAATCAACCCGTGCAGCTTACGACGAACCTTGAGAATGTGCTCTATTTCAGTCATATTTCCTGGGGTACGGACGGGTATATCTATTATGCGACCCACAATCCCGCCGAAAATCATTCCAGACTGTTCAGAAGGCCCGATGACGGCAGCGGCAGCCCGCTTGAACTGACAACGGATACCTGGCACGGCTGGATCGATCCGGATTACTGCCCGGCAGCACAGCAGCCGGACGCCGCCGGCCGCCTGGTTGTTTCGATCGGAGGCGATCTTTATGCCGTTGACCTTACCGCGCTTCCGGTTGATGCGGACAATCAAGATCTTGCGGTTATACGGCTAACGGAACTCTCTGACGAGTATTCCGCCACAGCCTCAAGATGCCTTCAGCCGAAATGGTGGTGGGCTCCCGAAGCCGGATATCCGGATGCCGGCGAATTGAAGATCGCCTTCGTATATGAGTCGAGGACGGATAATTCCACTCAGATATACGTTGTGAACGATGTTGAGAATATCATCTCGACGGCGATATCCGAAGGTACCGGGACCCCCTCCAACCGTATCACCACGCTGGCCGACGCAAGGGTCACCCTGGTCACTCATAAGGCCGGATCCGCTACGACTATGAGTAATACGCTTCCCAAATGGTCTCCTTCCTGGTCCGCCGGGAACACCTACAATGGCGGGATAATCTCTTTCATTCAGGATGAGAACGGCGCTTTCGACAATGCCGTGTTCAATAACGTGTCCTCTTCTACCGCCGTTGCCGATGCGCTCGCCGCGGCGAATTTCAATACTTATATGACCAACTGGGACGATCCGACCCGCGCTGACGATAATGACGACGTGAACCTTATTCCGCAGATAATCGGGAACAATCCCTATAATGAAGCGTTCGCTATATGGGCCCCTGCCGGAGGCGATAAACTGACATATATCACCAAAAACGGCGACACCTATGCTCTCTCTATCCTGCCCATACAGACAAATGTCATGGTGGACCCGCTCGGCGGCGTTCTTTTCGACAATTCGTTCACGCAAGTCAATATTCCGGCAGGCGCACTGACGGGGAACACGATGATCTCCGTATCTCCTCCTTCGGAAATACCGGCATCGGACGATGAAAGGCTGCTCGGCACAGGAGAAGTCAGGGAATTCTATGCGGACGGCAGCGGCATCACGTTCGAAAAACCCGTTACGATGATCATCGCATATGCGGATGCCGACCAGGACGGATATGTAGACGGTACGACTATATATGAGGGTGAACTCAAGGTATGGTACTACAATGAGAATCTCTCTCCCGCATCTTGGGAACTCATCGGCGGCGAGGTGGATACCGACGCGAATACCTTAACGATACAGACGGACCACTTCTCCACTTACGGCCTGTTCGGATACAAGGCGGTAAAGGCCTTTACGCTTGATGAAGTGAGGATATATCCGAATCCTTGGAAACCTAATCCGGATACGGACGATATCACATTCGATCAACTGCCTTCCGTGATCTCCAGGTTCGATATCTTCAATATCGCGGGAGAAAAGATAATAGGCCTTGAGGACCTAGTGCTCGATTCTACGGACCCCGATAATCTGACGATCGTCTGGAATAGAACAAATGATAAGGGCGATGCGGTTGCATCCGGCATCTATATCCTTGTGATCAAGGACGGGAGCACCAAAGAATCGAAGTGCTATAAATTCGCTGTTATTCGATAAAAAATAGGGGCTGCGGGAAGATCCCCGCAGCCCTTTCCCCGGCATTATCCCGTTACTGCAAAGTATAGCAAAACAATTTTCAACCTTTGAATAACAAAATAATGTTTAAATATTGATTTAAGTAGAAAGTTTTGCTATAATAAAAAAAATTATAAGGAGGTATTGATGAAGAAATACCGCTTCGTTTTTTTCTGCCTTTTCGCGCTTCTGCTATTATATCCGGCATTTGCCGATAATGAACCAACGGGAGTAAGAACCCCATACTGCGAGATGATCCCGCAATTTTCAAATTTTCTTCTCAATGTATACGACGGTTATAATGCCGTCTTCCACGGCGGGTTCATGGAAGGCGTTTATATCTACAGCCCGACCCCCGGCGGAATAGGCGACACCTATTACAATGACTATTATTGGGGCGGCACTAATGACGGGGAATATATGGAGAATTGCTGGGATCAGATGTTCATGGCGACCCTGATCGTCAGCGAGAACGGCCAGGCCTATTCGGGCGGCGTTCAGAACAATGCGCTGAACCATCTCCAGTTCTCGATGTATACCTTGAACCAGATACAGGACTTTATGCTATTCGGTTCTATGACAAATCCCAGAATGACGGACGCTTTCGGCGCGCCGTATTTCTTCTATGACCGGCACTTCAGCCCCCATTATCCGATCGGAGGCACGATCGAGACGATGGCAAGGGTCACCGACGGCTCCGGCCTTGTGATCAGATCGATCACGTCGCAGTATCCCTCGGATAAATACGAAAATATCGACGACTGGACCTATGTACCCCTGGATGTGCTCAATCCGATCAATGCGCTCGGCGATGTTGTCATGAGAAACTATTCGGTAACGAATACAAGTTCCGCCAAAAAGACCATATACCTTACGCAAAGACTCGATCCGGCCATAAACACCTACTGGGCTTATCAGAGCGAGACCGATATCGGCAACGGTTATAAAAGGAAAGATTATTTCTCCGCCAATAACGGGGAATTCAATGATCTGGCCGGATTTCAACACCCCTTGGGAGGGCTGTATAAGGGCAATTTCGCATATGCGTATGATAATGAACAGGGATATCCCTCCGGCATCGGACTAAAACTTCTGACCGACACCTGCCCCACGGCCTCGTTCAAGATCGTTAAATATGTTCCGGCCTTCACCGATATCGACGGGGACGGATTCGAGGATAACAGGCTTGTCAAGTATTCGGTAAAATCAGCTGCAGATACGATGTATATCAACTCGATCAACCTGCTTCCCCTTAACCCGATGGAATACATTTCATCCGCACTGTATTATAATGATTTCGTATCGCCGGGAACATTCTCGACGAATGTAACAGAACCCGGGAATTACTCGATAGCGATCACCGCAGGGCCCTTTGAGATCGAAGCCGGACAAACAGTCAATGTCACTTTCGCGTATGCCGGCGGCTACGGCGCCGATATGACGGCATTCCTTTCTGACCTTGACGCAAAGCTCTATAAGGCGTATGAATATTCTTATCTTGGACGCGACGGATACACCGAGGATGTTTTCGGTTTCGCGGAACTGGACATGGCGCCGCCTGCGGCTCCCCAGATCGGTTCGGTTTATGAAAAATACGATGTGCTGTCCGACACGGTCACTCTGAACATCAAATGGGACACTGTCAATATGACGGGCTGGGAAACGGAAGGATACACGCTGGGCTGCGGCTACAATGTGTATGTATCGACCAATGCCGAGCTGAGATACAACAGATTGACGGAAAAGGAGATCTGGCAGCTTGAGGGCGCGTTGAAGAACGCCCCCACGGCATACAATATATACACCTCCACGGCATATGTCTGCAATTCCACGCAATTCCAGACATCGATATCCCAGGACTATACTTTTGCCATATCGGCCCATGACGAGAAATGGTACAGTTCCGATACGGTAACATATCCTCATTGTTACCAGAATTATTTCAATGAAAGCGATTATTCACTTTATGAGATCAACCTCGTTCCTGCCGAAATGGACCTTAGTGTGGATTTCGACAATGAAAACAATGAAAATGATTTTGAACTTTCATGGAGCGCCGCGGGTTCTGCGGAAAAAGACCTCTATTACTACGAGGTGTTCAGAAAAGAGGCCGCCGGTTCTTATGATCTGGTCCACACCGTCTATCTTCAGGGAGGTGCTTATAAATTCCTTGAAGCGAACCCCACGATCAATATCAAGCTCTATTTCGATCACTACTATTACGATACGCACGGCGACCTTCAGCATAAAGCCACGGTCAACACGATCCTGGCTTCTGACATCTCGTTCAATCCCAATGATGTGCTGACCGAAGCCCTGATAGATAAGGATGCCGTGGAAGAGGTCAATCCGTATGTCATCAAGAACCTTTCGGTTCAGAAGATCGAGAACGGTGAGACGATATTCACCGTTTCCGATTCGGACACAACTCCGGTGGACTATGTGATCATCGCAGAGGGATGGGATACTTATGTCTGGATCTCCGGCGGCAAAACATACTGGGAGATATATGATGATTACGGCAATAAGGCCTACCTGAACAGCGACTTTGATACCGTGCAGACCCTTCCTGCCGGCGCCGTTAAAACCACGGGCTTTCTTGCCGAATGTTCGCCAGAATCTCTCAGGGATTATCATAAAACGGAATTCGCGGGAAGTACGGACTATACGTATTATGTCAAAAAACACGATTTTCTGACGGCATATGACGAACTTCCGGAATCCCCCGAAGTTACCGTAAGGTCCACGCCCGATTACCCGAAGAATCTCGCTGTCACGAACCTTAATAATTCGGTCCGCCTGAATTGGGATGCCGCGGCCGGCGATATATACAGATATTATATCTACAGATGCTCGACATCGGCCATACTTTCAAGTGCTGAACCCTTAGCCGAGGACTATATCGAAAGAATCGGCGCCGTTTATCACGATACATATCCCGATACATTGGAATTCATAGATTCCTTCACATCTGATTATAAAACATTCTACTATTTCGTTACGGCCTACAACAGAACCGAGAACACTGAAAGTAAACCGTCGAATATAGTTTATGTGACCAAATACTTCGATTATGCAAGCGATCTTGAAAAAGCTCATCCGGTTCCGAATCCGTTCATTTACGGATCCCCAAATGCGGCAAAAGAAGGCAACTCGCTCGTATTCATACAGCTGACTCCGAAAGCCGAGATCGTACTTTACAATATCAGAGGCAATGTTATAAGGAAGCTTTCGCATACCGCTTCGAGCACTTCCGCCTATGGAACGGGAGGAGAGAGATGGGATCTTCTGAACGAAGACGGCAATCCCGTCGCTACCGGCCTATACTACTATGTTATAACCAATCCGGATGATCCGGACGATGTGAAAAAAGGCCAGCTTGCGGTGATAAGGTAAGGAGGAAAAAATGAAAAAGTTCATCTACACGATAATTGCTGTGTTGACTGCAGTGAACTTCTGTTATGCCGGAACCGGTGAGATCTCCGGAGAATTCCTGCTCATGCCCGTAGGACCGAAAGCATATGCCCTCGGGAGCTCGATGGTGGCCGACGGCAATGAACCTCTTTCTTTGTTCTACAATCCCGCCAACTCAGCCTCTTTTGAAGCGGCGTCCGTATCGCTCGGACAGACATACTATCTTATAGATTCCAAGATCGAATACTTTGCTTTCTCCGTCCCGATAACCAATGAAAGCCATATCGGTATCGGTGTGAATGTTTTCTATACCGAGCCGATCGACGTGTATACATGGGATTCACCAGAAAAATCGAACGATCAGTATGATGTAAGCTACAACAGTTTCGTGCTGAACTATGCCCTTGAGCTCTCCCCGAAGATATTCTTCGGTATAAACGGTAAATTATACAAAGAAGAAATTGCCAATATCATGGCCACGACAACACTGTTCGATTTCGGTTTCAAGCTGAATCTCGGCGGAAAAGGCGCGGTGGGCGTAGCAGTCCAGAACCTTGGGAAGGGTCTTACATTTGATAAAGATAGGGCTCAAACGGAAGAAGAGAGAATATACCTTGCCGATTACGAGATACCTACGGAAACGCTTCCTATGAACATCCTTATCGGCGGTAATTATGAAGTTATCAAGAACCTTACCATTACGGCCCAGGCGGCAATTGCCGGAAAAGCGGGGACACTGATCTCGGCAGGTGCCGAATATATGCTTTTCGGCGTGATACCTCTCAGGTTCGGCTATACGAACACGGATAATGGCGGCATAGCGTTCGGTAGCGGGTTCAACTTCAACTTCTATAAATTTGAGGATGAGATCAGAAAAGATGTTATGACGATGGGCATCGATTATACCTATGTACCCTTTACCGATATCGGAGATACGCACCATATAGGAATAAAGATCCTTTTTAAATAGAAAATATCTTAAGGAGATTCACTATGAAAATAGGCATTAACGGATTCGGGAGGATTGGACGTCTGGTCCTTAGGGCAATTTTTTCCTGTGATTGTTACAAAGCGCTCGAGATTGTCGGGATAAATGATCTGACGGATGCCAAAACGCTTGCGCACCTTTTGAAATACGATTCCGTTCACGGCGTATTTAAAAAAGACGTGGATTTCGACGAGGGATCGATCACGGTAGACGGAAAGAAGATCGGCATCTTCAAAGAGAAAGATCCGTCCAAACTGCCCTGGAAAGACCTCGGTGTGGATTACGTGCTCGAATCCACGGGGCTTTTCACAAAACACGAAGACGCCTCTATGCATATTAAAGCCGGCGCGAAAAGGGTCGTGATCTCCGCCCCGGCGAAAGGCTCTCCCGGCGCAGACCTTACCGTGGTCATGGGCGTCAATAATAAAAATTTTGATCCGTCGAAACATTTTGTGATCTCAAATGCGTCGTGTACGACGAACTGCCTTGCGCCTGTCGCGTATGTCATCCAGAAAGAGTTCGGGATCGTAGAGGGGTTCATGACCACGATACATTCATATACGAACGATCAGAAGATCCTCGATCTTCCTCATAAAGACCTCAGACGGGCCCGCGCCGCGGCAATGTCGATGATCCCCACTTCTACGGGGGCGGCAAAGGCTATCGGCCTCGTGATACCTGAATTGAAGGGGAAACTGGACGGTCTTGCCGTTAGAGTACCGACGCCGGATGTATCCGTCGTGGACCTTACCGTCACACTTGAAAAACCTGCGACAGCGGAAGAGGTCAACTCAAAGATGAAAAACTATGCCGAGGGCGAACTCAAGGGAATACTCAGATATGTGGATCAGCCGCTCGTTTCGATAGATTTCACGGGAGATCCTCACTCTTCGATGTTCGATGCGGAATTGACCAAGGTGATCGGAAAAACGCTGAAGGTATTCTCCTGGTACGATAATGAATGGGGTTATTCCAAGAGGATTGCGGATCTTCTCAAGTTCATGACCGAAAAAGAAAAATAAAGGATCAAGATGAATAAGCTCAAGAACCTTCCTCTGGTTCAGGGTACCGCGGTGTTTCTCCGCGTCGATTTTAATGTTCCCATCAAGGACGGGATCATTCAGGATACGAAAAGGATCGATGCCGCTCTCCCCACGATCAGGTTCCTTCTCGAAAAAAAATGCAAGATCATCGTGGCTACACATCTGGGAAAACCGTCAGGCAAGGGGTATGAAAAGGAATTCTCCACGGAGCCCGTATTCAGGAAACTTGGGGCTCTTCTGGGTGCGGAAAACGTGCTGTTCGCAGGCTCCGTGATCGGCGAAGAAACAGCAAAAAAAGTGAAGGAATTGAAATCCGGCCAGGCCCTGATGCTTGAAAATGTCAGATTCCACAAGGAAGAGAACAAGAACGATCCGGGATTCTCGAAAGAACTCGCGTCATATGCCGAGGTCTATATCAATGACGCTTTCGGGACGATGCACCGCGCCCATGCTTCCGTGGACGGAGTTCCGAGACTGTTCCCTATGGGAAAAAAGGGATGCGGTTTTCTCGTGGAATATGAACTCGAATATCTGCGCGATAAATTAAAAGAACCGGAAAGACCCTATACGATAATTATAGGCGGCGCGAAGGTCTCCGATAAGATCGAGCTTCTTAAGAACATGACGTCCAAAGCGGATAATATCCTCATCGGCGGCGGAATGATGTTCACGTTTCTTAAAGCTAAGAACATCAATATAGGCAGATCCATCCTTGAAGCGGATAAGATCCCCGTAGCGCTTGAAATACTCGAACATGGTGGTTCGAGGATCAAACTGCCGGTGGACGCACTTGCCGTTGACGATATCGAAAATCCTACTTATACGGAAAGAAAGGCTATAAACGAACTTAAGGAAAATGATATCGGCGTTGACATAGGAACCGAGACGGCCGAACAGTTTGCCCATGCGATAGAGGAATCGAAAACGGTAATCTTCAACGGCCCCATGGGGATATTCGAGGATGACAGATATGCGGCAGGGACCCGGAGGGTCATAGAAGCCATGAAAAATTCAAAGGGGATCACGATAGTCGGGGGCGGAGATTCCGCGTCAGCCGTGAAAAAATTTAAAATGAAAGACGGGATTACTCATATTTCAACAGGCGGCGGCGCTTCACTCGAACTTCTGTCGGGGATCGAACTTCCCGGTGTGAATGCCTTGGAGTCATGATGAGAAAGAAGATAGTGGCGGGCAATTGGAAGATGTTCCAGAACAGTTTTTCGATAAAGGATTTTATAGAGGATTTCCCCCCGCTTGTCGCCGATATCGATGATATAGAGCATATTATTTTTCCTCCCTTCGTGTATCTAAATCTTTTTCAGGCTCAGAACAAGATCCCTTACGGAGCGCAGAACATGCATTTCGAAGAAAGGGGCGCTTTCACGGGCGAGATCTCCGCGGGAATGCTCAGGGATCTCGGATGTAAATTCGTGCTGATCGGACATTCTGAAAGAAGACATATCTTCAAAGAGACCCCCGAGATGCTGGAAAAAAAGATTCTTGCGGCGCTTCAGGACGAATTGACACCCATCTACTGCATTGGAGAGAAGATAGAAGAGCGTCGTTCGGGAAAGACATTCGAAGTGCTTTCTTCCCAGCTCAGGGACGGTCTTTCGGAAGTTCGTGACCTAACCAAGGTCATCATCGCATATGAGCCTGTATGGGCCATCGGAACGGGGGAAACGGCTACTCCCGAGATCGCGGAAGAAGCGCATGTTTTCATAAGATCGGAACTGGAAACGATCATGCCCGGTATATCGGAGGATATCTCCGTACTTTACGGCGGCAGCGTGAAACCCGAGAACACTAAAGAGCTTATTAAAATGAAAAATATCGACGGATTTCTTGTCGGCGGCGCGAGCCTTAAACCCGAAACGCTCGCCCAGATCTCAAGATTTTCGGTGGAGGAAAAATAAATGACGGGATTACTATTGACAATTTACATTTTAGTTTGTATAATCCTGATTATTGCGGTCATGATGCAGAGCGGAAAGGGCGGTTCCCTTTCAAGTTTGTTCGGCGGCGGCGGCGAGATGTTCTTTGGCGCAACAGGCGTGAACAAATTTCTGAACAACCTTACTACGATACTGGGCATTTTGTTTTTTGTTCTCTCGCTGTTCCTTTCTTCAAACATCAATAGAAGAAGCACGAGAACGGTTATGCCGAAGAATAAAAAGCCTGCGGTTGAAAAAACTGCGCCGCAGCAAGAACTCCCGCTGAATCAGGCCGTGCCCGATACGGCCCCTGCGGACACGGGAATCCCGGAAGAGATACCGGGATCCGGAAATTGATCCGAAAGCCGGGGTGGTGGAATTGGCAGACACGCTAGGTTGAGGGCCTAGTGGGCGCATAGCCTGTACGGGTTCAAGTCCCGTCCCCGGCACCATTATATATATCATTCAGATGCCACAGCCAAAGTTAACTAGAGTAGATTTTGAAAACAAGCCGGAACATGTTAAAATGAAATAAAAAGAGGAGTTTTATTATAACAGCCCGGCAGCATGCGGTGAGCAGATTCATTTTTTCGTATAATTCCCTATCGGACCTTCTGTTCTCTCTCCTCTACCTTTCCGTATGGATCTGTCCTTCCCTTTACGAACCGAAAATAACGGGGCTGCTCGGCTTGAACATGATCTTGGAGTTCCTCTTTATACACTCCACACCGTTCTTCAACTCCGTATTGAATAAAAAATCCGGTATTTTTGCCAATGCGGCGAAATTCGGATGCCTGATGGCCTTTTACCTGATGTTCGCCGTTGCCCTTTCCATCATCGCAAAAAGCGCGGCCTTCGTGATAGTTTTCCTCTTATTCCATCTTAAAACCTTCGTTCCCGTCATTGCGAGAAAAAAAGAGGCTGTCCCGGAAGAAGATTGGGCTGACGGCTGGGCTCTTTCAACAGTATTGTTTCTCGTTACCTGCATACTTACTTCGTTCCTGCCGATCCCTGCCTTCGGCATGAAGAACATGACGCTCGGAACCGGAGGCTCGGGGCTTTGGGAGGAGGAGCCGCACCGTGTCATCGCGTTCGGGTTCCTTTATTTCGCCCTGACGGCATATTTTGAATTGCGCCACGAACAAAGGCGCAGCAGAAGAACGGTAAAAGAGAATCCGGTCCGCTAGAGAACACTTTAAAAACAATTCATTTTAATATTGCTTTTGATCGAGTGTGAAAGCCGTTCGAATCCCCTTTTTAATGAATAGAGAAGCCGAGACCTATACGGAACGTATTAAGAAAATAACCGGCAAGATTGTTCTCCCCTTCAACATTCCTGTCCGGTTTGAATCCGGCCAGCTGCAGGCTGTACTCGAAAACGAACTGCAGGCTCTGAACCTTTGCCCTGAACCCGATCACGGGAATGGCGAGATTGAAACCGAAGTTAAAACCCTCGGAAGGAGGCGAGAATACATCGCCCGAAGTATAACCGTAGATAAACGGCGCTTTCCAGGCGTTCATAGTGAAGCCGAGCCCTCCGCCTGCATAGAAATCCAGAAATTTGGAATCTACGAATTTCAGAAGAACTACGCCGGACATGGAAAAGATATCGCTTGTGAAGTATTCATTGTCTATGAATGTGAACGTACCGCCCGTGCTCTCGTAATCGATCTGCCAGTTCTCGACCTCCTGGGTCTTCAGATAGCAATGGACGTACGAAATGTCAAGATAGAACCCGCCTTGAAGCCTGCCGGGTTTTTTGGGCATGAACCCGCCGACCCTGAAGGCAAGCGGAGTGTTCATGCCGACGGCGACCATGGGCCAGTTTATCTGTGTGAACGAAGGGGGAAGCGTGCCGCTCAATCCCAGTTCGCCGGGCGTAAGAGGCGGATCGCTTCTTATGAATTGAAGCTGCATCCCGGCAAAGCCGAAACCGTAAAGAAGATCGATGAACCCGTATCCGGGATCGGTATAGACCGGCGATGCCTTTACGGGCGGCAAAGTGATCACCGGATGATCTTTCACAATAGGCTGAGTGTATATCTTTCCGAGAAAACCTGCTACCGCCTTCTTTACAGCGTCAAGAAGGGCCTCTTCGGAAGCAGCTTCTTCCGATGCGCTTTTCTCTATCTGCCCAGTCTCGATGCTTATCATCTTGATATTGATCAGAAAGATAGAACCGACACGCCCCAGGCTCCCCGTGAAGATCTTCTTGACGCCCAGAAGTTTTCCGGCGGCCACGATGCATTCCTCGGTATTGCAGGCTGCTGCCTGAAAATTCTGCTCGGCAAGGATCGAATTCATATTCTCCCTGCTGACCACGATCAGCTCATCGGTGTTGACGAGCTGCGTTCTCAGATAATCGGAGATCGTTCCCGCAAGATCTTTCGAGACCCCGCTTTTTTCTAAAAGGTCGACAACGGCAACAGGCACCTTTTCGGCAAAAGGGAATGAGAGGATCAGAAAAATAGTTAGGCCGGCAAGTATTCTGCGGTTCATATAGACTCCGTTAAATTAGATTATAATGTAAAAGCGGGAAGAAATCAATACATCCCGCAGCTGGGGACAAAAGGTCAGCATGTTAAATGGAACATTGCGATCATATCTTTGCCGCGGCCCACGGCATCATTATAGATCTCGCCGGCATCCGCCGTATTGCCGTAGAAATATAAAATCCCGTTCTGCTTCATCCAGTTGAAGAACTCCTTCGAAATATGCATTGCGCTTTGAAATCCGCATCCGATGACAATATATCGATAATGAAGCATCTCATCCTTTATTTCGATGCAATCGTCAAGCTGAAGAAGATGTCCCTTTTTTCTTCTCCAAGGGCATATTATCCTGTTCGGGACTATAATAAGGTCCTGCGCGTATTCCCTGTTATCCAACCGGAGCAGCCCGGATTCCAAAGATATTATCTTCTGCATAAAGAACTCCTACAGAATAAAGAACATCATCATCTCGCCGCAGGCGCGCCCGTCTCGGCGGTAAGAATAATAGAGCTCGTCCTTTGAAAAAGTATCCTCTCCGACGGAGATCACGTTCTCAATGTCGCATCCGGCCAGGTCCTTCCGCACAGCTCTTTCCAGCGAAAGGAAATCCTTTCCGGACCGCCGGGAAAATATTTCTTTCGCGAAACCGTTCTCCAGAAAAGCGGTCCGTACTTCAGGCCCGACCTCATAATGCTCTTCGCCGATATGAGGGCCCATCACGGCCTTCAGATCCGCCGCATCCTCTCCCCGCTCCTTCATCATCCTCACGGCGGTACGCTGCACATGTTTGGCGCAGCCTCTCCAGCCGCAATGAACAATGGAAGCGTACGTTTTCCCGTAGATGAGAAGAGGAAGGCAGTCTGCGAACTTGACGGAACAAAGAACTCCCTTCAAAGATGTCATTATCCCGTCATATCCGGGGATCGTGATGTCCTGCGCGGGAGCCTCCTCAAGGTGGTACACCCCGGCGCCGTGAACCTGAGATACAAAGACCATAGGCCCGGAATATGCCGTTTTACTCCGGAAGATCTCGAAGTTCTTCTTAACGTTGCTCTGCTCGTCCCCCCGCCCGAAATACAGATTAAAAGAAGCGAATCCGTTCCCGGAGACACCGCCTCTTCTTGTAGTGAAGCCGGAGAGAAAAGGCGTATCGAAAAGCATCAGCGCGCCGGATCCGTCAGCAGTTCGGAAGTACATTTGAGAAGCTCCCGTCCTTATAAAAGGCTTCCTTTATCGCATCGACCACCTCGGTGGAATTGATGCTGATATTAATATATCCTGAACCGATCGGCATATTCTCGCTATTGCCGCCGGTCTTATTGAAATCGATCTTATACTCGTCGTAATAACCTTTATAGGGTTTCAAAGCCGCTGCGATAAGCCGCCGTACCTTTGAAGAGGCCTTCTGAAGAGGCATCGTCTTCTCAAAGGAAAAATATATTTTGCTCTTCCATTTTTTCTTATTAACGTCATGAGCCCAGGTAAGCCCTATGATATTCTTCTGATTGAGCGTTTTACAATTATCCCGATGCACCTCCAGAACGGCGCCCCTCTTTATTCCCGCGATATTTTCGCCGAAAAGAGGGCTGCAGCAAAGCGCCAGAATATACTTGTCCGTTTCCTTCCCGGAGTTCGTAATGATGATGCGGTGCACGGTCTCGAGGCCAATTCTTTCCGAGATAGGCTCTTTCTTCAGATGGAGCAGGTCGGCGGGATAGATATCTTTGTAGATATCGCGCACCACCGAATAAATAGGAGGTACATGTTTCGCTTGTCCAACTTTTTGTATATCGTCGGCAAGTTTGGATACGATCTCGGTCGAACTGTAGTAATTGAGAAGCCAGGCCTTCACAGCCTTATGAGCAGTCAGGGTTCTTGCGTAAAACAGCCAGTTGATAGCGGGATGAGCATCGGGGTCCGTTATGATCTCCACCTTGTCCTCATCCTCGAGCGGCTCGTCAAGGGAGGCAGTGAAACTAAGATCGGTATTCCCGTACCGGAAGATCTTGGCCCCTCGACAGTGATGAGCCAGATCAGAGTGTATCTTATATGCCAGATCAAGCACCGTAGAACCTGCCGGAAGAGCTATACGGTCGCCTGCGGGTGTATAGACCCCGATCTGGAAATGTTTTCCCCCCACTTGCTTTGAACGCAGAACAGCGTCGAGCACATCGTAGATCTTCTCGATATTGCTCATTGCATTGGCATCGAATTCCCATCCTTTATAATTCGGGTGCGCGGCCGGGCCGTATTCATTATAGGCCTCCATTTCATCCGTTTTGATCTGGATCTCGATGGAGAATTTAAGTTTGGGCTCATAGATCACAAGATGCAGGGATTTGTATCCGTTCGGTTTGGGCTTTTCGATGTAATCCTTCTCTTTCACGATCCTACGGTAGAGCCTCTTTATGATGTTCAATGCCTCATAGCACTCCGATTCCTTATCCACGATCACCTTGATGCCGAAGATATCGTTGACTTTCTCGAGCGGCAGTTTTTCCTTTTCTATCTTCTGATAGATACTGTAGAGGCTTTTCTCGCGGAATTTGATCTTCAGCACTCGTACGCCGCGCTTTTTCAATTCGGCCTTTATCCGTTTCACTATAACGCTGTCTATATATACCTCGGGAGCCTTTCCCCTGAAAACATTGCTTTTGTAATAACGCAGGTCCTCTTCAAGGTCATGGTATACCCGCTGATTCTGAGCCCTGAAAACGAGATTTTCCAGGCGCTGCTTAACGCGCCACATATTGAGAGCGTCCGCGAGAGGGATAAAGAACTCCTTTGTCTCGTTAATCTTCACGTTCCTTTGCTGTGCGGATGTTCCGTGTATCGTTTCCAGGTTATCTATCCTGTCAAGGAATTTAATGAGCAGTATCCGAAGATCGTTCTGGGAATAAAGAAGAAGCTTGACCATGGACGCCGTGTCCTTGACCATCTTTGTCACTTTTTGCTCTCTCGTGAAATCGAATTTGGTAAGACCGTCCACAAGATAGGCTATGGTTGCTCCGAACAGATTTCTCACTTCCTCCACAGAAACTGAAGAATCTTCAACGACATCATGCAGGAGCGCGGCGACGATCATTTCCATATCGTACAATTTATAGTATGAAAGACACTTAATGGCGACTCTGAGCGAGTGAAGCGCCATAGGCTGATAATCGAGGCGGTGTTTCTGTCCGAGTTTCTTGACGAGAAGGTTGATGGCGCTCCCGATGAAAGCCTTATCCGTTGCTCCTATCCGCAGTCTTCTTTTCCGTTCGATGTAATCGATTATGAGCTTGTTCAGCTCTTTCTCGTAATTCATGGAAAAATTTACCGGGGTTTTATCCATGCTTTAAGAAATCCTCGAGCTGTTCTTCCCAACCCGGGATGCGGATCCCCAAGACAGAGGACAGTTTTTCAGTGCACAACGATGTATATGCCGGCCTGGCAGCTGTCCTTCCCAGTGCGGCGGAGTTGACCGGGCGCACCCGGAACGGGAGACAGAAGCGCTCCTTTAAACGAAGAGCGAAAGCGTACCGTGAGATCCCGGCTGAAGATGTCAGATGGTAGATGCCGGAAGGCATGCCCGTCTCTATGCCCGTTCTCACCGTTTCAGTCGCCCATCCGGCAAAAGTAGGATCGCCGATCTGGTCGTCTATCACACCTATCTCAGAACTCTTCCATTCGAGTATCTTATCATAGAAGGTGGGCCTCTTTCCCCCGATAAGCCACGCCACCCTGAAGATCAAGTAGTCCGTAAGGGTGTTTTCTATGATCTCTTCGGCATAGACCTTTGTATAACCGTAAAAATTCACGGCTTTCCTTGGGTCTTCTTCCCTATATGGTTTTATCGAAGATCCGTCAAAAACATAATCGGTAGAGATATGTACGAGAAAAATACCCGATCTTGCGGCGATTTCGCAAAGATCGGCAACGCCGTATGAATTCACATTCAGTGTTCGGAACATCTCGCTTTCCGCTGCGTCCACATTCGACTGAGCTGCGCAGTTTATGATGATATCGGGCTTGGCCCCCAAAACGGATCTTCTCAGTGAAGCGTGATCTGTAATATCCGCTTCTTTAGAGGCCGGCGCCGTCACGTCGAAAGCCGGACTGAGCTTTTTTACCATTTCAGTGCCCAGCAATCCGCCGGCACCGAGGATGAAGATCCTTTTCATAAGTTATTATAATACTTTAACCCGATTTTTTCAATAACGGCAATGCTCAAATGCCAAGTGCGGTTCTCTCCCGTGCCCTGTTTGCATAATAAACGGAAGTATGGTATATTTGAGAAAAATACAGTTATGAAAATACTTCTGATGACAACCTCATCAACGATCGCAGGCACTGAAAAGAATGTGCTTTCCCTGGCCGTTTTCCTCAAGAGCCTCGGCCACGATCCGGAACTTCTTACATTTGAAGGTGACGGTTCTTTGAACGCCGAATTTGTAGAAAGGAGCATTCCGGCTCATCTGCTGGACATCAAGAGAAAGCCATTAAGCCTTTTGGGGCTTGGACGCTTCCTGAAGAATGGGCGCTACGGTATCGTTCATTCTTTCCTGTTCCATGCGAATATTCTTTCAAGGGTGTTCGCGCCCGCCGGTGTCCTTCTCATAAACAGCTACAGGAGCGAGGATAAATGGAAGAGATGGTATCACTATCTCATCGAGCGGATCACGATAAAAAGGACCGATGCTATAACGGTGAATTTTCCTGCAGATGCCCTCTTTTTAAAAAAGCATGGCATCAAGACCTCCGTTTATATCCCGAACGGAACAACGCTGAAGGAGCGGGTCCTTCCGCCCCGGCGGCCGTTCACAGTAGCTCTGATCGGCCGCTTTCATAAGGTGAAGGGGCACCGAGAACTGATCGAAGCGTATGCTTCCGTAAAAGGGTTATTCGGTGCCAGGGATATCCGCTTCGTGTTCAGGGGAAAAGGCCCTCTAAAGAGAAGTATAGAAGAACTGATCAAACGCGAACCGCAGCAACCCTTCTTTTTGGAACCCTTTACTGAGAACGAAAGAGAATTGTATTCCGGCATCTCTGCCGTGATCTGCGTTTCCCGGTATGAAGGTTTCCCGAATACGCTCCTTGAATCCGCCGCCTACGGCATCCCGGCCCTTTCATTCCGAGCGGGCGCGGCCGCCGAGATCATTCTGGACGGGACGACCGGATTCCTCGTTGATGACTTCAGGGGATTGTTCGTCAAGATCGCCCTGCTTTACGACAATGAGGAACTGTTCGGAAGAATGTGCCGGGCTGCACACGAACACGCTAAAAAGGAGTTCTCCTCAGACAGGGTCAATGATAGATATCGCAGTTTATACCGCACCCACTGCAAAGGAGGAGAAGTATAATGAGGATCCTGTATGCGGGATACTCTTTCGACGGAGCAAGAGGGGGGGCGGAGATCTCTGCTAAAATGCTCATGGAGGGGGTTTCGAACGGCAATGAGATCAAATATGTCTTTGCATCAGGGAAAAACTCCACAGAGGACCATACCGTGCATGTAGATATCTCCAATTTATTAAATGCCCCGCTTCCCCATCACATGAAAATGCTGCGTATCGAAAAATATTTCTCTTGCTCTGTGGAAAAAGAATTGTCGTCATTCGGCGCCGAACTTGCGATCTTTCAGGAACCTGCCATTCCGCGAATCGGTAGGATACGTTCATTGAATACGGTATTTTTCATACGCAGTCCCGATTGGTACGGGTTGTTCGACCGTTCGGGGAACGCTGTGGAATTTATAAGAAAGCTGCCGAATCTTCCCGCGGCATTCGCAAGAAGGACCCGGAATATCAAGATCATGAACGCGGCATCCGCGGTCTTTACAAATTCATCCTTCATGAGAGATAGATTATCGGATCTTTTTTCGGTAAGAACGGACTTCGTTTATCCGCCGGTTCCCGCTCCCAAGCCCGGCCGCGAAGGCAGATCATCCGGGATCGTCGGGTTTATGGGAATGACAAAGATCAAAGGAGGGCATATCGCTGCCCGGATCGCCCGGGATATGCCGGGAAGAACGTTCATATTCCTCAAGGGAGGCGTTTCATCCCGGGCCCTCCTTTCTTCCGCTTCGAAGATACGGAACATTGTTGTTAAAGATTGGCTGACAGATATGGACGGTTTTTACGAGAAAATAGGGATACTTATCGTTCCCACGATTGCCGAGGAACCGTTCGGCCGGTGCGTGGTAGAGGCCATGGCTCACGGCATTCCGGTCATTACAGCAAGAAGCGGCGGCCTGGAGGAATCGAATTTCTCCGGCGGCCTTTTCGTTGACGATGTCTCGAATATCGCGGAGTGGACGGATAAGATAAAGCATTTGGACGAACCCGCCGTATATGCCGGTCTCGCCTCTGCGGGAAGAACGCATGCCGAAAGATTCTCCCCGGAACGGATCACAGGCGAATTTCGGGAAAAGATGAAAGGTTTAGGGATAGATATTTGAAAAAGCTTGCCATAGTACATCCGTCATTCGGCTTTGCCGGCGCGGAATATGTCGCGGTCCGTGTGGCGGATGCGCTGAAAGGGGAATTCCGTGCCGATCTTATCGTAACGGAAAAGGGCATTACCGTGGACAGGATTAATGAGGTTTTCGGTACTTCTCTTAGCCGGGAAGACCTCAATATCATTACGCTTTCCGCCCCTCAAAGGGGGCATATCCTTAAAAAACACATCGCGATGAGATTCATAAAAAAGAACCGTACCCGATGGGATATTCTGTTCTCTACACGGGATGAAATGGATCTCGGCAGAAAAGGGATACAATACATACACTGCCCCACAGAAGAGAGTTACAGGAATGATCTCGGTCTTCTGCGGAAGATCTATTATTCTCTTGCCAGGCTCTACTCCGGATATTCCCGGTCCTCAATGAAGCGCAATAATACAATAACAAGTTCTCTTTGGGGCGCCGGGATCGTAAAGCGCCTTTACGGTATCGAAAGCACGGTGATCTATCCTCCCGTCGATGACGATTTCCCCGCCGTTCCCTGGATGGAAAAGAAAGAAAGCGTTATCTGCGCCGGAAGGATCGCTCCTGAAAAAAAGATAGAGGATGTTATCGGTATCGTCGAAAAAACAAGAATATTGACGGGAAAGGACATGGGCCTCCGGCTCATTGGGCATCTTCCGGAGAACGGCTACGGGGGAAAAATAGGAAAACTCATTGCTTCACGCAAATGGATAGAACATTCCGATGTTCTTCCGAGAAAGGAATACAAACATGAGCTATCACGGCACAGATATGCCGTGCATGCCATGTCCGATGAGCATTTCGGCATTGCAGTTGCCGAATATGTGTGCGCGGGCTGTCTTGTGCTGATCAAGGAAGGAGGCGGGCAGCAGGAGATCATCGGGCATATGAGGGAATTAACGTACGGGAACATCGAAGATGCGACGGATAAACTTTCCGGTTTTGTCAAGGACCCGGTATCGGCATCGGGCCTCCGGGACAGGCTGCGACTGACGCTTCCGCTTTCCGCTGAGCGTTTCTCCAGGGATATAAGGATCGTTGTCGGGGGATTTAACGGCCAATGATGAAAGTACTTCTGATCTATCTCGGCCGCCGCGGCGCGGGCCCCGTCATCTCAAAACGGTTAACGGCCGCCCTTTCTGCTTGCGCCGAGACAAGCCTAATACTCTCGTCTTTCAATGAGAACGGGGCTTTCTGGACCGGCCTTGAAAGAGTGTATTTCATCGATACGTTCAGAACGGGATTCGATGCTTTCGCTTCTTTGGCCTCCCGTTCTTTTATTGCGCCGATAATGAGGAAAATAGAGGCCGTCGGTCCCGATATTATCCATTTTCCCATGCTCCATCCGTGGAGTCCGGCGATCATTGCCGCCGTTCTTAAAAAGATCCCCGTAATATCGACCGTTCACGATCCCGTAGCGCATAAGGGTGAAAAGAACCTCTCTCTTCTCTTTCTTGACGGCCTCAGCATCAAAAGAAGTTCAGGCCTGATCGTGCACGCTGATTATTTTACCGAGACGGTCAGCAAAAGAGCAGGAACGGGCGCGCCTGTTTTTTCGATCCCTCTCGGAACGCTTTCGGACCCGGCTTGCCCGGTAATATTCAGAGACCCTTCCGGGCAGATCAAAAACATCCTGTTCTTGGGAAGGCTCGAGCGGTATAAGGGGATCGATCTTCTTATTTCCGCATTCAAGAAATTAAAAGCGAAATATCCCGGGATCTGCCTTACGATTGCCGGAGAAGGAGATATCCGGCCCTATTCAGCTGCGGCATCTTCCTCCCAAGATATCAAGTTCGAGAATAAATGGCTCTCCGGAAGAGAGATCTCCGGCCTTCTGAGCAAAGCGGATATGCTCGTAGCCCCATATATTTCAGCCACTCAATCAGGAATACTGCCCATGGCATATGAGGCCGGAGTGCCTGTCGTGGTCTCTTCCAGCGGCGCACTACCGGAACAGGCGGGGTTCGGGAAATATGCAAGGATATTTCAAAGCGGCAGTTCGGATTCACTTGCCGACGCAATGAACGAGCTTATCGAAAACGAAGAGATCTGCTCCGAACAGGTTAAAAACGCCAAAAATTACTCTGAGCGGGATATAAACTGGGATAGGATCGCCGGTCTTCATATGAACGCATACAATAGCGTGATCGGCACGGGATCGCGCGGTTAAAGCCTCGGAGCGACACTACCGCGTTGAATACAGGGTCATATCCCTGCAACGCGATCGGCCCGCGGTTCAACTTTATCTTGAAAAAAAACGCATTTATTATATAATAATGTATTGAGTAATTGTCTGATGAAGGTCACAGTTCTGAATTCTTACGGTTATTGTTTCGGCGTGGAAAGGGCCGTAAATACCGCACTTAAAGCGCTGAAAGAACATAAAAAGGCGTATACGATCGGTCCTATCGTAAATAATCCGCATACGAATGCTAAACTTGCAGGGCAGGGATTGATAACGGTTAAATCGATAAACGATATCCCGGACGGAGAAGTGTTCTTTTATCCTTCCCACGGGATCAGCAGGGAGGATATGGACCTTGCCGGGAAAAAGGGATTGAAAGTGTATTCCCTTATCTGCCCTTTTGTTATTTCGATTGAAAAGACAGTCAAGGACTGGGAAGCCCGCGGGTATGATATCATCATCTTCGGAGACCCCGCCCATACTGAGGTGAAGAGTTACCGCTCCAAACTTAACAATGTTCAGATAGTACAGAACAAGGAGGATATAAAACACCTGAAAAGTTTTAATAAGGCTCTTTTCATCTCACAATCCACGCAGAATAAGGAACGCTTCTACGAAATATTCTCCGGAGTTTCAAAAATATGCGAATGGAGCGAATTTATTGGAAAATTCACTATTTGCAGTGCCGTCTATGAAAGGCAGGAGTGGCTGATAGGGAATGTGAAAAAATTCGATTTTGTGCTTGTTGTCGGCGGATACGGATCTTCAAACACGAAAAAACTCTATGATATATCCGTCTCGCAGAATGTTGCATGCCTTCATAAAGAACAATGGGATGAAGAGATATACGAGGCTCTAAGTCCGCGCCGGTCCGTGGCGATAGTGTCAGGCACATCCAGTCCCAAAAGCAATGTTGACGATATCATAAAGGAATTACAGAAAAGGGTTACCGAAAATGGAAGTAAAATTACTGTTTCTTACGCCGAATGCTGAGAAGATGATCGAGGATTGCGCGCGCACATCGTATCTCTCGTTCGATAAGATGAAGGAATCGCAGAATTCCTCTTTTATAAGAACACTGGTGAAGAACGGCCATCATTCAGTGCTGGAACATGCCTATGCGACATTCAGGATAAAAGGGGTCTCCCGCGCAACGTCGCATCAATTCGTAAGACACAGGCTGGCCTCCTTCACGCAGCAGTCGCAGCGCTATGTTGATGAGAAAAATTTCATCTATACCGTGCCGGATTCGATAGATAAGAACCCGGAAGCGAAGAAGATCTTTCTTAATACAATGGAACAGATGAAAACGGCTTATATAAAACTCAGGGGGATGGATATAAGGAAGGAAGATGCGAGATATCTTCTGCCGAATGCGGTCAATACGGAAATAGTGATCACGGCGAACCTGAGGGAATACAGGCGTATTTTCGAATTGCGCTGCGATATCAAGGCGCAATGGGAGATAAGGGATATGTGCATCGAGATGCTGGAGATCCTGAGGAAGGAGTGTCCCAATGTTTTCTATGACCTGGCCATCGACCCCGGGAAAAAAGCTTTGAAAAAAGGAGAATCATAATGAATGTTCTTGTTCTTAACTGCGGCAGTTCCTCGATCAAATTCCAAGTATTGAAGATGCCTGAAGAGAAGATGCTCGTGAAGGGGATTGTGGAACGCATCGGCGAACCCATGTCCATTATTGAAGGGAAGACAGGAGAGAAGAAAAAACGCCACGAAAGGCCCGTGGCCGACCATACGGAAGGGATCAAAGAGGTCTTAGCGCTTCTTACCGATCCCGAATTGAGCGTAATGAAATCGGTGAAGGAGATCAGCGCCATAGGCCACCGCGTCGTTCACGGAGGAGAGACATATTCAGCCTCCGTGTTGATTACAGATGCCGTTATAACAGCCATAGAGGACAATATCCCTCTGGCGCCCCTGCATAACCCCGCGAACCTAAAGGGGATCCTGGCCTGCCGCGAAACGGTGCCGGGCATACCGCAATCCGCAGTATTCGATACGGCATTCCACCAGAGCATGCCGGACTATGCCTATTTGTATGCCATCCCTAAATCCTATTATGAAAAATATAAAATAAGAAGGTTCGGGTTTCACGGTACATCTCATAAATTTGTCGCGCACCGCGCCGGGGATATACTGAAAAAACCGCTTTCGGAATTGAAACTGATAACCGCCCATCTTGGGAACGGAGCAAGCATAACCGCCGTCGACCGCGGAAGGTCCGTAGATACTTCCATGGGTTTCACGCCCCTGGAAGGTTTGATAATGGGAACGCGCTCGGGAGATCTCGACCCCGCGATAACGGTGTTCCTCCAGAGGAATGAACACATCGATTGCGAGGAGATAGACCGGCTGCTGAACAAGAAATCAGGACTTATAGGACTTTTCGAGAAGAGCAATGATATGCGGATCATAGAAGAGGAATACTTTAAAGGCGATGCACTTGCAAAACTCGTTCTTACGATGTACGCCTACAGGATCGTAAAATACATCGGCGCTTATATGGCCGCGATGGGAGGCGCTGATGCCCTGATCTATACCGCGGGTGTAGGCGAGAACACCCCTCCGCTCAGGGAGATAGCGGCCGATTTTTTAGGCGGCCTCGGGTTCGGGATAAACAAAGAACTCAATAACGAAGTAATAAGAAAACAAGATTATACAGATATATCCGCAGAAGGCGCCTCGGTGAAGACCATCGTGATACCGACGAATGAAGAGCTCGCCATAGCGCGGGACACGTTCGAGCTTCTGCAGGGGAGGTCAAAATGAAAAAAGGTATCTTTTATGCGGTTCTGATCCTTCTTATTCTGTCATGTCAGAAAGGTGAGACATCAGGGAAGAGCGGATTGACGAAAACGGGCAAAGACCTTATCAGCAAGGCTCCGATCCTTAAATTCGAAAAGACAGAGCATGATTTCGGGGAGATCAAGCAGACCGACGGCGTGCGCTATGATTTCAAGTTCAAGAATACGGGAAAAGAACTTTTAAAAATAACGGAAGTAAGAGCCTCCTGCGGATGCACGGCGGCCAAACTCTCGAAGCTCGAATACAAGCCCGGGGAAGAGGGCGTGATCACGGCAAGTTTCAATCCCTCGGGCTTTGAGGCGCAGGTGGCGAAGACCATCAAAGTGAAAAGCAATGATCCCCTGAAACCCGAGATCGTCCTCACCATAAAGGCATTTATATTAGTACCCGTTAAAATAACCCCGAAATACATCGATGCCGGGCTTCTTGAATACGGGTCCGGCGTCGTACGGGAAGTTACCATTATGGGTATTTCGGAAAAGCACTTCCGTATAGAATCGGTCGAATTCCCGAAGGATATCGATTTCGTGGAATACAAGATCGAGGATATCTCAAAACCCGAATACTCGAGCTATCGCCTTATTTTCACGATACAATGTCAGGAAAAGGGAAGACGGAGTTTCAATGGAGCGATCCGGATAAAGACGGATAATCCCAAACTCAACAATGTTACGATCGGTATCCGCGGCACTTTCGGCGGTGCGATCAAATACGACCCCATGAACCTTAATATGGTGATCAAACAGGGAGACCCGATGAACGGTTCTATAACGATAAATTCAAAGATCCCCGTTTCGATAACAAGAGTGGATATTTTCACTCATGAACCGTCCGACATTAAATATAAATTGTTCACGGTGACAAAGGGGACCATGTACAATCTCAATGTGTATTCCGATAAGCCGGTCCAAAAACCGATAAGGGGAACTATCACGATTGAGACGGATATGCCGGGCCTGGAACCGATCAAGATACCGCTTAATGTAACGCCAAGACAGTAAATGGGATTTACGCATCTTCATCTTCATACGGAATATTCGCTTCTGGACGGGGCCATTAAAATAGATGACCTTGTCAAATATCTTGTGGAGAAGAAGTTCGGATCATGCGCCATCACGGACCATGGCAATATGCATGGCGTGCTTGAATTCTACGAGAAGATGCGTGCGGCGGGACTTAAACCGATCATCGGCAGCGAATTCTATTTAAATCCGCTTGATCTTATCGTGGCAGAGGATATAAACAATTTTCATATCACCCTTCTGGCGAAGAACTATAAGGGATATCGGAATCTTATGAAACTATCCTCCCTGTCATATCAGAAGGACGATAAAAGATATTTCTATTATAAACCGCGCATCCTGTGGGAGAATCTGGTTCAATACAGCGAAGGCCTGATCTGCATGACCGGCTGCCTGGGCGGTATCGCGGGAAAGCTCATCCTTACCGACAGGATCGAAGAACTTCACGGGATCTTAAGGGGAAAATTCCTCCCGGTATTCGGTAAGGACCTTTATCTTGAGATAATGGACCATTCATTGCCGGAAGAGAAAAAAGTGCTCAAGGAGATCCCCGGAATTTCGAAGACGCTGGGTATCCCCATGGTCGCCACGAACGATGCCCATTATCTGACAAAGAATGACGGCGCATTCCATAATATCCTTTTGGCATTGCAGTTCCAGGAAACAATGGGGGACGAGATCTCCGGCCTTGGTCCCAATGCCTCGGAAGAGGATGTGATGAAAGCAATCAAGAACTATCCGAAAGCCTTGGCCGACAATTTTGAATTCTACGTTAAGACCGAACAGGAGATGAAGGCGCTTTTCCCGCTATTCCCCGAAGCGGTCGATAATGCCGGACTGATAGCCGATAAATGCGAACTCGTAATCGAATTCATACCCGGCTGGGCGATGCCGCAGTACGATCTTCCGCGAGAAGATGCTTCGGGAGAAAAAAAACAGATCTATGCCGACCTGCTCAGGGGTATTTGCGAAGAGAATTTCGGAAGATACTTCTCATCGTCCCCGGCAGCGGAGAAGAAAAAGATAAAAACCCGGTTCGAATACGAGTTCAATATCATTGCCGACAAGAATTTCGCACAGTATTTCCTGATCGTAAGGGATTTCATTAAATACTGCCATGATAACGGCATCCCTACGGGGCCGGGAAGAGGCTCCGTGGTCGGGTCACTCGTGGCGTATCTTAGCGAGATCATCAAGGTCGATCCGATGAAACACAACCTTCTTTTCGAGAGGTTCCTTAATCCCGAAAGAACGAATATCCCCGATGTCGACATGGATATCTGTAAATCACAAAGAGATAAGCTCATAGATTATATTAAAATGAAATATAACCGGAACAATACGAAGCTGGAGGATCAGCGTGTCTGTCAGATCGTCACCTTTCAGTTCCTGAAAACAAAAGGCGTTCTGCGCGATACGGCCCGGGTGCTCGGTATCCCTCTTTTCAAAGTGAACGAGGCCGTAAAGCTTTTCGACGCATCTAACGCGGATACGATCGAGGAAGCGATGAACATAGAACCGGCGCTTCATCAGATATTCAATGAAACTGCCGTGTTCAAGATATGGCAAAGAGCTGCCGAAAAACTGAACAACAGGATACGGAACGTATCGACCCATGCGAGCGGCATAGTAATATCGGATCAACCGCTTTGGGAATACATACCGCTCATGAGCACTGCGGACTCCGGTCTGGTCTCGCAGTTCGAAATGGAGGATATCGAGCGTTGCCGTCTTGTTAAATGGGATATACTGGGGCTCAAGACGCTCACATCGATAAATGCCGCCGTTGAATTGATCCGCAGGAAAAAACCTGATTTCTCGATAGACAGTATACCTATGGACGATCCCGACGTTTACGAAACGATCTCCAGCGGCGACCTTCAGGGAATATTCCAGCTTGAAAGTTCCTCGGGCATGGGCGCCATGATTAAAAAGCTTTCCCCGCGCTGTATTGAGGACCTTATTCCCGCCATTTCCCTGTTCCGCCCCGGCCCCCTTAAAGCCGGCCTTGTGGACCAGTACATCGATAATAAAGAAAAATGGGAGCAGGGGAAGAAGGATGAAGTGAAAGCGGCTATCCCCTTCGATACCGGAGAGATCCTTGATGACGCCTACGGGACGATGATATACCAGGAACATATCATGAAGATCGCCGAAAAGGTCTGCGGCTTTACGCCGGCCGAGGCCGATATCCTGAGGAAAGCCGTTGCTAAGAAAAAGAGCGATACGATGCTTAAGATGAAGGAGCAGTTCATCAAGGGCGCAATGAAGAAAGGTGCCGCCGAAAGAGCCGTGCTCGCCCTCTGGGACCAGATAGAGAAATTCGCGGAATACGCCTTTAATAAATCGCATTCCACCGCATATGCTTATTTGAGCTATCAAACGGCATATCTTAAAACAAAATATCCGGTGGAGTACTTCACGGCTCTCATCAATAACGAGGAAAACTTCGATAAAAAAAAGGAGTACTACGAAAATGCGGCAAAATACGGCATCAAGATCCTGCCGCCGGATGCCAACAGCAGTTATGCGGAGTTCAGTCCGGAAAGCGGCGATATCAGGTACGGGTTGCAGCACATCAAATCTGTGAATTCCAAATGTATAACCGATATGATCGAAGAAAGGGAGAAGAACGGGCTGTTCAAGGACATCTTCGGTTTCAGTAAGAGGATACCCCACGACAATCTCAATAAATCCACTCTGGAGGCTCTGATCAGAGTGGGAGCGTTCGACACCATGCATCCCAACCGTGCCCAGCTGCACGACGCGCTTGAACGGATACTCGAATACGGTAAAAAAACGAAAGAGGATAAACTAAACCCGCAGGGCAATCTGTTCGCCGCAGCGTCGAACATTGATATATACGAAGGCCTAAAAAAACTCAAAGCAACTGACGAATACGAGAAGAACGAGAAACTAAAGTACGAAAAAGAATATCTGGGGTATTATTTTTCCTCGCACCCCATATCCGGATATACGCATTATTACGAAATATTCAATGTAACCGATATTGCGGGAACAAGGGAGATGCCGGATGGCGAGGCGAGGCTTATTCTGGGTGTGATCACGAAGATAATCCCCAAATTCACTAAACAGAGCAAAAGCAAATATCTTCAGATGATCATAGAAGACCTTTCCGGAACCGTTATATGCAATGTCTACAGTAAAAAATACACCGAATTATCCGAGCATGGAAAGGAAGACTGCGAAAAGCAGCTTGAGAAGCGCATTTATATGCCGCTCCTTTTCAAAGTAAAAAAAGGTGTTTCGGAAGGAGAGCTCGCCCTTGAATCCCATATGAACTCCGATGATGCATGGAAGATGTTCTGCACTGAAATGACGATCAAAGTGCCCCACCCGGAAATCAAGGATTTCGTGAAGATGATCTATCCGCTTAAGCTCTTTTTTGAAAAACATCAGGGACACTCCTCTATGCGGATCATGATCGAGGACGTTCCGTTCTACGGGAACATAGCTTTGGACCCGGATGAAAAGTTCAGTATAAAAATCAACAGGGAGATGTATGAAGAATTCAAAGAAAATTTTAGCACTCTGCGTATTAATTTCTCTTAGCGCGGCCGTTTTCGGCGTGCCGGATTTCAAGATAATAAATCCGCCCACGGGGCTTGTTCTCGGCAATTCGGAATTCTATTCACAGCTGCAATTCGAAGCATCGGGCGACCTTCGTCTGGAAGTGGACATAGGGTTTTTCGAGATATTCGAGATAGGTGCCTCATTCCTCATCGGAGGCCTGATAGGGAACGATACGATAAGTCTGGATGTCCCAAGACCGTATGTCGCAGTGCAGCTCGTCAATCCCAAAATGGGTCTTCCGTTCTATATGAAAATCGGCTGGGACGGAAAAGACCCGCTGCCGGCATATCCACTCGACGATTCACAGCGCGGACTGTTCCTTTCTTTCACGAAATATTTCAAGGATAATGCGAAGGAATACGGCAGCGCGACATTAGGCTTTCACTCTCCTTTCATTGCGGATAATTATATCGGGTTCTATTTCTGCGGGAATTTTTATCTGACAAAGCTTTTCACCGTGAACCTCATCCTTGATGATTTCTTCGGAGTATTTCTCAATGACGGCCAGCCGTTCAAGAACGCCGAGTTCCTCCAGGGCGGTCCCGGTGTGCAGATCAATCTCAACAGGATGTGGAGCATGGGCTTCCAATTCCTGTTCGATAATAACGGCGCATTCTACAGGTATTTCTACGTGACCTTCAACAGGTGGCTTTAGGAGGCAAAAATGGCATTCAATGAACTGCCTTTTGAAAAACCGATCAATGAGCTTAAAAAAATGATAAACGAGATGCGCTCGGCCGCGGACGCGGAGCTTCCCTCCGGGAAGGCGAAGATCGCGAGGCTTGAAAAGAAGCTCTCCGCTCTCATCGAATCCACATACAAGAACCTTTCGGCATGGGATATCGTGATGATCTCCAGGCACCCGCAGCGTCCTTATGCCATGGACTATATCAATAATATCGGGGATAATTTCATAGAGCTTCACGGCGACAGAGGGTTCAAGGATGACACCGCGCTTATAGGCGGTCTTCTGGAAGTCGGCGGCATCAAGCTCATGGTGATAGGCCAGGAAAAAGGAAGAGGGACCGATGAGAAGATCTACAGGAATTTCGGAATGGCCCATCCCGAAGGCTATAGGAAAGCTCTTCGATTGATGAAAATGGCGGAGAAATTCAAACTTCCAGTCCTTTGCCTGATCGATACTTCAGGCGCCTATCCGGGACTCGGCGCGGAAGAAAGGGGCCAGGCCGAAGCGATCGCCAGAAACCTCAGGGAGATGTCCGTTCTGCGGACGCCGTCCGTTTCTATCGTGATCGGTGAAGGCGGCTCGGGCGGAGCGCTGGGCATAGGCGTTACGGACAGGATACTCATGCTTCAATACTCGACCTATTCAGTCATTTCTCCGGAAGGCTGCGCCTCGATCCTGTTCAGGGACGCCTCGAAGGCGGAGACCTCCGCAAAATCCCTGAAATTGACATCATCGGACCTTATTCATTTCGGTATCATAGACAGGATCATTGAAGAACCGATCGGCGGTGCCCACAATAATCCGCACGAGATATTTGCATCCGTTAAATCGGCTTTGATAGAGGAATTAGGCGCTTTAATGAAATTGCCGCCGAATATCCTTACGAAGAAAAGATTCAATAAATTCAGAAAGATGGGGGTATACAATGAGTAAGGTTCTAAAAGCGGGGATCCTCACGAGCGGCGGCGATGCTCCCGGTATGAACGCCGCTATCCGCGCGCTTGTCCGCGTATCTGCCTGTTTCGGACACAGGGTATACGGGATCAACCACGGGTATCAGGGCTTATGGAACGGAGATTACAGAGAGATCACGACAAAGGATGTCGGCGGCACAATCAATATGGGAGGAACGATACTCGGAACATCGCGATTCCCCGATCTTCTGCAGTTCGAAACCGTAAAGAAAATGTCCGCAAAGGTGAAAAAATACGGTTTTGATGTTATCTATGTCATCGGCGGCAACGGATCGCTCAAGGGGGCGATCGACCTGGCGCGTTGCGGAACGCGCAGCATAGTCCTTCCCGGTTCGATAGACAATGACCTGCCCGGCTCTTCGTACAGCATCGGTTCAGATACGGCTCTGAACACCATACTAGACGCTGTCGATAAGATCAAGGACACCGCTTCCTCGCATGAGAGGGCCTTCCTGATAGAGGTAATGGGAAGGGATTCGGGTTATCTCGCCATGATGAGCGCGATCTCCGGCGGCGCGGACGCTGCGATTATCCCCGAGAGAAAATTCGATATCCGGAAACTTGTCAGTTTTATAAAGACGAGAAAAAAAATGGGGAAGAAAAATACGATCATTATCGTCGCCGAAGGCGCGGGTTCTGTGGAGGACCTTAAAGCCGGTCTTCAGGGGAAGATACCTTACGATGTAAGGATAGTGATCCTCGGACATCTTCAGAGAGGCGGCTCCCCCACTTCTTTCGACAGGATCATGGCTTCGCGGCTTGCACGGTATGCCGTGGAATCTTTCGATAAAGGCATCTATAATATTCTCTGCGGTTTTCATAAGGAGGAATGCGTAGGTATTCCTTTCTCTTCCGTAAAGAGGCTGAAACCCAAGGATTTCAGCAATGATATCAAGACTATAGAATACCTTGCACTATGAAATTCCGTGTTCTTTCCGGTCAGCCCGGTTTTTTCGAAGAGTTGCTGGCGCGGAAAATTAATGTCGACGGTGTCGTTTCCGCTTACCTGGCATCGAAGACGCAAACCGTTCCCGTCTATTTAACAGAAGTGCCCACGCATGTATGTCTCATTCTGAAACAGGAAATGCTGTCGCTTGGCGCAGATGCGGCTATCCCCGCTTCCGCCATCATGGAAAGAAAAGAAAATGATTGCGCGCTTCTTCTCGGGAATCCCACCCAGTATTCGAAACTTGCGGCAAAACTTGCAGATCAGCCGTTCGGACTTAAAAAACTCGGGATAGAGATCGAAAAGGCCGTGAAGAACTGTTTGGCCCCTTCCGAAGGGACAAAGATAATGGGTATTCTCAATATTACGCCGGATTCCTTTTATGACGGGGGAAAAAGCTTTGATAAAACAACTGTCGCCGCCCGAGTAGCCGAGCTTGAAATGCATTCCGATATAATAGACGTAGGTGCAGAATCTTCACGCCCCGGTTCAGATCCCGTTCCGGCTAAAGAGGAGATCGCGCGTTTGGAGCTTTTCTTCGGGAACATCAGAACGGAAAAGAAGATCTCGCTCGACACATCCAAATTCGAGGTCTTCGAGAATTTTCTGGACAAGGTGGATATCATTAACGACATAAGCGGCCTTGCCGACCATCGTTTCATAGAGCTTCTTTCCACAACGGCGCACGATATGGTGCTGATGCATATGAAGGGTACGCCGAAAACAATGCAGGATAATCCAGTCTACGAAGATGTCGTATCCGAGATAATGGATTTCTTCGAAAGCCGCCTCGAAGCACTTGCGAAAAAGAATATCCCCGAAAGCCGCGTGATCCTCGATCCGGGTATAGGCTTTGGCAAAAGATTCGAGGACAATATCGCGATCCTTAAACAGATAGACTCGTTCAGGGGTTTCGGAGCAAGGGTCCTGGTCGGCCACTCTAATAAATCATTCTTGAAAAATGTGCTGGGAAAAGACTATAACGGCATGCGTATCGATGCCACGCTCGGGCTCTCTGCCTATCTTGCTTTGAAGAAGGTGGACATTCTCCGGGTACATGAAGCGGATAGAACGGTTGCGGCGCTCAGGGCGCTCAATGAACTCGGGTGAAAAGATGAGAATATTGAAAGCGTTTTTGATCGTTCTTCTGTGCTTTGCGGCGCTATTAGGCGCCGCTCTCGCGGGTTTGAATATCGCTCTGAACTCGTCCAAAGTAAGACGGCAGATCGAACGCGCGGCAACGGCTTCCACCGGAAGGAAGATCACTATCGGCACCATCAGCTTTAATATTTTCAGAGGGCTCGAGATCCGCAGAATAGAGATCAGGGAATCTGATGCGCAGACGGTTTTTGCAAGGACAGAAAAGATCTATCTGAGCTATGATCTTAAAAGCCTATTAAAAAAAGAGATCCGGATCGACCGGATTAGCGTCGTAAGGCCCTACATCAGGATCATAGTCAAAGAGGACGGTTCGTTCAATTATAGCGATCTTGCGTCTCTTGCAGGCGAAAAGACGGGTAAGACGGTGAATGAAAGGCAAGCGCTGCCTGCTTTCGGCCTTGCATTGGGATACCTGAACCTCGAGGACGGCATCGTCGATCTTGTTAATGAAAAGGATAAATTCTCCCTGACTGTTGAAAAAATAAATACAAGATCCTCCGGATTCGATATATATAAGGGCGGAACACTTGAGGTGAGCGGATATATAGGGGATATGCGCTTGGAAGCGCGCGGCAATGTCGATGCAGCTTCGATGAAAGGCGCTTTTGATGTTAATGTATCCGATATCATGCTGTCGAAACTCCCCGAAATATATCCGCCCGCTCCGAGGATGGAAGGCATGCTCGATATAAAAGCGAAAGTATCCGCCGAAGGTCCCGCAGGTTTTTCCGGTTCAGCCGAATGCACGGTCAAAGGCCTGGTCATGGACACCTTCACCTTTTCGGGCACCGTTACGGTTCCGTTCATGTTCGACGGCAAAGCGCTGACGATAGAAAGCGGCGTCATCGACTCTGCCGTCACCGCATCCTTCGGCATTGTTTTCAACACGGCGGATTCAACGGGGAAATTCACGCTTACCTCCAAAGGGGATTTGAAGAATGTGAGCAAACTCCTGCCTGCCTTGATGCCGTTTACCGGGAACTATGAGATTTCGATGTCGGCTGATATCCTGAATGCCGGTTCCGATATTAAGGGAACGATCGACCTGTTCTCCGGGAATACCGGGATAAAAGGGACCGGAGAAAGCCTGACGCTCGGGATCCCCTTCTCCAAAACGGGCGATAAATTCGAGATAAAGAAGGGTACGTTTAAGATAGGGAAAAATACGGCGTTCATAGACCTTGTGAGCGATCTGAAGAATAAAAAGGCCAATGGAAAGATATATTCCGATCTTATCGATGTGCTGTACATTTCCGGCTTCGCCGCTTCGATGATGCCGGGCGGGGGGATGTCAAATCCTGCTGCGGGAAAAAACGCAGCACCGGCCTTGCCCGCAGAAATGCCGTATGAAGTAGATCTTTTCGTGGAAGTGCAAAAGGGCACTATCGGCAATGCGGAAGTGAGGAACTTTTTTGCTGAGTTGAATTCGGTGAAAACGGGGATCACAATGAAACCGATGCGCTTCGACATTTACGGAGGCAGCTTCAACGGCGATATGACACTGGATCTTGCCGATCAGAGTTTCGTGTCTGCGTTTGAAATAAAGGGAATAAATACAGACCCGCTTCTCGGCGCATTGAAAAATGGACTAAGCGGGTTTCTTTTCACCGAGATCAGCGGTTCCGGATACATACGCGGCCGCACCGACGCTATGGCGCTCGAAAAAGGGGAAATAAAATTCTCTTCCGGAAAAGGTTATATAAAAAATAAAGAGATCATAGCCTCATTAATGGATCTTATCAACGGGAGATCGAAAGATACCGTTTCGTTCGATTCCATGTCCGGAACAGCGGAGATAAAGGATAATAAGATCGAAATCCGGGATACGGGCATCAGTTCCGAACTCGGAAAGCTGTCCCCTTCGGGAACGATCGGATTTGAAGGCGCTCTGGATATGAGCATTAAAGCGGAAGGCCCGATCGGAAAGTACCCCTTCCTCGAAAAGTATTCCCGGTATCTTTCAAAGGGCGGGGATATCTCATTTGGGGTCATCATCTCGGGCACGCTGAAAACCCCGTTGATCAAACCCGATATTTCCGAGATCGAGAAAACGGCAAAGGAAAAGGCGAAAGAAGACATAAAAAGCGAGGGGAACAAGTTATTAAAGAAGGGATTGGAGCTTCTGAAGTAGGGAATCTTGATTTTTTTTACAAAAAATGTATAATTCATACGTAATCAAAAATTATTTCGGAGGTGTGGAGTGAAGAAAGTCATTTTACTGATCCTGCTCGTTTTCGCGAGCTTGGTGACCATCCATGCCGGCACCACCGGTTCCATTATGGGATTCATCCTTGACCAGGATACCGGGGTACCGATAGAGGAGGTGAAGGTTACCATCGTTGAGATCGGATTTTCGACAGGTAGTGATATGTCGGGTCTTTTCATGTTCGCCGGTCTTCCCGTCGGCATGTATTCCCTTCTTATCGAAAAACTCGGCTATCAGCCGGTCACCGTTGAGGGCATCGTGGTCTCCATCGATCAGACGACGACCATCAGCGTTGAGCTTAAGGAAGCGCCCATCGAGATTAAAACACCGATCATCATCCTGGCTGACCGCGTCCTTCTCAATAAAAACCAGATCGGAGCACTGACCAAGATCGACCATACACAGATAATCGATATGTCCTCTCGCGACATCTTCCGCGCGGCCCAGATTGCCCCGGGAGTCGTTACAAACGAGGACGGCCAGATGAAAGTCAGGGGTACGAGAGAGAGCAATACCACATTTTTGATGGACGGTCTTTCGATAATGGACCCGTTCCATAATACCTTCGGCGCCGTCGTAAGTGCAAAAGGAGTTATGGGAGAGGTGAACGTTATCACCGGCGGTTTTGACGCCGAATACGGCAATGCCCTCGGCGGCGTTATCAATACGGTTACCAGAAATCCCGAGACGAACGATTACTCTTTCAATGCGGATTTCAATACTTCGAATGCGATCCCCGACTGGTTTGGAGATGCCACCAGATACCGACTTTTCGGTGAAGAAGAGTATAACTTCGAATTCGAAGGCCCCGTACCGTTCGTACCGGACAATAAACTGGGATTCCTCCTTGCGGGGCAGGCTTTTTATGCGGATTCATCGACTTCATCCGGGTTCCAGAACAAGGACTACGAGGAATTCCACGATTATCACTTCAAGCTCGATTATAAGATCTCCCCGACAGACAGACTCCAGTATCATACTGAATACGGGTTCGCCTGGATAAGGATCAAGATGAAGTATGAAGCGCTCGGATATTCGGGCTGGCCCATCCAGCACCAGTCCAACAGGTATCATCATCTCCTTTACAACAGGACGATCTCCAATGATACCTATTTCAAACTGGCCATCTCCTATTTTCATTCGGGAATAGATTTCGGGGCGAGAGATGTCGATTCGGCGACCGGCGCAGAAAGTTATTACGAGATCAAGCCCTTCGAAGAACTTGCTCCGGGGGATTATTACGCGCATCAGAGATCGAGGCATACCAATACGGAAATAAGGTTCGACCTTTCCTCGGACACGTTCACCGGACATAATCTGAAACTCGGCTTCGACATCCAGAGAGTACATACGGACCTTTACTGGGGCGTGTTCATGCTCGATACGGCCTATCTTGAATTCTATCCTTTCGAGATGTTCTATCCCGCTTACTTCTATCTTGAAGACCATATCCACGAATATTACCAGACCAACGGATATATTCAGGACAAATGGGATATCACCGACGCTCTCCTTCTGAGTTACGGCCTCAGGTTCGATTACTGGGGATATCTTGAAACGGATAATCTCAAGTTCCAACCCAGAGTCGGCGTGAACTATCAGATCACGCCCTCGACCCTCGTCCGGGGAAGCTTCTCTTTAATGTATCAGGCTCCTCCCGTCGAAGCGGTTTACGAAGAGGACAGCGGAGCATCCTGGTATCTCGGATATGATTTTGACTGGGGCGATGAGGCCGTGGAACCGGAAGGAGCGACCAACCTTGAGCTCGGCATCCAGCAGTCTCTCGGCAAAGATTATCTTTTCGAAGCCTCCGTTTTCAAGAAATGGCTTGATGACGTCGTTTCGACATATTATGATCCGGTTATAGACAAGGAAGCCTATTCAAATGTCGCGACCGCGCACGTTGAAGGCCTCGAACTGACATTCAAGAAGGTGTTCTCCAATTATTTTGAAGGCTGGATCACCTATACGCTCATGGAAGCGAAAGGCAAGAACATGCAGTATAATTGGTATGACGAAATATCAAAAGACGATCCGAACTACGGCATCGAATATTATCTTGACTATGATCAGAGACATACCGTCAATGCCAATCTTCTCTTCAAGAGCGAATGGGCGTTCTTCAATATCATATGGAGATACGGTTCCGGATATCCTTATACGCCTCACGACGCATTCAAAGATTACGGGCGTGACGGAACGCAGAAAAAAGACGCCAACCTTGACGGAGATTATACGGATATCGGCGATGGCGACATTCCGCCCGATGCCGACGGCTCCGAAGGGGACGGCATCTACGAGGAGGGTGAATCGACATATGCCACGGATCCGGCCAATGTGTGGAACTCGGAAAGATATCCGGCATATTCCCGCATTGACGTAAAAGTGAAATTCAGGCTTCCGATGAACTGGTTTGGCGGACATTACTGGTTCAATATCACCTGCAGGAACCTTCTGGACCATTTCAATCTCAGAGGTGCGGGCGGTAATGATCTCGGCGACATAGATCCCTACACGGGTAAACCCTGGTCGTACGCCACAGGCGGCACGGGCAGAAGATACACCTGGGGACTTGAAATCGATTTTTAAAGGAGTGCGTATATGAGAAAACTAATAATTCTGATCACCGCTCTTCTGATACCGTTCTCGGTCTTCTCCGTCTATACCGATGTCGGCTCCTCTGCCTACACATACCTTAATATAGACGCGTCAGTGAAAGCGGGCGGTATGGGAGGGGCGTTCTCTTCTCTGATGGGAAATGCCGAAGGCCTTTCCTATAACCTTGCATCGGTGGGCAACATGGAGAAATCCTCGATCAGCTTCACCTATATGAACTGGGTACTTGAGGGTTCTTCTCTGAACAATCTCCAACTGGCCCTGCCGCTTTTCGGTAAATTCGTTCTGGGCTTCCAGTGGAAAGTGCTCAACTATCCCTCGATAGATAAATATGACGAGTACGGGTTCTATTTGAGGCAGCAGTTCGTGCCCAATGACAATATGATGACCTTCTCTCTTTCCACGCAGCTTTCCGATGCTCTCTACTTGGGTGTCGGCGCCGGCGCCGTGAAAGAGAATATCGATTCATACGCTGCAACCGCATGGTTCGTCAATATCGGGCTCATTTATAAAATGGATAAGCTTTCCGCGGGCATTGCGGCGAACTATCTGCCCGTCATTGAAAAGGAAATGGTGGAAGAGGCCATGCCCCTTCCCATGACCTTCCGCATAGGAGTATCGTATCAGGCGATGGACGAACTCCTCATCGCAGTGGATGTTGAAAAACCCAATTACAACAGCATGATGATCCACGCGGGAGCTGAATACAAACTGATGGATATAATAGCGATCAGGGCCGGATATAAAACGGGAAGCGTTGAGGGGCTCACATTCGGCTTCGGCGCCGAGAAAGAACTGCTCGAGAACTTCAATGTCTCCGTAGATTATGCGTTCGGGCTTGCGAGCTATGATTTCAACGCCCTCCACCGCGTCGGCGTAACATTCACATTTTAAGGAGGCGGGCAATGAAAAAGTTTTTCACGATCATAATTTTGGCTCTTCTGGCCGTTCTGCCTTTTGCCGCTGACAGACTTCCCCAGCAGCACCTTCTGATCACCGAAGTGGCGGCAACAAGTCAGTCTGCGGAATACTACGAGATCTACAATCCTACGGATTATGAGATCGACCTTTCAAATGTCTATGTTACAGACGCAACATCCGGGACGCTTCTTTACTATAAGATCGTGACCGGCGCAAATCAGGGCGGATCCTCATCATCGGATTTTCACGGGAGATTCCCGAATGGCACGAAGATCGCTCCGAAATCTTATATCGTTGTTGCAATGAGAGGCGATTATTTCTATTCCGCCTATGGCGAATATGCGGATTTCGCACACGGGACCACCGGCGGTACAACCGCTCAAATGATAGACGTTTCCGGCGACGGAACGCCCGATGCAAGCCCGGGCCTCACCGATGACGGCGAAGTATTGATAATGTACTACTGGGACGGGGTCTCCGATCTGGTAAAGGATATCGATTACTTCGTGTACGGTGATAAAGTCGAGGGAGTATCAAAGACCGGCATCACGATAGACGGCCCGGATGCCGATACCGACCTTTCGGCATATGCGGACGAAACCTCCGTGAATTCGCAGACAGCCGCGGTAAGCTACGACGATCTCGGGAACGCTCTGGGCAATGCCGGATTCAGGTATTATACATATCAGAGAACGGATTATAGCGAGTCAACCGAATCCAAGAGCATTGCGGGGAACGGTATTTACGGCGATGACGAGACCTCTGAGAACTGCGATACCGCGTTCACATACGGGATCCCTACACCCTGGGCGGCATATACTTCCGCCGAGGATTATGCGGATAAACTGGTCGGCGCAGTTGAGGACCTTCAATCAGCCTATGTTTATTATGATGATGTGACCGTAGGGTTATATCCATACGGAACAGACGAGGATGATATCATCTTCGGACTTGTTTCTCCGGTCATATCTGCCGTTTCGGATTATTTCGGATACAATAACAATATTCTTTTCGAAGGTCTCACTGAAGGCGCGACATATACGCTATTCTGCTTGGGGAACGGAAGAGTGACCTATGATTCCGGCACGGGCGGATTCCTTCAGTCCGTTATGCCCGGGGATTATTTCTATATCCCGACAACGGAGACATTCGACGCTCTCGGGCCGGCCGACGAACTTGTGCAGAACGTAGAGAACGAGACGGTCACCTTCACCTGGGATACTTTCACGAACTCCGAGACCGGCTGGACGGCCGACACTTATCTTCTCAAGATCTACGACGGGGAGACGATAGAGGAATATGCCTATACGAATACGGATCCTGTTCAGATGGCTTTCCCCGCAGGCGATTATAAGTGGGTGCTCCAAGCCGTCAATACTGCGAACGGCAATATAGGCCTTACATCGTATGTGTATTCGTTCAGCATCATCCAGATCATTAAATCGGTGACGGTGATCGACCTTTATACGATCAAAGTAGATTTCAATTATGACATTGAAGGTTACAACCGGGTCGAAGTCGACAGTGTCACGCCTATGGCAATGGATTTCACCCCGGGTTCAAAAACGATGACGCTTCAGTTCGCCTCTCCTTTTGTCTGGGGCAGCAACGATCATCTCTTCGAGATAGATGATGCGGTCATAACCGATCTGGGCACCTTTGATGAGACGACGACATTCGATTTTATATCGCCATTCAACTTGCTTTCCGCCGAGATCACTGATGCCAATCATATTGAATTGACATTTTCAGAGAATGTGGACGACTCGGCCTGCAACAATATAGGGTTCTATCAGCCGTATCCGACCTCGATCGAAGATATCAGCGGCGCAGTCGTAACTCTTTATTTCGGCACCGATCTTTCATACGGAACGCCTTACGATATCTATGTTTCCACGGAATCCGTCATTTCAGCTGACGGGAAGCCGATCAATGATTATACGGCCTCATGCAGTCTTGCCGGAGATTATCTGACGCTTGACGAAGCCGAGATCATCGACTATATAACCGTTGAACTAACGTTCAGCGGGGATGTCGATCCCGTTTCAGCCGGGGATCCCGCGAATTACGGCGTATCTCCCGTACTTGACATTGACTATGCGGATGTTAGCGGCGATGTGGTCACGCTTTATTTTGCTTCGGAACTTGTTCTGAACACAGAATATACGATCACGGCCAATATCGAAGATACGCTTTATTTCGATATTGATTCCTCGGCAAATACAGTCGCCGTCACACAAACGGCTGTTTATCCGAAAGTCGTATCCGCCAAGATGATCAACGAGCAGACGGTCTCCGTCACCTTCTCCAAGGACATGTATCTCGATTTCTATTCCTTCGGAGTGAAAGACAGCTGGCTGTATTTCGTTTATATGGACGATTTCGCCAACTACCATTATGTCAATATGGTGGATTACGATATCGAGAGCAGGACGGCAACACTCCACCTCGATTCGCCGATGACAATGCAGGTGGATAATTATATCGTTGAAGCCAGCGGCTGGTGGACATACGGCGAAGGCATTTACCCGTCTGATACGGAAGGATACGATGTAAGCCAATCGGGAGAATACTTGAAGTATTTCTCGACAGAGTTCGATGATCTTGAAATGGTGCATACATATCCTTCGCCCGCAACAGGGGACAATGTAACATTCACGAACCTTGTGGGTACAGGCACGATCTCCGTGTTCACGGTAAGCGGCGTAAAAGTCCTCGAAGAAGAATTTGACGCAACGGAACTTACGATAGACCTTAAGAACCCGGGCGGCGCTACGCTCGTTTCCGGCGTATACTTGTATTCTATCGATTCCGATAAAGGCAAGAGAACGGGCACATTCGCTATTTTAAAATAATATCCCCGTAAAGGGATATTATATCTTGCGGGAGGCGGCTCCGGCCGCCTCCCTTTTCATTTTGCATTTTCACGGTTTTCCAGTATAATATCCGTAATGAGGTCCTTATGAAAATGAAAAAAGCTTTGTTTTTCAGTGTTCTGGCAACCATAGCTCTCCTGTTCTCATCCTGTGCAAGGGAGCCGAAAGAGATAAAATTCCTTACATCGCTCGAAGAGGCATTGACGATATCAAAACACAGCGGCAAACCAATAATGGTGGACCTTTACACCGATTGGTGTTCGTGGTGTAAAGAACTTGACAGCAAGACATATACCGATACGCAGGTCATCGCCTTCGTGAACAAGAACCTTGTGCCTTTAAAGATCAATGCAGAAGAGGAGACCTATCTTCCAAAAAAATTCAATGTTACCGGATATCCGACAATATTGTTCATTGACGGCAACGAGAAAGAAGTGGACCGTCTTGTAGGCTATTATCCCGCCGAGGACTACCTGAGCGCTCTGGAGGAGCTTTTTATCAAGAACAGGGCTTACGGGAAAGTGCTGGAAGAGTATTCAAAGGAATATTCATATGAGAACGCCAAGACCCTGATAGAGAAACTACAGGTCCGCAAAGATACAGAAGGCATTCTGAAGATCACCGGGGATATCCTTTCTCACTCACCCGCAGATACCTATGCTAAAAGCATGAAATTCAATATCCTTGCCGCGAGCTTGAACGATGATCTTGAGAAATATGAAAAAGAATTCCTGGAGTTATCCGAAGAGATCGAAAAAGGCATCGACACCGTATACAGCGATATGCAGCTCGATTTTTACATGATCAGCATGATATATCAATATTCCAAAAAGAACTATTTGAAAGCAAGAGAGTATCTGAAAAAGATCGATGCCGAGAATCAGCCAACAGCTGTTTATGAGAGTATAAGAATGAGAATACAGCTGATGGACCTTAAAATAACGATGGGCCTGGGAGAATTACAGAAGGCAAGAGCGCTTGCAGAGAAGATAGATGAAAGATATCTGCCTGTCGGCTTCAAGAAATGGCTTGGTCAAATTAAAAAAGCTTCTTCATTGAAGAATTATGTGGTTTTTGAAGATATTATCAGTAAATTCCTTACAAAAATCCAAGATGAGATGGCGCAGGGCATTGATATCACTTCCGAAAAGTATCCCGGCGAGATCCCGGACGATCCCGTTTCAATGACAAAGCTTATTTATAAATGTGAAATGGGGCCTGACGGCAAGATGCCCTCGGTATTGAGCGTAGACAGCCCCGCGCCGGAAAAATACGAAACGAAGAGGATCGCTTTCGATCTTACACAGAGAAATATAGTCCTGGAACCGTGAGCAATATTTAAAAAGACCCCAGCTCGGATATTTGACTAAAAAGAAAAAATCATATATAATCAACCCAATGCTGGGGAGTCGTCTAACGGCAGGACCGCGGACTCTGGCTCCGCTAATTGGGGTTCGAATCCCTGCTCCCCAGCCAGATGATCAAGCGGACAACTAATAGTGAAAAGTGAATAGTTAATAGTTAAAGTAAGAATCACAATAATATCTTTTGGGAGAGAGACATGAACTGCTTCATGTCGCGACAGGGATTCGAAGCCCGCAGCGTTGTGCGAGTTTGCCGAAGGCAAGGCGAGCACCGCGAGGGGCGGCCTGCGAGAATACGCCGTCAGGCGGATTACTTGTAGGCGAACCCTGCTGCTCATAGCCAATGGACATTGGCTTGAAGCCAGATGATCAAGCGGACAACTAATAGTGAAAAGTGAATAGTGAACAGTGAATAGTTGTGGATAGAATTATTATTCAGTAAAAAATAGGCAAAGATCGGCAAGGCGTGGATTCGGGACATTCCTTTCTTAAGGTGTGTCCCAGCGCATCAGAATTGAGTAAGAAATGAGACGCCTGCTGCTCATAGCCAATGGACATTGGCTTGAAGCCAGATGATCAAGCGGACAACTAATAGTGAAAAGTGAACAGTTCAAATAAATTGAGAGTTGAACAAATACAAATAAACTCGTTAACTGGAGGACATTCTTATGTCAACTTAAGACATTCTTATGTCAACTTAAGACATTCTTATGTCAACTTGAGGAAGGTTTTACCTTCAACCATAAAGCGGTCCTCCGCCAACTTAATAATGAAGCGAAGCGTATAAAGAAAAGGGAAGGCAGGCACTATATAAGTGCCTGCCTCGATATGAAATCGGGTGATTGGGGGTTATCTGTCGTAGTGGACAGCGGTTCTTGCAGCGAACAAGGGTTTACGCAAGGGCCTTTCCTTTCCTGCTTCTGCCAGAGTTTTAGCCGCTCTCCAATTCAAATGGTGGCCGCTTTTATAAGCGATGATCTTCCCGCGGAACGGAAGACCGAGAAGATAGATATCGCCGAGAAGGTCTAATACTTTATGTTTAAGACATTCGTTTTTAATCCTTTCCTCTCCGTTCACGATGCCGTTCCCGTCCAGAACGAGAGCGTTGTCGAAAGAGCCGCCTTTAATGAGACCTTTCTCTTTAAGATCACTTATTACATTGAGAAAGGTGAATGTTCTTGAGATGCCGATCTCTTTATCGAAAAGGTCCTCGGTAACGGCATACTCTTCAGTTATCCTGTCAAGAAGCGGATGGTCGAATGAGATCGTATATTTAATCTGGAATTTATCGCCGGGAAGGAACAGAACATATTTATCATGCGCTCGGATCTCGAGAGGCTTCTTCACCGTAAAAAAAACCTGATCAATGTCCAGCCGTTCTTTTCCGACAGAATTAATTGCATCTATATAGATCTTCGCGCTGCCGTCAAAAATCGGTATCTCGGGGCCGTTTACTTCGATCTCCGCGCTTCCGATGCCCTTTGCATGAAGTGCGGAAAGGAGATGTTCCACAGTGGAGATCACGCGCCCTTCTGCGCCCAAACTCACTGCGAGCGTAGTATCGACGACATTCCGGAATACGGCTTCTATACGGGACCCTCCGCTGAGGAAAACGATCTTCCCGTGATCGCTCGGGCGTATGGTCAATTTTACCGTCTTACCCGAATGAAGCCCGACGCCTTCGAGCCGAATGTCGTCTTTTATGGTCTGCATTTTCATACAATACATATTAACAAGAACTGTGCCAAATGTAAATTGTTTATTGTTGGGTAAAGCGATTTAGTTAGAAAGTGATATTGAGGTTAAAACCACAACGGAGGCATTAAAAAGTTGTATGTTCGCCACGCTCCCTTGTCTTTTTCGTGATCTCGAGAAATAAAAAATTCAGAAGCAGGTTCACAAGCAGAAGTTCCACTGCGGGCAGGGAAAGTTTGAAGCCGGCGATCATGAAAAAGAGAATCTTAAAAAGTATCATCAAAAGACAGAGCAGCACATAAATATACAGCCTGTAAAAAGGATTGAAGCCGGCGATCTTTTTTATGAATCTGAAAAAGATGAAATAGAGAAGGAAGAAAAGCGGGAAATACAAGGTGTATCTGAAATAGATGGGTGCGGCGAGACAGATCAGCACTAAAACGGCCGCGGATAACGGATAGTGCTTCTTCCGCTCAATGATATTCCCGCAAATGGACGGCAGAAGGTCAAAGGCGACAAAAAAGCCGGGAACAATCACAAAAAGGGCGGAATTGAGAAAAAGCAGAATAATATTGAAAGAATAATCACTCATGCTTTTTTCTGAAAACGGATAAATACCTTATCTTCCGCGGCTCATACGGGATATTTACGGAAAATGTATACTTATTGATATCCCGACGGATGAGCGCTCCGATCTCCCCGATAATAAAATCCTGCCCGAACTGCTTTGAAAGATGGCCGGAGAAAACAGGTTCGCCGATAATACGCTCCGGTTCCACCGGCTCCTCCGCAAGCACGGAGAAAATGAACTCCGAACCCTGATGAGCGCAGAACCCGAGTATGCTGACCTCGCTAATACCGTTGCTGCCCGTATCCGAAAGGCTGAGAGGAACGATCCCGTCCACAACGATGCCCTCATTTGTGATAAAATCCGCCACGCATGTTGCAAATCCCGCCTTTGATATCCGTCCCGTTAGATTACCCTGGAAAGAAAGGAAATCTCCTTTCCTTATTCCATCCTTTTCTCCGCAGTTAAGAACAAAGAACCATTTATCGAAAAGACGGTAGAAAGTGATGACCGGAAATGTGCCGAGAAATTCGGCATCTGAACGGTTGATGAAATCAAACTCTTTCCCGGCTTGTTTTGCGCGGAGCAGCCCGGTTCGAAGAATCCTTATCTCTGCATCTTTTTTAGCAAGGAGGCTTTTCATAAGTTCGTTCTCTTTCTTAAGGGAAGAGAGCTCCCGGGCTTTCAGTACAGAGTGAGTGACATTAGTCCAGACCCTGGACGCGAAATCAGCAACGGGACTTGTGACGGAATAGACAAGATAGGAAACGGCGCTTCTCTCATAAAAGAAAAAGTAGAAAACAGAAATTATCAGAAGCAGGAAATATTGATAATGCCGGAAGGCATTTTTCATTTATCCAGCGTTTCCAGTATTTTACCCGTACCTTTTACGACGCATGTCAGCGGGTCTTCTGCTATCTTCACTTTCAGTCCCGTTTCGGCATTGATCTTCTTATCGAGCGCCCGGATGAGAGCGCCGCCGCCGGCGATCATGATGCCGTCCTCAGCGATGTCCGAACTGAGCTCGGGAGGGGTCTTTTCCAACGTGAGTTTTATGATGTTCACGATCGCATTGATAGGGACAGTCAATGCCTGCCGGATCTCTTCCGAACGGACCGTGATATTCCTAGGCAGGCCGGATACGATCTCCCGGCCGCTGATATCCATCGTGAGCTCCTCTTCAAGCTGAAAAGCGGAACCGATATTGAGCTTGATTGATTCCGCAGTCCTTTCTCCGATGAGCAGATTATGCTCATTCCGGATATATTCGATGATATGCTGGTCCATCTTATCCCCTGCGTATCTGATCGAATTGGCTATGACTATACCTCCGAGAGAAAGAATGGCAACTTCAGTGGTACCCCCTCCGATATCAACGATCATGCATCCGCGCGGTTCATTGACCGCCAGCCCCGCCCCGATGGCCGCCGCCCGCGGTTCTTCAATGAGGTAGACCTTTCTTGCGCCGGCCGCAAGAGTGGCCTCTTCAACGGCCTTCCTCTCTACTTTAGTAATGCCGTAAGGGATTGAGATCACTATACGGGGTGCAACGAAACTATGCTTATTGTGGACCTTCCGGATAAAATATTTCAGCATGTCCTCTGTTTCTTCGAAATAAGCGATAACACCGTCTTTGAGCGGTCTGATAGCTTTTATTTCACCCGGCGTTTTACCGAGCATCATTTTAGCCTCCGCCCCGAATGCTATCGGAGAGCCGTCCTCACGCGTGGCAACGACCGAAGGCTCGGAACAGACGATACCTTTACCCTTGACGAAAACAAGTATATTGGCTGTGCCGAGATCGATCCCAATGTCGAGAGAAAAAAGGCTTTTCAAAAAATTGAGGAACATATCTATTCTCCTTTTGTTATCTTCTGTTTGAATTCCAAGGCATCCCGGTATTTTGGATCCATTTTTAACGTGAATTCAATGGCCTGCCTCGCTTTATCCTTCATTCCGAGTTCCCAGTATGTTTTTGCGAGCCAGTAATTGAGCTTTGTAGTATTATAATATTTTTTTGCGTCAAGGTAGAGTTCCAGGGCAGCGGAATATTTTGCTTTACGGTATTCATTGAAACCGAGATAATACAGGCTTATCCCGCGGTTTTCGCCCGAAAGCCCCGGCAATGCCTTGCGAAGCAAAGATTCGGCAATATCGTACATTTCCGCCTCGTTCGCCAGTTTTCCCAATTCGAAAAGATGCGACGGTTCTTTCCCGTTATAACCGCTGAATCTCTTTGCTCTGTCGGGAAAAAGGGATGAAAAAAGACGATAAAAAACGTCCTTTCTCGGAGTATCGAAGTAAAATGACAATACAAAACCCTTCTTTATATAAAAATCCCTGATCTCCTTGTGTTTACGGACGGAAATATCATTATCCCTGTAATGCGCGATATGAGAAGCGATCTTGTCCGTTATCATGATCACCGCATCTTCGTATAAAGAAAGAAAACGTTCCTCTTGACAATCGCTTCCGAGCGCTTTTTCGATATAGTAAACGGCGTCGAACTGCTTCGTTTTAATAAGGGTTTCCGCCAATTCGTAATAGATATCGCAAGATGCTGTCCCTTCGGCGGACAGAGCCAATCCCTGCTTATAATAAACGGCGGCTTTCCCGAACTCCCCCGCGCCATGATAATACCTGGCAAGATCATATGCCTTCCCCGAATTTACAGGATCGCTGCGCAAAGCGGAAAGTAATTTGCTCTCATCCGGTTTGATGACGAACTTTTTTATAGTGAAGATAAGGCTGACCAATACGGCGATGTAGAACAGTATCGCCACTACCGGCACCCGCAAAGGCTTTTGTTCTCTTTTTATTTCTATCATAAAAATCGTTTGACTAATTCTTTAATTTGAATTATAATACATTTTTCGCTATATTTCAACCGATTTTGGAGGTTTTTGTTATGGTAATGAAGTTCTTCAGGAAGCATTTTTCGGCAATAATATGGTTCGTCGTGATCATTTTCATTGTCGGATTCGTAATATTGAGCGGCGTTTCTTACATGGAAACAAAGAAAGATTCTGCTTTCAAGATCGGAGGGACCAATTACACGCTGACCGAATATCTGGAAAGGGTCCAGAAAACTATGGACTATATTAGGCAGGAAGGCAAGGAGCTTGACGAGAAAAAAGTGAAACAAGACGTACTCGATTCCTTTATTTCGGAAGCGGTCATGCTTAAATTCGCCAATGAGCTGAAAGTCCGTATAGACGAGAAGGATATTCAGAATGCCGTCGAGGAACATCCGTATTTCCAGGAGAACGGCGTTTTCTCTTATGACAAGTATGTCGAGGTCCTGAAACGCAATAATATAAGTCCCGAAATGTACGAATCCCAGCTCAGGATGCAGCTTCTTTTTAAAGAATTGAACGGCCTTATTCTGAACTCCAGCCTAATATCGCCCTTGTATCTGAACGATTCTTCCAGATTCCCCATGATGATATATGATTTCGAATGGGCAAGATCGGCGATAGACGGCCTTATGGATAAAGTGCCCGTCTCCAACGAGGAGATCAATGACTATTATGCGAAACACATGGAGGATTTTTTTGTAAAACCCCTTATCAGGATCGCCTATAAGGAGATCCCGGTCGAAACCACAAAGGAAGACGTGAACAGGATCTCCAGGCAGCTTACCGATATGGCCTCCGAGATCAATGCCGGAAAATATTCATTTGAAGATGCGGCAAAGATATATTCGGAGGCGAGCAATGCCTCTTCGGGAGGCGATCTCGGATGGTTCGACAGGGATACGCTGAAAAAGGAGATCACAAAAGCGGCATTTGCTCTTTCGGAAGGCAAGATATCCGCCCCCTTCCAGTTTGATGAAGGAATCGCGATCGTGAAGACCGAGGAGCGGAAGACCGAGGCGGGTAAAGAAAAGGTTAAGGCGCGTTACATCCTCATGAAGGTCAAGGTCTCCGAGGAGATGAAAGACAATATCGGCAATAAAGCCCTCGAAATATACTCGCGACTGGTCAAGGGAGAGAAGCTGAGCGATATATTCACGGATGTGAAAACAACCAAACTCATCGGGGAAGACGAACTGCCCTATGTGCAGATGAAGGACCTTTTCGACTACGGAAAAGACGAAACGGCAGGATATCCTTTCTTTGTTCAGTCCGGCGGAGACGATCCCAATACGGGCAAATATATCGTTTTCCAGCTTATCGAGAAGAAGGACGGCTTCTATAAAAAGGTTGAAAATGTAGCCCCGATCGTCAAGAAGAACATTTTCAAAGAAAAGATAAAAGAATATGCCGAGAAGAACAGCTCCACGCTGTCTTTTGAAATGAAGTTCGCAAAAGCGACCTTTGACGGCGGTGACGAGATCATAAAAGCCATCTTCGGCGAACCCAAAAAGGAAACGCCGGCCTATGATACGGCGGTGATACTGACGGACAAGATAAAAGAGGCCCTGGATTCGATGGTCAAGGGGGATTTCTCGGCCATAGAACATGATTCGGATATCTATCTTCTCAAACTGAACAGAAAAAACCTTCTCCCGCTTTCCTCGGAATTCAATCCCGATGCGAACGCTCTTTTCGAGAAGATGTACTCTTATACTATGTTCGCGGAATTCCTGCAGTACCTCAAGGAAAGGTATAAGGTCAAGGTGTTCAGAGACCGCCTGGGCCTGGACGAATGATGATTAAAGGCGCGCTTGAGATCCTAAAAAGAAACGTCTACAAGATAATTCCCGAGACCGGCCTTTCCGAAAAGCTCGAGACATCCGTTTCCCGTAAAAAGCCCTTGATCGTTAAACTCGGCGCCGACCCTTCCGCGCCCGACATCCATTTCGGACATCTTGTGGTCTTGAAAAAATTGCGGGATTTCCAGCGCCAAGGACATAAGATCGTTTTCATCATCGGCGATTTCACGGCAATGATCGGAGACCCGACAGGTAAAAACGAAACACGCCCCCGCCTTTCCAGGGATCAGGCCGCAGCGAATGCCGATACATATGCCAAACAGATTTTCAAGGTACTCGACAGGGACCGGACGGACATCCGCTTCAACAGCGAATGGTTTGAAAAGATCAATGTCTATCAATTCCTCGATATTACTTCTAAATATACAGTAGCGCGCATGCTGGAGCGGAATGATTTTGCTGAGAGGTTTAAAAAAGAATCCCCGATATCCATCCTTGAATTCCTGTATCCGCTTGTTCAGGGCTACGATTCTGTAGCAATAAAAGCCGATATCGAACTCGGGGGAACGGACCAGGAATTCAATCTCATCGTAGGACGAATACTGCAGGAACGGTACGGGCTTGAACCGCAGACCGCTCTTATCATGCCTATCATAGAGGGTCTTGACGGAAAACAGAAGATGAGCAAAAGTCTCGGCAACTATATAGGCATCAATGACGGGCCTAAAGACATGTTCGGAAAGATCATGTCCGTTCCCGACGAGATACTGCCGAAATATATAGGCCTTCTTTCCGAAAAAGAAGAAAGGATGAAATCCGAGATCGTTGATGCCCTTCAGAAAGGCACGGTGAATCCCCGGGATCCCAAGATGGAATTCGCGCGGGAGATGACGGAATGGCTCTGCGGAAAAGAAGATGCGGCAACGGCTGAAAATGATTTCATCACAAGGTTCGTGAAAAAAGGGATACCCGAGGACATCCCGGAGATATCTGCAGCACCGGACACGATCACGAATATCATAGCCGCTTTCGCGAAGGACATGTCCAAAGGCGAAATAAAGCGGTTGATCATACAGAACGCGGTGTTCTTCGAGAGCGAGAAGGTGACCGATCAGGGAATGAAAATATCGGCATCGGGAATAATCCGCGCCGGAAAAAGGATCATTTTCAGAGTTAGAATAGAGGAGTGAATCGATGGACATCAAATCGGGCCTGGAAAAGTACAATGAGATAATCGAGCGCGAAGGCGTAAAATTCCTTGACATCAAGGTGGCCAATCTCTCGGGCCAGCTGAAACACTTCACGATACCGGCTTCGAAACTTGATAAAAAACTCTTTAAGGAGGGGATCGGCGCCGACGGGTCTTCCGTCGGAGGATATGCTACTGTGGAGTCGAGCGATCTGAGGCTTGTTCCGGACATCGACACGGGATTTCTGGATCCGTTCTTTCCGCAAAAAACACTTTCTTTTCTGTGCAATGTAACTTATGCGGCAAAAGACGGACCATTTCCCTTGTGTCCGAGGCAAACGGCCATCCGCGCAACCGGAGCATTGAAAGAGCTCGGGATCGCAGATGAATCATACTGGATACCGGAACTCGAATTCTTCATTTTTGACGGTTACACCTTCGATACCGATCCGATGAGGATATCGGCTCAATTCTATTCTTGCGAAAGCACGGATAAGGAGAATTTCGGTTATAAATTCCATAAGGAAGGCGGGTACGGAGCCGTGCCTCCTTTTGATAAAGGCCTTGACATCAGAACGGAATTGACCGATCTTATCGAAAAGATAGGCATCGATATCAAAGTAAGCCATCATGAATGCGGCGTACCGGGACAGCATGAATTTGAGCTCGATTTCAAACCGCTTCTTAGAAGCTGCGACGAGGTCATCCTGGCTAAATACTTCATCCGGAACATTGCCGCGCGTTACAATAAGGTCGCTACTTTCATGCCGAAACCTCTTTACAGGATCGCAGGCAGCGGAATGCATGTTCATCAGCTTCTTAAAAAGAACGGCAAGAACATCTTCAGCGGGAATAAATACGTGAATTTTTCAGAAACCGGGCTTTATTACATAGGCGGCATCCTCGAACATATAGACGCGATAACAGGACTGGCCAATCCTTCAACCAATTCATATAAAAGACTGGTGCCGGGTTATGAGGCGCCTACGGCCGTATGCTATTCGCCGTCTAACCGGACAAGCGCGATCCGGATACCCGGATATATCAGGGATCCCGAAGTAATGCGCTTCGAATATCGGCCAGCGGATGCTACCTGCAACCCGTATTTCATGCTCTCTTCCCTTGTATGCGCCGGGATAGAAGGCGTTCTGAAGAAAACGGACCCCGGTGCTCCCGCCGAAGGGAACATCGAAGCAAGAAAGGATATCAAGAAACTCCCCCAGAGTTTAGGCGCCGCCCTTGAAGCCCTGGAGAAGGGACACGAATTCCTAACAAGCCGCGGCGTATTTTCGAAAGAAGCTGTAGAACGCTGGGTAGAAGTGAAATCCAGGGAATCCGCACTCGTTTCTGAATGCCCGAATCCTGCGGAGATAGACCTTTATTTCAACTGCTGATATAACGTTCTCCTGTCCGGCATGACACAAGGGAAAGATCCGGAACAAATGCCAATGTACATAGATGCCCATACCCATCCGAACATATACGCATATAAGAGGTTCGGCATTTCGCAAAAGGACCTGATAAACGATATAGAGAAAACAGGCATAATCTCGATCGCCAATTCACTGGACATCGCTTCTTACAGGAAGAACCGTATCCTCCAAAGTAAATGCGCGTATATTTTCGCATCATTTGGAATACATCCCTGGAAAGCCCCAAAATACACCGCAAAACTCGGCAAGATCGAAGCGCTCATTGAAAAGAACGAACTCATCGGAGAGATCGGCCTTGACAGGTTCTTTGTTTCTGACCGCGAGAATTATGAGGCGCAAGTTAGGATCTTCTCATTTTTCCTTTCACGGTGCAGGGAAAAATTGATCAGCGTACATACAAAGGGGGCGGAGAGGGAAGCCCTGGAGATGCTTAAGAGATCGGGGAATTCCAGGGTCTTGATCCACTGGTATTCGGGAGACCGGGACACGCTGAAGGAGATGATTTCAAGGGATTACTATTTTACGGTCGGTCCGGAAATCCTTGTTTCCGAGAAGATCAGGTCAATAGCCAAAACGATACCGGAGAACCGGCTTCTAACCGAGACCGATAATCCGGGCGGTCCGGAAAGCATCTATGGAAGGACTTTTATGCCGGACCTTGTAAAAAGGGTCGTTCGTGTGCTCGCAAAGATCAGAAGTGCGGACCGGGATGAACTGAAAAACAGGATATTTAACAATTTTATTGAAGCTTCGGCCGACCTCTCTCTATGCCGTAAGATCAAGTTTCTTTCCCCGGGAAAGTATTGACTTTTTTCTCTTTCTAAGATATAATAACATTTATTTTTTGGAAAAACGATGGAACGCATTGCAAAGAGCAAACTGTTCATTATTTCTCTTTTCGAACATGAGAACAAACAGACGGCCTTCGAAATGACCGAAACCCCGGGCATGCTTTCGCTCCCGGACAATTTCAAAGACGTGAAGGTGAACGGGTTCTTTACGATAAACGGCAAGAAGGTTTTTATCGAAGTCCGGCTCGAGACCGAATGTTCCTTAAAATGCGCGCGCTGCGGAAAAGAATTCAAGCAGCATATAGACGCTAAATACCGGTTTCTCTTCCTTCCCGAAGAAAAAAGGAATTATAAGGAAGAAGAAAGCGTTGATCTTTTTTTCTACGATAGGCAGGAAGTAAATTTTGCCGATCAGATAAGGGACTCCGTTCTTCTGGAGATCCCGGTTAAACCCCTTTGCAAAGAAAATTGCGAAGGCATAGATTATTAGGAGGATGAAATGCCAGTTCCAAAAGTACGAAAATCACGGCAGAGAACGAGACAGAAAAAAGCGGCCTCGCTGAAGTTCGCAAAACCCGCATTGACCCTTTGTTCGCATTGCGGTCAGCCGAAAAAGCCGCACACTGTCTGTTCCAACTGCGGTTATTACAGGGGCAGACAGGTCAAAACGATCAAAAAATAGCGGTCCGTCATGAAGATCGGGCTTGATGCTATGGGGGGGGACTTCGGTCCCAAAGTCACTCTGGAAGGCGCCATTGAAGCGGCGGAACTGCTTCCCGATGATATCATAGCGCTTTACGGACAGGAAGATTTCATTAAAGAAGAAGAAAAAGAGCTCTATAAGTGGAAACCTTGGAAGAAACTTCCTCCGAATATCGAGATCAGGCATTGCGAACAGACCGTAGGACCCGAGGAAAAACCTCAGGCCGCTTTCCAGGGAAAGCAGAACTCTTCGATGATGATGGGGCTTACCGACCATAAAGCCGGCAAGATAGACGGTTTCGTATCTGCGGGGAATACCGGCGCGCTCATGCTCGGCGCCGCAATGATACTCGGCCGCCTTGAAGGGATTTCCCGCCCGGCGCTTGCCGCGCTTATCCCGGCAAAGAACGGCCTCGGAAAAAGTCTTCTTATTGATGCCGGAGCCAATGCCGACACGAAACCGCAGAACCTTCTCGAGTTCGGGATAATGGGCTCTTTGTATATGAGCATTGCCGCATCGACGAGGAGTATCAGATCAGGGCTGCTTTCCATCGGCGAGGAACGGACCAAAGGCAATCAACTTACGGTACAATCATACGAACTTCTGGAGAAATATCTTGAAGGTTTCAAGGGGAATATTGAAGGCCGCGACCTGATCGCGGGAAAAGTGGATGTCATCATCACAGACGGGTTCACGGGCAATATCGCGCTCAAGCTTATCGAAAGCATCGCAACAACGATATTCGGGGAGTTTAAATCACTGGTGAAAAAATCGATCAGAACGAAAATAGGCACTACCTTCTTTCACAGCGAAATAAAGAACATCGCACGAAACTATGATTATGCGGAATACGGCGGCGCGCCGCTTCTCGGATTGAACGGATATGTAATAAAAAGCCACGGCGTTTCAACGAACGTGGCCATAAAGAATGCGGTCATATTCATTAAAAAACTTTACGAGAACAGCCTTAACGAAACGATCACGGCAAAACTGAAATTGATAGGAGGGCAGAATGTCTAAGATCGGGATACTGGGAATGGGATACAATGTTCCGAAGAAAATATTAACCAACCAGGACCTTGAAAAGATGGTGGAAACGTCGGACGAGTGGATAACGCAAAGATCCGGGATCAAGGAAAGGCATATCAACAACGGCGAATATGAAGGGAATTCAGATATGATAATCCCTGCCTGTGAAAGGGCCATCGCCGAAGCCGGCATAGACAGAAACAAAATATCGCTCATAGCAGTAGGCACGGTCACTCCCGATTTCCTGTTCCCTTCAACCGCAGCGATGGTGCAGAAAAAACTCGGTATCCCCAATGCAATGGTCTTCGATTTCGAAGCGGGGTGCACCGGATTCGTGTACGGACTTGAAATAATAAAGGGCCTGTTCTCCTCGGGCAATCACGAATATGCCCTTCTTGTGGGCTCGGAGCAGTTGTCCAAGATCACTAATTGGGCAGAAAGGGCCACATGCGTTCTTTTCGGCGACGGCGCCGGTGCCGCCGTGATCGGCAAAAGAGACGATGCCCATGAGATAATCGATGTTATGAACTGCGGTGACGGCAATCTCGGAGATATTCTCGTTCAACCTGCCGGCGGTTCCGTAAAACCCTCCACGCACGAGACGGTGGACGGGAAACTGCACTTTATTGAGATGAGCGGCGGAAGCGAAGTATTTAAAAACGCGATCACGTTCATGTCTGAAATATCGAAAAAACTTCTCGAAAGGAACGGGCTTAAAACGGAAGACGTGGACTGGCTGATCCCTCATCAGGCCAATATCCGGATCATGGATAAAGTGGGCGAGCGCCTGGGCATCGCCCGCGAAAAAGTCGTTATCACGATAGATAAATTCGGCAATACTTCAGCCGGGTCGATCCCGATCGCTATGGGGGTATACCTTGGCGGCGGACAGATCAAAAAAGGCCAACTCCTTCTTCTAACGGCCTTCGGCGCGGGTTTCACCTGGGGTTCCGCGCTGATCAGATGGTGAGGCCGTGAAGAAAACAGCGTTCATATTTCCCGGACAAGGCGCCCAGTATATCAAAATGGGCTATGAATTTTTTCAGAGCTTCGATGCCGTGAAAGAGGTCTTCCGGGAGGCATCTGAAATGACCGGCATGGATATGGCAAAACTGATCTTCGATTCTGACGAGGAAGAGCTTAAACGGACAATGAACACCCAGCCTGCGATGATCACCGTCGAGATCGCGATCCTAGAAACACTGCGAAGCGAATTCGGGATGAAACCGTTCATTACTGCAGGACATTCGGTTGGAGAGGCCTCGGCCCTCTATTGCGCCGGAATACTGAAAAGAGAAGATGCTTTCAGGCTGATCGCGGAAAGGGCTCGCCTTATGGAAAGAGAATCGAAAAAGAAAGAGGGAAAGATGTACGCGGTCCTGGGACCTGAAGATGCTGTCGTGAACGCGGTCATTTCCAAAGTTAAAGACGGCATTGTCGTGGCTGCGAATTACAATACCAACGGGCAGACCGTAATATCGGGAGACGCTTCCGGCATGGACGGTTTCATGAAGACCGTGAACGGGGAGAACATCAAAGCCCGGCTTCTCGAGCTCAAGGTCTCCGGCGCATGGCATTCTCCTCTTATGAGCGGCGCATCAGAGGAATATGCGGCATTTGTTGCCGGTCTCGAACTGGCTGAGCCGTCTGTAAAATTCATTCCTAATGTGACGGGTGCGCCGGAATCCGATAAAGAGGCAATAAGACGATATATCAGCCGGCAGATAACATCCCCGGTGAAATGGACCGGGACAATGGGGACATTTCTCAAAGAAGGCATTGAATCTGTTGTGGAAATAGGCCCCGGTAATGTTCTTACCGGGCTTATGAAAAGATTCGCGCCGAATATAGAGCGTCGGAATGTGGACAAGCTGGCCGACCTGGAAAATTTAAAAAATATGGAGATGTGATGATGAAGATCGATCTTTTTGGAAAAACTGCATGTGTTACGGGTGCTGCAAGAGGTATTGGAAGGGATATTGCCATGACCCTTTCCGAGAACGGAGCTAAAGTGATCGGGATTGACCTTGACAAGGAAGGCCTTGAAGAGCTTAAAACAGTAACAAAGGAAGAGACCTTCATCCTTGACGTATCGGATTTCAATGCCGTGAACGGCTTCAAGGACGAATTCCTCGCAAAATACGAGAAATGCGACATCCTTGTGAACAATGCCGGGATCACGCGCGACAACCTGCTTATGAGAATGACGGAAAATGAGTGGGATAAGGTTCTTTCGGTAAACCTTAAATCCGCTTTTAACATGGTAAGCGCTTTTTCACGGACCCTGATCAAACAGAAATCCGGAACGATCGTCAATATCGCATCCGTGATAGGGATAATGGGAAATGCCGGCCAGGCGAACTACGCTGCCTCCAAGGGCGGCCTCATTGCGTTCACGAAGTCCGTAGCGAAAGAATTCGCTTCACGGGGCGTTACCGCAAATGCCATTGCCCCGGGATTCATAGAAACGAAGATGACCCAGGCTCTGCCGGAAAATGTCCGTGAAGAATATATGAAATTCATTCCCTTGAAAAAGTTCGGAACGCCGAAGGATGTTGCCGGCATCGTTCTGTTCCTTTCGTCCGACCTTGCAAAATACGTAACGGGACAGGTCATAAATTGCGATGGCGGCATGATAATGTAGCGCATATTAGGAGGTATATATGGGAATCAGAGAAAATCTGAAAGCAAAAATGGTGGAAAAATTGGGGAAATCGGAAAGCGAGATCACTGATGAAGCGAGATTCGTCGAGGATCTGGGCGCCGATTCTCTTGATGTTATGGATTTCATCATGGAAATAGAAACCGAATACAACATCAAGATACCCGCCAGCGATGCTGAAACTCTCAAAACATTCGGCTCGCTCGTTGCCTATCTCGAAGAACACGTAGGCAAATAGATTTTTCCCTGAAAGGTGGCAGGCGTTATCGCCTGCCCCTTTTTTAAAGGAGTCAGTGAATGGAAAGAAGAGTTGTCATAACGGGTCTGGGTACTCTAAATCCCTTGGGCAACAGCGTGCCCGAATATTGGAATAATCTGATCGGAGGGAAGTGCGGCATAGTCAAGTTCAATGATTTCCCCATGGAAAAATATACGTCAAAAATAGCGGGTACATTGAAGAACTTCGATCCGCTGTTGAGGCTTGACAAGAAAGAAATAAGACGGCTGTCAAAATTTGTCATTTACGGACTGACCGCAGCGATTGAAGCGGTCAATGACGCGGGAATGGACTGGAATTTTTACTCTCCGGAACGAGTGGGTGTGATCACGGGCTCCGGTATCGGCGGCATAGAAGAGATAGAAAAGGAAAATATAAATATGGTCAATAACGGAGCGGACCGCGTCAGCCCTTTCCTTATCATCAAGATGATAACAGATATCCTCCCCGGCAAGATCTCGATGAGATACGGTCTGAAAGGCTCCAACTTTTCGGTTACTACCGCCTGCGCGTCCTCGGCGCACGCGATCATGTCCGCTTTCTGGGATATCAAGAACGGTCTTATAGATGCTGCCATTACGGGGGGTTCCGAAGCTCCGCTGACACCGCTTTCGATAGCCGCTTTCTGTTCCATTCAGGCCCTTTCAACGGCGTTCAATGATGAACCGGAAAAAGCCTCAAGGCCTTTTGACGCAAAAAGGGACGGCTTCATAATAGCAGAAGGCGCCGGCATGCTCATTTTAGAGGAATATGAACACGCGAAGAAAAGAGGCGCGAACATCTATGCCGAGCTGCTCGGCGCAGGCAATACGGCGGATGCTCATCACGATACCGCTCCCGCCCCCCGGGCCGAAGGCGGAAGAAGGGCAATGGAACAGGCGATCAGAATTGCCGGGATCGATAAGGAAAAGATCGGATATGTGAACGCCCACGGGACATCCACAAAAGCGAACGATCTCAATGAGACACTTGCCATAAAGGACCTTTTCGGCGATCACGCGAAAAAGATCCCCGTTTCTTCCAACAAATCGATGACGGGACACATGCTGGGCGCCACCGCGGCAGTGGAGGCGATAGCTTCAATACTCGTTATGAAGAAAGGGATCATCCCGCCCACAATAAACTACGAAACTCCTGATGCGGAGATGGACCTCGATTATGTTCCCAATAAAGCAAGGGAACAGAAAGTGGATTACGTGATTTCGAACAGCTTCGGCTTCGGCGGACATAACGGGGTTCTTCTTTTTGGAAAGATCTAAACCTGAAAATCCCCTCATTCTTCTGTATCACAGCAAAAGGCTCAATAACCTTGAAAAACAGATCGGATACAACTTCAAGAACAAGATACTTCTGGTTCAATCCCTGATCCATTCATCGTTCAAAGGCGCCAGTCAGCATGTAGATGTGGATAATGAAAGGCTCGAATTTCTCGGGGATGCCGTCATAAATTTTGTTATTTCAGACGCCCTTTACAGGGATTATAAAAAGGAAGATGAAGGTTTTCTTTCGGTAGGGAAACATATCCTTTCCTCAAGGGATTTCCTTTACGCCCTCGGGCAGAAATTCGAACTTGAGCATTTTGTTTTTACAAATTCCGAGGAGATCTCAAAGAACAAATCCGTTCTCGAGAACACCTTCGAAGCTGTGATGGGAGCTCTTTACATCGATGCGGGGATCAAAAGGGTCTCCGAAATACTTATGGGCATCCTGAAGAAATACTCCTCTCTGATCCTTGAAAAATCCACCGTTTTCAATCCGAAGGGCGTTCTGCAGGAATATACGATGAAAAGGTCCAAATCTGTGCCGAAGTACATCGTAAAAAAAGCAGGCAACTCTTTCATGGCCGAGGTCTTCATAGGGGAAAAACCTGTAGGACACGGCCGCGGTCCCTCCAAAAAGGAAGCCGAGGCATCCGCTGCGGACGATGCCGTGAAAAAACTCAAGATAAAATGAAGATAATCCCTTTATTCCTTCCTTACGCCGGCTGCGTAAGGAGATGTTCGTACTGCCAGCAGCATATAGCGACGGGCATATCAAAAATAAGATCCCCGGCCGATGCCGGCGAATTCCTGGCGAAAGCGGCGAGCGGAGTGAAGGGGGATTTTCTTGTGGGATTCTACGGAGGCAGTTTTCTTGCACTGCCTTTCGAGAGGATATCTGAATATCTTGATGCTCTTCCGGTTTCGGGGAGGATGAAGGGGATCAGGATCTCCACTACAGCGGAGAGCATAGAGAAAGCGAAGATAATGAAGGTCATGAAGAAAACCCGCATATCCGCTATAGAGATAGGCATAGAATCTTTCAACGGTGATGTGCTCGAGAAATGCGGAAGGCCAAATCATCCCTTTGCCTTTTACCGGAAGAAAGCGGGAATACTTAAAGGGATGAAGATCCCTCTTCATATTCATCTTTTGTGCGGTCTTCCCGGGGATTCTAAAGAGAAATATCTTGATACGGCGAGAAAAGCCGCCCGCCTGGCTCCCGCAGGTGTAAGGATACATCCGGCCATTGTACTGAAGGGAACGGCGCTTGCCGGGCTTTACGCTAAAGGGGAATATTGCCCTCTTGATATCGGAGAAGCGGCGGATCTCACAGCGCTTTCACTTAAATATTTCATAAAAAAAGATATCCCCGTTACACGTTTGGGGCTTTTCCCTGATGAGAACCTTCTAAAGAAAGGCAATATAATTGCCGGCCCTTTCCATCCGGCTTTCGGCTCCATCGTATGGTCAAGGTATTACAGAAAGATGCTCGAAGAGAGGATGCATGGCCCCGGCAGATATATGGTCTATGCGCCGGAAGGCATTATCGCGCATATCATAGGTTTTAAAAAAGAGAATATGGAGTATTTTAACGCCAGGGGCATCACGATCGAGATAAAGCCCGGTTCGCGTCTTTCGATCAGAAAGAAATATTTTCCCACCCGGCCGATATTTGCAAAAAAAGGCGAAATTTCTTAAAATGATAATGTATCGTATCAGAAATGATCATATCCTTACAGGAGAGAAAAAATGAAACTAAAAGGCGTATGCGACAGGTTCGAGGACGGCACTGCCGTTATCGTCCTTGACGGAAACTGCGGAGAGATCTACATTATCCGCGCGCGCCTCCCGAAGGGGCTCAAAGAAGGCGATGTGCTCGATATCGAAATGAATATCTCAAAAGGGGCGACGGCGGAAAGGTTAAAACAAGCCGCGGCGCTTCGCGAAAAACTTCTCAAAAAAAATAAGGGAGATAAAAAATGAAAAAACTCCTCGCTTTCATACTGTGCGCTTTTGTGTTTTCCGTCTATGCGGGCAATCCCGGCGATGTGGTCATATCCGAATTCACGACAAGGGGAGCTTCATCCGCATATGACGAGTTCGTCGAGATATACAATCCCACCTGCTCCGATGTGGATATTTCGGGATGGAAACTCCAGTACTGGAGCGGAGCATCCTGGGGAGATAAATTAACGATACCGGCCTCAACGGTCTTGCCTTCCGGAAAATTCTATCTCATGGCTTCTTCCGCAGCGTATTTCACTACTACTACGGCAGACCTCTATCATGCGACATATTTCGGTTTTGCTGAAACTTCAGGGGGTAGAGGGATCCGAATAATAGACGAACTTAGCAATGAGATCGACAAAGTGCTCTGGGACGTGACCGTCTGCACTGCAAATGCCGAGGCCGAAGGCGGATCTACAACCGTAAATCACGGCACTTCCGCCAACAATAACAGCGTTGAAAGAAAGGCCTTCTCCTCCTCGACGGCCGCGGACCTTGCTTCGGGAGGGGCGCATGTAACATCGGGGAATGCTTACGATTCGAACAATAACTGCACCGATTTCGTCGTTCAGACCAACGGGAGGAACCCCCAGAACTCATCTTCGGCAAAAGAGAACCCTCCGGGCTGCGGCGGCGATACTACGCCTCCTCAAGTGACCTCGACATCTCCGTCGAACGGGGCCGGCTCGGTCGAAGTGACCGCGGCCATCACTCTTGATTTCGGCGAAACGATGGTAGATACCTCAACATCCGGCATTTCCGTGTCGCCCGACCCGGGCGGCGTCACCTATGCATGGAGCAATGATACGAAAACGCTCACGGTGAACCACAATGACCTTGCCTACGGCACGGCATATACGGTCTATCTTGTTCAATCCATTATAACGGATGTGGCGGGGAATACGCTCGCGTATTCCGCTTTCGTGACCCAGTCCGGCGCGGATACGCTCACGCTCTCCTTCACTACGGGTCAGTACGGCGACGGAATGGGAACGGCATCGATCGCTCCGGCAAAAGTGCCGCTCAATGCGTATCAGTCGCTTAAACTGACCTATACGGCCGCCCTCGATATGGCCGGGGGTCAGGTATCCTTCTTCGTTCCGGACAACTGGACGCAGCCGCAAAGCGGCGCGCCCGCCTCTGCGGGATACGTTTCAATCTCGGGTGATGCGGGTGTTTCGGCATCGTTAAATGCGATCACGGACATCGGCCCCGGCTGGGAGGTCGTAGCCGATATAACCGCGCTTGATTCCGGCGCGGACCTTATATTCACATACGGGGATAAAAGCTCGGGCGGCCCCGGCGCGCTGTGCACGGTATCCGGCGACTATGAATTTACTGTTGGGTCCAAGGGTTCCGGCGCGCTTACCGCCCTTTCCGTCTCTCCCTCCGTCAATGTGTACGAGGCGATGACCGGCACGATCCTCATAAACGAGATCGCATGGAGCGGGACCGCGGGCTCATATTCGGACGAGTGGATGGAACTCTACAATCCGGGAACGAGCGATGTGAACGTGAACGGATGGAAGATCGAAGGGATCGGTTTCACTGATGAGACCCTGACGGGAACGATCCCCGCCGGAGGTTTTTATCTTATCGAGAACGACGAGGAATGCGTAAGCGACATTGCCGGAGATTTCATAGATTCTTCTATCGCCTTTGACGATGCTGGCGCCAATGTAATACTCAAGAACTCCTCGGGAACGGTGATAGATCAGGTAAATTGTTCGGGCGGCTGGTTCGGCGGCCTTTCCAGTCCGGATACTTCGATGGAAAGAAAGGACCCATGCGGCGACGGGAGCGATGCCGCTACATGGGGTACAAATAACGGCATCATCGTGAACGGCCTTGATATGAACAGCGCGCCGCTCATCGCGACCCCGAAAGCGCAAAACTCGATATGGGCACCGTCCTGTCCGGACAATGATCCGCCTTATATCGTTTCAACATCTCCTGTCGACGGTGTCGCGGGCGTGGACACCGCCGCCTCGGTCGTGATCACTTTCTCCGAAGAGATGGATATGTCCTCCGTCATCGAAGCGCTCGTTCTCACGCCAGATTTTTCGTATACCCCTGTATGGTCGTCGGGAAATACAGTGCTTACGCTCAATCCCGCTTCTCCTCTCGGTATCGATACCGAGTATACCGTTTCAATATCGTATTATGCGATGGACACTGCGGGAAACGGTCTTGACGGGAACGCCGACGGCACTCCCGGGGACGGATATACATTCAGTTTCAATACGGTGGATATGGAAGACCCGACGGCGGTCACGGACCTCGAGGCGTATTCCTATACCGCCCTCGGCGGCATCCGCCTCCATTTCACTGCGCCATACGAGAACGATTCGTCCGGAACCTGCGCAAGTTACGAGATAGCATATTCAACCGCACCCATCACGAACGATACGGAATTCACGGCCGCGTCCAAATACGATCCGTCCGGGATCACTCCTTCAGCGCCCGGCTCTGCGGAAGATATCATCATCAATCTTTTCCCTGTGAACACGCTTTTCTATGTGAGCGTCAAGGGCGTTGACGAAGCCGGGAAAAAATCGGCCTTCGGCAATGCCGCATCAGCGGTGAGCGGAAGCCTCACGGTCGACAAATATCCAGATATGCCGCTTGCCTCCTCGGGCCGCGGCAGCCTCGAGATCACATATTATCTTGACAGCCCCGCTTTTAACGGCGATGACGATATCTATTTCGTTCTGAATGAGATGTTCACCGTGCCCGACACGGGAAATATCACCGTTCGTGTCGACGGCGCGGAGATCCCTGATACTTCTTATACGATAAGCGGCTCGACCGTCTGCGTCCCGGACCTCACGGCATCGGACAATGTGAGCATTCTCATGGAGAACTTCGATTTCCCCGCCGACGAAGGCAATTATGAATTTGATGTTGTCGTGAAGGAGAACGGCGTTTACATTTCCGAATCCTTCCCCGTGATATTCACGGTAAAGGATCCGTATCTTCTCACGCTCACGCCCGCGGAGGACCCGCATACCGCGCCGGGGTATACGGTAGATATTACGGCCAATGTAAGATCGAAAGCCGGGCTTGATCTTTTCGGCGCTTTAGTTGAGGCGCAGATACTCACATCTCCTCCCGGCGCTTCGCTTAACTACGCCTCACTCTATACTGTGGATGAAGGCAATGCCGTTTTCACGCTCTCCCTTTCCTCGGATGCCGGCAAGCATATTGTGGAACTGACCTGCGGGACGCTTACCGAATACTTCACCGTGACGTCTTTTGAAGGGAACGACCTTAAAACGCCCTATCCGAACCCGGCCACACCCGATACGGACGGGATCGTATTCGAGATCAATCTCGAGAAGAGCTCGAATATCACGCTTTCCGTGCTGTCGCTTGACGCAAGAAAAGTGGTCGACATAGTGGATTCATACTATACGGCAGGCTATTTCAAGATCCCGTATGACCTCAAGGACAGAAGCGGGAAAAAGATACCGGCAGGCATTTATTTCGCCATATTGAAAGCGGAGACATTCACGAAGATGATCAAGTTCTCCGTGGTGAGGTGAGACAATGAAAAAAGCCATTATGATGTTCTTCCTGGCTCTTTGCATAACGGCCTCTTCGGGCGGGATAAATATGCTGAACATGAATTTTTCGGCGCCCGCCCTCGGCTCCGGCTCGGTCTGTTCGGTCGATTACGGCGATTATTCTTCCATACTGACCAATCCCTCCCTTCTTTCCGTCTCAGGCTGGAATTTCGCCAAGATATCGTTTTACAAATATCTTATGGATATGAACTACGGAGCGGTATCCGCAGGCCTGTATATCCCGAAATTCGGGAATATCGCATTCACATACGGGCTCGGGAACTACGGATACCAGGAATCGAGGGATGCGGAAGGGAATACTGGGGATGATTTTTATTCCGGTGAGCACCTTTTCGCGGTTACGATGTCCGATATGATAGTGAAGTCGGTATATGCCGGAGTGAATATCAAATACCTCTACTCCACGATCGGCGAATACAGTTCGGATTCTATCTATCTTGATTTCGGGATGGCCTTCCGGTTGAAAAAATTCTTTGCGGGATTCTACGTGAAGAACTGGGGCACAAGAGTGGAATATATCGATCTTGGCGATTTTACGGCCATCGATGCCGGTATCGGAGCCTCATATTCCTTCAGTATAACGGATAAACTGAACCTTAAGGCGATGATGGACCTCAATCAGTCCGGCGGTGAATCAGTGATCAATGCCGGGATCGAATTGAGCCTTGGAAAGGCTTTCGGCCTGAGATTCGGTTCATCGGATCTCGGCAATGATTTCTCGAGGAAGATCGGCGCCGGCGTATCCGTTCTTCTGAAGAACATAATGATCGATATTTCCTACAGCGTCCAAGGCGATATACCGGCGACCTATGCCGCCGGAATGTCGTATGTCTGGTGAAGGAGAACATGATGAAAAAGATATTGATATTGACCATAGCGATCCTGTTCACATGTTTCGCACATGCCGCACAGCCCGGCGATATTGTCTTCAGCGAGATCGCCTGGAGCGGCACGCTGGGCTCAAGCGGATACGAATGGATGGAGCTTTTCAATACCACCGGCGCAGACATAGATCTAACCGGCTGGTATATCACGGACAGCGGAGGGACGATAGTCGACCTTTCCACCGCGAATACCAAGACCATCTCCGCAGGCGGATACTATGTGATAGAATATAAAAGCACGAGCGAACCGGAAAAGGAAGCGCTTGGTGATATAGTCGGGGATTCAGACGATCTCGGGTACAGTAAACTCTCCAATGACGGAGAGCTTCTGACGCTCAAGGACGCCTCCGGCAACATCATCGACGAGATCGACTGTTCTTCTGGATGGTTTGCGGGTGTGACCGGAGCGATCTCGATGGAAAAGAAAATTCTCGGGAAATCCGGCGATGACCCGACAAACTGGGCCAGCAATGACCTTGTCACGATGAACGGCCACGATCATCTCGGTAATCCCATATACGGAACACCGCGCCGGAGGAACTCCTGCGCTCCTTCCGCCGAGACGATCAATCTTGCCACATCTGTCTATCCTAAAAAGATCGAAGTAGCGGGAGGCGACCCCGAAACAACTACGGTAACGGTGGAACTGCTTAATGAACTTTACGCCATCTATGCCTCCTCGCCGCTTCTTGACGTTACGCTTACAGCATATCCGTCCTTATCCGGTCATTTTTCAGGCGGCACGGATACGGTGGTTCTAACGCTTGTGAACGGAACGGGGCAGACTGATTTCGGCGGATGTCTTATACCGGGTTCGGTGCGTTTCACCGCTTCTTCGGCAGCCCATATAGACGGGTTCTCTTCATCTGATCTCGAGGTCGACGCGGTTGACGTGTCGGGCCCCTTCGCCGTAACATTCATCCCGGATAAGGATGTCCCGCTGATCTCCATAGAGAATATTAAATTGAACATTACGATCTCCGAGACCGGAGGAATGTACAATACGCAGGCTATCACCGTGCATTACAAGGTCTACGACCCGGAAGGCAATCTCTCGGGAGAATCTTCGCGGAATATAAGCTATACGAGCGGTGCCAGCGATTATGAAGGGAATCTTATCTGGGGAAGTTCTCTTTTGTTCTCGGGGTTCATCGATTTCACGAATGGCGGAGGTATTACAGTGGAAAGCGGATCGATGATAGGGATCTGGCTCACCGGCACCGACCGCAAGGGCAATGCGATGAGCACCGCAGAAAATTCAGAAGAAGACTTCTTCGTTGAGCTTACTGTGAAGGACACGAAACTCATTGTCACCGAAGTGGATTTCATTTCGACCCTCGGAGAGGATTTTGTGGAATTGTACTGCGAAGATGACGGCGCGGCCGGCCTCGGCGTAGATATCTCAGGCTACTATATCGACGATCTTGATTCGGTGTCGTCTTCGGGGAGCCTGGCGCTTCTTTCCGACCTCGAAGAGAATGCCGACAAGAAGATCGATAACCTCACGGTGAAGACAGGGGATTATATACTCCTTATCTACGATAACGGCGACGATCTGAAGCAGAAGTTCTCATCCGGCGCGACTTTGCATGTGATCTATACCGCCGATTCCGGCCTTACGGATTCGGATGAACAGATCGCCGTCTTCGATCCCTCCGGAAAGATGATAGACCTTGTGTGCTGGGCGGATATGAGCGGCTCCATATCAGACGATGATTTTCACGAGGCCTTCGCCGCCGGGCAGTGGAATATCGGATACGGTTCTCCCAGCGATGAAGAGGAGATCGACTGCGTTGCATCCGGATTCAGCAAGGGGTCAATAGTCAGGGATTATTACAATACCGATACTAATGACAAGGCCGACTGGAAACAGACGTATGCCCAGACCCCGGGATACGGCCATCCCCCCGATGAGCTTCCTTCCGGCGTAGATATTGTGATCAGCGAAGTATACTTCTACTCTCCGTCCGGTTTTCCGGACTGGGTCGAGCTATACTGCAAGGATGACGGGAACGAGGGTAAGGGAGTGGAGATAGGCGGCTGCTTTATCAAAGCGGACAGCACACCGATCAAGACCTTCAAAACAGGCACAACGATGAGAACCGGCGATTTCGCCGTGGTCGTTCAGGGAGATCCCAAAAACGACGAATACAGGGCCGGCGCGGACGGCATCATAACGGTCTTCGTAGAAGGCGACGGCGTCGCACTCTCTTCAACGGACGAGAATCTCGACTTCAGGGATTTTTCGGGGAATATTAAGGATGTCGTGGTCTGGGCGGAGAGAAGCGCAACGGATTACGGTTTCCCGCTGGATGAAAATGAGGACCTTCTTCCCGGCGCATATGTCGTGCCGGATACGACGGCATATAAAGGCGAGATGCTCGTTGATATCTCTTATACGGAATATGATGATTTCATAGAGGCCATCTATACGGAAGACCCCAAACTGGGGATCCAACACTGGGCCGGGGATGTTTACAAATTCTTCCCGAATATCGTGAAATACCCGGATTTCCCCGCCGGCACGGAACCGGATTACGGATATGTGTATGACTGGACATATGCCTGCACGGGAGCGATCATAGCAAATCAGGTAAAAGAAGAGAGCTCAGTGACAAGGGATGTGAACTACACCGACACTAATACGAAAGATGACTGGACGATCACGGATAAGCCCACAATGGGCCGCGGAGCCGATAAGACGGACGCCCCCGCCGGGAAATTGACGGATATAGATATCTCTCCCAGAACATTCGTGAACGACGGAAGCGTTCCGGAAAGGCTTTACACAACTATTACTCTCAATTCGCTTTCGGAAGGAGTGCTTACCATAAGGGTTTACGATATAGCAGGCAGAGAGGTGAAAACCCTTGTGGAGAAACAACCGGTACCCCCGGGGCCGTTCAGTACTCAATGGTGGGGCAATGACAATGAGAATTGCCCGCTTCCCATCGGCGTTTATATAGTGTATTTCGAGCTCAGAAGCGACGGCGGGTCTGTGGCAAAGAAGGCCGTAGTCGCCATCGGTAAAAAGATGTGAGGAGGCGGCGATGAAAAGAACTCTTATAACATTGATATGTCTTGTTTCGTTACTTGCTTTTGCCGCTTTTGATTTCGACGGAGCGTTCCCTAAGGATATAGCTACAGGCGGGAGCAATATGGTTCTTTTCGAACCGGAGGCTTTCTTCCAGAACACGGGAATGCTCTCCTTCATTGAAGAACCGCAGGTGCAATTCTCTACGGCGCGCTTGTATGATGTGCCCGAACTGGAAACGGTATCTTTTCTTTTCATAAAACCTGCCGGCCCCATTACTCTCGGCTTCGGTTTCACTTCAATGGGCTCGTCACTATACAAAGAACAGCAGCTTCAGATCGGGGGAGCCCTCAAGGTGGGAAAGAATTTTTCCTTCGGGACAAAGGTGAAGTATCTGAGCGTGGTCATCGACGAAATAGGGAGCGCTTCGGAATGGGCGCTGGACCTCGGCATTGTGTATTTCGTGAACTATGATCTTTCCATAGGCATCAGGCTTAAGAACGTATCAATGCCCTATATAGGACAGGAATATATGCCGAGGGATGTATCGGCAGGCATCAACTACAAGATATTTAAAAACCTTGAGGCCTATTTCAATGCCGTTTATTATATCTCACCGTCGTTCCTTAAAATGACATACGGATTAGGGAGTCTGACGGATGAACAGGAGCAGGAGATAACGGACAATATCTGGGACGCTGTGCTATACGATCAGTATCTTGAGAATTTCGGCGCAGAGAAAGAGAGGGAGATCGAATGCCACGGCGGCATAGTTTACAGGATATTCGATCATATCAATCTGATGGGAGGCCTGAAGAGGGTATACTCCGGACGCATCTCCTATGCCTGCGGTTTTGAGCTTTTCGGTCCGGGCCTTTCGTTCTCGTACGCATATGACGTGCATCCCGAACTGGGCGGCACGCATTATTTCTCTTTCAAGATAGGAGAAAGGCCGGTATTGAAAAAACTGTCCGTCATAAACGGCAGGATCGATATAAATGAAGCATCGGCGGAAGAACTGTCCGCGATACCGGGCATCGGATTGAAGACAGCCCAGAATATCGTTGAATACAGGGAAAAGATCGGCGGTTTTACGAGCATAGGCCAGCTTGTCAATGTTACGCGCATCGGGGAGAAGACAGTGGAAAAGATAAGGCCCTATGTCTGCCTGCAGGGAAGTGCCGACGATGAGCCTGTGGAGACGAAGAAAGCCCCGACAACACGTTCGGGTACCGGCACGCCCGCCGGGAAGAACATGGACGGCCTTCTTGTAGATATTAATAAAGCGTCTAAAAGCGAACTCATGGCGCTTCCGCGCGTAGGCGAAAAAACCGCAGAGAACATAATAAACTACAGAAAGCAGGCGGGAGGGTTCAAGACCGTCGAGGATATAATGAACGTTACGAGAATAGGCGAGAAAACATTCGAGAACTTGAAGCCTTATATCACCGTTACGCCGTATGATCCCGCTGTAGACGGCGGCGAGGGAGGTGAATGATGAAAAAGACCGCGATACTGGCATTGATATTCATCTCTTTTCTTGCATACGGATTCAAATACGATCTTTCGAGGCCGGTGAAAACCGAGGACGATATCGCGGACATGTATTATGCAACGGAGATCTCTGAAGAGGAATATGTGGAACTGTGGGACCTTTTTGCTAATCCTGTAGATATAAATACCGCGGATAAGACCTCTCTCGAAAGGCTTCCCGACATCACGCCGGAACTCGCAGAAGAGATCATTAAGGCAAGGCCGTTCAAGGATGAAAAAGAGATAAAGGAAGCGATAGGCAAATCGGTATTCGATCTTATCGAGGTTTTCATCAAGTTTGAAAGGCCCGTTGAAAAGAAAGAGGTGAAGCCCACGGCCGTTAAAAGGAAAGCGAAGATCGCGTTCAAAGGGGATATCGGATTCAAATATGTGGATGAGATCTCCTCCTACCATAAGGCGCCTGAGACGCCCTACCTCAGCATTGACGGCAAATTCAGCTTCGGTAAAAAACTCGTGATAGGCATTTTAGAGGAGAGAAAATGGACAACGCCGGGATACGAGATCTACGAGGGTCCGGTGGTCTATGACGAGAATTACAAGATCATTGCCGAGCCGGGCGACGTGGTGATCAAAAATCAAAGGACGATATTCTCCGATCCGAAATTCTACTTGAACTTCAATTCCAAGGCCTTCTCTTTCATCATAGGGAATTTCGGCGCAGGTTTCGGTCTGGGCGCCGTCTTCAATGAATCCGGGAAAAGGCTCCTGAACGGATTCACCGGGGATCTTTCCTCGAACGCAGATTACGACTATAAGAGACTCTACGGCGCAGGCGCCAAGTTGGACCTCAATGTCTTCCGGCTTTTCATGTTCTATTCGGATATCAAAGACAAATGCACCGTGTATTCGGGCATACTCGAATCAACGGGCGATATCGACGAGATCGAGTCCCAGGAAGATTGGGACCTTTTGGCATCCGAATCCCGCTCCATTCCCGAATATATAGATAAGAACGTCTACGGCGGACATGCCGAGATCGGAAGCGAAGAGAATTTCATCGGCGCCACGATATACAAAACGAAAGAGGACTTCGCCACGGAAAATTACCGGCCCTACACTTATACGGAAGATATGTACGATGCTCTCGTATGGGGCGTTAATATGGAACTCAATCCTTCTTCCAATATCGTCCTCCAGTGGGAATACGCCCATATCGACCTGGGTGACAGCGGATTTGTCCTGAGAAGCTTCTTGAAGGAGAAAACACTTAAAATGGAGCTCATTTACCGCGATTTCCAGAGGAATTTCGAAAACCCGTATTCATACACATATGCCACGTGGGATACTCCGAGCGAATTCTCCGCGCAGAACGAAAAGGGCATTAAATTCAATACCCAGCTTAAGCTCGGGAAAACCGAATTCGGAGCGAAATGCGATGTCTGGAAATATTATTCCTCGCTGCAGATGAATTTCGACGGGACCGTATCGCTCAAATATCCCGTCTCACCGCTTGTGGACCTTTCATTTTCGCAGAGGTTCAAGGATAAGGACCTTTCGCGCGATCTTGACGATTCTTACACTACGGATTACAGCGAATCGGACAGGAGTTCGTATACCTATATCACATTGAAATACGAACCGAAAGAGAATATCTCTTTTTCCACGGTATACAGGTATAAGATGTACATGGAGCATTCTGAACCGCAAACGAAGCCGTCCTCGTCGTTCCAGTACAGGCTGAGCTGGAAGAACCCGGTGGCCGACCTTATCCTTTCTTACAAGTTCAATGACGACAACCTTTACAGGAAATACGACTCTTCTTCGGGAGAGGAGTACAGGGACCTTCAGATAAATCTCCAGAAATACCTTTTCTCGAGGAAACTCAAGATCACGTTCGGATACAGGAGAAGATTCTATATGGAAGATGAATCTTCGCGCAATCCCGAAACCCTGCCTGAAAGAGTGTACAAGGTATACATCGACTGGAGGATCTGAGATGGCGAAAAGAAAGAATGTATGGACGATAGTGATAGCCCTGGCCCTGATCATCCTCGGTATAGCCGTTCTTGCTCTCAAGAAGGATTATACGATAGAGGATAATCTGCGCTCCAATTCCGAATACTACGAATTTCTATGTAAGTAAAGACATATGTACTGGGAAAATAAACTGTATGTGTTCACGCTGGCATTAGTGGCCGGGATACTTGTTACTTTCGGAATCTTCCCAGCCGCGCCCGTGCCCGTTCTTCTTGCCTTTTTTGCGGCCGTGCTCCTTGCAGGCCTCGCGCTCGGGTTCGTTTCCTTCAAAAAACACGGATATATCGCCAAAGCGCCCACGCTCATCGTATTCTACGCCGTTCCGTTCCTTCTCGGAGTGCTGCTCACGCACAATGCGCTGAGCGATGTAAAGAAGGGCCATATACTCAAGGAACTCGGGGACGCGAAAACGGTACAAGCGAAGATCTCGGGGTACATATACTGCGAACCAGAATATTTCGAGGACCGGGTGAGGGTTTACCTCGCGCCCGAGACGGTCACGCCCAAAGGCGGAGAGGCCCTGAAGATAAAAAAGGGCAGGATACTCGTGAATTACTCCTTTGAAAAAGGAAAATTCCCGTCTTTCCTCGAATACGGCAATTATATCGAATTTGAAGCATTGCTTCAAAGGCCTTCGGGCGAGACCAATCCCGGAGGCTTCAATTATAAGAAATTCCTTGAGAGCACGGGCGTGTACTATACGGCTTTTCTGAATGACAGGTCCGATGTCACTCTCCTGTCCGGAACGAAAAGAAACGCTTTCGTCGTGTTCTCCCTCAATCTCAAAAGGAAATTCCTCTCAACGATAAGAAAGACTGTGCCGTACCCGGAATCGGCATTCCTCGGAGGGATCACGCTCGGCCTGAGATACGGCCTTGAAGGCATTTTTCTTCCGGGCTCCGATTTCCAGATCAAGGACGATTTTAAAAGATCGGGCGTAAATCATGTTCTTGCCGTTTCAGGACTTCACGTTACGATAATCACCGTTTTCTTTCTGGGATTTTTCTCGCTCGTCGGCGTGCCTAAACGATGGTCCAATGTCATCACCGTGATCTTTTTGATCATCTTCGCGATAATAACCGGCGGCCGGCCCTCCACACTGCGGGCGGTCATAATGCACGGGTTCATACTTCTCGTGTGGGCTTTCTCGAAGAAGAATCTCCGCGCCTCGGTCGCGATCGGTATAGCCGTAGCCGGCCTCAGTATCCTTCTGGTCAATCCGCTCCTTCTGAGGGAAGCATCATTCTCGCTCTCATTCGGAGCAGTACTATCACTGATCATTCTGACGCCTTTTATCGATGATCTTTTCAAAAAATATCTGATCGGATATGCGTTCTGGGCCGGCGTTCTCGTTGTTGCGGCTTTCACTTGCCTGAATATTGTAATGAGGGAATCCTTCTATAGCCCCCCGGTCATCCTTTCTTTTTTTGCCGCCGCGGGCGTATTTCTGTTCTTTGTGAACAAATTGGAGGAGAGAACAAAACTCCCGTTCCCCTCATACCGCAAGATACCCGGCTATCTCATATCCTTCATATCATCCCAGTTCGCGATCCAGTTCGGGATGATGCTGCCTCTTTCTGCGTACTATTTCGGGCGTTATCCCATCGCGGGCATGTATGCGAACTATGTAGCCATTCCTCTTGTCGGCGTCAACGTTCAGGTCGGTATGATGGCGGTGATCGCATCGCTGATCCCGGTGGCGGGCGTTTATATCGCCCTTCTTCTCAATGCCGCCAACTGGATTCTTTTGAAGTTCTTCATCCAGAGCGCGCACTTCTTCTCTACGGCCTTCCCGTATCCCTTCGTAAAAAAACTCGGCTTCAAGGAGATACTCTACTATTATATCGTTCTTTTTATCATATTGAATATCCCCTGGATAAAGGCAAGACTCCTTGATGTAAAATACTATACGATGCTGTATCAGCAGAAAAAGGATAAAAGGCATAAACTGGTGCGCGCTGCGCCGCTTTCCGCGGTAATCCTTTTCATCGCCGTAACCGTATTTCTGCTCTTTCCGCCGCGCAGGCAGTACGATGCCGATATCACATTCTTCTCTCTGGCGCGAGGCAATTGCGTTTTCATAAGAACACTGAAAAATAAGAACATTCTGATCAATGCCGGCCGGCACTCGCTTTATAAGAAAAGAGAGTGGGACGAAGCGGACAGGGTGATCATGAACTCGCTCATGCACTACGGCATTAGCGGGATAGATAAATTCATTCTAACAGACCTATCCGATGAAAATGCCTCGGCCGCCTCCACAATTCTTAAGGAATACCCCGTAAAAAGCATATATCTTCCCACAAACATAGAAGATATTAAAGGGTTATCCTATGATGACTTTGTGAATACCGCCGGGAGTGATTATTTAATGAAGAACATGGGTGCGTATTGGGTGAAATCACGGTATGATTCGGCACTTGTGGTAAATAAAATTAGAAACGCGAAAAATATACCTCTAATAGTGGTAAAAACGGGAGATTATATCCACTCGGAATCCGTAACGGTGGGAAATTCAGAAAAAAGACTGGAGATCTATGCTCTTGCGCCTTTGATGAGCGGGAAGAGCGATTACTTCAATGACAATCTCGTGATAAAAGTGGATTATACATATCTGCGCGGAGGTTTGGAGATCGGGAAAAAGCAGTTTTTGATCTTCGGGGACCATGACCGAGGAAGAACAAAAGAACTCCTTAAACAGAAGGAATATTTCGGTAGGACCGATGTGCTTGCGGCACCGGCCAGGTTCCTGTGGAACGATGATTTCAAAAAAGTCGTCTCACATGCTTTACCGGCCGATTTTCTTTTCCATGTAGATCATTTCAAACAGGATGAGGAGACGATGGAGATCTCTGCAAAATACGGGTTCTTGAGCGACAAGGCAGGCAGTAATTTCTTCAACATATCCCAAGGTTATGTCAGGTATCTGATCAGGGATGCCGATATGTACCGGAAAACGGCAGCGGATTCGGGCTCGATCGAGGACACGCTGACGGACAATACATTCGAGTTCTAATTCTTCAGAGGTTAATGCTTCTTCAGGATATACATCAGACCCTGGCCGTTCCTTGTCCTTCTGAACATCTCTATTTCAAGGCCGTGCATCAAGCAGAGCTTTTCGATATCTTTCCCGGTAAAGAAAAATATATAAGGCGTAAGAAGCTGATCCGAGATCATATTCAGAAAGTCCCTCTTATATATTCTGATACATTTTCCGCGGATGAACATGGCTTTATAGAGGGGTATCAATAAGGGAGCGGTATCGTAGAACAGTTTTTTTATGATGATACGAGGAGTCCCGCCCGACCCGTAGAATAACCTCAAAGGGAAAAAAAACGAATAAAGATAGTAATAAGCGGATCTTCTGCTGTAAACGTAAAGAATGATACGCCCTCCGCTCGCAGTGATGCGGACAAGTTCGGAAAAACTTTTAAAAGGCATCGGCGTATGATGGATGACACCTTCTGAAATAGTCAGTCCTGCGATGCCGTTCCCGAGAGGGAGTTCCTGATTATCGCCCGGTAATACATTTATGCCGTTTTTTCTTGCTTCGTCCAAAGCGTTCTCGTTGTTGTCGATGCCGAGATAATCGGCATGAGGGAACATTCCCTTAATGAAAATACCATTGGCGCCGGTGCTGCACCCCACGTCTATTATCCGCTCCTCCCCAATCCCGTTCTTCCGGATAAAATCGTAAAGAATGCTTTCCTTGAAAAAAAGCCTCCTTATTTCTCCGAAATCGAACGGAATGTCCGAGTAATGGGCCAGTACCTTTGTTGTCAAGAGACCGGTATTTTTCTTTTTCACGGTTAATTCTATTGGATTTGCGGCGAAAAAGCAAATGGTTTGATAATTCTCTTAAAAAAATGTAGAATCGGAATATGAGAAGGTTCTGTAAGATCCTTGTTTTCCTGATTGTTTCGCTCCTTGCGCTGGAAGCTGCACTGAATATCGCATTCAGGTTCTTGAGGAAGAATCACGGCCGATCCGGCTGGGGTTACTTCATCTCCGACAAAGAACTTGGCTGGAGGCATAATGAGAACTACAGGGGAGACCTTTATTACGGAGTAGAGATCACAACAGGCGAGTACGGGAACAGGAACGACAAAAAGAACGAAGGAGCAGGGAAGAACGTGTTCCTTTTGGGTGATTCCCAGATCTCATTTTCTACAAGAAACGCGGAACTCTGCAGCGAACTTCTCAATGAAAAGCAAAAGGAATACTTTTTCGTCAATATGGGGCAGGAAGCGTATTCTCCGGCACACCAGTATCTTCTTTTAAAGAAATACGGCATTCCGCCGGGCTCGCGCATCCTTCTTATTGTATTCACGGGGAACGATCTTTATGAACTCGTGAATGGGAATCCGAAATATCCGGAAGTGAAACCGGAAGGAGGCGGTTTTTCCCTGCAATTGCCTTCTAAAGCGACTTTCTCTCCTCTATGGAACCGGTCCGCTGTCCTTTCAACGATCATGCCTCTCGGACTTCGCACGATCACCGCGGGAAGGCATGTGTTCGAAGACAGGCAGGGCCTTGAGACGGCAAATGTCTTTTCTGCGCAACCCGAGCTCGAGGAAGAAGCATTGTCACGACTTGGTTATGTGCTGGACCTCCTGAAAGGCGAATACGATGTTCAATGCATTGTTCTGGGGAATTTTTTTTCCCAAAACGGGGAGCATGACCTTTTCAAGCGTATGATGGAGGGGATCGCAAAAGAATTGAATTTGAGGAATATCAGATTCATTGAATTCCTTCCCGGAAGAGAGCTGTTCGACAAGACCTTCCATCTGAACGCGGAAGGACATAAAGCGCTGGCGGAAAGGATCGGATCATTTATGAATATAACGGCAGAGAACACGGAAAAAGATCAGAGAGAAAGATAGCGCTCCGCTAAAAGAAGTAATCCGAAGCACCAGAAGATCATATGGTATACTTTCTTCAGAAGAACGAACGAACGCATTTCAAGTCCGTGTTTGCTTGTGAACAATAAAGAGAAAAGAATATATAAAAGTATCAAAACCGTATAGGTATAAAAAATCCAAGGAGCTATGCCGAATTTATCCGTCAGCATCCTGAAAAATACGGCGGACAAGAGAAAAAGGGCATTGTCGGTCAAATAAACGGCTTTCTTGGGAAAGAGTTGAACGGTGGTAAAGACCCTGTTATTTTTATCCGTTTCGAAATCCCGCAGTTCCTGATTGATCTCGCCGGCAATAAAAACGCTTCCCAGAAAAAGGCCGAACCTTATTACGGGCATGACCTTGTGAGTAAAGGGATAGAATCCCATTGCGAAATGCCCGCTTGCAGCGAGGTAGTGAATAAGATAAGGAATGAAGGGAACGGATTTTAAATTGATCTTCTTTGCCGAATAAGCGAACGATAATGCAAGCATGACGATACCGAGAACGGGGATCCCGAGATAAACGGTTGCCAATAAATACAAAACGGCGGTTACGGCCGAGATAATGAGAGTAATGCGCGGTCCTACCGTATAAATGATGCGGTTCCTTTTAACAAAATCCTTCTCATCTCTATCGTATCCGGCCCAGTCATTATAAAGGTAAATGTGGATAAAAAGGCATATCGTTCCCAGTAAAGACAGAAGAGAATTCAATGAAAACAGCTGAGACCTATCCGGAACAGAAAAAAGAGCTCCGAGAAAGGTCATCCCGCTCAAAAGAACTATTTCAAGAAGCCGCGGATCATGCAATATATTTTTTTTCATTTCCATTCATTATATCAGATAGAAGATATCAAGTCAATCAGGAAGCGGCTGTAGAAAAACTGGTATTCATGCCGGCAAAAATACACGACATGCTTTCCGGTTTGCATTTTACGGGAATTATTGTTAAAATCACTCATGAGTCCGAAAAATGTGTGCCGGAAAGTCCGGTTCAACAAAATAAAAACAATTATTCTGTTCCTGTTTATAGGATCATTATGCCTTTCCTGCGACGGGAAATATCATCCCTGTTATCACGCGAATCTGCAAAGGACTGGCGCATGCGATACAGCGCCGGTAAAACATATGCGTCCGAAATGGATATTTCAAACCGGCGGCGATATCGTGTGCACTCCAGCAATCCACGAAGGTAAAATGTACGGGGGTTCCAATGACCGGTATTTTTACTGCATCGACGCGGATACGGGAAGACCGGTATGGAAATTCCTTACGAAAGGGACAGTGGAATCTTCCCCTGCGATTTTTAGAGAGACCGTCTATTTCGGTTCCGGAGACGGGTGTCTTTATGCTCTGAACACCGATAACGGTTCCCTGAAGTGGAAGTATGCTACGAACGACCCTGTCGTTTCCGCGCCGCTCGCATTCGGCAGCACGGTCGTGTTTGGAAGCGCCGATGGGAATATCTACGCATTAAATGCGAAAACAGGGGGGCTTCTTTGGAAAATTTCAACCGGAAAATCCGTGTATTCCTCAGCCGCCTTGGCAGGCAACGATCTTTTCATCGGGAGCAATGACGGATATCTCTACTGCCTTGACGCTTCCAGCGGAACCCCGATCTGGAGGACGTATCTGGACGGACCTATTCTTTCGATGCCGTCCGTGGACCGAGGTACGTTATATATCGGCTCTCATTCAAAAGAACTCTTTGCGATAGAACGCGCGACCGGCCGTATCAAATGGCGATACGCAACGGAGGGCGCCATCCATGCCTGTCCAGCAGTTTCCGGAGGTAAAGTTGTTTTCGGCAGCCTTGATCATTATCTTTACTGCCTTAATGCCGAAACGGGAAAATTGGAATGGAAATTCCTGAATAATAATGTTGCCTATGCTTCTGCGGTCATTGCCCGGGGTTATGTATTCTACGGCTCCTGTGACGGCATTGCCTATAAATTCCGTTTAAGCAACGGCAAAATGCTGGCAAGTTATCCCGCCGGAGATGCTTTAAAATCTATAAGCGCAACACCCTGCATTTATAAGGGGCGTCTTTATTTTGGCACCCTTGCCGGAAAGTTCTTCTGTCTCGAATAAAATCCGCATAACGGTCTTTTCTACCGGCAGTAACCAACAAGTTCAACATAGGCCCTGCCGTTAGACGGCTCCCCTCCGATCGTGCCGGAAACCCTGCATTTGCCCTCCCAGTAGCTGTCGCGCAGGGAATGCGTCACGGCTACTTCCTGATCGGGCAATACGGGTTCTATGTCCAAAGATATTTCCAGCGGAGGGATTTCCAGATGCCATCCGGAAGGATAAGATATCCCCGTCGCCGGGCTCTTCCAGGAGGTTCTTGGAACGAGCAAAAGGTCCGAAGTCCTTTCCCTGCTTCCATCGCTCCGGAACAGATCGGCCATCTTGGCCCCTGGGAATAATTCGTAGACCATGAGATCGTCTCCGTTGTCCAGCTGAACGCAAAGCCAGTTCCAGCGGGTATCGGACATATCGCAATCTCCCCACTGATGGTCCATCCACGAGAACCCGTTAACACTGAGTTTTTCTTTGTTCACGGATAGGGTACCGGACGTTCCGAGACGGGTCTGTGAAGTATAGAAAAGGCCGCATCCCGCGTTCCCGGTTACCCAACCGTTATCACCTTGTATCATCGGGGATTTTTCCGGGATCAGGATGAATGCCACAGAATAGTCCTTTCCCTTATATACAATGGAATATTTCCCTTCATCTAACGCCTCTATCAACGCCTTTCCTGCTTTGATCTTAAGGCCGTTCCGGTTTATTCCGTAAAAGGAAAAAGGGGGCAGACGGGAAGTCTCGGCGAAGAACCGCCGGTTCTTTTCATCGGTAACTGTAAAATCCGCCTCACAGTACTTATAAAAACGGATACCTTTGAACGGCTCATAAATACCTTGCCGTATCCTGAAAACAAGCTGGTACCCGTACTCATTTCCGTTTTCATCCCGCAGATGACCAACAAAAAACCACCACTCGCTCCCTGAACCGGGATGGGGGCTGTCATCTGCAGGCAGTTCAACACCCGATCTTTTGATATCGAGGTCAGAAGAAGTCCCCGCCGATCTCCCGGCAGAGAAGTCGAGAATTAAAGCATACAATATCAGGGCCAATATGATTAAGAAGAACAGTAAGGAATATACCTGTATCTTTTTCCCCATTTCATTCATTAAAAAGCCGTAATCCGGGTTGATTGTTTATAACCGAAATCCGATGAAAAGTCAAATCTTTCCTCTCCCCTGCCGAGTACAACTCAAGTTGATTTATGGTATATTTTATGATATATCATAAAAGTGAGGTAAAGGGTTTTTCTAAAAATGCGCAGACAAGAGGTCGTAAAAATAATTATTCTGGCTTTCCTTATACTGATCTTTCTAAATACCCCGCCCATTCTGGATAGTGCGAAAAATATCGAGGTCGCTCTCGGAATTAAAAGCCGGGTTTTCTTTGAGGATGGTATTGCGGCATATCTCGGCTCGCCGTCCCAGACATATATGGATACACACCCCCCTTTGACCGGCCTTCTGATAACCCTATTTAAGCCTTTCAGAGATTTCAGGATATTCTACCTTTTTTCACTCGTTCTCTATCTTTTAACTTTCGCTCTTGTTCTGAGAACTTACGGGGAAGCCCCGCTGACTTTCGCCGTTTTTCTCTCCCCCGCGGTCATTGTGCTCGTTAATTCTTACATGAACGACCATTTCACTTTCATGTTCACGGCCGCCGCGCTTGCATTCCTGCATCTATATCTTAAATATGAAAGAACCGTATATAAATATCTCTCAGTATTCTTTATGGCTCTTGCCGCTTTCACTTCCTATAGCGCCGCTCTTTTCTGCCTTATTCCCTTGATCGAGATCTATCTAAAAGAAAAGAAGTTTGAATCCGTATTTCTTCTTCCGCCGATTATGATCTTGTGTTATTTGCTCATAGTTTATTTCATTACGGGTAGATTTATCTTCCTCGACCTTCTGCAATGGACCCCGCCGGGGATTCATCTTCCCAAATTATTCTTGCTCGAAAAGCTCTTCTATGCCGCCGTTGCCCTCGGTTTTCTGCTTCTGCCTGTTGCCCTCCTTTATGAAAAAAGCGGAAGGCGGATCCTAACAGTACTGGTTATCGCAACAGTGATCGCCGCGATTGCAGGTCCGTCAATCTATACCGTGGCAGGGACTATTACTGCGCTCATAGGATCGTTCCTTATACTAAAAAATACGGAAAAGAGAATGGCTTTCTATACTGCGGGTATTTTCCTTGTTATTGCCCTGATCTACCCCCAACCGACACCCCGTAATTTCGTCATCCTCCTTCCTCTTGTAATCATAGGCGGAAAAAAGACCGGGAAAACCCCGATCCCTCTTTATGCGTTCATGATATTCTTTTCCGTGCTCTTTCTCTACGGGATTTATGATCACGCATCCACCGAGGCCGTTTTAAGCAAAAGAATGCTCGGGTCTTGTGAGAACCCCAAGACCGTTTCGAACGGCACGCTGAGATATTATGCAAGGAAGATGGAATTCACGCCCTTGCCGCGGAAATGGAACGAATGGCGTTCCCTCGTGTGCGAGGGATATTCTGAAGCGGTATTTGATAATCTTGAAGAGGGGAATGTCCTTCTTTCTAATCTTGATCTTGAAGAATATTTTTACTCGAATAGGAACATTACACTCGAAAAAACGGCACAATGCAATTCCGGCCCCGTGGATGTGTTCAGTAACGGCTCGCTCTTTTTCTTAAAAAGGAAATACCCTCTTCCGGTCTATTTCGGGCGAGCCCCGGTCTTCGTCAGCAAGTACAGGGTCGGTGATTTTAAGACGACCGTATCCGAAGAACCGGAAGTAAAGACAGTAAAAAGATTCAAGAATTTTATTTTTGAAGGGTATTCAGTTTCCGAAAATAAGATTTGTAAAGTAGATGCTTTCATCCGGTTTAAAAAATATATTCCCATCCTCGCCTTTCTCCACGCAGGGGAAGGCAGCGCTCTTTTTCAAACACACAAGCTGATATCCAAGAATATGCTTGACAGGAATGGCCGAGTGAAAATATCTCTTGAACTTGACACCCCGCCAGGGAACACGCTTTTTCTTATACTTACAAACCCGGCTTTGAAACCGTTCAAGCTCGGGAATACCGACCACCGTCTGAAAATGATCTCCGGCAACAACGGCGGGGAATGATGTTATGGCGAGAACACTTTCCAGGTTAGTGCTTTTCATGATCCTTGCCGCGGCGATTCTTATTGCGCTCGGAGAATTTTCCGTTCGGTTATTTGTTCTTTTGTCTTCGGATATCAAGGCGGGGAGATTCGGATTGAACTACAGCGTGAACGACAATAAATACGGGCTTAAGCTTAATCCGGGACTCCGGCTGAAAGTGCGCTATGAAGAACACCCCGCCGGCACTTATTTTATCCATATAAATGAACAGGGGTTCAGCGAAGATAAGGATATTCCGGTAAAAAAAGAAGAAGGGGAATACAGGATATTCGTTCTTGGCGACTCGCATACACAGGGTGCCTGCAATAATATTGAATCTTTCCCGAATCTTCTGGAGGCCTGCCTTTCCGAAAAGGAGGGCACTAATTACAATGTGATAAACGCCGGCGTAGGCGGCTGGTCTTTCGTTCAGGAATACCTGTATCTGACGGAAGAACTTGTAAAATACAGCCCCGATATGGTGATCGTCGCGGTATATATGGGAAATGACCTTTACGATCTGGAGCAGCCTTTCGGCCCGGGGATCAAGGGGACGGCTCCGGATTTTTCTATAGACCGGAACTTACGGAAACCCTTTCCCGAAATAGCAAAATATTCATATCTATACTCTTTCCTGTACGGAAGAAAACATCTGAAACATGTTCTTGGAGATAAGATGCTCATTCAGGAGATGAGGCAGATAGAATGGTTTTTAGATAAAACTACTGCCGGAACTGAAGAGGTCTTCCGGAAGATCGGATATATCGCCCGAAAACTCAAGGAATATGAAAAAAAATCAGGAGTGCCGATTTCCGTTATCCTTCTTCCCACAAAAACACAGGTGGAAGGCCCCGATGCGGAGTTCTTAACATTTCTGAAAAACACGGGCACCGATGAAGCGGCCACTGAAGACTGCGGCAGGATCATCCTGAGCGGCGTAATGCGCGCCTTCAAGGATGCGGATCTGCCATGTATCGATCTTTTGGAGCCGATGAGAGAAGCGTATCTTGCAACCGGACAAGCATTATACTATGATATCGACCGGCATCTGGATCCCGAGGGTAATAAGGTCGTCGCGGGTTTTCTTTGCCGCATGCTCAAACTCGACGGAGGAAATCCCTGAAAATCAAAGTTCTCATAAAGACCACTGTCATTTTTCTTTGTATCCTTGTTGCAATAGAAATACTTTCCGCCTTAGCGCTCGGATTTTCCGGAATAAAATCCGGAAAGCACGGCTATATACCGAGGTACAGCAATAGTAAAATGCTGGTCCCGAACCCGGGATATGCGCTAAGATTCAAAAAGAACGGAAAGCCCCACATTTATTCTTATAATAAAGCGGGATTTCGCGGTAACTGTATCTTTAAACAAGATAAAAAGAACATCCTCATCCTTGGAGATTCGTTCGTGGATAATCTTCTTTCGGACGAACTTCTTTTTGAGAGAATGCTGAACGCCCGGCAGAGTGCGTATAATTTCATTAATGCCGGCATTGCCGGTTCTTCGAATATTCAACAGATCGAATATTTAAAAGGGATCATCCTTGAACATGCGAACGAGATAGGCGAGATATTGCTTTTTATATATATAGGCAATGACCTTATCGATAATATGAACCCGTTGACCGGGCCGTATCTTGACGGGAACTTCGACCTGAAGCAAGATCGCCAACACGCCCCGTTATTGGGATATACCGCGCTCTACTTCCTGGTCAAATATTTTTCCGAATATAAAAAGGTCCTGAAAGATATCCGGAATATACAGATACAAAATATGTCCTTTTCGGAAAAGATAGATCGAACTGCCGTAGAAAGCCAGATGGAGTACATAGTAAATGAACTTAAAGGCACATGTATTCCGTTCAGGATCTTCCTTATTCCGACGGTCGCGGAGATAGCTGAACATACTCTCTTTGACGAACAGAGAAAATATGCTGAAATGTTCGCCCTTTACCGGATCTGGGCAGAAGAATATCTTGCTTCCGGGAACATCCCCGTTCTTGATCTTTACGGCAGGTTCGCGAAAGACCCGCGCAGAGAGGACATATACGACAGGGAGAATTTTCATTTTAGCGAATACGGGGAGAGGGCGTTGTCCGTTATTGTCGGAGAATACTACAGGTGATCCTATCCGTACCGGAAAAACGGCAATATTGAGGTCCGCCGGCCATTTTTGTGCATATCACCATTGACTTATTAGGAAAATTTGGTAAAATATACAATAAACTATGGAAATAGAGTGGAAAACACATCCTCTTACTGAAAAACCGGTGCGGAGCGTTCTTCTGATAGCGACGCTTACCGTGATCGGGTACTTCGTTCCGGTCATTTTCAAGGCGGGCCTTTTTCTCATTCTTTATGTGATAATAATGCTTTTCAATTTTGCGGCATACTGGTTCCCCACGCACTACCGCCTGGACGATGAAGGTATAAGGATAAAACGGCTCTGGGTCAAGGTGGTGAAAAGCTGGGCGGATTACAAGAAGGTCTATTTTGACCCGAACGGTTTCTTTCTGAGCCCGTTCGCTAAGAAAAATTACCTTGAAAGAACGAGAGGCATTTACGTGATCTGCCCTCCGGAAAAGTATGAGGCGGCCAAAAAGATCATAGAGGAGAAGATCAAAGGTGATTGAGGAGAGATTCACAAGCGATGAACTTACCGCCTGCGAAAAAGTAGCGGGGTATATCGTGAAGATAGGTATGACCACTCCCGCCATCTTCTTTCTTGAATTGAACAAGCCGCTGAACTATGTGGGCAGCCAGGCCCTTGCCCTTTTCGAACCCTTTATAAAGGCGTTCGTACTGGATAACCAGTACGGGAGTTTTGTGAATTTTCTCGAAAAAAGGTCATCCGTTGAAACGATGATACGCATGATAGAGGACCTCGATGATAAAAAAAGGGCTGAAGTCGCTGTGCGGAAAAAAATAAAAAATAAGGAGTAAGATATGAGCACGGACCATTCCAAAATGGAACGAGTCGTAGCTACCGACTGCGGTTCTACGACAACGAAAGCCATACTGATAGAAAAGAGGGACGGGATCTTCCGCCTCATCAAAAGGGGTGAAGCCCCAACGACCGTCGAGGCGCCCGTAGAGGATGTTACTAAAGGGGTGCTTAATGCGATAACCGAACTCGAGGAACTGACGAACATCAAGCTTCTGGAGAACAACAATATCATCAAGCCGCGACGCTCCGGCGACGAAGGGACAGATATCTATATCTCGACATCTTCGGCCGGCGGCGGCCTTCAGATGATGGTCGCCGGCGTTGTGAAGACGATGACCGCCGAATCTGCCGAAAGGGCCGCCCTCGGCGCCGGTGCGATCGTCATGGACGTGATCGCGAGCAATGATATGAGACCCATTCACGAAAAGATCGAAAGGATCCGGCACCTCAGGCCCGATATGATCCTGCTTTCCGGCGGCACCGACGGAGGAACGATAAAGCATGTTGTGGAGCTGGCCGAGATCATCAAGGCCGCTAACCCGAAACCGCGCCTCGGCATTTCGTATTCGCTGCCCGTTATCTTTGCCGGTAATCAGACCGCTTCAAAGGAAATAACCGAGACGCTCGGCTCGATCACATCGCTTCAGATCACGGATAATATAAGGCCTACGCTGGAGACGGAGAACCTGATGCCGGCAAGGCTCAAGATACAGGACCTCTTCCTCGAGCATGTTATGGCACATGCTCCGGGATACAAGACGCTGATGGAATGGACGGATGTGGACATCATGCCCACTCCCGGCGCGGTCGGCCTTATCATGCAGAAGATCGCCAAGAAAAAGAACATCAATATAGTCGGTGTAGATATCGGAGGCGCGACAACGGACGTCTTCTCCGTCTTCGGAGAGGTCTTCAACCGGACGGTCTCCGCCAACCTGGGGATGTCGTATTCGATAAGCCAGGTCTTTGCCGAAGCGGGAGCAGAGAATATTATGAGATGGCTTCCCTTCAAACCGAACATGGTGGACATAAGAAACAGGATCAAGAACAAGATGATCCGCCCCACAACGATACCTCAAACGCTGGAGGAGCTCGTTATTGAACAGGCCCTGGCGAGGGAAGCCCTGAGGCTTGCCTTCATCCAGCATAAGTCCCTTGCGGTGGGATTGAAGGGCGTACAGCAGCAAAGAACGATCTCGGATGCGTTCTCTCAGAAAACATCCGGTGAAACGATCATAGATATGTTCCATCTCGATATGCTCGTCGGCAGCGGCGGCGTCCTTTCGCATGCCCCGAGAAGAAATCAGTCCGCCCTGATGATGATAGACGCCTTCGAACCCAAAGGGCTCACTGAACTTACCGTGGACAGCATATTCATGATGCCCCAGCTCGGAGTGCTCTCGCAGGTTCACGAGACCGCCGCCACGGACGTTTTCGAGAAAGACTGCCTCATATACCTCGGCACATCGGTATGTCCCGACGGCCAGATAAAGGGCAGTGGAAAACCCGCTCTTCACATTAAACTCGAAATGCCGGACGGGAAATCGGTCGAGGAAGAGATCCCGTACGGAGAGATCAAGGTGATACCTCTCGGCCACGACGAAAAAGCGAAAGCCGAGATCAGGCCGCTGAACGGACTGGATATGGGCGCCGGGAAAAATAAAAAAATTGATGCGGAATTGAACGGCGGTGTTGTGGGTGTCGTGATCGACACGCGCGGACGGCCTTTGGATATTTCCCTGAACGATCCTTTGCGCGTACAGAATATGATCAAATGGTTCAATGCCATAGATATGTACCCGCAGGAATTCGGGAAACTCATAGGAGGATGAAATGGGACAGGCATATACACCGGGACTGAAGGTCTCCAAATATACGCTGATAGAAAAACAGAGGATACTGCCTATAAAGGGGAAGATCCTGGTTGAACAGGGTACAAAAGTCAAACCCGGAGATAAGGTGGCTTCTGCGGAGCTCCCGGGAAGCGTTGTGATCGAAAGGATCGCTCAGAAACTCGGCGTTCCTGCGAATGAACTCCCCAAATTCCTTAAAGTGAGGGAAGGAGACAGCGTCACGACGGGACAGGTCCTTGCGGAATCAAGCTCTTTCTTCGGTCTTTTCAGCAATAAGGTCAAGTGCCCGATCGACGGCATTGTGGAAAGCATTTCCCCCGTTACCGGACAGAGCGTTCTCAGAATGAACCCCGTACCGATCGACATGCTCGCTTATATCGGAGGCACCATAAAGGAAGTGCTTCCTGAAGAAGGAGTGATAATAGAGACGAAAGGATCTCTCATCCAGGGTATATTCGGCCTGGGCGGGGAACGGATGGGGCATCTCAAAATGCTCGTTGACAGCCCCGACAAAGCCGCGCCGATCTCGGCTCTTGACGCTTCGTGCAAGGGGATGATCGTCGTGGCAGGCAATTATATTGATTTCAGTTTCATCAATAAGGCGATGGAGGCCGGCGTGAAGGGTATCATCACTGCGGGCATCGACGACGCCGATATTAAAGCTCTTCTCGGATATGAAATAGGCGTTGCCATAACGGGCAATGAGCATATCCCTCTTTCCATCGTTGCCACGGAAGGGTTCGGAAAGATCAATATGGCCGAACGGACATTCGCGCTTCTTACTGAATTGAACGGTAAATTCGCCTCGCTCAACGGCGCTACGCAGATCCGCGCCGGCGTGATCAGGCCCGAGGTCATCGTTACCGATATTGAAACGGAATCGGCGGTCAAGGAAGACGAATATTTCCTTCAGGAAGGTAAGATGGTAAGGATAATCCGCAATCCCTGGTTCGGTAAACTTGCCAAGGTCGTTAAACTACATTCGGAACTTCAGAAGCTCGAAACGGAAGCCCATGTCAGGATCGTCGAAGTCCAGCTTTCGGACGGGACCAATGTAAATGTTCCGCGAGCCAATGTCGAGCTCATAGCCGAATAATGGGTCTTTTTAAAAAAAAAAGTTTTTCGTTCTCGCCGGGGGCGGTGCAAAGGGGATAGCCCATATCGCGTTCCTTGAGAACGCGGGGATCGAACCGGACGCCCTCATCGGATCATCTGCGGGAGCCCTGTGCTCAGCCCTTTACGGCTTCTATGACGGAGACCTGAAGAAAACAGCCAAAAAGGCCTTCGAATTCTTCGATCTCCCGATCCTTGCCAAGATCGAGGATTTCTACTCGTCTATCAAGGAGCGGAATTTCTTTTCCTTCACCCAGAAGGTCGTTTCCGAAGCGAAGCTTTTCACGGGACCGTCCGTGTTCGAAAGCGGTGAAATTGAGAAGATGTTCTCCGATACGTTCGGGGATGCAGACCTCAGGGATCTGAAGATACCGGTATATATTACCGCCATAGATCTCACGACCGGCTCCCTTACGGTCTTTAAGAAGGGACCCATTTCCAAGATCTTGACGCTTGCCGTATCGATCCCGCTCGTTTTCCCTCCTTATCCTTTTGAAGACGGGATATTCGTTGACGGGGGTTTTCTCGTCAATATCCCGGTATCGTTCGCATACCTTCTCGGCGCGGACAGGACATATGTATCGGATATCTCCTCCGAATATATGGGCAATGAAGATAAGATAAAAGGCATATCGCTTTTGTGGAATATCCTTTCGATCAACCAGAGTTATATAAACAGGTTCGAGAAACATCTTGGCAGTTTCGTGAAACGCTTTAAAACAGATGGATATTACTGGTACTCGTTCTCGCAGAACGGCAGGATCTATGAAAGCGCCTCGATGGAGATGAGGGAGAGACGTTTCGATTTTGTGAACAAGGATATCACGAGAAGGAAGATATCATTTCTCAGAGGTTTTAAATGGAATATCCGGTAAAACTCGAAACCGTCGAGCTTGAAGGCATGGCGCGCGCCGCCCGAAGGCTGATCATCAAAATGATATACGAGGCCGGATCCGGCCATCCCGGAGGGAGCCTCTCATGCATTGATATTCTGGTATACCTGTACTTCAATGTGATGCGGCATGATCCCGGCTCTCCCGGCGATGTGGGCAGAGACAGGTTCATCCTCAGCAAGGGCCATGTATGCCCGGCTCTATACGCAGTGCTTTCGCTTTGCGGTTATTTTCCGGAAGAAGACCTCTTCACGCTCCGCCGCCTCGGTTCGCCACTGCAGGGGCACCCCAATATGCTGAAATTGAAAGGCATCGATGCGAGCACGGGCTCGCTGGGCCAGGGCCTTTCGATAGGCAACGGAATGGCTTTCGCCCTCTCGGGGAACGGATCGCCCGCCCGGGTGTACTGTCTTCTCGGCGATGGGGAACTGGATGAAGGACAGATATGGGAGGCAGCTGCCACCGCAGGGCATTACGGTCTTTCGAACATCACCGCGATCGTGGACCGCAACGGGTACCAGATCGACGGTTCATGCGGGGATGTCAAGAACAAGGAGCCTGTCCCTGAGCGGTTCGGCTCGCTAGGTTGGAAGGTGTATACCGGGAACGGGCATGATATGGGGTCCATACGCGATGTCTTCTCCGGATCCGCCGGTTCGCCCGGTCCGTCAGTGCTGATCTTTGATACAATAAAGGGAAAGGGCGTATCTTTTATGGAAGGCGATCCCTCATGGCACGGCAAGCCCATCGGAAAAAAAGAGTATGAGAAGGCGATGAGAGAGTTGGGCAATGAGCGGTAAAGAATACGCGGGACTTGTTTCCACCAGGGAGGGCTTCTCGGCCGGCCTTAAGGCCCTTGGTGAAAAACATGAAGATATTTACGTTCTTTGCGCGGATCTTTCGGAATCAACGGGCACTGCCGGCTTCAGGGACGAATATCCGGACCGTTTCATCGAAATGGGCATATCCGAACAGGATATGGTGGGAACGGCTGCCGGCCTTGCCTTGTGCGGAAAGGTCCCGTTCGTTTCCACATACGGGATATTCCTGAGCGGACGCGCCTGGGATCAGGTACGTAATACCGTATGTTATATGGATCTCGATGTCAAGTTCGGCGGGGCGCACGGGGGTATATCGGTGGGTCCGGACGGAGCCACGCACCAGGCCCTTGAGGATATAGCGCTTATGCGAGTGATACCGAACATGAGCGTTATCGTGCCATCCGATGCATATGAGACTGAAAAGGCGGTATATGCCGCTTATGAGAGGAAAGGCCCTGTATATATCAGATATGCGCGAGAGAAAACACCCGTGTATACTAAGCGTTCCTCCCCGTTCGAGTTCGGAAAGGGCATAACGGTAAAACAGGGAAAAGATATAGCGATATTTGCGTGCGGCCCTGTCATAACAGAAGTGATAGCATCGGCCGGCATATTGAAAACCCGCGGTATAGATTGCGGAGTTTTTAACCTTCACACAATAAAGCCTATTGACGAAAAATTTGTCTTAGCCCATGCCTCTGCAGCAAAAACCGTATTCACGGTCGAAGAACATCAAACGGCCGGCGGCCTTGGTTCCGCCGTCTCGGAATTGCTGTCCATGAAACTGCCGCGAAAAGTAGTCCGTCTCGGCATCGACGACAGGTTCGGCGAGAGCGGCAGCTGTGCGGAGCTGATGAAACACTTCGGCCTTGATGCCGAAAGCCTGTCCGTGCGCATTGAAAGAGAGATGATCCCGTGAGGCCCGGGCTCTATTCGCACCTTCCTTACAGGGAGATACCATGGTGGAGCGATGAAGCCCAAAAACATCCCCGGCTTTGCGGTTTTGAGATATACATAAGCGGATACAGGATATGTAAACTGGAAGAGAAGGATATCTCCGATCTGAAAAAAGCGGCGGAAGGATTTAAAACCACTATTCACGCTCCCTGGGAAGAGATCAATCTGGGCTCGGACGATCCTCATTTTACGGAGATATATGCGCGGCGTCTCAATGCCGCGCTGGACATCGCCGAGCATCTCGGCTCGCTCGCAGTGGTGCTGCATACGGGATATTTGTTCGAAAAAGTGCAGGTCCCCGAGATGGAAAAAAGATGGCTCGAAAATGCCCGACGGTTCCTCGCCGGCGTGCTTGAAAAAAGGCAAGGTGCGCATATCCTCATCGAGAATGTTTTTGAAAGGGATCCCGATACGTTCAGAAGGATCTTCGACGGCCTTTGTGAAGTTCATCCGTTGAGCATCTGTTTCGACACGGGACATGCCCATTTTCTTTCGCACGCCCCGCTATCCGTATGGCTGGACACGCTCGGTACGGATATCATCGAAGTTCATCTTCACGATAATGCAGGCGATTGCGATGCCCACCTTCCGCCGGGTGACGGCACGATCGATTTTCCGGCTTTATTCGAGAAGATGGCCACGCTGATCCCGTCTCCCCGCATTGTTTTGGAAATGCATAAAAAAAATCAAATAATAAAAGGATTAGACCTTGCCGATGGCCTGGTCAAGAGGTATTATGAATAGATCCGCCAAAATGGCCGTTGTTATCTGCTGCCTGCTCGTGTTGATGTCATGTTCGGAGAAGAAAAATACAGCCGTGACCGATAATCCCAAAGTGGGCATGGTGCTTTCCGTGGGCGGCCTCGGAGATAAATCCTTCAACGATTCCGCATACCGCGGGCTGAAAAAGGCGGAAGAGGAATTATCCGTCGATATCAATCTGGGCCAGCCGGCTAAAATGTCCGAGGATAAGAAATACCTTTCATCATTCGCATCGATGGGATGCGATCTCGTCATCGGCGTGGGTTTCCTTATGGGCGCTTCGATAACGGATGCGGCCAAACTCTATCCGGGAACAAAATTCGTGATCATCGATACCGTATGCGAAGGCGAGAATATCAAATCCCTGATCTTTAAGGAAGAAGAGGGTTCTTTCCTCGTAGGGGTCATTGCGGCCCTGAAAACGAAAACGAAACACATCGGGTTCGTTGGGGGGATGAAAGTCCCGCTTATCAAAAAATTCGAACTCGGTTATATACAGGGAGCCAGATACATCGATCCTGAAATAAAAGTGGAGATCACATATGCCGGTTCGGGCCAGGAGGCATTCCACGATCCCACAAAGGGAGAGCTCCTCGCAGATACGCTTTTCTCAAAAGGGGCCGATATCGTGTTTCACGCGGCCGGTTCGACGGGCAACGGAGTCATCAAATCCGCCGAAAAGAATAAAAAATTCGCCATAGGCGTAGATTCGAACCAGAACTACCTGGCGCCCGGCTATGTCCTTACGAGCATGATAAAAAGAGTTGATACGGCGGTGTACTTCTCGATAAAGGAATTGAAGGACGGAGAATTCAGACCGGGCCCCGTAGCGCTTGGCCTGGCGGAGGATGCGGTTGGATATGCGCTCGATGAATATAATAAGGACCTCCTTGATGCCGGTATCATAGAAAAAGTGGAACAGATAAAAAGGGATATCATAAGCGGCAAGATACGGATAAACCTGGAAGGAGCGGATGAAGATTGAGATTCTGGATATCTCGAAAACATTCGGCGATCTTAAGGCGAATGACGGAATATCGTTCACGCTCGACAGAGGGGAGATCGTAAGCATTCTCGGAGAGAACGGCGCGGGGAAAACAACGCTTGTCAGAATGCTGACAGGCCTTTACGGTCCCGATTCCGGGGATATCCTTGTGAACGGGAAAAGCATTCTTCCGCTCGACCCGGTCAAGGCCCGGGAGCTTTCCATAGGCATGGTCCATCAGCATCTGCTTCTCATCGACAATTTCACGGTTTGGGAGAATATAGTACTCGGTGCCGAAGGCGGGCGCCCTTTCCTGAATAAAAAAGAGTATGTTAAAAAGCTCGAGTCGCTGAAAAGGGAATACGGATTGACCGTAAACCTGGAACGGAAAGCAGGCGAGATCTCCGTCGGAGAGAAACAGCAGACGGAACTTCTGAAACTGCTTTACAAGAATTATGAACTTCTGATCTTCGATGAACCTACTGCCCTTCTTGCCGAAGAAGAGATTAAAGGTCTTTATAAGGTGTTCAGGGAACTTGCCGCTTCCGGCAAAACTATCATTTTCATTACTCACAAATTATCTGAGATCTTCGAGGTCTCCACGCGGGTGATCGCTATGTCGAAAGGCAAGGTCCTCGGAGACTTCCGCGCTTCCGAGGTCTCTGAAAAGCACCTGATAGACATACTGTTCAAATGCGAGGAAAAGCAGTATGACCATACCGCTCCGGGCGAGGAACCGTATATCGTGTTCGAACAGGTATACAAAAAGAGGCGTTTGAACATCAAGGATCTGAAACTTCATAGAAAGAGGATACTCGGCATCGCCGGCATCGAAGGTAATGGCCAGAAAGAATTCTTCGACGTGATCGTCGGAGCTGCAGATGGAATAAAAAAAATATTTCTGGACGGGCGCGATGTTTCCGGATCGCTCAGGCAGAGCATTGCCCTGATCCCGGAGGATAGAACAACGGAAGCGCTTGTCCCGGAAATGCCTCTTTCGGAGAACTATCTTCTTTCACCGCAAAATTTAAAACCCGGCCCGGGAGGGATGATCGACAGGAAAGGGAAGAAGAAAAAGATGATAGAAGAGATGGAACACTACGGAGTTAAGTATCCGTCCGCTTCTGCCCCTGCTTCGTCGCTTTCGGGGGGCAATCAGCAGAAATTCATCTTATCCAGGGAATTCTCTGCGGATAAACAGGTGATCATTGCCAAGAACCCGACGCGCGGCCTCGATCTTGCAAGTGTTCGCTTTGTTCACGACCTTCTGATGGAGGCCCGGGACATGGGCAAGGCGATACTTATTTTTTCTACTGAGCTCGAAGAACTGCTCAAGATCTGCGATGATATCGCCGTAATGTTCAAAGGCGAGATAGTACTTCAGGTAGAGAGAAAGGATTTTTCACGAATAATGATAGGGCAGGCTATGCTCGGAATAAAGGAGAAAGAACATGCAAGGTGAAAATGGAACGAACGGACCAAGCAGACCGGAAGACAACGAAAAAAAGACCGAACTTGAGATGAATGATGCTACGGGAGACCTCGCCGTTAAAATAGAGGGGCATCGTATCAAGTTCAATATTAAAGACAAATTCAGGGTTTGCAGGGATATCATGTACAATGAACTTGACGGGGAAATAGTCCTTTACAATAACAAGAACCAGTATTACTACAGCCTGAACGAGATGGGGACCGAGATCTTTGACATGATAGAGAAGAAGATGTCATTTTCCGAGATCGAGGGCAGCCTTTATACGGAATACGGAAAAGAGATCGAGCGGACGGACCTAAGATCTGATATCGCGTATATTGTCGCGGACCTTATCAGCGAGAAGATCATCGAAAAAGAGAAGTGAGAACGGTACTCAAACTGGAAATGGTCTTAACGCTGACACTGATAGAGATAATGATCTTTTTCGATCTTGGACCGAAACGGATCGTCCGGACCTTAAAAAAATTACCCGTTCTCCTTTTCGGTTTCTCCGACGAAGACATAATGAGGACGATCAGCGGGATCCTGTACAAAACGGTGTTCGGAATGAACATTTTCTGCGGGAACTGTGTAAGATATACCTATCTCGGTTATGCGTATTTGAAACACCGCCATCCGGATATATATATTGTTCTTGGCGTAAAAAGGTTGAAAGGACGCATATCCGGGCATATGTGGCTTGAAAAATGCAGTCATATAATGTTCGAGCCGGATAACACGGCCGAAAGATACGAAAAATTGGGAGAGTTCAGATGAGCGGAACAGGCGATTTTAAAAAGATCCAACAGAAGATAATCGATAATAGGATACCTGTTTCGATCAATTTCGAATTGACTCACCGCTGTAATTTTAACTGCATACACTGCGTCAGGGACATCAGGGATACCGAGGAGCTCGGAACGGAAAAGGTGATCAGTATACTGAAGGAATTGAGGGAAGCCGGCACCTTGGAACTTGCTTTTACTGGAGGAGAGATATTCCTGAGAAAGGATATCTGGGAAATTCTCGCCGCCGCCGTAGATCTCAGGTTCTCAACGACCGTTTTCACCAACGGCTATATCCTTGATGAAAATTCCGTAAGAAAATTGAAATCTCTCAGTTTGCGGAATATCGATATCAGCATTTACGGAATCAAAGAAGAAACGCATGACAAAGTTACGGGCGTGCCCGGAAGTTTCAGAAAACTTATGGAAGTGTTCAGATTAATGAAAGAGCACGGACTTCCTCTCCGGCTGAAGTATATGATCTTTGATTTCAATGCCTGGGAACTCCCTAAGGTCTACAAGTATGCCAGGGATAACGGTTTTCTGATCACATTCGATGAGATACTTTTCGTCACGGATTCGGGTTCTTTCTGTCCCCTGAATTACCTTGCAAGTTCAGATAAAGTGAAATTCGCAGAACGATTCCGGATAAAAATGTCAGGTTCGGACAGCCTTTGGACGGAATTTGAGGCGGAACCGAAAAAGGATGCCCGCATCATGTGCACGGCCGGCAGATCTACTGCTGCCATCGCACCGAACGGCGATCTTCTACCCTGCATTGTCTGGCGCCGGCCTCTGGGAAGCTTAAAAACAACGCAATTCAAGGAATTATGGGAAAAATCAAAAAATCTTCAAAAAATACTTGACTTCAATGATGATAATTTCGTAAAATGTATGAAATGCAGATTGAAAAATCACTGCAGAGTTTGTCCGGGCATGAACGAAGCGGAAATGAAAGACCCGTTCACACCCTCTCTGCAGAAATGCAGATTAACGGAAATAAAAATGGAGGTTTTGGATGAATATTCGAAAGAAGTACCAAAAACCCGTACTGATAAAGTACAATAAAGTAAGAGAGTCAACGACAGCAACCGTTGCACTCGAAGGTACGTCAAATTCGGCTGACTGTACCCTTACCAGGTGCACAGGCGAACCCCCCGCGATCAAGGGCTAAGGTGAGCGCAGGTATCAAGGAAACTTTCCTTATACTTGAACAAATGTCGGATAGCGGTTTTTTTTTAAGAAACCGCTGAGTTTTTCAGCAATCAATTATTTCTCCGGATCTGCTCTTGTCAAAGAGTGGATCTTGTCGTTTTTCCCAGAAAAGAACAGTGAACCGGAAGGCCGGGAAATATTTATCAGGTTCTTCGATACGAAAAACCTCGATCTGGGCTACTATCCGGATATGAAAGGCCTGGTCCCATCCCATGAAGAGCGGAAGCTCAAGATATGGCATCAGGGGAATGAAATCTACTTGCTGCTTGACGGGATATTCTATGTGATGATAGAAAGATCCGAAAGGCGGGTTTCTTTCGCGGGCAATATGAATGAGAACTGGGATCAGAGCTATTTTCATCAGTTCATCATGACCCCGATATTCGAGATTTCGCTCAGGATATTCGGATATTTCACCGCGCATGCCGGCGCCAATGCCGAAGGCGGAGATGCGGTGCTTGTTTTCGGAAACAGCGGCAGCGGAAAAAGTTCAAATGCGGTCCGCCTTGCTCTGCGGGGAAGACCTCTTCTCGGAGACGACACCGCCGTTATTGACAGCGATCTTTTTGCCCACCCTTTTCTTAAACCGCTGCATTTGAAAAAAGATGCGCTTTTAGAATTATTCCCGGGGGAGGTCCCGGGCACGGAGGGAGAAAAAGCGGCCCTCCCCGTGGACCGCGTCTTGAGCAGGGACATGTACTGCTCGGAGAAAAAGCGAATTAAAGCACTTTATTTTCTTGACGGTTTCGGAAAAAGCAGTACAGTGACAGACATCCCTGCCAGAGAGGTCTTCAAGAGGATTCTATCCTATTCACTCATCCCGGTGAGCCCTCCCGCTGTAAGGTCTCAGATGGATATCATCGAAAAGTTGTCGGGACTCCCCGCATTTTCCGCGGTTCTCAAAAAGGGCGAATATCTCGATGCGCTTATTTAACAGAACGACGACGCTCTTTGCTGCGCTTCTTTCGGGCCTTCTTCTCCTTCTTGCGTTCTTGATCCCCGGCCTGGGCCGGCTTCCTCTAATCACGGCGCTCTTCTTCTTTCTCTTTTGCATCCCCGCCGGAATATTTCTCAAGGATACGGCGGACCGGATTTTAGCCGCCGCCCTTGCTTCATTGGGTTTTTTCTTCTGGTTCGCGACATATAATCCGTATCTTGTGAAAGAAGTGGTGTTCAGCGTTTTTCTCTTGGCCCTTTTTGCGTCATATCTGACAAAAAAGAAAGAGCTGCGTTTTTCATTATTCGATATCGTGATCGTCTCAGGCGTCTTTCTGACGTGCCTGTTCTCCCTGAACGGTCATTTGTCAGACCGCTTCGCCGAATTCGTCATACATTTCCAGGGCTTCGTATGCATTTATTTTTTTGCTAAGAATATACGCGATAAAGAACGTTTCGCCGGTTTTTTAATGTACTCCGGCGTGATCCTTGCGCTATGGGGTCTCATGCAATGGGCCGGCCTTGATCCGCTTATGCCTGCGCGGAAATATTCGGAACCTTTTTCCCAAAGGATAGTCGGCACGCTGGGGAATCCGAACTTCTACTCGGGGTATATGCTGGGGATAATGGGATTGACATTTTACACATACATGACAAAAAGGTCTCCGCTTCTTCTTGCCGCCTTTCTTATTGAATTTCTTTCAATTATCGGCAGCGGAACGAGAGGAGTGCTCCTTGCTTTCGCTCTTACCGCATTCCTATTCATCCTCTACAGGAAAAAATACGCTCTGCTCGCTTTCCTTGCGGCGATGGCCGTCACCGCCCTTGTAATACCCTCTACATCAAAAAGGCTTCTCAATATACCGCGTCAGTTGAAGGAGCAGAGCGGCTCGGTCGGCCAGCGGAGCCTCATGTGGAAAACCGCGCTCTCCATAGTAAAGGAAAAACCACTCGGTCTCGGATATGCCGGATTCAGGATGTTCTACCCCGAATACCAGGCCCGGTTCCTGAATGACGAACATCTCGTCAATCTCTCCACTCATGCAAGGCATCCGCACAATCAGGCGCTCGAATGGGCGATCAACGGATCGGTCCCCGGATTCTTATGGTACATCTTCATTTTCCTGTGCGCCGTGTTCTTGGCGCGCCGGGAAAAACCGGAACCGCTTAAGGAAGCGTTCCTTTTCATGTTCATACTGATGTATGCGGATAATCTGATATCCGTGGTCCTGAATTATGAACCCGCGCTCTCATTGTTCGCCGTCTCTTTGGGTATTTTCACATCCGGTATACGTTCTTCCTTCAGAGTTCCAAGAAAAGTATTGGCGCTTTTTGCCGCTTTTATCGCGCTCATCCTTTTCATAAGAGTGCAAAACCTCAAGGGCTCATTTCACCTTTCCAGGGGTGCGGGTCTTTATCAGCTCAATGCGAAAGATATGAACGAAGATGCGATAATGCGGTCGATCGGAGAGCTCGAAATGTCGCTGAAATGGGATTCCCGTTCGGTGCATGCTCACTATCAGCTCGGCAATGATTTTCTGATGCTGGCCCAGAAAAAAACGCCGGACAACCGCTCTGGGGAACTCATTGAAACAGGCATATCCCATCTTAAAGCGGCCGACGCACTAAAACCTGCCTACTATGAAATACGGTACAATATCGGTGTCGGCTATACCAAATTGGGACAGCTCGGCCTTGCCGAGGAATACCTGAAAAGCGCCTTAGAAATAGAACCGTTCAATCTTCCTGCCCTGATACAGCTTACCGAGGTGACCTCTGCCCTGAAGGATATCCTTGATCCGCCGTTCGGAGAACTGCTTTCAAGAGTAGAGAAAAGCGTTGAACTTCTTGAGTCCTCCCTTATCTATATCGAGGGGGAGAGAAAGGAAAAGCTTGCGGCAGAGATACTAAAGGCCAGACTTTACACACAAAAGCAGAGGGCTTTCTTAAGATATAAAAGCGGAGATCTTCACGGTTCGCTCACCGGTTTCCAGAGCGCTCTGGAAACGGCAGAGCAGATGGGCAATATCGGCGAGAAGAAACTGATATTGAATAATCTCATTTCGGTCTGCGCGAGAATGGGAAGCAGGTTCGAGATAGAATACATTAATGAATTTCTAAAAATAGTCCCGAATTCCGCCGAGCTGTATTTTAAAAAAGCCGTTTTTCTTGCTAAGAACTCGGCGCACGCGGAAGCGCTTGCCATACTTAAACGCATCATTTCAGGAACGACCGACCCGTCCCGGCTGAACACGGTTTATGCCGACCTTATCGCCTCTTCGTGCTATTATGAAATAGAAATGCTGCCTGCTCCACTTCCTGTCAGGAAGATATCCTCATACATAGAGAAGAGAGGCCTGCAGAAGGAAGAGCTGCATGCGAAATATCCCGAATGGAAGGAGCTGATAAATGAGATCGAAAAAAGAACCCTTAGATGAGCTTGTCTCAACGATAAAACGCCTTCTCGGGAAAAAGGGATGCCCGTGGGACAGAAAACAGACGCTTTCAAGCATGGCGAAGCATATAATCGAGGAATGTTATGAACTTGTGGAGGAGGTCAAGAAAAAAGACCGAGACGGGATAAAAGAAGAGCTCGGAGACCTTTTCTTTCTTGCCATTTTCATGATGGAACTTGCAGAAAAGGAATATAAGATAAAAGATGCCGATGTCATCTCCGGAGTAAATGAAAAACTCATTAGACGGCATCCGCACGTATTCGGCGCGATCAAGGTGAAGGGTGAGGGAGATGTGCTGAAAAACTGGGAGCGGCTCAAGAACCGGGAAAAAGACGGGCGTTCTGCGCTCGCGGGAGTGCCCGCCTCACTGCCGGCGCTTTTAAAAGCTTTCCGCATGCAGGAGAAGGCTTCGCGCATCGGATTCGATTGGACCGGTCCGGAATCCGCTGCTGAAAAGATAGATGAAGAAGCGGCCGAATTCCGCAGGGCCGTACGGTCGAAGAAAAAAGAAAAGATCATAGAAGAATACGGGGATATGCTGTTCACTTTTGTCAATGTCGCGCGCCATCTTGGTATCGAATCGGAAGAGGCCCTTCAAAAAGCGAACGGAAAATTCCTGTCAAGGTTCAAAAAGATGGAAAGAGCAGTGAAAAAGGACGGGAAGGAGCTTTCGAGGATGACTATCGAAGAACAGGAAAAATATTGGCAAAAGATCAAATGAGCCCTTTGACACGAAAAGAAGAGTAGTACCGGCAAAGGATCAAACGGAATATCCTTAGAATAAACCGTAATATCCGCAGTAAAAATGAAACGCTTTATATGAAAAACGGGAGAAGGATTGTTTAAACATTCGATCGTACTGGTCCTTTTTTTATTCGGCGTATTATGCAGGCCGGAGACCTTGGTCCGCTACGGCATCATTGAAATGGAGAAGTCCGCGCCCATCGAAATAAAAAACGCCCAGCTGATGGCTTGGAACGATTATGCCATTTCTCTTGCCGAAGAACTCGGAATAACGGCGCCTTCGCCGGTGAAGGTCCTTTTCAGAAAGAGGGAAAAGGGGGACAAGGCCGCCGGTTTCGAGAATACTTCCGCATTTGCCGTACCTGCGGAAAGGAACATCACTGTGCTTGTTCCCGTGAAACTCGGGCTCTCCCCTTTCAATAGCCTTGACAATCTCGTCTACCATGAGATAGGTCATGTGCTTCTAAATGATCTTGCGGGCCCGGACATTCCCATCTGGCTCGACGAAGGCATGGTGCAGTATCTCGGCCAGAATTACTCGGATAATAATATGTTCAGGTTCATGCTTCTGTTACGGAAGAAGAGCGGTCTTCTGGAGATGTCGCGAAGCGAGTTCTACTCCGATGCGATGTCTTATCAGCTTGCCCATGCCTTCATCGCTTATCTTGCCGCCAAATACGGAAAACGGCGTATTCTGAACTATATAAGAAGTCTCCGGTCGGCAGAGGACTGGAGAAGATCTTTCGGCCTTATGTTCGGGAATGATATTTCCGGCGAGTATTCTTTATTTTATGACAGGCTAAGAGCTGATGTCAATATACTGTCGCTTATAGATATGAATGCGCTATTCGTTCTTGGGGCCCTACTATTGATAATTTCCTATATTTTTTATAGAATACGAAGAAAACGCATCTTGAAGAGAATGGAACAGGAGGATGGGTAGAGATTCAGCACTATACCTTATTGCGCTTTTGATCCTGATCGGTTTTTTTTCCGTGTTCCGCATAGGATCCGAACTCAAAGCCCTGGATATCACTTATCTTGAAACGGTGGACAGCGGAACATACCGGAACATTGCCTGCGGAGAAAGAACGGTTAGTATCTCGCGCCTTCTTAAGGAGCGGAAGATATCCCAAATAGAGGCCGTATTGATAACGGAAGCGGAGATCAAGAGCAATCCGAAAGCGTATTTTGAAAAACTTGAGCTCTTCGGGCTGCCCGTGATCATCCCCGAAAACCTGAGACTCCCGGATCATGGCGAAATCCCCGCATACTATGCCGGGCTGAAGATCGTTCGTGCGCATGAAGTGCCTCAGGACGAGGCGCTAAAACTGAACGATACGGAAATATCCAGGCGTTTCCGTCGAGCCGCCGTGGAAAGGGGCATCAGGGTCTTCATCCTTCCCGCCGGGCGCTCTTATCTCAAGACCAGGATCGACCCGCTGCTTAAAAGGAAGATTTCTTTAAAAGTGGAACCCGTACGGTACTTCAGCAGCGGGATGCTCGGCAAACTCATTTTGTTCATATCGTTCATTCTTGCGGCTTTTATCATAAATAAACGCGTGAAAAATATCGGCGTACCCGTCTGGACCTGCCTTCTTATGTCCGTTTATCTTATTTTTTCATATGCCGCCCGCGAGAGATGGTTTTTGTTTTTATATCTTCTATCCCTTAATACAGCGACGATATTCGGCATCCAGAGCGCGCTTATCAACGGCCGCCTCGATCATTTAAGGGCTTTCCTTCTTATCGCCGTGCTTGGGATCGGCTGTACGGCGTTATTTTCATCGATCGAATATCAGAGTTATATCCTGAGATACAGAGGGATCAAAATAGGGTTCATCATTCCCTTTATCGCTTCGCTCATTCAAGCGGCCGGCATACTGTACCTTGAAAAGCGCTCTTTGAAGGAGTTTGGCGTATTCTTTGCCGGCCTTGCCATTGTTTTTCTTTTTCTGATCATCCTGAAAACGGGTAATGGCCGAATACTGTACTCGAAGACAGAAGGCTTTATCCGCGAAGGCCTCGAAAGGACGTTCTATTTCCGTCCCCGCTTCAAGGAATTTGTAATCGGGTATCCCGTTCTAATCCTGGCATTGAAGAAAATGAAGACCGATATCAGATGGATCATATTGCTGCCCGTCGGGATGGTCTCATATATCTCCGTCCTTAACACTTTTCAGCACCTGTCGCATCCGCTCTATGTCAATGTGGCCGTCTCTATTCTGGGTTTGCTCCTCGGGACCGCCATAGGGTATCTTCTGCTGCTCCTTGAAGGCATGATAAGTAAGAGAGGGTTAAGAAAGGGATGAGATCATACACCATGCTATGCGGTTATTTCGGAAGCGGTAATGTCGGCGACGAGCTCATACTTGACGGAACCGTGAAAAGACTCAAAAGCGAAGGCGCAAATATCGTTATCCTGACCGCCGATCCCTGGCTTCACAGACAAAAATACGGCGTGCACTGTTTCTACAAATACGATCCGCTTTCGTTCATTTCTTATCTTCTCGGCTCGAAGGAAATGATCTTCCCCGGAGGAGGCATCTTTCAGGACATTACATCCAAGCGTTCTCTTTACTATTACATTCTGCTTATTGTGATAGCCAGACTTCTTCTCGTGCCTGTAAAACTTCAGAATATCGGCCTGGGACCTTTCGTGAACTATCTCAACCGCCTCATTACGTTCAAGATACTCGATTACTGCAGTTTCCTGAGCGTTAGAGACGGGTATTCTTATGAAATGGCCGGGAAATGGATGAAGACAAAAGCAATGCTTTCACGGGATACGCTCTACGAGATCAAAGATGAATACACCGGAATTCCGGGAAAAAAAGAGAGCGGGATTGTGATCGGGATAAATCTCAGACCGTGGCACAATGTAAAACACGCGGTGAAGATTCTGGGTTCCGTTCTGTCGGAATTCAAAGGGGACCCGAAATACACTTTCCTTCTTATCCCATTCGCTCCGGAGGATGAAAAGATCCTGAACCGCCTTAGACGGTATGTTTCCGGCAATTGTTTTTTGATCAAATTCGATCCGGAGAACGCTTTTAATGTGCTATCGATGTGCGATATTTCCATCGGCATGCGGCTGCACTTCAATATGATAGCGAAGATTCTCGGCATCCGGGGGATCAATCTTTCCTATGAGAGAAAATGCGAACATGCCATAAAAGGCGCCGATTCGGAGGGGACTATACGCATTGGCCGCCTTACGGAAAAAAAATTCAGAATGATGCTGATGTCCGTTCTGAACTCTTCCTCTACCAGCGGTTCCCATTCATGAAGTGCCGGATCTGCGGCTCTGAAGAAGAACAGACACCCTTCATTCTCACCGAAAAGAAGATAGGAACATTCGAACAATTCGAATATTTCCTTTGCCGCTCCTGCAATACGATGCAGATAATTTCCCCGCCGGAGGATATCAGGAAATATTACCCCGGGAAATTTGACAGTTTTGAAAAGATAAAGGTGATTCCGCTCCCCAAGATCAAGGAAGTGATATTCAATCTCCGGAATGCGCATTTATTCGAAAGAAGGACCCTGATCGGCGGGGTCATTACTTTTTTCTTTCCCAATTTCATTTCCATGTATCTAATGGGAAAAAGAATAACGAAGGAAACGCGTATTCTTGACGTAGGGTCCGGAACAGGTAACCTCCTTTATGCTCTTCACCGGGAGGGAATGAAAAACCTCATGGGTATAGACCCGTATATCACGGAAACGATCCTGGGGCCGGAAGGTCTTATGATCGGGAAAATGACGCTCAAGGACTTGAACGGGAAATGGGATATTGTCATGTTCAATCATTCGTTCGAACATGAGAAGGAACCGGTTGAAATGCTGAAAGAGGTTAGGCGCCTTTTATCTCCGAGCGGCCTCTGCCTTATTCGGACGCCGCTCATGAACAGCTGGGCCTGGCAAAAATACAGGGAGAATTGGGTTCAACTTGATGCCCCCAGGCATAATTTCATCTACTCGGAGGATTCTCTGAAGAGGCTTGCCGGATCCGCCGGTTTCAAAGTGAAACAGATCATTTACGATTCCACTGATTTTCAGGTATGGGGGAGTGAACAGTATAAAAGAGACATTCCCCTGCTTTCCGAAAAGTCTCTCCACTATGGCCGGAAAAGGTCCATCTTCAGCCGCTTTGATATATTGAGATATAAAGTCAAGGCCATTTCGTTGAACAAAAAGGGAAGAGGGGATCAAGCGGCATTCTATCTTACAATGACAGATAATGAATAAATGTATTGAAAAAATGAACTAAATATGATAAAATAAAAAATATGGAAGATAAAAGAAAAGTTGGCGGATACTCAATTGAAAAAAAGGTCGGAAAAGGCGGCATGGCCACCTTTTATCAGGGCTTGCAGGAATCCCTGCAGAGGATAGTGGGCGTAAAGGAGCTTCATTCCTTCCTTCTTGAGGACAGAAGCTTCATAGACCGGTTCAAAAGGGAAGCGCTGATGCTGTCCAAACTGGAACACCCGAACATCGTCAGGATCTACGAGTACATTGAGACCGATAAGACCTTCTTCATCATCATGGAATATGTCGAGGGCGTCGATCTCAAGGCGATCATCAAGAATGTCGGCAATAAAATGCCAGAACAGATCGCCCTCCTCTTTCTGTATTTCATTCTCAAAGGCCTCTCTTTTGCTCACGCGCAGGGCGTTACGCACAGGGATATCAAACCGGGCAATATCCTGGTCTCGAAAGACGGGTATGTCAAGATCGTGGACTTCGGTCTTGCCCATTCGGAGGATGCGGCCAATCTCACCATGACCGGCACGCTTATGGGAACACCGGCGTATATGGCCCCCGAACAGGCGAAGGGAGAGGTGGCCGATAATCAAAGCGATATCTTTTCTACCGGCATAATTTTTTATGAACTCCTGACGGGAGCGAAACCGTACGGCGAAACATCCAATTACATGTCCATAATCGCGAAAATTCTCTCTCCGGACCCGATCCCCGTTCCCAAACTTGATGTGCCTTTTTCCGAAAGCGTGATAAGCATCTATGCGAAGATGGTGGAAAAGGACAAGAACAACAGATATAAGAACTGCGAAGAGGTCATTACCGATATTGAGACCTATTTCTCCAAATACGGAATCAATCCGAGCGAAGGCATAATAAAGAATTTTTTAAGATCTATAAGCACATACTGGCAGAAATTTAAAAGCGATATAATCGACAAGGAAATGAAAAAAGGCATTGAGCTCTTCAATGAGGGCAAGAGCAAATACTCCGTTGCCACCGCGAATTTCAACAAGGTCCTCCTTTGGGAACCCGGGCACAAAGAGGCGTCGGAATACCTTGAAAAAATAGAGAAGGCCATGACCTCGTCGAAAGTTCCGATCGTACCGATCGTTGCCGCCTTTGTCGTTCTTCTTGCGGTAACCCTGTACTTCACCGTGTTCAGGGTCAAGACCCAGCTCATGATAGAAACGAATCCTGCGGATGCCCAGATATACATCAACGGGACATTGAACGAGAAGATGTCGCCGCTCAGCATGAGCGTCAAGCCCGGCGATTATGAAATAGAGATAAAAAAAGACCTTTACCTTCCCAAAAAAGAGGTCGTGAACATAGTCAAAGGCGATAAAACATCCAGGTCTTACAACCTTGAAAAGATCAATTATCAGATAACAAAATTCAATATAAGTCCCGCAGATGCTAAACTGAAACTGGACGGAGAGGAAAAGGATTTCGGCGTCGAGATCAATATCAATATCGGCAATCATGTGATAGAGGTTGCGAAAAAAGGATACTATACGCATAAGGAAGAAGTTCAGATCTTCGAGGGCGGAAGGAAGCAGTACGATATTCCCCTTAAAAAGAGCGAGGATGTGTTCACTTTCAAAACGGACCCGCTTGGCGCCGAATTCTACCTGGGTACTAAAAAGCTGGGGACCACTCCGATAACTTCGACCGTACCCTACGGCAAACAGACACTGAAGATCGTCCTCAAGGGCTATAATACGCATTATGATGAAGTGAATTTCGGGGATAAAACATCAAGAACGCTCGATTATACGCTTACAAAATTCGTGGAAAAATACGGCAAGGTCTATTTTGTCGTAAAGGGCGGTTTCCCTACGATCTACATAGACGACAAGAAAGTGGGCATGTTCCCGATCAGACCGCAAACGCTTTTGGTGGGCAAACACCGCATCAAGATAGTGCATTCGGATTTTAAAACGATCGAAGAGATATTCGATGTCAATGAGGGCGATAACCGGCTTTCCTATGTCCTCGAAAGCAATTTCGGGATGATAAAGGTCAATTCGCAGCCTTGGGCGGAAGTTTTCATAGACGGTAAAAGCTACGGGACCACGCCTATCGCAAAGCCGATCAGCATCACGGTGGGTTCTCACTCACTCGTTTTGAAAAACCCCAATTGCGAGGATTATGTCGAACAGATAACCGTTGCCCCCGGGCAGGTACTTGATAAAAAGGTCAAACTGATCTTTAAATGAAAAAAATGCCGCTTTATTTTATCCCCTTCACGGTATCGGGAATGCTGGGCCTTATTTTTCAAGTCGTATGGAGCCGCTTCTTCAACGCGGTTTTCGGATCCACTATCTATTCGGTTTCCGTTGTCATCGCATCGTTCATGTTCGGCGTTACTGCGGGGTCCTTCTGGATCTCCCGAAAACTGGAGAGAGTTAAAAACCCGCTCAGAACATACGGGACCGTTGTTGCTGTCATAGGAATGTCCGTACTTGCATTCTATCCCGCTTTCGAATTTATCGGAAAAAATTTACATGTTTTATACAGACTGGCCTTCCGTATCAATGCACTTTTTCTTTTTTATAAATTCCTGATAGCCTTTTTAATGCTGATAGTTCCCACTTTTTTCATGGGCACGACATACCCGCTTCTTGTAAGGGCATGGAAAAACGAGACAGGAGACCTTGCAGGGATCCCATACCTATATGCGGCAAATACGCTCGGAGGTGCCGCAGGTGCGCTCCTTGCCGGTTTCGTACTGATACGCCACCTGGGCCTGAAGGATACTCTGTTTTCTGCCGCCGCCGCAGCGGTGCTTACCGGTCTTATCGTATGGAAGCTGGCTCCAGCAACTACACACGCTCCTGTATCCGCAGGCGAAAAAGCTCCTGCCGGGTCAGGTCCGGGCCTTCCGGCTCTGATCTTCGTAACGGGATTCGTTTCTTTTATTTTCGAAGTAGCCCTGAACAGGGTACTGGCTCCGGTGTTCGGCACGACGGTGTATTCGTTCTCGATCATTCTCACGGCATATCTTACCGGCATCTTTGCCGGCTCGCTGATATTTGAAAAGTATAAAAACGGAAAGGGACTGCTTGCAGCATGCCTTATCACGCTCTCGATGTATTTCATCCTCAGCACATACCTTTTCCAGTTCCTGCCATCTTTTATGATGGGCATCAAGAACGCGCTTCTTCCTACGGCAGGAACATTTTTCGCGATCGAGTTCATTGTCGTATTCGGGATAATACTGATCCCTTCGGTATGCTTCGGCATTACATTCCCTCTTATCATAAGAGCGGGAGTTGTACGGGCGGGAGAATCCGCTTCGGGCTATCTATACGGTGTAAATTCCATTGGGGCCGTCTCCGGAAGCCTTCTGACAAGTCTTCTGTTCATACCTGCACTGGGCCTCAGAGCGACCCTTCTTCTCATCCCTCTCATTATTTCCGTTTTAATTTTCTTTCTTGTGAAAGAGCGTACTGGGAAAGTCCTGGCCGGGGTTCTCTGCGTGCTTGTTATCGCAGGCCCGAAATGGGACCCGAAGATGGTCGTCACGAACGTGATCAAGGAAAATGCCGTCTATGACCGGTCGAAGTACGATATCCTTTTTTTCAAAGACAGCATATACCAGAATGTCTCGGTCCTGAAATACCGCGACAAGGATCAATTATCGCTGAAACTCGACGGAAAAGCCGATGCGTCATACGGGGACGAAGAAGCCCAGAAAGCAGCGGGTGTCATCCCGGCCTTTTTTCATCCGTTGCCGCGCAATGCGCTTGTAGTGGGATTGGGCAGCGGTTCTACAAGTTCCGCTCTTCTCGCGTTCCCATTCATCGAAAGAGTGGACAGTGTCGAGATCGAACCCGCCGTGATCGAAGCGGCTAAATACTTCGAAAAGATCAATAAAGGCGTTTTTAACGATTCGCGTTCCGAAGTGATCTGCAATGATGCACGGACTTTTCTTCTGCTGAACCCGGAGAACCGGTACGACATCATCACGTCAGAGCCGAGCAATCCGTGGCTCTCCGGCGTTTCTCTTCTTTTTACAAAAGAATACTTTGAACTCGTTTCGGCGCACTTGAATCCCGGGGGTATATTCTGCCAGTGGTTCCCGATCTATCAGGTGGACCTTGCTACCGTCAAGACCGTCCTTAAAACAGTGAATTCTGTTTTTCCGCATATATCGTTCTGGTGGCTTTCCGGTACCGATATGTTCATACTGGCATCCGCATCCCCGATCAAAAACGATTACCTGAACATAGAGGAGCGACTTGCTCTCGTAAAGGACATGGCGCGGGAAGGGAATTTTAAATATTTCAATAATTTCAAGAATGTGGAGGAATTCTTCTACCTCAAGACCGGAGATGCAAGGTCCTTGAATAAATATCTTCTCGATACTCATTCCCTAAATGTGAACGACCGGCCCATAATTGAATTCAATGCCCCGAAACATGTTTTTTCCGATCATTCGGTTGCGATCGTGAAAGATATCATCCTTAATAATCCGCAGATGACCGTCAACTTCACGAATTGCATCAGGGTGGACGATTCCGGATTCAATATCCTTCCCGCATCGCTTCTTTTCAAGGGAGATTATATGAAATTCAGATTTTGCGAGATGGTACTCGATAAACATTTTCCCGAAGGAATAGAGTACCTCTCCGATACGATGAGGGACGTTAAATACTACATTGACTTCGCGACAAGAGAGAGCGAATACAGAGTCATGGCCTTACGGAGGATCTTCGAGAACAGGCAGATCTTTGCGGATAATCTTTCTGCGCTTGTTCCCGGATTGAAGGATGCGCTTGCCGAGGTCCCGGAGAATTTCTCCGAATGCAGCTTCATAATAAACAGCGAGAATGTGATAGTAAAATACAGCGAAGCCGGCTCTTTCCTTTGGATCATCAAGAAGAGCACTGAGATCCGCAAAAGCGATGCGGACTCCTTCGCGGGGATAGTGAAATGAAGAAAAAGGGGCTGTTCATTACATTTGAAGGTCCGGAAGGATGCGGTAAAACTACGCAGATAAAACTGCTTGCCGCATACCTTGAAGAAAAAGGGCTTAAGGTCCTCAGAACGAGAGAGCCGGGAGGAACTCCGATAGGTGAGAAGATCAGAGAGATACTGCTCAACCCGGATTTCAAGGAGATGTATCCTGCAACGGAGAGTTATCTCTATGCCTCCTCGCGCGCGCAGATCGTAAGAGAAGTGATAAAACCTGCTGTAGACGAAGGCACTACCGTGCTCTGCGACAGATTCATAGATTCCTCTTTGGTCTATCAGGGCGCGGGCCGAGACCTCGGAATAGAGAAAGTGTTCGCCATCAACCGCCCCGCGGTGGAAAGATGCATGCCGGATATCACGTTCGTTCTTATGGTACATCCTTCCATCGGACTCCGGCGGGCGAAGGCGGAAAGCAACAAGGAAGGGTTCGCTAAAGGCGACCGTCTTGAACAGGAGCACATGAAATTTCATCTGAAGATCTACGAGGGTTTTAAAAAACTGGGAGAATTCCGCGATAATATTCACCTCATCAACGGCGAAAGGCCGATAGAAGATGTCTTCTCGGAGATAGGAACGATCCTTAAGGAGAAATATGGCATTTGACTCGATCACCGGTCATGAGACGGTAAAGAAATTCATAATAAAGGAATTTGAACAGGATAGGATACCGAACGCGTTCCTCTTTCACGGACCCCGCGGCGTAGGTAAATTCAAAACGGCAGTGGAGCTTTCTAAACTTCTCAACTGCACGGGCGGCCCTGTGAAACCTTGCGGCACATGCTTCTCATGCCGCGCTATTGAAAATTCCGAATTTCCCGATGTGACATTGATCGATCCCCTCGTGAACATTAAAAGATCGTCTGAGGAAGGAAGAAAAACCGAAAGTCTGCGCGATACGATAGACGACGTCATCTCCGCATCCGTATTCAAGCCGAATATCGGAGAGAAAAAGATCGTGATCATTGACGATGTGGCCGATCTTTCAGTGGCATCACTTAATAACCTCCTGAAACTGCTCGAAGAGCCGCCTGCCTATATGTGCCTCATCCTGATAACGGAGGAGATCGGCAGAATACTCCCGACGATACAATCCCGGTGCCAGAAGATCACATTTAAAAAACTTGCACCAGAAGAACTTACACGCCTCATACAGATCTCGGAGCTTCCAAACGATCCAATAATCGCGGAGCTGTCCGAAGGCAGCATAGGAAGATACAAGGAACTCTCGGAGGGTGCCTTTGAACGCTATATGGGCATCATTGATAAATTGTCCGATACTTTCGAGAAAAAGGGTTCAGGTGTACAGGATGTCATAGATTCGGCCACCTCGATCGAACAGATGTTCTCAAAGGAAACAAGGGAGTATTTCAGAACGGCCGCAGATTTTTTCGATTTTCTGAGAACGGTGATGCACAAGATGCTGATAGAGAAGAACATCCATGAGAAATTCAAGAAATTCTACTTTGCCATTTCCTCTGCCAATAAAACGAAACAAAAGAATGTGAACGAAGACCTCGAACTGCGGGTACGGATAATGACCTTGAGCTCGGTTGTAATAGACGATGCCGTAAAAGCCTGCCGCAGGTATGTCAATTTCGAGCTTCTGTTGTCTCGATTCGTCCTCAACTTCGGAAAAAGCATCCGTGGAATTGATTGATCTCCATTGCGATACGCCTCTTTCCCGAAAACCGGTCGTCTCTGGAAAAACGCTTTCGGGAATAAAAAGGGCCGGCATCAATTTCGCATTCTGTTTCCTGAAAGGCGAATCACGGAAAGTGAAAGAAGCGTATGTGAGAAAATTCCTGGCCCGGGTTCCGCATTTCGGTCGCAGTCTTGAATATGTATTTTCGCTGGAAGGGCTTTCGGCGTTCTCCGGTACGGAAGAAGCGCTTGATTTTATAAGGACATGGGGAATCGGCATCGTTTCGCTAGTATGGAACAGGGATAATAGATGGGCCGGTGGATGCATGGGGAAGAACCGGGGACTCACCGCGGAAGGAAGATCCCTTATTCGTGAATTGAACGCAATGGATATAGCCGTTGATATTTCGCATGCTTCGGAACGGACCTCGGAGCAGGTCTTTGAAAAAGCATCGGTTGTTCTTGCAACGCACTCCAATTTTCGCGAAGTTCATGAGCATCCGCGCAATATCAGGAAATGGCAAGCCGCTTCGATCAAAAGAAAAGGCGGCCTGATCGGATTGAATTTTTTTCTTCCTTTTCTCGGGAACGGCAGACCCCTTGAAGATTTCTTCCGGCATATCGATTACGCACTTTCGGAAGGATTCGGCGAATGTATTGCCATAGGCAGCGATTTTGACGGGATGCATAAACCTCTCATCGAGGACCCTTCCGGACTTTGGGATCTTTACATTTCGGTAAAGGAGCGGTACGGGAAAAAAACCGCCGACGGACTTTTCTACCTTAATGCAAAGAGAAATTTGAAAATATCAAAAAGATTTGCGAAGGTCAGGAAAAAATCCCGGTTATGATCTCCAGAACCCTGTCGAAAGGACTGGGCAGTACGCGGGAATAATAATAACAGATAAAAGGAATGGCGATGAACAATAAGACCGCGATCAAAGTCCATCGTTCCGATTTAATCGCCCGGCCGGCATTGAATCCGCGGTAATTCTCAAGTTTAAAAACAGCCTCGGGTCTCGGAAAAATGGAGGGCACGGACCTTTTATAGACGAGATAGGTCTCTCCGAATTTCTCTCGTAGTACTTCTTCTTCGAATTTGATTATGTATAGATACTGTATAAAGAAAAGTATAAGCGCCGCAGCGATGTAGATGATATTGTTTGCCGTGAAAACGAATCCGGCGAAAATGAAAAAATTCCCGGCATAGAGCGGATTGCGGCAGAGCGCATACGGCCCGTCCACGATGAGATTCCCTGTTGCAGTTCCTCTGGTCCGCGAAATGGACCCGATATAAGAAACCGCTCCCATACGCACCGCCTCACCGTAAATAATGAAAACAGAGCATATCACAAGAAGCCAGAACGGGTCCTCAACAGGGAATAGGAGAGGGGCTTTTCCGAAGATGAACGGAAAAACGACGATGAAGGGAAGCGGGGTCACGCTTCTTTTCTTGAATAAGAACTTACCGAATCTGTTAAACATATGGTATTATATAAAAACTTATGGTATTTTTCAAGTTTTTTTATAGTTCGCAGGTATTTTTACATGGAAATCCCTAAAAAATCGGAAAACCGAATGAACCGGGGGCGGCCCTATTAATGCATATAAACCGCTTATTCTTACTCGAAAATAAAGGTATATCCAATATTTAGAGAGATATGAGGATGAAATCCGGTACCGATAAGACGGATCATCCTGAAATATTAAAAAAATCCTTGACTTAAAACCATTATTGTATTATAATATGTTGCGATCAATAAATGATCCCATATATATTTGCTCTTTCAATATCCGCTGCTAAGCCTCTGCGGGTTTATGACCACCTCAAAAAAATATTTTTAAAAATCGCTTGACAACCTTTTTATTTTTTGCTATAATAACTTTTTTGAAAATAAAAAAAACTGTTCTTTGACTCAATGCGAAAGGTAAGGGATGCAATTCCTAAAAAACAAAACATTTTTAAGCTTTACAATCAAAGCATCAAGGTTCAAACCTTTTTTACTGAGAGTTTGATCCTGGCTCAGAACTAACGCTGGCGGTATGCCTAATACATGCAAGTCGAAGCGCCGCAAGGTGCTTGGCGGACGGGTGAGTAACACGTGAGCAACCTACCTTGGAGATTGGAATAATCGCTGGAAACGGCGGGTAATTCCGAATAATATCTGATCCCGCAAGGGGTCAGATCAAAGGCGGGGATCCGCAAGGACCTGCCACTTCAAGATGGGCTCGCGGCCTATCAGCTTGTTGGTGAGGTAACGGCTCACCAAGGCTCTGACGGGTAGCCGACCTGAGAGGGTGAACGGTCACATGGGCACTGAGACACGGGCCTGACTCCTACGGGAGGCAGCAGTCGGGAATTTTGCGCAATGGAGGAAACTCTGACGCAGCAATACCGCGTGAGGGACGAAGGCATTATTTGTTGTAAACCTCTTTTAGGGTGGAAGAAAAGCTCTCGTAAAATATATGGGAGCGTTGACGGTACACCCAGAATAAGCCCTGGCTAACTCCGTGCCAGCAGCCGCGGTAATACGGAGAGGGCAAGCGTTGTTCGGAATCACTGGGCGTAAAGCGTGCGTAGGCGGAATTGTAAGCAATCTGTGAAAACTTAAAGCTCAACTTTAAGCTTGCAGGTTGAACTACTATTCTAGAGTGCAGAAGAGGAAAGCGGAATTCCCGGTGGAAGGGTGGAATCTGTAGATATCGGGAAGAACACAAGAGGCGAAAGCGGCTTTCTGGTCTGCTACTGACGCTGAGGTACGAAAGCTAGGGGAGCAAACAGGATTAGATACCCTGGTAGTCCTAGCCGTAAACGTTGGGTACTAGGCGTTGGACATTTTATTTTAGTCCAGTGTCGTAGCTAACGCGTTAAGTACCCCGCCTGGGGAGTACGGTCGCAAGACTAAAACTCAAAGGAATTGACGGGGGCCCGCACAAGCGGTGGAGCATGTGGTTTA